>CAUZHS010000011.1:0-35055 GCA_963579845.1 Dehalococcoidia bacterium | reverse complement strand
GTGGGCATGAACTTCGCCTCCAGCGTCGGTGCAAAGGGCATAGCTGGCACATCCGGCCCCGCGCAGCGCATCACCGGTGCGTCCAGGTCGCCGAAGGCCCCTTCCACGATGCGGGCACTGACCTCCGCGCCGATACCTCCGGTTATGTTGTCCTCGTGGACCACCAGCGCCCTGCTGGTCTTGCGCACTGACGCCAACACCGTGTCCATATCCAGAGGCCGGACGGTGCGCAGGTCCACCACCTCCACCTGGACTCCCTCACCAACAAGCTCCTCGGCGGCTTGGAGCGCATAGTGAACGGTCAGGCCGTAGGTCACCAGGGTAGCGTCCACACCCTCGCGCTTCACGTCGGCGACGCCGATGGGCAAGACATATTCGCCGTCAGGCACCTCGCCACGTACCGATCGGTAGGTACGCTTGTGCTCCAGGAAGATGACCGGGTCATCGTCGCGGATGGCCGCCTTTAGTAGCCCCTTGGCGTCGTAGGGCGTGGAGGGCGTCACCACCTTCAGGCCCGGCGTGTGGGCGAAATATGCCTCAACGCTTTGGGAGTGAAAGAGGCCACCACGCACGTGGCCGCCATAGGGGGATCGCACCACCATGGGGACGTGCACGCCTCCTGCGGTGCCGTAACGAGCGCGTGCCGCCTCGCCCACCAGCTGGTTCATCGTAGGCCAGATGAAGTCGGCAAACTGCACCTCGGCCACCGGACGCATGCCCTGCATAGCGGCGCCCATGGCCATGCCGGCAATCGCGGACTCAGCCAGAGGGGTGTCGATGACCCGCTCAGGCCCAAACTCGTCCAGCAAACCCTGGGTGGCCAGGAAAACACCGCCGCGCTTGCCTATGTCCTCACCCAGGACGAAGACGCTCTCGTCGCGGCGCATCTCCTCGGCCAACGCCTGCCGCACGGCCTCGATGAGCGTAAGTGTGGACATCAGTCGCTCTCTTCCGGCGCGTAGACGTGCTTGGCGAAGTCATCTGTTGTCGGATAGGATGCCGCCTCCCCTGCCTCGGTGGCGGCATCCACCTCCGCCTTCGCGGCCCGCCGGTGCTCCTGGTCCTGGGCCTCAGTCATCAAGCCTGACTCAAGCAACAACTCCTGCAACGCCTTGAGCGGGTCGCGCTGGCGTGCTTTCTCGATTTCGGACTTATCGCGGTAGACGGTGTCGTCATCGTCACTGGTGTGCGGCAGATAGCGCTCCACATCGAACTCCAGCAAGGACGGCCCGCCACCGCTGGCTGCGCGCTTGGCAGCCTCCGCCGTCGCCCTGTAGACCGCCAGCACGTCGGTGCCGTCCACGGTGACGCCAGGCATACTGTAGGCAGCGGCCCGCTCAGCAACGCTCCCCACGCGCATCTGAGCGCTCAGGGGAACGGAAATAGCGTACTTGTTGTTCTCGCAAAGGAAGAGCACGGGAAGCTGGTGAACGGAGGCGAAGTTCATAGCCTCGTGAATATCGCCCTGGCTGGTTGCGCCGTCGCCGAAGTACGTGGCCACCACGGTAGGCAATCCCCGGAGCTTGCAGGCCAGGGCCCAGCCCACGGCGTGGGGCACGTGGGTGCCTACCACGTTGGAGAGGTTCATGATCCTGTGCCGCAGCGACGCGCCGTGCAGCGGAAACTGACGGGCATCGCTCAAGGGTTCGCCCGCCTTGGCTAAATAGCCCAGCATGATATCCAAAGCCGACAGACCCTGGGCCATGAGTACGGCCATGTCCCGATAGTAGGTGAAATAAAACTGGTCGGCCGTGTGCTGGCGCAGCGCCCAAACGCTACCGAGTTGAGCGGCCTCGTGGCCTTGGCAGGAGGCAACCAAAGCAGCCTTGCCCTGCCGGTTCATCATCCACACTCGCTCGTCCAGCGTACGCACCAAGACCATGGTGACGTAGATGTCCACCAACCCCTGGACGCTGAGCCCATCGGGCAGGGACAGCGCCGACGCGCCTGCTTCGCTCTTGGCCTGGGCCATATTTTCTCCTCTTACTACG
This sequence comes from Dehalococcoidia bacterium, assembly GCA_963579845.1. Lineage (GTDB taxonomy): Bacteria > Chloroflexota > Dehalococcoidia > Lucifugimonadales > Australimonadaceae > CAUZHS01. Next base: position 33,064 of record CAUZHS010000011.1, on the reverse strand, counting down.
GGAAAAACCGTTCCAGGAGCCCAACGGCCTCCGGCGAGCCTTTCCACGCCACGGCGGGCGCATTATAGACGGCCCAAGAGAAGGGTGCCAAAAGAGCCTTCAGGCCCACGCGCAACAACTCCTGTGTGGATATTTCGCCCAATTGGTTCCAAATTGCTAATGCAACATTTGTCTCAGCCGCAACGAGTCCCATCTTTATAACTGCCCACCGCGACGAGAAAGTACATACTTATCCAAATATTTACTGTTTCCATTGAATAGAGACGATTACTGAGCTATATCTGGTTAATTGCGGCGCTATTCGTTACATGTTACTGTATTCGTACTCCAGTAGACTTATACCGATTAATATAAAGGGAAATATATCGAATCTAGCCATCGGAAATCCTATCTGCTGGAAACACAAAGCGAATCGCGATCATAACCAGTCGCTGCAACACAACATAAGGGGGATCACATGAAAGGGTTGATTTACATACTTTTGGGGTACCGGACGGACAAGCCGAAGCTCAATCCATTGACCGCAGGCTACATTGAACTCTAAGAACTCTTGAGCCGTCCCTCGGCTATCCGGAGCAGGATAGCCGAGGCCTCCTCCGGGAGGCGCCACTTTCAGAGCATCGGATTCCTTTCTAACCTATTCTGCTCGAATCATAGCTCCGCTTTTTCTGTTCCAAATACCGTAGCCTCGGCCCCTGCCCTCCACCTAGGCTCAAGTGTACAATCAAGCGGCTTTCCAATCCTAGCCAGCATCGATAACCCCGTGCAGTGGAGTAGAATCTTGGAGCAGGCCTGTCAGGTTTTAGTCCGATTCCACGAGATTGCGCTAAAGGGCAAGAACCGGCCCATGTTTATCAAGGCGCTGGTAGCGAATATCCGCCGCGCCACCCAGGGTATGGACGTGGAGCGCGTCTGGGCCAGCCATATGGTGGTCCGCCTTACCCTGGCAACGAACGCCGATTGGGACGCGATACGCCATCGCCTAGCCACGGTGTCAGGCATCGCCAAGTTCAGTTTGGCCTACGAGGTGGCCCACGATTTCGCCGCCATCCAGCAGCAGGTACTCGCAATCGCCGCGTCCCGCACCTTTGACTCGTTCCGCATCACCGCCCATCGGGCGGACAAGCGCTTCTCTCTCACCTCCAAAGAACTCAACATTCGTCTGGGCGATGCGGTCGCGCTAAAGAGCCGCGCCAAGGTCGACCTCCGCAACCCTGAAGTCGACATACGAGTGGAGGTGCTCCCCGAGGGTGTTTTTATCCACGACCAGGAGGAACCTGGCCCCGGCGGACTGCCCGTGGGGACCAGCGGCCACATCGTCACCCTCATGTCGGGTGGCATCGACTCGCCCGTAGCGGCGTGGCGCATGGTCCACCGGGGTTGCACCACCTCCTTGGTCCACTTCCACAGCTTCCCGCTGGTGGAGGGCCGCTCCCGGGAGAAGGCTCGCGAACTTGCGGAGATTCTCACCACGTATCAATATCGCACTCGGCTCCATCTAGTGCCCTTCGCACCGCTTCAACAACACCTTATCTTGAGCATCCCGGGACCGCTGCGTATCGTCGTGTACCGCCGTTTTATGCTCCGCATCGCAGAGGCTATCGCCCGAAAAGAAAGGGCGGGGATGCTTGTGACGGGAGAATCTCTGGGCCAGGTGGGTTCCCAGACCCTCTCCAATATGACCACCATCGGCGAGGCGGTGCAAATGCCCCTGCTGCGGCCCCTGGTGGGCATGGACAAGCAGGAGATCGTGGCCCAGGCCCAGACCATCGGCACCTACGAGACCTCTATCATGCCCGATGAGGACTGCTGCAGCCTGTTCGTGCCGCGCTCTCCCGCCACCCGCACCTACCTGAAACAGATACGGTCGCTGGAGAGCGGGCTTGATGTGGCGGGCCTGGTGGACGAGGCAGTGGCCGGAACGGAGCTCGTGGAGTTCCGCACCGAAAGAGCTACGGCAAACGCTTCCTAACCGCTGGTGCCGAGGGTGCCAGCGACGCCATACACAACTTCTGGAAGCACGTCCAAGGCCGCTTCCTAGGAAAGGATTAGTCGGCTGAAATGGGCTCCGTCACCTGCCCGGTCGCAGGGTGAGGCCCAGCATCCAACGCATTCGTTGCATCATGCACCGCCCACGCATCCGAATGGGCGGCCCGTGCGAATCTGCTAGTACATGACATGAAACCGCGCGCTCCAACCAAGGTAATCCCTTGGGTTGAGCGCGCCATGGGCGAAAAGTCCGGTTAGGACGGCGAATGCTGAGCGTCGGCATGGACAACGCCAAGCGGCCAGAGAGCGATTCGGGCTGGTGGTACTTAAGGGAGAGAGAGGCTGGTGGGCCCGGCAGGGATCGAACCTGCGACTAACCGGTTATGAGCCGACCGCTCTAACCACTGAGCTACGGGCCCGCGCTGAAGCGTCTGGAGTCGCACTAAGCAAGCTCCCTCTTGATGATAGATCAGCCCACCAGGGAAATCTACGAAAGGCTAGGAGGCCCGAGTCTCAGTCTCTTCGGACTCGTAACCAAAGCGGCGTATCTCCTCCTCCACCCGGCGCTCCGTCACGCCCATGCTCTCCAGGAGCTGCCCAGCGGCATCCTCCGGGTCAGTCATCAGGCTAAGGAGTAAATGCCCTGTGCCCACCGTCCGCCGACCAGATTCGCGAGCACGCCGCGCCGCCTGCTCGATGATCCGCTTGCAACGCCGAGTGAGCCCCACGGAGCCGGTGTACAACGAGCCCCGCTTACCAACAATACCTTCAATCTGTGAGCGCGCGGACTCCACGTCCACCCCCAGATTCACCATAACCTTCGAAGCTAGACCCTGACGCTCACGGAGCATGCCCAGCACTAGGTGCTCAGTCCCCATGAAGCCGTGCTCGAAGCGTTTCGCCTCCTCCTGCATGGCCGCGAGGACACGCCACGCGCCGGGAGTGAAGCGGCCGGGAAGACCTCTGATAGCCGTGGCGGAGCCGCCTACCGACGTGGTAGCCCCGAGGCCCCCCTGGTCCCGCAAACTGGCAGGACGCAACAGGCGCTCAATGGCATGGAAAAACAGGAACCCCAAAGTCAGAGCCACCACCATGCGAGACGGCATGCTGACCAGGAAGGTGGGCACGCCCCCCCATGAGGAACTACCGAAGCGCTGGAGGGGCACCAGAACGAGCAGCAGTAAGGTAACAGCGATAATCACCTGGGGAAGCCACGAAAAACGGCCGGTAAGCGACTTCGTCCGCACTAACCCCACGTACGTAACACCCGCACTGAGGATCGCCAGTCCCGCAACTACCAGCGTGATAAGGTATCCCTCAGAAGACGAAACGGAGCTGGCCAGTGGGCCATGTCCCAGGATTTTGTCCGCCCGGTAAGCGTAAGAGGAGATGCCCAGAATCACTCCCACCGCAATGGCGGAGATGGCTAGGGCAAACAGTACTTGGGCAACGCCCGATCGATTGGTCATGCGGAAGATATCCATGAGGACGAGGGATAATGCTCCAGCGAATACTACCATAGAGCCCGAGAGCCCGCCCCACCTACAGCCGATTCAGTGGCGCAACCGATAGCGTTTCCGAAGCGCCTGTCCGGTATCAGCGCTGGCACAAACAGACCCCGCAACGATAACATAATCCCGCGGATGCACCCCCTGCGTCCAGGACATATGTCACATACGTCGGCAGCTTCCGGGACACCTTTTCAACAACAGCGAGGCGCATAATGACACAAACCAAGAACACCCGGACCGAACGCGACACTATGGGGGAGATGCAGGTCCCCGAGGACGCCTACTACGGCGCAACCACCCAGCGAGCCGTACTGAACTTCCCCATCAGCACGCTGCGCTATCCTGATGAGTTCATCCACATCCACGCCCTCATCAAGCAGGCCGCAGCCAAGGTCAATATGGACTTGGGGTTGTTGGACAAGGAGATTGGTCAGGCCATCATCGAAGCCGCCGGAGAGGTTATCCAAGGCCGATTCGATAGTCACTTCCCCATCGACCTATTCCAGACCGGCTCCGGCACCTCAACCAACACCAACGTCAACGAGGTAGTGGCCCGCCGCACGCGGGAGCTCATGCCCCTTGGCGACAAACGGCCCCATCCAAACGACCACGTCAACATGGGCCAGTCCTCCAACGACACTATTCCCACCAGCAGCCACCTCACGGCGGCCAAGGCCCTCAAGGAACAACTGGTGCCAGCACTGGAGCAAGCCGAAGCCACCCTCAGAGGCAAGGCAGAAGAGCTGTGGGAGGTCGTGAAGACCGGTCGGACTCATCTTCAGGATGCCACCCCTATCCGCATGGGCCAAGAGTTCCAGGGCTACGCCGACCAAATGCTGCTCTCCAGGCGACGGCTTCAGGACCAGGTAGAAGCCCTGGGCGAAGTCGCCCTGGGAGGCACCGCCGTTGGCACCGGCGTCAACGCCCACCCCGATTTTGCCCGAAGCGTTTGCGCCATCCTCACCCAGGAGTTGGGGCTCAACGTTCGTGAGACTCCTCATCACTTCCAGGCCCAAGGCAGCCAAGACGCCCTACTCGCCGCCAGCGGCGCTGTGCGGACCGTCGCCGTCTCCCTCCAGAAAATCGCCAACGACATCCGCTGGCTCTCCTCCGGACCCCGGGCAGGCCTCGGTGAACTAGAGCTGCCAGCAGTCCAACCCGGCTCATCCATCATGCCCGGCAAGATCAACCCTGTCATCGCCGAATCCCTCCTCCAGGTCGTCTGCCAAGTAATTGGAAACGATGCCACCGTAAGCGCGGCGGCCCAAGGCGGCTATCTGGAGCTAAACACCTATTGGCCCGTGGCTGCCTACAACTTGCACCAGTCAATCACTCTACTGGCTGCGGCCACCAAGAACTTTGAAGAGCAATGCCTGCGCGGCCTGAAGGCGACCAGTGCCGGACCCGACATGCTGGAGCGCGGCCTCATGCTCGCCACGGGGCTCACCCCCGCCATCGGCTACGACGCCGCCACAGCCGTCGCCAAGGAGGCCGCTACCACGGGCCGGACACTCCGGGAGCTTGCCAAGGAGAAGCACGGCCTCACCGACGAGCAGCTCAACGTGTTGCTGGACCCGGTGCGCATGACGAAGCCAGGCATCGTGGAAGGCGCCGGCGGAGGTAGCTAGGCGCCGCCCAACCCATCGGCCCTAGGAACGCAAGGTAAACCAAGGAGGTTGATATGCGGTCATTCCTCCTCTTCGGAGCAATGACCGCAGTAATAGGTGCTTTCGCTTGGTGGCGCATCTTCTGGCGCCTGGGCTGGCCCCCCTACACCGGACTTATTATGGCCGTCCCGATTGCAAACTTGGTCATGCTACTCTACATTGCTTACACCCCCTGGCCCATTGAGGAGAAGATGGAGTCTATACGAAAGGAGTTGGAAACACGCCACGGAGAACGGTAAAGCTCCGCCTGTCGAGAACCCGCTGCACAAGGCCACTGCCTTGACACAGCCAATTCGCTCCGCTACATTGCTGGCCATCGGCATACCATGGCCAGCCAGTGCAATAGGCAAGGCAACCCCCTCTATTTCCCTTCCAAACAGCCCTCCCACCGTGATGAGGTAAAGCGCTTGCACCTGACAGCAGAACAGCAGGTCGCAGCCCTCCAGCAGCGGTACCTCGGCGCCGTTTACGACCGGTTGCACCACGTCGTCCCCCAAGATGCCGACGGCACCTATCCCATGCTTCGCTATCACCTAGGATGGGAAGAGGCCGACGGCACTCCCAGCAGCACCAGCGGCGGAAAAGCCCTTCGCCCTGTTCTCTGTCTCATGGCCTGCGAAATGGCGGGTGGAGACTGGCACCAGGCCCTCCCCGCAGCAGCGGCGCTGGAATTGGTCCATAACTTTTCCTTACTCCACGACGACATCCAAGACCGGGATATCACGCGCAGAGGCCGGGCCACCGCCTGGACCATCTGGGGAATCCCCCAGGCCGTTGTCGCCGGAAACGCCATGCGAGTTGCGGCTGACCGCTCGCTGACCCAGCTTGCAGACTCCGGCCTATCCGCCCCAACAACCATCGCGGCCTCTCGCATGCTGACCCAACGTTACATGGAGATGATTGAAGGCCAGTATCTGGATATGTCCTTCGAGGAGTCCGGCGAGGTCACTACCGCGCAGTATTTGGACATGATTGGCCGAAAAACAGGGGCGCTCATCCAGTCGGCAATGTATATGGGCGCCCTCATCGCAACCGGTGACACCCGCTCTGCCGAGGCCATTGGCCAATGCGGCAGGGGCCTCGGACTCGCCTTCCAGGTCTGGGACGACTACCTGGGTATCTGGGGCGATCCCGCGGTATTTGGCAAACCCGTGGGCTCGGATATCGCCAGGAAGAAAAAGTCCCTGCCTGTGGTCCATGTCTTTCAGCAGATCCGCGGCGCAGACCGCCAGCGGCTGCTCCAGATTTACTCCGCTCCTGAGATTCAAGGAGCAGACGTCGAAACGGTCATGGCAATGATGGCGGAGGCCGGCACTGACCGCTACGTGAGGGAGATTGCACTAACCCAGAGCCAGCAGGCCCTAGAGCCTCTCTCAGGGCTTGGTATTTCCGACGACATCCGGCGTCAGGTGACTGCCATGGCTGAATTCTTCGTGACGCGGGAAAAGTAAGATAACTATGAGGAGGTCGTAAATCATGGGCGTGCCGGCATCCCAGATATGGACAGTGGCATCGTATGTGCTCAAGCAACGCCTCCGCCGCCGCGCGCGCTACCCTCTAGTGCTCATGCTGGAGCCGTTGCTCCGCTGCAACCTTGCCTGCGCTGGCTGCGGCAAGATTCAATACCCTCCGCACATCTTGAAAAAGAGCCTCAGCGTGGAGCAGTGCCTCGCCGCCGTCGAAGAGTGCGGAGCACCCATTGTTAGCATCCCCGGCGGAGAGCCCCTCCTTTATCCTCACATCGGCGAACTGGTCGCTGAGCTGGTCAACCGAAAGAAGTACGTTTATGTCTGCACCAACGCCCTCCTCCTGAAGAAGCAGTTGCAAGAGGGCGTCTTTGCGCCCTCAAAATACCTTAATTTCAGCGTTCACATGGACGGACTGCAACCAGAACACGACGCGTCAGTCTGCCGTGACGGCGTCTACGATCAGGCAGTGGAGGGGATTAAGGAGGCGATCTGGCGCGGCTTCCGCGTAACTACCAACACCACCCTCTTCGACAGTGCCGAACCGCTGCGGGTGCGGGAATTCTTCGACGCCATGATGGCCCTCGACGTGGAGGGAATGATGGTCTCACCCGGGTACAGCTACTCGAATGCTCCTGATCAGGAACACTTTCTAGGGCGGCAAAAAACGACGGAACTCTTCTCCCGAATCCTCACCAATAAAAAGAAACATTGGAGGTTCAACCAGTCCCCCCTGTTCCTCCAATTCCTGATGGGGAAGCAAGACTACGAATGCAGTCCCTGGGGTAATCCCCTCTTCACCATCTTCGGCTGGCAACGTCCTTGCTACCTGCTCCAACAGGGGTACGCCCCCAGCTTCAAGGCGCTCATGGAGGAAACGCCCTGGGAGGAATACGGCCACGCCAGCGGCAATCCCGCCTGTGCCGACTGCATGGTCCACAGTGGCTACGAACCCACCGCCGTAAGCGCGACCTTCGGCTCCATTAAGGGGCTCGTGGACTCCACCATCAGCACGCTCACTGGCAAGGTTTAACTCCCCATGAGTGCCAGGGGAAAACAGGACCTGCAAGACTGGGAACCGGTCCCTGGCACCGACGCTTCATTGGATGCGATTATCGAGATGGCCTTTGCCTACAGGGGTGACGTCACTGTGCTCCATCACGACGGCTCTAGAACTGTCGGATACCTCTTCAACCGTGACATCCATTCCGAGAGGCCATTCGTCCAGATCTACCCTACCCGAGGTGGCGCTGCGCTCACCATTTCCCTCTCCCAGGTTGCAGGCATCCGGTTCACCGGCCTGGACACCGCGGCGGGGCATCACTATGAAGCGTGGAAGCTGCGCAAAGAGTCTGCACCTGCGCAGGAACAGTCGGAGTAGACACGCAACATGTCATCTCAAGACCCCGCATCGACCGAGCAGAAGCCTCTCTCGACAGGGATGCCACCGACAACAACAGCCACAGTGTTAGTCGTCACCGCACTCGATCGTGAAATGACTGTCCGCAGCGGCGGGCCTGTCCGCACCGCAGTGGTTGGCATCGGCGCTCAGGCAGGCCAAGTCCTAGCCGAGCTGCTCCAAGCCCACCGGCCATCCGCTGTCCTATCCCTGGGCTTCGCCGGTGGACTTGCCTCCAATCAGCGCACTGAAACTGTAATGGTTTGCGACTGGGTTCGGACGCCGGAGCAAAGCGACCCTGCCATCGAGGCCACAAGTCCGTTCCTCGCCCGCGCCAGCAACGAGAAATTAACCATCGCCCAGCTTGCAGTCCACACTGGAGGCCTCCTGACCGTCCCTACTCCCCTCATGAATGCCGAAGAAAAGCGCGCTGCCGGCCTGGACACAGGCACATTGATCGTGGACATGGAAGGCTATTCAATCGCCAATGCCGTTGCAAATCATCGCCGCGCCACAGCCAGCCGCCTGCCCCTTCTAGTCACCAGGGTCGTCCTCGACCCTCTACACCAGTCCATGCCAAAACTCATCCACCGCATCATCGCCAAGCAAGGCGGCCACCAATTGCGTGACAGTCTGCGCGCCGTGGCTAGCAACCCCCTGGTTCTCGGCTCGCTGATATCCTTGGGATACCGCTTTTGGAAGGCTAAACGCGTCTTACGCCGCGCCAGCAACGAGCTGGTCCCGCTGCTGCTCTCCCACGCGGAAAAAACCCGATGAAACGGGTTCTCGTCACCGGCGCCACCGGCTTCATCGGCAGCCACGTCACCCAGGCACTCCTTCGCCACGGTTACAACGTCAGGGCGATGGTGCGGCCCGGCCACATTGGACCCCCTACCCACCCAAACTTGAGCGTCGTAACCGGCGACGTTCGAGATCCCTCCTCCATCACATCGGCTATAGACGGCTGCCATTCGGTCATCCACACCGCAGCTATTTACAGCTTCTGGACACCCGAATCCACGATGTGGCAAACCAATGTCGAGGGCACCAGGAACGTGCTGCAATCGGCCCTGAACGCAGGAGTGGAGCGCATCATCCACACCAGCACCGTCTCCACTGTAGGCCTCCGCTCGGACGGCACCCCATCCGATGAGACCCGCTTCGCCACGGCGAAAGAGCTTGCTGGACCCTATAAACGCACCAAGTTTGAGGCCGAGCGCATCGCTTTGGAGTTCGCGCAACAGGGCGCCCCCGTCGTCGTCGTCAACCCCACGACCCCGGTGGGCCCTGGCGACGGGAAGCCGACCCCCACCGGCCAAGTCATTCTCGATTTCTTGCGCCGGAGCATGCCGGCCTATATCGACACTGGACTGAACTGGGTGGACGTGGCAGACGTTGCCCAAGGGCATGTCCTCGCCTTGGAGAAGGGACGCATCGGCGAGCGCTATCTCCTGGGAAACCCCCAGGGCAACCTCACCCTGAAGGCCATGTTCGAGCTGCTGGCTGAGGTCACAGGACTCCTCGCTCCCAAAAGATGCATTCCCTGGTCCGTGGCCATAGCCGCCGCCCATCTCGACCGGTTCATCGAAGGCACCTTGCTGCGGCGGCGACCACGTATACCCCTCGAGGGCACCCGCATGGCACGTAAGCCCATGTGGGTAGACTGCTCCAAGGCGGTGGCAGAATTGGGCCTTCCCCAACAGCCAGTCAAGGCGGCGCTCCGCCGCGCAGCCGACTGGTTCGTCCATCAAGGCTACACGTCTACCCACATTGGCCAACCCAGCGCGGTCCGCCACAACCGCCTACCAAACAGCAAGCCCTGAGGACGGCACCAGTGCGTATCAGCCACATCCCAGTCGTTGCATTAGCCGAAGCCACCGAAGCGCTGCACCGTATCGAAAGCTACTTCTTCGCCACGCAGCACCCCGACGGCTACTGGTGGGGTGAGCTGGAGTCCAACCCGACCATGGAGGCGGAATACGTGCTGCTCACCCGCTTCCTCGACTCCGACGAGGGCGGCCGCATCGGACTCATCGCCACCGATATCCAACGCCGTCAGAACGAGGACGGCTCATGGAATATGTACTACGGCGGGCCGGGAGACCTCAGCACCACCATCGAATGCTACTTCGCTCTCAAGCTAGCCGGTATCGCGCCTGGCGAACCCTCCATGATCCACGCCCGTGACTTCATCCTGCGCAACGGCGGACTTCCCAAGGCGCGCATTTTCACCAAAATCTGGCTCGCGCTCTTTGGCCAGTCGGACTGGGAAGGCACCCCCGTTATGCCACCGGAGCTCATGCTCTTGCCAAACCGCGCGCCCTTTAGCATTTACAGGATGTCATCATGGGCCAGAGCAACGGTTGTCCCCATGCTCGTCGTCCTCACGCAGCACCCCACCCGGGAACTACCGCCGGAGCTCGGACTTAGCGAACTATCCCTTGAGGGACCAGGGGGAACCGGTCATTCCATGCTCCGAAGACCACCCCCAGACCTATTCGGCATGGAGCAGATCTTCCTCCTGGGCGATAGGCTGCTTCGGTGGCACGAGCGCCTCTCCTGGAAACCACTGCGCGGCTTGGCGCTCCGCAAACTGCAGCGTTGGGTGATTGAACACCAAGAAGCCGACGGCTCATGGGGCGGTATCCAGCCACCGTGGGTCTACTCGATGATTGCACTACACCAGCTCGGATTCACCAACGACCATCCCATCATGGCCAAGGCGCTAGACGGTTTCCGTCAGGAGTGGAGCATTGCAAGCGACGATGCGCAAGCCCTCCGCGTACAGGCCTGCCTCTCTCCTGTGTGGGACACCTGCTTGGTATTGCTGGGACTGCTCGACGGAGGAATTCCAGCAGACCACCCCGCGTCACAGCGCGCGGCCCGCTGGCTCTTGCGTAAGGAAATTCGAGTCCCTGGAGATTGGTCGGTCAAAGCACCCCACATTGAGCCCAGCGGCTGGGCCTTTGAGTTTCACAATGACCTCTACCCCGACATCGACGATACATCCATCATCGTCATGGGGCTGACCCAAGTCCGCATGAGCGACGAAGCGGAAGAGCGCCAGCGCAAGGCCGCCGTGCAGCGTGCGGTTCAATGGCTCCTGGCCATGCAGTCCTCCAACGGGGGTTGGGCGGCCTTCGACAAGGACAACACATCCAAGCTCATCGCCAAGATGCCCTTCTTCGATTTCGGGGATGCCCTGGACCCCCCCAGCGCCGATGTCACCGCACACATCGTCGAGATGTTCGGCCGCCTGGGCTACGACACCGCGTTCGCTCCCGTCAGGCGTGCCGTGGACTACCTCAAAGGTGAACAAGAAACCGACGGCTGCTGGTTCGGACGCTGGGGAGTCAACTTCGTCTACGGCACCGGGGCCGTCCTCCCCGCACTGAAGGCCATCGGAGAGGACATGGACCAGCCCTACATCAGAAAGGCGGTGGACTGGCTCGTCGCCCACCAGAACCCTGACGGCGGTTGGGGCGAGACATGCGCCTCCTATGTGGACCCATCGCTTCGTGGCCAAGGCGAAAGCACCGCGTCCCAGAGCGCCTGGGCACTCATCGCACTGCTCGCCTCGGAGGAAACGCACCATCCCGGAATTCAGGCCGGCATCGCCTACCTCGTCTCGACACAACAGAGCGATGGTACATGGGACGAACCCCAATTCACTGGCTGCGGACTCCCCGGATACGGCATTGGAGACCAGCCGAAACACTATCCGGCCGTGGGCGACCACTCGGGGCCAGACCCCAAGTTAGGCGCGGCCTTCATGATCAACTACCACCTGTACCGGAACTATTTCCCCCTCTGGGCCCTGGGCCGTTACACCCAGAAAATCAACAACCGAAACGGGAAGGGAACCAGGGACTAATGCGAGGAGCCGCACCACGCTGTACAATACCCGAGAATTCTCCGGTGGCCACTATCGGACATGCCCGTCCTAGGGCTTCCGCTGTTGCACAACCAGAGGTTGAATACAGCGCACGCAAGTTGAATCCACCGTTTAGGTATGCTACGGTGCCAGCCGGTCAGCGCTGGGTTCAAGAATGCGCAACAGCCTATTTAGGGGAGGACCCGACACGATGAGTAATGCATTGCTGTCCCGGCTTGTTCTGGAGACTACTCGGGCACCTGAGTTTATCGATATCACTGACCAGGTTAACGCCCAAGTCCGTGAATCAGGCATCAGCAATGGTTTGGTATGTATTTTCTCCAAGCACACCACTGCGGCCATCAAACTCAATGAGAACGAACCGCTGCTGATCAAAGACATGGAGCAATTCCTGAGCCGCCTGGCCCCGCCCAGCGCCTACTACGGGCATAACGACTTTTCGATTCGCACAGTCAACATGAATGAAGACGAGTGCCCCAACGGCCATGCACACTGTCAGCACCTGCTCCTAAGCACCAGCGAGACCATCCCCCTCATGCAAGGCAAATTGAACCTTGGCACATGGCAGCGGGTGTTCCTCATCGAACTCGACCGGCCCCGGACCCGCGAGGTGCTCATTCAAATCGTCGGTTCGTAATGCCCCCTCTCGCCGCAGGATCTGAAGCCGCCCCCTCCGCGTCCCCCATCGCATCGGTCTACCTCCATTGCGAGCACATCGCCAAGGCCCACTATGAGAACTTCACCGTGGGTTCCTGGTTTCTGCCGCCCGCGGTGCGCCAGTACATGTACGCCGTCTACTCCTTCTGCCGTCACACCGATGACCTAGGCGACGAGGCCCCAGGAGATCGTCTCGCTCTACTCGACGCATGGGCAGCAGAATTGGACGCCGCCTACCACGGCACGGCCACCGACCCCATCATGGTGGCCCTGCAAGACACCATCAACCGGTTCGATATCCCAGCAGACCCCTTCAAGAAACTCATAGAAGCCAACCGCATGGACCAGCGCCAGCAACGGTTCGAGACCTACCAGGATCTGCTGCGCTATTGCGACCACTCAGCGAATCCGGTGGGCCGCATGGTCCTCTACGTCATGGGCTACAAAGACCCACAGCGCCAGGAGCTATCGGATGCCACCTGCACGGCGCTCCAGCTCGCAAACTTCTGGCAAGATGTCCAGCGGGACTGGGACAAGGGCCGCATCTACATCCCCCAGGAAGACATGGCCCGCTTCGGCTACACCGAGGAGGACCTGGCCCACGGCATAGCCGACGACCGTTTCCGTGCGCTTATGCGCTTCGAGGTAGACCGCGCCCACGCCCTCTTCCAAAAAGGGCTGCCCTTGGCAAACACCCTCCGAGGACGCGCTCGACTCGATATTGCACTCTTCAGCAAAGGGGGACTCAGCGTCCTGGACGCAATCAGAAGACAAGGCTACGATGTGTTGAGCCACCGCCCCACCGTATCCAAGGGCCACAAGCTCTGGCTCATGCTTGCCACCTCGGTAAAATTGGCCATGGCCAAACGCACCTAGCTATCGCATCATGACCACAACCACCAGCCTCCAAGAAGCCTACGTCCACTGTCAACAGGTCACCCGACGGGAGGCCCGAAACTTCTATTTCGCCTTCATCACACTGCCCGGCCACAAGCGCCGCGCTATCTACGCCGTCTACGCTTTTGCCCGCCTCTGCGACGATATCGCAGACGAAGACCAGCCCCTTGAGGAGAAGGTCGCCCAGTTAAACGACGTCCGGCGCTCGTTGGCAGACGCGTACGATAACAAGCCAGACGGACCGGTTTTTGTGGCTTTAAGCGACGTGGCCGCGACCCACCAGATACCGCAACAAAGCTTCGAGGATCTTATCGCTGGCGTGGAGATCGACACCCACAAAAGCCGTTATGCCAACTTTGACGAGCTCCGCGAATACTGCTACGGCGTCGCATCGACGGTAGGCCTCATCTGCGGAGAGATCTTCGGCTACAAAGACCCCATCGCCCGCGAGTACGCGGTGGACTTGGGCTTGGCCATGCAGATCACCAACATCATGCGCGATATTCAGGAGGACGCCCAACGCGGCCGGATCTACCTACCCCAAGATGAAATGGCCCGTTCCGGCTATACCGAGGACGAGCTCCTCCGAGGGGTGGTCAACCAGCAGTTCGTGGAGCTCATGAGCGCCCAAGCCCAGCGCGCTCACGCCTACTACGACAGCGGTGCCCGGCTCCTACCCCTGGTCCCCATCAGGTCAAAGGCCTGCGTCGCCCTGCTTCACGGAATGTATGAGCGCCTGCTTGAGCGCATCGAGGCCAACGGCTTCGACGTGTTCCATGGCCGGATTCGACTCCCAACGCAAGAAAAAATCATCCTCACTGCCAAGCTGTGGGCAACCAACCTCCTGCCGCTCCCCAGAAGCCTCTAGGCACGGTGGCCGTGCTCGGCGGTGGGCTGGCCGGGATGTCTGCTGCCCTCCGCCTCACCGCCCTGGGCTACCAGGTCACCCTGGTGGAACGCCGTCCCTACCTGGGAGGGCGGGCGTATTCTTTCGTCGACCGTGAAAGCGGGACGCAAGTGGACAACGGCCAGCACATTTTCCTGGGGTGCTGCACCGCCTATACTGCCTTCCTCGACGACATCGGCACCCTGGGCCTCACCCACCGTCAACAGCGACTCCGTATCGAGGTCCACAGTCCCACCGGGATACGTGGAATCCTCTCCTCCCTACCACTCCCCCTGCCCGCTCCTCTGCATCTGCTCCCGTCCTTCCTCCTCTACCCCCACCTCAGCTGGCGCGATAAGCTCAGGGCAATTCCCGCCCTGCTACGCATCCAGCGGGAAGCGGACCGAGACCGATCAGATCTCCAAATGATGAGCTTCTATGACTGGCTCCGACGCAACGGCCAGTCCCAGCGCTCCATCGACAACTTCTGGGAGCTGCTGGTAATACCGGCGCTGAACGACAGTTCCCGAAACGTGAACGCCAGCGCAGGCTTCATGCTCTTCCAGGTGGCCCTGCTCCAGGACCGGCACGGCGCCGATGTTGGCTACGCCAGCCAGGGTCTCTCGGAGGTCATGGGCACCGCGGTGGAGCAGCTCCTTCCTATCCGAGGCGCATCTTTAGCCCTCGGGCGCTCTGTGGAACGCCTCCAACTCGATGGCGACACCGTCACCAGCGCGGCGCTCGCGGACGGCAGTCTGGTGCAAGCCGACTGGTACGTAAGCGCGCTGCCCCCATCGGCCATGCTGGCGCTCCTACCCCAGGAGCAACGCAACCTCCCCCATTGGAAGGGCGCCGCGGCACACACTTGGTCGCCTATTGTGAACCTCCACGTTTGGTACGACTGTCCCGTCGCCGACTTCGACTTCGCCGCCTTCGTGGAAAGTCCCGTCCAGTGGGTTTTCAACAAGACCCGCATCAGCAACCTGCCTGGCCCCGGTGAATACATAACCGTCTCCTTGAGTGCCGCGTGGGACTACTGGCCCATGTCCAAACTGCAGATGGAGGCCCTCTTCCTTCCAGAACTGACCCGTATCCTCCCCAAGGCTCGAAACGCCCGAGTAGAGCGTTTTATCATCGTCAAAGAGCAGCGCGCCACCTTCCGTTCTCTCCCCAGCTCCTCGGCCAGCCGCCTACCCGCGAAAACGCCGCAGGCGAACCTCTTTCTCGCGGGCGACTGGACGGATACCGGCTGGGCATCCACCATGGAAGGAGCAGTCAGAAGCGGCGTGCATGCCGCGGAAGAACTCCACGCCGCAAGGAGCAGCACATGAACACTTTGGTACTGGCCCCCTTCTCCCGCAGGGGACTGCTGGATCTGGAAGGGTTGGGCAATGTGGTCTATGAGCCCTGGACCGAGACCCAGCGCCTGTACGACCCTGAAGAACTGGGACTGCGATTGGAGCGCGACGATTTCGGAGCCCTAGTGGTCGAGGCGGACTTCCTCTTCGACGAGCTCTTCCAAGCGGCCCCGTCCCTGCGGTTCGCCGCCCTCTGTCGCGCGGCACTTAACCAGCTAGACATGGAAACGGCCACGGAGCATAACGTCGTGGTGGTCCACACACCCGGCCGCAACGCCCTCGCCGTCGCTGAGATGGTCTTGGGCCTGCTCCTCAGCCTGGCCCGGCATATCCCCCAGGCGCACGACTACGTGAGTTCCATGCGATGGGATGACCCGTCCGAGCCATACCGGGTCTTCCAGGGCCGCGAGCTTGGCGGAGGCTCCCTGGGCATCATCGGTCTCGGCGAGACAGGCAAAATGGTCGCCAAACTGGGCCGTGGCGTCGGCATGAAGGTTCTGGCTTACGACCCCTACGTCCGATCCGATGCCCGGCGCGCCAAGACCACCGTTATGGTTGGCCTGGACAGGCTGCTTGCCGAAAGCGATTTCGTCTCTGTCCACGTCCCCGACACTCCGGAGACGGTGGGGCTCATCAGTGCAGAGCGACTGGGACTGATGAGGAGCACCGCCTACCTCGTGAACGTCGCGGCACCCTCCGTGGTGGACGAAAAAGCGTTAGTGGATGCCCTTATCCACGGCAGGATTGCAGGAGCGGCCATAGATGTCCACGAGGCCCATCCTATCCTCCCCACATCCTCCCTCCTGGGCCTGCCCAACGTCGTGCTCACCCCACACATCGGCGGCGCAACAGCGGAAACCGTTGAACGTCACTCGCAAATGGCCGTCACCGATCTCAAAAGGTTTCTTATCGGGAAACGCCCCAAGCACCTAGCAAATCCCGAAGTGTGGATGAAACGGGGCCGAGGCTCATCAGACGTTAATCAGTCGTGGAACCACACCCAGACCAAATAGCCCATAACCAAAGGCTGGTACACAATGTACCCCACGATTGCGAATAGTCCAAAGGCTTCTATCAGGAAAATGAAACCGAAGGACATGAAAACGCCCAACAGGGTGAGGGCAACCCTGCTCCAAATGAACTCCTCTTCATGACTTGGTTCCCGGTGAAACATTTTTTGCTTCTCCCCGTCATCCAGCCCAAGACGACCGTTTCCATCAACCAACGGCCGCCCCACTTATCCGTTTAAATTTTAACTCCGCCAGCCGCTGATATGAAACATGTTCGCTCCCACCTCGGGTCACCATGATAAGCTTCTACCGTGAAAAACTAATCCGACCCTCTGACAAAGTGCAGTGGAGGCGACCAGCATGAAACAGGCCGTCACCAACGATATGGAACCTGACAAAACACAAAAATACATTCTCGCCCTTGACCTTGGCTCCAGCGGCGTCCGGAGTCTCCTTGTCGCTATTGATGGCCATGTACCGCTGACGGAAGCCTCCCGCCGCTACCGGGTACACCGGCCCCAGAGCAACGACGCGCTCATCGCCAGCTACGCACCGCAAGATTTGTGGCGGCGGGTAGCGGAGGTACTCCACGAAAACTGGAGTGCTGCCGGCCTGCGCCCAGAGAACATCGCGGCGGTCAGCATCACCAGCCAGCGTCAGGGCGTTGCGTTCCTCGCAGTGGACGGCACGCCCATTTACGTGGGGCCAAACACCGACCTCCGGGCGGTGTTCGAGGGCGCCTCTATCGACGATCGCCTCGCCGATGATATCCACGCCTCCACCGGCCACCTACCCTCTTTCTTCTTCACACCGGCCAAGCTCCTATGGTGGGCGCAGCACCATCCCCGGCTTTTCCGCCGTATCCGCCGTGTGCTCACCTTGGGCGGATGGATAGGCTTCCAGCTCACCGGAGAGCAGGCCGACGTCCCCTCATCGCTCAACGAGGCAGGTCTCACAGACCTGATTACACGCCGGCCGACCCCGGTGCTTAACGAGTTGGGAATCGACCCTGCGATTCTTCCGCCCATCGTCGACGAAGGCGCAACCCTGGGCGGGCTTAGCACTGAAGCGGCGACTCTCACGGGGCTCAAAACAGGCACGCCCGTCGTCTTGACCGGCCCCGACTCTCAAGCCGCGCTCCTGGGCATGGGCATCGTCTCCGTGGGTGACATCGGCATAGTTTCCGGGTGGAGCACCCCCGTCCAGAGCGTGACCGCCAGCCCTGTACTGGATCCTCGCCACCGGACGTGGACAGGCAACCATCTGGTGCCCGACACCTGGGTCGCCGAGGCCAACGTCGGCGATACCGGAGGCACCCTAGACATGGTGCGACGGTTGCTGGGCCCCCGGGCCAGCTTCGAGCGGCTCGACAAGCTGGTTAGCCAAGCTCGGCTGGGCTCCAATCTGGTGACCGCCTTCTGGGGCCCCCAGGCCCTGGACCTGAGCTCGCCGGGCATATCTATGGGCGGCCTCCTCAGCCCCGTTCCGATCACCTTCAACACGGTCCACGCCGGCCACGTTATCCGCGCTACCTTGGAGAACATCGCCTACGCGATTCGCGAGGGCACGGACTGGTTGGCCGAGCTCACTGGGCACCGACAACGAATCGCCTCCCTATCCGGCGGTCTGGCCCAAAGCCGTGTCTTCCCGCAGCTCCTAGCCGATGTCCTCAACACACCCGTGCGGCTGCACCACCACCGCGCCAGCTCCATCGGCGCCGCCATCGCCGCCACCGTTCCCAGGCAACAGTGGGCCGCAGCAGCCCAAGAGGCCAAATCGGCGGGCAGCATCATCGAGCCGGATATCCGCAGCGCCGTGGACTACCAGGACCTCTACGAGCGATGGTTGCGTCTCAAACTCCAGCTCAACGCGATGACTAACGAACTGTAAACCGCCTTCCGTCCACCAAGTTCGCTGCCCCTAATGCCACATAACGGCCAGAGGAACGGTTGCATGGGCTTCAGAGCCCCTTTGCTGATGCATGCTTCCCCAGTATGCTTAACGGCCATGGCCTCCAGCAAGCAACAGCTCACGTGGATGAAGGAACGCGCTGCGGTATTGAACGCCGCCAAGGCCATATACCTCGATGGGCTGGTGGTGGCGACCAGCGGCAACGTCAGCGCCCGCTGCCTCAGTGCCGACGGGCATGATCTCATGGCCGTAACTGCCACCTCAGTCGGATACGAGGAGATGACCCTGGACGACATCGTGGTGGTGGACTTCGACGGCGAGCCGATCCTGGGGGAGGCGGTGCCCTCCACCGAATCACTGATGCACGCCAGCATCTACGCCGCACGACGCGATGTGAACGCCGTGGCCCACACCCATTCGGTCTACGCCAGCACCCTGGCCGTGGCGGGCATCGCCATTCCCGCCCTCATCGACGAAATGGTCATCCACGTGGGCGATTCCGTTCAGATGGCAGACTACGCCTTTCCCGGCACCGAAGATCTCGCCACTCAGGTGGTCGAGGCGCTCGGTGAGCGGAACGCAGTACTCCTGCGCAACCACGGCATGGTCGGCGTTGGCCATACCATGACCGAGGCTCTTCACGTCTGCCAACTGGTGGAGCGCATGGCCCACATCCAGGTGGCCGCCAACGCCATCGGCGGCGCCGCCCCCCTGCCTCGTGAAATAGTCACCATTGAAATGGAGCTGTTTCGCATGCGGCAACAGTCGAAACTGGAGGAGCAGCGATGAAAGTGCCCGGCTTCCTCCTGCGGCGTCTCTATGTGAAGGGAAGCCTCTCTTCCACCGTCGACGGCTTCCAATTCCAACTGCGCAACAGGCTGGGCTCCGGCTACGCGCGCGGCATGCTCCCAGTCACCTTAGACGGACAGGAAATCGACCTTTCTGCCACCACCTTCGAAGTCAACGGCGAGCACCATACATTCGAAGAGGTCTCCCAGGAAACACCCTTCACTCTGGGCTACAACAAGACCACCACAATCCGGGTCAAAGGCCTCGGGCTCGACCCATCGCCCCACAAGCTGGGCATGCGATTCGAAGTCGCGGGCCTCGGCGAGATGGGCTTCGACTTCACCGACATCCCCTCCCATGACGGAGCATAAGCGCCCATCGGTCGTCGCCGTAACCGGTGCGGCGGGATATCTAGGACGCAGGCTACTGGCGAGGCTCTCATCCGAGGAGTCGATCAGTCGCATCGTCGCCACCGACCTCCGGCCACTCCCCGAGCAGTACCCAAAAGTCGTCTTCCTCCAGCAGGACATCGCCGAGCCCCTGGTCACAGCCTTTCGCAGCCACGGTGTCGAAACCGTGGTTCATCTGGCCTTCCTTCTCCGCCAGGCCCGGGACCGCAACACCAGCCGCCGAGTGAACGTAGACGGCGCGGACGCGCTGCTCCAGGCATGCGCCGCTGCCAGTGTGCAGCGCATCGTACTCATGTCCAGTACCACCGTCTACGGCGCTCATTCCGACAACCCTGAATCCGTAACCGAAGCGGCGCCATTGCGCCCGCCTCACGCCTTCCACTACGCCTGGGACAAGGCCCAGACCGAGCACCTGTTCCAGAACTACGCCCGCAATCATCCCGATACCCACGTCAGCATTCTGCGAGGCTGCGTGGTCATGGGGCCCTCAGCCCAGAACTTCATCACCTCGGCCATGTTTAAGCCGCTGCTCATCGGCGTGCGCGGCTTCGACCCGTCAATGCAGTTCGTCCACGAGGACGACGTTATCGAACTCCTATGGCGTTTCGTATCCGAGCCGCACCCCGGCGTCTACAACGTGGCGGCGCCCGGTGCCGTGCATTGGTCGGAGCTGGCCCGAATGGCGAGACGGCGCATGATTTGGCTGCCAGCGGCCCTCGCCTACCTGCTCACCCAGCTCACCTGGCGGCTGCATATCCAAAGTGACTCCCCCGCCGTGGGCCTCGACTGGATACGCCATCCGTGGGTGGTGAGCACAGAAAAACTGGAAAAAGAGTTAAGCTACCGCTTCCAGCACACCGCAGAGGAGGCGCTCCGCAGCTTTCTGGAAGCGTCTGCTTGAACCCTATTTTATTGACACCCCCATAGCGGCCCGATAAACTATTGCTGCCTAGCCTAGTCGATAATAGCTGGCCTTACGCAGGCCATTTCCACGAATCTTTGCCCCCCCGTTGACCACTCGGCCCGCCCTTGAGGGACGCTGCACCAATGACCACTGAAAACAAAGCCGTCCAAGACCTTGCCAACCAGGAATACAAATACGGCTTCGTCACCGACATTGAGGCCGATACCGCTCCTCCCGGGTTGAGCGACGAAATCATCCGCTGGATTTCAGCCAAGAAGAACGAGCCTGACTGGATGCTCGAGTGGCGTCTCAAAGCCTACCGCCACTGGCTCTCATTGGTCGAGAAGGAGCGGGCACCGACCTGGGCCAGTGTCCACTACCCGCCTATCGATTATCAAAGCATCATCTACTACTCTGCCCCCAAGGCAAAGCTCGAACTCCAGAGTCTCGATGAAGTGGACAAAGAGTTGCTGGAGACCTTCGAGAAGCTGGGCATCCCTTTGGAAGAGCAAAAACGGCTGGCTGGCGTAGCGGTTGACGCCATCTTCGATAGCGTCTCTATCGCCACCACGGCCAAAGAGTCTCTGGCAAAGTACGGCGTCATCTTCTGCTCCATGTCCGAGGCCATTCAAGAGCACCCCGACCTGGTCAGAAAATACCTGGGCTCGGTGGTCCCCTACTCCGACAACTTCTACGCCGCACTGAACACCGCCGTCTTCTCCGACGGCTCCTTCTGCTACATTCCCAAAGGCGTGCGTTGTCCCCTAGAGCTCTCCACCTACTTCCGCATCAACCAGGCGGGCGGCGGCCAGTTCGAGCGCACCCTCATCATCGCCGACGACGATAGCTACGTGAGCTACCTGGAGGGCTGTAGCGCTCCCATGCGCGACGAGAACCAACTGCACGCTGCCGTGGTCGAGCTCGTCGCCTTGGACAGGGCCGAGATTAAATACTCCACCATCCAAAACTGGTACCCCGGCGACGCAGAGGGCAAGGGCGGCATCTACAACTTTGTCACCAAGCGCGGCAAGGCTGCTGGCGTCTCCTCCCACATCTCCTGGACCCAGGTGGAGACAGGCTCCGCCATCACCTGGAAATACCCCAGCGTCATCCTCCAAGGCGATAACTCCATCGGCGAGTTCTACTCCGTAGCCTTGACCAAATTCTATCAGCAGGCCGACACCGGCACCAAGATGATTCACATGGGGAAAAACACCTCCAGCACCATCATCGCCAAGGGCATCTCCGCGGGCCACGGCAACAACACCTACCGAGGCCTTGTTCGCATCATGCCAAAGGCCGAGAACTCCCGAAACTTCACCCAGTGCGACTCACTGCTCATCGGCGGAGAGTGCGGCGCCCACACCACCCCCTACGTTGAGGTCCACAACAACACCTCTAGCGTGGAGCACGAAGCCTCCACCTCCAAGGTCAGCGAGGAACAGGTCTTCTACTGCAACCAGCGTGGCCTCTCCTCCGAGGACGCCAACTCCCTCATTATCAACGGCTTCTGTAAAGAGGTCTTCAACAAACTACCCCTTGAATTCGCTGTGGAAGCCAACCGGCTCCTCGCCTTAAACCTCGAAGGAGCAGTAGGCTAGACCACCACCATGGCAGCAACACCCATGCTCCACATAAGCGGCCTCCACGCCTCCATCGGCACTACAGAGATACTCAAAGGCCTCGAACTCTCTGTCCCCGCGGGGCAGGTTCACGCCATTATGGGGCCGAACGGCTCCGGTAAGAGCACCCTGGCCAAGGTCATCACCGGTCATCCCGGCTATCGAATCACCGCCGGAAACATAACGTTTCAAGGGGAGGACCTGCTTCAGATGGCCCCGGAAAAACGCGCTCAAGCAGGCGTATTCATGTCCTTCCAGCATCCCGTGGAGGTTCCCGGCGTTAGGTTGGACCACTTCATGCGCGCAGGCTACAACGCCATCCGCAAGGCGCGTGGCGAGGACGAAATCGACGTGCTGAAATTCGACCGGATGCTTAAGGGCAAGGTCGACATTGTCGAGATGGACCCGGCCCTCACCAAGCGGTTCGTCCACGACGGCTTCTCCGGCGGCGAGAAGAAAAAAACCGAAATCCTTCAGATGGCCCTCCTCGAGCCTGTGCTCTCCCTCCTCGACGAGGTCGACTCCGGTTTGGACGTTGATGCTCTTCGCCAGGTGGCTGACGGCGTCAATAGCATGCGCAGTCCCAAGCGCTCCATGCTCCTCGTCACTCACTACCAGCGTATCCTCAGCTACGTGGTCCCAGATGCAGTCCATGTCATCGTTGATGGACGCATCGTTATGACCGGTGACAAAGACCTGGCCCTAGAAGTGGAATCCAGGGGCTACGAATGGGTCGAGACCCGGGCGACTGCCTGAGAAGGACACCCTTATGGTCCAGAAGTCTCCACCCCATGTGAAACCCTACCTGGCTGATTTCGCAGCCTTGGAACGAAACGGGTTTTCCCACGAGCCCACCTGGGTGCAAGATCTCCGCAGAGAAGCCATCGCCCGCTTCGGCGAGCTGGGGTTTCCCACCTCCAGAAGGGGCAACGAAGAGTGGAAATACACCGACATCGGGCCGATCGCCAAGGCCACCTTCCACGTCCGAATGGAAGCTCCCTCATCTGTGCTGACTCGAAGCGAAGTGGAGGCCCACGCCTTCGCCGGCGCCCAGCGCAATCGACTAGTCTTCGTTGACGGACGCTACGCACCCGAGCACTCCTCGGTGGAAGCGCTGCCCCAGGGCACCTTCCTAGGTCGGCTCGAAGAAGCCTTTATCTCCCACTCCCACCTCATCGCTCAGCATCTCGGAAAGCATGCCGATTTCCAGGCCAACGCCTTCACCGCATTGAACACCGCCTTCGTGCAGGACGGTATGTTCTTGCACGTCGCCCCCGGAACAACCCTCCCCGGCCCCATCCAAGTCCTCTTCCTCTCTACCCGTTCAGACAGCGGCAGTGTCGTCCATCCACGCCTGCTGGTGCTCATGGGCCAAGATGCCCAAGCCCACCTTATCGAGACCCACGCCTCCTTGAACGAAGGCCCCTACTTCACCAACGTCGTTACCGAGGTGGTTCTAGGCCGAGGCGCAAAACTGGAGCACTCACGTCTCCAGGCAGAGAGCCCCCACGCCTACCACGTGGCATCCACCCACGTACTTCAGCAGGCCAACAGCACCTACACCTCGCTAGCCATCGACACCGGTGGCGGCCTTGTCCGCAATAACCTAATCGTCGTGCTGAACGAACAGGAGGCCCACGCGGACATGAACGGCCTTTACCTGCTCAAAGGTGAACAGCACGTGGACTACAACACCTTCATCGACCACGCAGTACCCCACACCAGCGCCAAGGAGCTCTACAAAGGCATCCTTGACGGACACGCTCACGCCATCTTCGGCGGCAAGGTCCTTGTCCGAAACGGCGCCTTCGGCACAGAGTCGCGCCAGATTAATAAAACGCTGCTGCTCTCTCAGGGAGCCGCAATCGACACCAAGCCCCAGTTGGAGATATACGCTGACGATGTGAAATGCGCACACGGCGCCGCCGTTGGCCAGCTGGACACCGAGGCCCTTTTCTATTTGAAGAGCCGTGGCCTGGGCGATACCGAAGCCAGGGCGCTCCTCACCTACGGCTTTGTGAGCGAGGTGCTGCACTCCGTGAGTCACATCCCCTTCCGAGCCTACCTTGACCAGATGGTGCACGCCCAGATGCAACGCAGCAATGAGCTAGACCAATGACTTCACCGAAGCCGGATAGCCCCCTGGATCCCCTGGCGATTCGCCGGGACTTCCCCATCCTGGGCCGGACGGTTAACGGCAAGCCGTTGGTCTACTTGGACAACTCCGCAACCTCGCAGAAGCCGCGCCAGGTCATCGACGCCATCTCCAGCTACTACGAAAACTCCAACGCCAATGTGCACCGGGGCGTCCACAGCCTGAGCGTCGAAGCCACCGACCTCTACGAAGCGGCCCGCGCCAAGGTCGCCCGCTTCATCAACGCGCCCTCCCCCGAGCAAATCATCTGGACCCGCAACACCACCGAGGCCATTAACCTTGTCAGCCACAGCTGGGCCAAGGCCAACCTCCGGCCCGGCGACGAGATTCTAGCCACCCGCTTGGAGCACCACAGCAATATGGTCCCCTGGCAGGAGGTCGCTCGCGAGACCGGCGCCAGCCTCCGCTATATCGAAATGGCCGACGACTTCACCCTCGATCTCTCTGACCTAGACCAGCTGTTGAACCCCAAAACCAAGCTCCTCGCCCTTACCATGATGTCCAACGTCCTGGGCACCATAACACCCGCCAAGGAGCTGGTCGCAGCCGCCCATCGGGTCGGCGCTATCGTGCTGCTTGACGGCGCGCAGTCGGTGCCCCATCTGAGCGTTGATGCCCAGGACCTGGACTGCGATTTTCTCGTCTTTTCCGCCCACAAGATGCTCGGCCCCACCGGCATCGGCGTCCTCTACGCCCGCGAGTCGCTCCTGGAGGAGATGGCCCCCTTCCTCACCGGTGGCGAGATGGTCAAAGAGGTCACACTCGAGCGCGCCTCCTGGAACGACCTCCCAATGCGCTTCGAGGCGGGCACGCCCAATATCGCCGACGCCATAGGCTTTGGCGCCGCCATCGATTATCTCAGCGCGCTAGGCATGGATAACGTCCGCGAGCACGAACTCTCCATGACCTGCTATGCCCTGGAACGCTTCAAGGAGCTGGAGGAGGTCGTGGTCTACGGCCCCACCGACCTGGCACAGCGTGGCGGCGTCGCCTCCTTCTACGCTAGCGACATCCATCCCCACGACGTGGGCACCATTCTCGACCAAATGGGCATCGCCATCCGTGCCGGTCACCATTGCGCCATGCCCCTGATGCAGCGCATGCAGGTACCCGCTACCGGAAGGGCCAGTTTCTACATCTATAATACTGAGGAGGAGATTGACCTTCTCATAGAGGGACTCAATGAGACCCTGAGGTTCTTCGGCAATGCTCCAAGGGCTTGACGACCTCTACCAGGAGATCATCCTGGACCACCACCGCAACCCGAGAAACCAAGGGCTGGTGGAACCAGCCGACCTCTCCGCGAAGGGCTTCAACCCCTTCTGCGGCGACCAGGTCGTGCTCACTGCCGGACTCGACCACTCCGGCCACCTTGCGCACGTGGGTATGGAGGGCCAGGGCTGCGCCATTAGCCAGGCCTCGGCCTCCATTATGGGAGAGCTCATCAAAGGCAAAAGCCTGGAAGAGGCCGAAGCACTGGTTGAGCTGTTCAAGCAGGTGATGGTTGGTCACGAGCTCACCGTCGACGAGGCCGACCAGTTGGGCGAGTTGGCCGCTCTGGAAGGCGTCAGGAACTTCCCCGTGCGCATCAAGTGCGCCCTGCTGGGCTGGAGCACCCTCCAAGACGCCATCCGTGAATTCCAGAAGAGCAGCGATTAGCCGATTCCCTTCGTCATTCCGGCAAAAGCCAGAATCCAGGCACATAAGCACATCCTCCCAGATAGCCCTAGAGCATAGCGGGGAGGATGTCCTTATCGGAAATGCTAACATACCTGCCATAACCACCGAACCCGACATACTCACCCGATTGCGTACCCTCTGCCTCGACCTACCCGAGGCCAGAGAGACACTCACCTTCAACCACCCTAACTTCCAAGTCGGCAAGAAGGCCTTCGCCGTACTGGAGGACTACGGCGGCGGCCTCGGCATCACCTTCAGGGCCACCCCACTCCAGCAGCAGGCCCTACTCCAAAGTGGTCCCCGCTTCTCCATCCCACCCTACGTAGGCCACCACGGGTGGACTGCCCTCCGCCTCGACGAAAGCATCGACTGGGACGAAATAAGCGCGCTTCTAGAGGAAGCCTATCGTCTCGCAGCGCCCAAGCGGTTGCTCAAACAGCTCGATGCCCCCCGCTAACGTTACAAGCTTGAAGCCGCTCCTCCACCAGCCACACCAGCTCCTCGAGACCCCTCCAGCGATACAATCGCCTGTTCAGTCTCTCCCTGCGCAGTATGGGCTTTGCGTAACTATATCCGCCTGGAGGAACAGCAATACGGCCTCGAATCCCCCTTATTTACCTCCGCTTGAGCGACAGCATCACCACTGGCCGCTGCCATACCATCCCAGCCCTCCATCGTGACCAATTCGAAATGGGTCAAGGCTGCGGCCACCGAATCGGAATCTATAACGCTAAAAGTAAATCCCATGGACACGTCGGAACCCTCAAAGCTCCTTTCCTATACGCTTGTCCATGTGCTCCATCTGCGACGAGTCCACGGCCTCCGTCATCTCCTTGAAGTCGCAGAAGGAAGCGATCCACGAAGCACATTACGTGCCCACACCTCCACCTCCACTTCCACCCCTTGCTCCGCCGTCTCAACGCTCTGGGAAACGTAGCCCACCACCGGAGAACACCCGGACCGTCAGCCTCAACGACCCCATCGATGCCCGCGAACACCCTCAGCAGCACCGCCACGCCGTCCTCCCGTTGACAGCGGGCTCCCTCCCAGCGTAGATTCCCCCCTAGCTCCCCGGTGCCACAGCGCTGAAAGGTAATCATGCCCGTCACCAACAAGTACAGCGTCATCGATCTCAAGACGGGCCTGCTCGGCCGGAGCATTTTCGACGACGAGGAGAATTTACCAATAGGAATTAGAACAGGTCTTCGGCGGAGTCTAGCTCTTCAGCGGCCACGAGAGCCTGAATCCGCGCAACCCGCTACTTGAAGGCTTGTTCGCCACAAACAAGGAGGAATAGGATGGCAACTTCCGCTACCGTAACCGGCCTGGTGACCTACGTCGATATCACCAACTGCACCATCACCATCACCGACGACCAAGGAGAAAAACTAACCTACGATTTCCCCAACGACCAGAACGCTGTAGCCTACTACACTTATCACAGCCGCCGGGTCGAATGCACCACCGAGGACGGCGCGGTCAAAGAGATTAAGTTCACGGAGTAACCCTCCAACAGGTAGCGCTCCCGGATTACAACTTGGAACCCTCCCTGGGAGAGGGATAACCTTGTCATGTCCGTGAAAGCAGAAATTAAATCAATCCTGCCCCCTAGTGGCCCAAAAAATCGATTACCAGTCGGTTGAACTCCTCGGCATGCTCGTACTCGACGAAGTGGCCCGTGCCGCCACCCCAGATATGCACCCGCACATCGGGAATCATCGCCAGAGCCTTGAACGCCCCCTCCACCGGCACCATGCGGTCCTGATGCCCCCAAACCACCAGCACAGGCGCTTTCAGGCGGCGAATGTCTCCGGTAACATCAGAGTTCTTCGAGGCCGAAAACTCCAGACGTCCCTCCAGATGGCCGGGAATCAGCGCCGCCTGAAAACGATCCTCAATCATATCCTCCGTGCACAACTCATCCTTCGGGATGAACAGGTGCATCATGTACTCCATGTTCGAGCGCACCGGATTCGCCGCGAAGATACCCAGCGACTTGATCCCTTCGACTGGCGACGGATTGAAAAGGAGGGGGCCGCCCACACCGCTGGACTGTAGAATAATCTTGCCGATGCGGTCGGGGTGCTCGATGCCGAAGCGTAAGCACGTCGGACCGCTTTGCGACGAGCCATAGAGGTGCGCCTTCTCGATGCCCAAATTGTCCATGACGCCCAGTACCATGCGCCCCCACATCCGGTCTAGAGACTCGTCACCCAGCTTGGCATCCTTATCGGAAAACCCGTAGCCCGGCATATCCATTGGCAGCACGCGGAAGTGTTCAGCCAAAGCATCGATGTTGTGCTTCGTGTTGTCCCAAGCGTTAGCGCCGGGGCCTCCTCCGTGGAAGGTGAAAAGAGCCGGTCCGCTCCCCACATCGTTATAGTGAATTTTCACCCCGTCAACTTGCGTGAACCGGTCCGTCGCCTCTTTCGTAATGCCATGCGTCGCCATAGTCTCTCCTCCTGTCATTCTGAGACCCACAAGAAGCAGGGGCGAAGAATCGGATTCCTATCTGTCCCCTTCACCCCGAGAAAGGGTGGCCCTCACCCTGGATCTTTCACACTCGAAGCATCTCTTGGCTTGACGGGACACACCGCTGACTCGACCATACCCAAAGCTGGGGCGGACTGCACAAGGAAAGGCCCAAAGTCGGCACCAGAGGATTGCGTGCCCCCGTCACACACCCCGCCTCACCGACGGGGTACGCTGGTGTTTCATGGCCCAGCCAAAGACAAACCTCGTAGGTCACGGTGAGCAGTCATTGAGTTGGTCTTTCGAACATCACCGGAGAGTCACACCGAAGCGACCTCGGACCCCAGTCGCCAATCCCTCAATAACAACGACTAGCAAGTGTGGCGGCGAAGTGCCCTAGACCCGGACGCTGGCCTTCTCCAGCACCCGCTTGGTGCTGACGATGTGCCTCTGCAGGCCCAGCTCCTTCTCGCTCATGCCCATTGCCAGCCCCAGCATCTGCGGCAGGTGGAGAATCGGCATGTCGATCTTCACACCCTTCTGCGCCTGCGCCTTGGGTTGGAAGCCGTCCAGGTTCAGGTGGCACAGCGGACACGGCGTCACCATGGCGTCGGCGCCGGCCTCCTTGGCATCATGTGTGTGATTACCCACCATAGCCAGGGAGTTGCGCTCGTTAATGAGTAAAATAGGGAACCCGCAGCACTTGTTGCGTCCGGCAAAATTTACCGGCTCTGCGCCGCAGAGTTCAATCAGCATCTCCAGATACTGGTCCCGAGTCGGGTGCTCATCATACCCCAACGCCGTGGAAGGCCGGAGGATGTAGCACCCGTAAAAGGGCGCCATCTTTAGCTCCGGCAACGGGTTGGTGATAAGCGGCTTGAGCGAGTCCAGACCGATTTCCTCCACCAGCACCCAGGCAAGGTGCTTAATGACCACCCTGCCCTGGTACTCCAACCCCTCCTCCGCCAGGATCTCGTTAACTTCCTTCAAGTACTCTGGATCCGCAAGGAGCCGTTGGTTCGCCTGTGACATGACCCCCTGGCAGGTGGAGCAGATGTTGAGAATCGTGGTGAGGCCCATGCGCTCGGCCATGGCAAACGTCCGGGCGTTCAGCGTATCGCCGAGCTTGCGCCCCTTCTCCTGAAGCACCCCGGCGCCGGTGCACGATGCGCCGATGATTTCCTCCAGTTCCAGCCCAATCTTAGCGGCGATGGCCATAGTGGAGGTGTAGAGTTCAGGGGTACCCCCACGGGACACACACCCTGGATAGAACGCGTATTTCATCGCTTCCCTCCCTCTGCATTCACCTTGGCGAAAATCCTGGCGACCTGTTCATGCCCCGTCCGCTTGTGGTGAAAGGGCTTGGGCAGCGGGAACTTCCCTCGGATGAGCGTACGAAGGCCAACCGGAGCCGCGGCCAAGAGCTTGGGCAGATTGAACACACCCCACGTGTCGATGGCGAGGCGTGATTCATCGAGCCAGCCCGACTCGGCCACGGAGCGCTCGAAAGAGGCCACATGGCGGGCTCCGGGCGTATTAGTGATACCCGCTTCCAATACCAACTCCCGAAGCTGCATGATGCGGTCCATAGGTGCGACGCCCTTGGGGCAGACCTCCACACACATGTAGCACCGGGTGCAGTCCCACACACCGCTGTCGGCGTTAAGACTGAGCAAACGGTCATGATCTGCATTGTCCCGCGGGTCGCCCAAAAAGCGATAGGCCTTGGCCAGGGCAGCCGGACCCAAGAAATTGCTGTCCACCTCCAGGGCCGTGCAGTCGGAAACGCAAGCCCCACACATAATGCAGCCCATGACACCAAGCAGGTCGATCATCGCCTCGTTGGGGGTGATGTACTCCTCCTCGGGCTCTGGGCCTTCCGGACGCAGGTAGGGCTGCACCGCCCGCACCTTATTCCAGAAGGGCTGCTGGTCCACCACTAAGTCCTTCACCACCTGAAAGTTGCCCGCGGGCTCCACCGTCACAGGCTCACCCGTCGGCGCCATGTCCACCACCTTGGTCTTGCAGGCCAAGCGTGCTCTGCCGTTGACGCGCATGGCGCATGAACCGCAGATGGCCGCGCGGCACGAGCAGCGAACCGCCAGGGTGGGATCGATCTCCTCCCGCACTCTGATCAGTGTATCTAGCACGGTGAAGTGCTCCGGGATATCGAGATGGAACTCCTCGATGTGGGAGAGGGGGGCATCCCCCTCGGGGTCATAACGGCGGACGCGCAACGTAGTCTGCATCTGCTTTTACGTCTCCAGGAAGATGAGCTAGCCTAATAGACTCTCGCTTGGGGCTCCCACTTGGTCATGGTTACCGGCAGGTAGGACATCAACGGACCGTCGGTGGTGGAACTCACCACCGTGTGCTTGAGCCATTCTTTATCGTCTCGCTCCTGCATGTCCAGGCGGAAGTGAGCACCCCGGCTCTCCTTACGGGCAAGGCCACTGGCAATGATGGTCTCAGCCACCGTCAGCATGTTCCCCAGCTCCAGATTGAAGATGAGGTCGGTATTGTAGATACGACCCTTGTTGCGCAGGGGCAGCGCCTTGTACCGCTCTTGGAGATCCCTCACCTTGGCCTGAGCAATCTGCATCCCCTCTTCGGTGCGAAACACCGCCAGGTGCTCGTTCATCGTCTCGCCCATCTCCATGCGGAGCTTCGCGGTGAGATCGCCGTTATCCGGCCTGTCGGCAATGGCCTTCAACTGGGCTTCGGAGTCGCTCAGGTGAGTCGAAGAGACCCTCACATCCCCCAGCTCGCGGGCATATGCCGTCGCCACTTCACCGGCAATCTTCCCGAATACCACCGTTTCCAACAGCGAGTTGGCTCCCAACCGGTTTCCACCGTGAACGCTCACACAGGCGGTCTCCCCCGCAGTGAAGAGCCCTTTCACCCCCGCCCAGCGCTCCTCCCCCGTCGAGTCCCACGTCCGCCCATCGATGTCCGCCTTGATGCCGCCCATAATGTAGTGCTGCCCCGGACGAATGGGCACCGGCTCTTCCGCAATATCCACGTTGGCGAAATCCATGGCGACCTCGTGGATGTAGCTGAGCTTGGTCATAATGAGGTCGCGGCCCAGATGGCGCAAATCCAGCAGGACGCAGCCATTGACGCCTCGACCTGCCTCTATTTCCGTCTGCTCCGAGCGCGACACCACATCCCGGGAGGCCAGCTCCTTCATCCTGGGAGCGTAGCCCTCCATGAAGCGCTCTCCCTTGGAGTTCAGGAGGTAGGCTCCCTCTCCCCTGGCGGCCTCGGTGAGCAGCACCCCGTTGCCCATGAGGGTCGTGGGGTGGTACTGGACCATCTCCATGTCCATGAGGGAGGCCCCCATCCGGTAGGCCTGCGCCATCCCATCGCCGGTGCAAATGAGGGCGTTGGTGCTGGGTTCATACACGCGGCCCACGCCTCCCGATGCGAGGATGACCGCTTTGGCCGTAACGGCCTGCATCTTCCCCGTAAGCATATCCATGGCCACCACGCCCCGGCACTCGCCGTCCTCGACAATGAGGTCGGTAACAAACCACTCCTCGTAGGAGCGGACGCCCAACTTAAGGATCTGCTCGTACATAACGTGGAGGATGGCCTGGCCGGTGATATCGGCCACGAAGAAGGTCCGAGCGTAGCTAGCACCGCCGAAGGCACGAGTACCCAGGCGGCCCTCCTCGTCGCGGTTGAAGATGACCCCCATGTGCTCTAGGGCGATGATCTCCGCGGGCGCCTCTTTGCACATAAGCTCGATGGCGTCCTGGTCGCCCAGGTAATCGCTCCCCTTCACGGTGTCGTACACGTGGGAGTCCACCGAATCATCCTCCCCCCGGAGGGCGGCGTTGATGCCACCCTGGGCGGCATTGGAATGGCTGCGCACCGGGTGGACTTTGCTGATCATGGCCACGTTGGCTCCGGAACGATGGGCTGCGATGGCCGCACGCATCCCGGCCAGTCCCGCGCCAACCACCAAAACATCGTGGTCAACCATAATGGACGCTGCTACTCCTTCACGGAAAGATCAGGAATAAACTATACCAGAGGCCCCCTCCCTGGACAACGACTCCGAACCGCCAACCACTCCAGCCACCGCTTCTGCTTTTCTCACTCCCTTTCTTGCTTGCTGACTTCGATATATCTGGCTACGCTACGCCCCCACAGCATGAAGTTGGGCCATGACCTTGGCTAAAAGGGAAATGCCTGGACAGCATGTCTGTCTTGCCAAGGGTCGCATGTTTCAGGATAATGGGCCTCTTCGACCCCTGGCCCTGACTCACCCGCGCTCGCCGGTTTCCGACGCTGTGAATAGCATAGCCCACTAACTGTCCACACCCTCTCTCTGTAGTATGCTGCCGTGGGAATCGACTGTTGCAGTGCCTGCGGATCTGG
>CAUZHS010000010.1:0-37022 GCA_963579845.1 Dehalococcoidia bacterium | reverse complement strand
CTTGGCCAACGACCGCAGCTTCCCCCAAGAGGTCATTGACCGGTACGCCGTTGAGCACAGTTTATCCGTCGAAATCGACATTGACCGGTGCTATGGATATGCGGATAAAGTCATCTGCGCACCCCTCGCCGCCGCAGGCGAACTCGTCCGTCACGACCCCAACCTCTTGGCCCAAGCAATCCTCTCCATCGCTCAAGCCCAGAACCTCTCTCAGGCCTCCCCCCCGACTCCCAGCCGACCTCGCCGCAATCTCGCGTAACGCGTAATCTGGTTTCCAACATAGCGTCCCATTCGATTGCGAAATAGCACACGACTGCCTCCACAAATGGCGCAACATTGACACTTGAGGTAGCCAGTGCAAATAGCTCGTGACTAGAGAGGTTCAACGGCCCGGGGGCAACCCCCTGTATCCCCGAGCGCTTTTCCTCCCCCAACACCGTTGCTTTCTCCGTTTACGGGCCATATTGCCCTTGTTATACTCCCCTCATGGTTGAATATGAGCCCGTCATCGGCCTTGAGGTTCATGCCCAGTTGCGGACCCACAGCAAGATGTACTGCAGCTGCCCTGCCGATTACCAGAATGCTCCACCAAACACCCGTGTTTGCCCCGTTTGCATGGGCCTGCCTGGTACCCTCCCCGTGATCAACCGCCTGGCGGTGGAGGCAGTCATTAAAACGGGCCTCGCTCTCAATTCGGAAATCGCTGAGCACACGAAATTCGACCGGAAAAACTACCCCTATCCCGACTTGATGAAGGGCTACCAAATCTCTCAGTACGACCTGCCCATCTGCATCGGCGGCCAACTAGACATTGAGGTAGGCGGCATCTCCAAGCGCATCGGCATCACACGGGTTCACTTGGAGGAGGATGTTGCGAAGCTTTTCCACCGGACCGATGAGGCCACCGGCGAGCACTATAGCCTGCTCGATATAAACCGATCAGGCGTGCCGTTGATGGAAACGGTGAGCGAGCCCGACATGCGTTCTCCCGAAGAGGCGCGGCAATATCTCATCAAGCTACGTGCCATTCTCCAATACCTTGGGGTCTCCACGGGCAGCATGGAGGA
Organism: Dehalococcoidia bacterium; assembly: GCA_963579845.1. Taxonomy (GTDB): domain Bacteria; phylum Chloroflexota; class Dehalococcoidia; order Lucifugimonadales; family Australimonadaceae; genus CAUZHS01. The sequence continues at coordinate 35,955 of CAUZHS010000010.1, read as the reverse complement.
AGGCTCCTTCCGTTGTGACGCCAACGTGAGCATTCGTCCCAAGGGAGAGACAAGTCTGGGGAAGCGAACGGAAATAAAAAACATGAACAGCCTGCGGGCTGTCTTCCGAGCCATCGAATTCGAAGTACAACGGCAAACGGAGCTTGTCGAGTCGGCGAGACCCATTGAGCAGGAGACCCGGGGTTGGTCCGAAGAGCGGGGAGTCACCTACTCCATGCGCAGCAAAGAGGAGGCCCACGACTACCGCTACTTCCCGGAGCCAGACCTGCCTCCCCTGACCATCGACCGCGCGTGGACCGAGCAGCTCGCGGAGCGGCTTCCTGAACTCCCCGATGCGAAGAAGCTGCGGTTCGTCGAGCACTATGGGCTTTCCGACTACAACGCTACTATGCTCACAATCAGCCTCCAACCCGCCGATTTTTTCGAAAATTCCTTCCGTGAGTACCTCCATAGCTATGGCCTCGATACGGACAATGGTACGCTGGCAAAATCGGTAGCAAATTGGACCATGACGGAGTTAGGGCGGGTGGTGAACGCCACGGGAACGGAACTTGAGGATTCTCACCTTACCCCGCAGCATGTAGCAGACCTGCTCCACCTTCTCCACGAGGAGGTCATCGGGACGTCCCAGGCGAAGACGACTTTCGATGCTATGTTCACCACCGGCGAATCGGCCCAGGCGGTGGTCGATGCAATGGGCCTGACCCAGATAACCGATACTAAGGCCATCAATACCGCGGTAAGTACGACCATCGGAGACAACCCCAAGGCGGTGGAGGACTTCATGAGGGGTAAGGACACTGCGGTCAAATTTCTGGTGGGCCAGGTGATGAAGGTCACGAAGGGCAAGGCCAACCCCACCGTAGCTGCCGCTATTGTTAAGGAGCAATTGGAGCGCATGCGCACATAGCAAATGCACTGGACCCAGCGGGTCCGCTCGTCCTTTGGACACCTTCAGGACAGACGGATTCCTCCCAACCTTTTATACTTTCTGGAGTTCGCTGCTGCGACCCCCAGACCCCCAAGAGGAGATCACGTGTCGGATATTATTAGCTTTGCAGTTATCGTGGTGGCCATCCTGTTGGTGATCACCGTCCTCCTCCAGGCCCGCGGCGGCTCCGCCGGCCTGTTCGGCAGCGCCGGCACCACCTTTCGCACCCGGCGTGGCGTCGAGAAGACCCTGTTCCAGTTCACCTTAGGCCTCGGGGTGATCTTCGTGGTCCTAGCGCTGGTCAACGTCCGTTTTGGTTAACCCCGTGGCCGGGCCCATCATCACCCTCACCACGGACTTCGGTGCCTCCGACCCAGTAGTGGGCGCCATGAAGGCCGTCATCCTGGGAATCAATCCACACGCAACCCTCGTGGATATCACCCACGAAGTGCCCCCCCAAGACATCTCGGGGGGCGCCTTCCTCTTCGATACAGCCTTTCCCTACTTCTCCCCCAACACCATTCACGTCCTGGTCGTCGACCCCGGCGTTGGCACAGAACGTCGTCCCATTTTCCTTCAGGGGCCCACAGGCTGCTTTGTTGCTCCTGACAATGGCCTACTTTCCTACGCCCTTGCTCGCGCAGGTGTATTCCTGCCCACCTCTGAGGCATCTTCTTCAGGAAGCGTCTCCGTGCCATCGGGTTGGAAGGCCTATCACCTCACCAACGACCAATACTGGCATAATCCAGTGAGCAACACCTTCCATGGGCGCGATGTCTTTGCGCCAGCGGCAGCCTATCTGAGCAGGGGGGTGCAGCCCGAACGCATGGGCGCCGTCATCGACACCCTGCGTGTCTTTCCCATCCTTCAGCCCCAGAAGAAGCACCGCTATCTCACTGGATGCGTGCTCCGCGTGGACCATTTCGGCAACCTCATCACCAACGTTCCCGCGAGCAGCCTCGCAGATGCGCATGGCTCCATCATCGTTGAGGTGGGTGGTCAAAAGCTCCACGGTCTGGCCGATTCATACCAAGACGGGACGCCACTTCTGGCAATCCTCGGCAGCCACGGCTACCTGGAGATCAGCGCTCGGAGCGGAAACGCTGCCCAGGCGCTTGGCCTGGGTGTGGGTGCCGAGGTACAAGTGGGACTGGCCCCCTCACCCTAGCACCTCACCTTAAATCGACTCATGGCGGACAGGATAGGGCCTGCAGCCAGTTCAGCCCAAGCCCAGTTTTCCGGGATTGAGGATATGGGCCGGGTCTACCGCCTCTTTCAATCGGCGGGCCAGGTGGAGCCCATCGCCCCACTCCCTCGCTGTGTGCCGATCCAGCTTCATTCCGATGCCATGGCAATACTCCACACCGCCGCCTAATGTCAGCGCCATATCCAGAAGCGTATCGACGGCTTGGGCAAGTACCTGCTGGCGGCTGCCCTCGCCTCCCTCCGGATCGTGGACAAACACCGAGTAAAGCCCGGGGCCTGTCCAGACAGCGGCTTCGGTAATTTCCAATCCGTGCTCGGCGGCGACGGACTGGGCCTGACGATGGTATTCCAGCACCCGTGAGACAGGCAGGGCCAAGTGTAGATAGTCGGCGGAGCGCCACTGGGCGCGCTCCCACCGCTCGGTGGGCCGCAGGGGTTGAACTTGTTCCCGCCAGCGGATGGCGGAATCGTGACGCTGCTCCCAGTAGCGCTCCGTGGGCCCCGGGCCCAGATCAACACCACCGGCGGCCAGTCCCTCCGTCATAGTCCGCGTACGCTGGGCCACCACCTCCTCACAATAGCCCTCAAAGCCAAGGTAGAGAATGCACGGATGGTTTTGGCCGCCACCACTCGACGGCTCCTCCGTCAGGTCAATCAGTGCGGGGATGAGGCCAAGGTCAAAGAGCCGAGTCACCAGGGGAAAACCCGCCTCAAAAGACTCGAAGCCCAACGTTGCGAAGACACGCGACTCCGGCTCAAGGAAAAGTTGAACGGTGGCTTCGGTAATAACGCCCATGGTCCCTTCCGCGCCGATAAAGAGAGGGTCGATACCGGGCCCGCTGCTGGGCTGGGCCAGAGGCTTAGTGCGGACCACCGATCCGTCAGCGAGCACCACCTCCAGAGCCCTAACCTGGCGGCCCATGGAACCGTACTTGCTGGCCTGATAGCCCACGCTGTCAGTCGAGATAGCACCGCCAACCGTGGCGATCCCAACACTCCAGGGATCGTGGCCCAGCTTGAAACCGTGGCGATGCGCTGCTTGGTCCAGGTCAGCGAGCAAGACGCCCGGCTGAACCCGTGCGAGCCTGTCGGCGGACGCGATTTCGATGATCCGGTCCATCGCGTGCAGGTCCAGCGCAATACCGCCATGCAGAGGTATTACGCCACCCATGACGCCGGTGCCACCAGCGTAGGGAACGACGGCAACACCATGCTTTTGAGCCAGGCGCATCACCCGTGATATCTGGGGGGTTTGCGTGGGACGTACGACCGCGTCAACGCGAAGATGAGTGAGATCCTGACGTCCGAACAGCCGATAGGGGCCAAGGGCGTCGAAGGAGTAGCGCTCGCGGGACTCGTCGTCGCTCAACACGGCTTGAACGCCTACGATGGCTTGGAGTTGACGGATGAAACTGTCAGAAGCCATGTGCAGAATATATTACCTCACTCAGCCCTCACCTTGGTCATCTCCCAGCGGGAGAAAAGCAAGCGATAGCCGCACAGACTCCAGTCGACTAAGCCACGCTTCGGTCTCGCAGAGCGAGCGATGGTGGAACATCGTTAGATGGGCGTGCTCAGGTTGAGCGATGGCGCCAGGCAATCCCCGGCGGCGGCGCCAGTGACTTTTGCCGGCCCAGAGAAAAATGGAGTTGCGGCTGATGAGTTGGGCCAAGAACCACTCCCGATTTCCCGCCCACAGAGGCTCCCTAATCCAGACTCGTCGCGCAGTCCATCAGACGAGGACCGTGACCCTAGGCCAAACCAAATCGCGAGTCGCGCTGTAGTTGCCATCGGCAATCCAGCCTTCGGGAGCAACGACGGATTCTTGAACACCACGCCGCAACGCTGGAGTGTAGTACATCTTCAGGTCAACCCAACCTGGCTCCCAGGTGCTGGCTACGGTGGTGCCAAGATAACGACGACTCGCTGTGAGCGCTACCAGGTTTTGGACGACCGATGGTCATAGCCTCACCCAGCCCTCTCCTTATGGAAAAGGGCCGTACGCGCTCAACCTTCGATAGGCTCAGGATGAGCAGAAAGGTTAGCTACCATCTCCATTTGGCTTGTGATAATCCCACATGGTGCCTTCCGCCGAATCGGTGAGGGTGATGCCCATCTCGGTCAGCTCCTCCCGAATGCGGTCGGCCTCGGCGAAGTCGCGTTGGGCGCGCAGCTCGTTGCGTTTCGACACCAATGTTTCGATATGCTCCCCAAGCTCAGGCGGCACCTGCGCCTCATGCTTGTCGAAGGTAAACCCCAATACATCGCGGCCCAGCTCCAGCAGCAGTTGCTTGGCCTGGGCGACCTCACGGCCTTCCTCCGCCGCGCGGTTGATGTCGTGGGCCAAATCGAAGAGCGCACCCAGCGCCTGGGGCGTGTTGAAATCGTCGTCCATGGCCGCCAAAAACCGCTCCCGATGGGGAAAGGGATCCAATTCATCTCGTGATAACTCTGACCAATGAGAGGTTGACGAGGAGGTTGGAGCCCCCACATGAGGGTGCAGGGCACTCCCCTGCCGGAGGCGGTCGATACCCCGCTCCGCAGCGGCAACCGTGCCGTCGGAATAGACCGCTGGTGTCCGGTAGTGGGAACTGAGCACAGCCATGCGCAGGGCATCGGCGGAAAAGCGTTGGAGAGCATCCTGGATGGTCACCATGTTGCCCAACGATTTGCTCATCTTCTCCTGGTCCAGTTGTAACAACCCGTTGTGCATCCAAAACCGTGCGAAGATCTGGCCGGTATACGCCTCGCTCTGGGCAATCTCGTTTTCGTGATGGGGAAAGATAAGGTCCTGACCACCTCCGTGGATATCCACTGTCTCTCCAAGATAGCCTAGGGCCATGGCTGTGCACTCGATGTGCCAACCCGGTCTCCCGGACCCCCAGGGACTCTCCCACGCCGGTTCGTCCGGCTTGGCACCCTTCCACAGGACGAAGTCCATGGGGTGCTCCTTGTGCTCGTTTGCTTCGACCCGTGCCCCAGCGCGCATGCTATCCAGGCTGCGATGGCTAAGCTTCCCGTAGGATTGATTCCGAGTTACCCGGAAATAAACATCGCCATTGGCCGAATACGCATGCCCCGTTTGGACGAGCCTATCGATAATATTGACTATGCGGGGCACTTCCTGGGTGGCTCGGGGGTAATCATGGGCACGCTGGATGTTAAGCGCATCCATATCTTCGAAATACCCGTCGATGTGCTCCTCGGCTAGAGCCTCGACCGTCGTGCCTCCTCGGCGGGCACGCTCGATGAGCTTGTCGTCGATATCCGTGAAGTTCTGTACGTGATGGACCGGATAGCCGCGATATTCAAGGTACCGGCGCACCACGTCAAAGGAAATGTAACTCATGGCATGGCCCACGTGGGAGGGCGAGTAGGGGGTGACGCCGCAGACATACATGCGCACGGTGTCGTTGAGAGGGGTAAACTCCCATTTCTGACCAGTGAGCGTATCGAGAATCTTCATGTCGTCCCGTCTGAAGCGGTTGATGCTTCACTCAGCGAGGCGACAGCGTAGGCGGCGATGCCTTCGCTTGAGCCGGTGAAACCCATCCCGTCGGTGGTGGTGGACTTTACGCTGACTCGGTCGATGGAGAGGCCTAAGGTCTCAGCAAGGGCTTCGCGCATACCCAGTACGTGGGCCGCTAGCCTAGGCAGCTGGGCCACGATTGTAGCATCCACATTCTCCACTTTCCATCCGCTTTGACGCACCAATTCCACGGTTCGCTTGAGGATGAGTAGGCTGGAAACACCCGGTGGAAACGCTGGATCCCCTATCCTGAAATAGGTTCCCAAATCACCCAAGGCTGCCGCGCCGAGTAGTGCGTCAGCAAGCGCGTGGGTCGCTGCATCACCGTCGCTATCGCCCTCTAAACCTCGGTGGAAAGGCACGTGAACGCCGCCCAAGACCAAGCGTTTACCCACCACCAGTTTATGGGCGTCGAAGCCCATACCAAAACGGACCATTATTGCTCCTCTCCGCTATATCCGCCCACACACCTTCCCCTCACCCTACCCCTCTTCCAGGAGAAAGGGGTCCAGAAGCGATGCCGCCACCAGCAAATCTTCCGGCGTGGTGACCTTGATATTCCGATAGGAGCCCATAAAGACACGGACATCGCCACCCAATCGCTCCACCATCGCCGCATCATCGGTCACATCAACAGTCACTTCGCGGTGCGCCCGTTCCAATAGCTGGCGCGAGAACACCTGGGGGGTCTGCACCATCCAGAGCCCATGGCGGTCGGGGGTGCTCTCCACCTTTCCCTCTTTTCCCACCACCTTAACTGTGTCCTTGGCTGGGACCCCAGCGATAGCGGCTCCAGTCTCGACTACCGCCTCCAAACCCCGCACGATGAGCTCAGGCTCCACCAGTGGTCGTGCACCGTCGTGGACGACCACCCACTCACAAGGCGGGAGCACGCTAAGCCCCAGGGCCACCGAGTCCTGACGCCGTGGCCCACCTGCTTTGACGCTCCGAACCTTTCGCCATTGGGTCTGCTGCTCCACCATCCGGGCGGCATCCCACAGGCTCTGGCCCTCGGCGGTGACGAGCACGATGGAGTCCACAGCGGAACAGCGTTCGAAAACATCGATGGCGCGCAACAACAAGGGTCTGCCGTCGAGGAGCGCGAATATCTTATCGACGCCACCCATACGCGTGCTGGAGCCGGCGGCGACGATGATGGCCCCAACCTTGTGTTGTTCCGGCGAAGAGGCGTTCATAGCCCACGGAGGATATCACGCAAGGGCCGGGGTATCCGCTGAACCCGTTAGCGGGGGATCATATGTGTTTCAGCAACACTTCGGTTGAGCCCACTGCGGGGCGTACTCTGTAACCCTGAATCCAGAGGTAGTCGGAACGGAGGGTCTTTCACACGTCCGTACTCAGAAACGCTTCGCCCTACAGCCCTGACGCTGCCCAATCCAAGATTTGGTGCCGTGGGCCACGAAACGCTTTGAGCAGCCTCCCACGTGTGGACCCACACGGACGATGATAGACGCCCCTAAGCACGTGGGTACGGACAATCCTGATGCCGCAGCCAGGGCACTCCAAGCCCCAGCAGCGCCGCGCCGCGCGCCTCTCCTCCGCCAAAGCCGGTGGGTGCGTGGCGGCGGCTTTGGGCGCCGCCCCAAGCCGCCGCGCCCAAGACTGCCAACGCGGTCCGTGCGGTAAATCCCGGCCTTCTCTGCCCGCTGCCACGTGAGCCAACTCGTGGCGCAACGTGTCGTCGGCCTGCTCAGGAGCAAGCCAGACCGAAAGCCGGATAAGGTTGTCCTTCCAGCGGGCAGTGCCCAAGGCCGTCACCATTCGCGTGGACAGCTCGAGACGAGGAACGGGCTGTATCCCGTGCTCCTCACACAGCCGTTCCAAAAGGGGCTGCAATTGGGGGTGGGTGGGCGCATGCTTCTCCATCGTCAGTCTCCCCGCGTATCGCGAAGAACAACTCCGGTTGCGCTCGTAGGCCGCGGCTGGCGCAAGGCGCTAATCACCACCATACCCACCAGCAGCCCCCCTACTCCTATCCACCATGCGGGAAAATATTCGCCAGTGGAATCCTTGACGATGCCGGCCATGGGCGCCCCGATGGCCCCAATTCCCAGGGTCACGGGCAAGGCAACGCCGCGGATGCTGCCCAGATGCGCCCTCCCGAAGAAGGCGGGCCAAATAGTGTTCTGGGTCACGATGACCATGGCAATACCGAACCCGAACAGAACGTGGGACGCGAAGATGTGCCAAACGCTGGTGGTGACAATGGCGAGGACTATAGAGCCTGCCAGCAGGAAGAAACCCAGAGGCGCCACCAACCGGTAGCTCAACCGCTCCAGGAAAAAGCCAAGCACGAGTCCCATAAAGAGCGCCGGCACCGCCTCCGACGCCGCGGCGAAAGCGACCGTTTGAGGATTGAATCCAAGCTCGATAAAGTAGGGAGTTCGAAAGATCGTGACGGTGGATATCGAGAAGGACATGAGCCCATAAGCCAACCCCAACCCCCAGAAGGCGGGACTGCGCAGCGCCTCCGCACGGGTCCAAGGGTACTCCTCCTCCAACCGCTGGACCGGGGCTCCGCTCGAAACCAGACTGCTTGCCCCCGTCCGCCTCGCCACGTCGTCAGCGCTGTCACCATCGGGCAACAAACCCATGTCTTCCGGCTGCCGACGCATGACCAGTAGTCCGATGAGAATCGTTGGCACCGCGCCGATGAACGCCATGGCTAAAATGCCCTCCCGCCATCCCCAATAGGTGATGATGAGTTGAAGAAGCGGGACCAAGAGCAGAATGCCGATGGGTGTTGTCAAGAAGGCAATGGCCATAACTTGGCCCCGCTTCCGGATGAACCACTTGGCCAACGGCACGGTGTTATAGAGGCTTCCGGTGCCGCCCTGGAGCCCCATGAGGCCCATGACTCCAAAGATAGCGATCATCTGCCAGCCTCCGGTGATGAAGGCCAACAGCACCATCATGGCTCCGCCAACCACTCCTGCCACGAAGAGGGGACTCCGCGCACCATGCCTATCAATGATCCTACCAATGACGGGGGCCGATAACGCCACGGCTACGGTCCTGGCCGTGTGCCCCCAGCCGAAGAAAGACTTGCCTATGCCCAGGTCTTGGCTCATAGGTTCGACGAAGATGGCAAAGGCGGGGCCACCAGAGAGGGCTGTCATAGCGACCCCCGAGCCCAGAACCCCGGCAACAATGTACCAGCCATAGTAGGGACGGGACCGGCGTGGGGGCATGGCCGCAGTATACCCCAGGGTTTCCACTGGACCCGTGGGCGGGGCCTGAATGCTCCGGTGGTCTTATCCCGGTCTATCCGACAGCCAACAGGGTGCAACGCTGCACCACATTGCTAGGGCTCACACGCAGCTTCAACCATAACTCGATTGAGCCTCCCGCCGATATCCTAGTTATAGGCTAAGAAGGGGAGGAGCAGATGGTTGAACCGGTCGGCCTCCTCCACATGAGGCCCATGCCCCACGTCATGGAACACCTGCACCGGGATGGCGGGGTAACGAGCCCGCTGAGGCTGCACCCGAGCCACCAACGGCTCCACGGCCAGATTGACCACCTTTCGCCCTACTGCTACTATTAGTTTTCCCGTGTGCATACATGCACGCGGCCTATGCCGGATGCGTCCAGTCGGGGAAGGAAAAGCAGAAGCAGCCATGGCCTACACCTCGTCGCTTCGATGCAGGGAATGCGGTCGGGAATATGCCATCGAACCGCTGAACGTCTGCGACTTCTGCTTTGGCCCCTTGGAGGTCGTCTACGACTATGATGCCATCGCCCGGGTCATCAGCCGCGAAAGGATAACCTCGGGGCCCCTCACGCTCTGGCGGTACCGGGACCTTCTCCCCGCTGACCACAACGAAACCATCGACCTCCAAGCTGGCTTTACTCCCCTCATCCGCTCACGAAACCTGGCAAAGATTTTGGGCCTGGACGAGCTCTACATCAAAAACGACAGCGTCAACCCCTCTTATTCTTTCAAGGACCGGGTGGTCGCGGTGGCTTCGGCCAAGGCGCTGGAGTTTGGATTCGATACCATCGCCTGTGCTTCGACAGGTAATCTAGCTGGTGCGGTTGCCGCGCACGCAGCGCGAGCGGGTATTAAGGCATATATCTTCATCCCCGCTGACTTAGAGCATGGCAAGGTGTTGGGCGCCGCCATTTATGACCCCACTCTGGTGGCGGTGGACGGCACCTACGACGACGTGAACCGGTTGTGCAGCGAGCTGGCCGATAAGTACCCCTGGGCCTTTGTAAACATTAATGTCCGCCCGTTCTACGCGGACGGCAGCAAAACGCTGGGCTACGAGGTGGCGGAGCAGTTGGGTTGGCGCGCGCCCGCACACACGGTGGTGCCAGCAGCCTCTGGCGCGATGTTCACCAAGATATGGAAGGGGCTCAACGAGTTCCACGACTTGGGCCTCATTGGCCCGGTCCACACCCGAATGCACCTGGCCCAAGCAAGAGGCTGCTCCCCTATCGTCGAGGCATTCTTGGACGACCGTTTCGTGGTCAAACCCGTGCGGCCCAACACGGTGGCCAAGTCGTTGGCCATCGGCAACCCCGCGGACGGCTACTATGCGCTGAAGGTCATTGAGGCGTCGGGGGGCTCTGGGGTCATCGCCGAAGAGGAAGAGATAGCGGCAGGCATCAAGCTGCTGGCCCAGACAGAGGGTATTTTCACCGAGGCGGCCGGCGGTGTGGCCATCTCCGGCCTGAAGCGCTTGGTGGAGAGTGGGCAGATTAAGCCAGATGAGCCCACTGTGGTCTACATCACCGGTAACGGCCTAAAGACCACCGAAGTGGTGGCTGACGTAGTAAACCCCCTGCGCATCGTGCCCACGGTCTCCTCTTTCGAGGAAGCCGTCGCGGCGCGGGTGGGCTCGTAAGACGGGAGGCGGTTACCATGCAACGGGTCCGGCTGACATTTTCGGGGGTTCTCATCAAAGAGCCGGTTATCTATCAGCTAGGCAAAGACTTCAACATAGTGACAAACATCCGAAGGGCGGACGTCCAAGAGAATGTCGGATGGGCTATTCTTGAGATAGAAGGAATTGACGAAGATATCGAACGGGGCCTCGACTGGGTGCGGTCGCTGGGAATCCGGGTAGACCCGGTCTTGAGCGACGTGCTTGAAGGCTAGTTCTGCACAAGGCGAAGTAAAACGAAGGAGCGCGTTCAATGAGTGTAACGATCCGCATCCCAGGCCCCCTCAGGCGGCTTACCGCAGGGGTGGATAAAATTGATGTAGCAGGAGGGACCCTGGCCACCGCCATCAGCGAAATGGAAGAACGCTTCCCCGGCATGAAAGACCGCCTTCTTGACGAAAAAGGTCAGATGCGTTACTTCGTCAACGTCTATCTGAACGGTGAGGACGTCCGGTTCCTGGAGGGACTGGACACGGCCATCAAGGCAGGCGACGAGTTGAGCATCGTTCCTGCCGTAGCGGGTGGGGCTTAGCACCCCAGGGGTTTACCCGGATCCACCATCTCCAGAATCAAGCGTCCGAGACTCGACGAACCCGCCAAACGGCCGCTGGGGGTATGGGCTCTGTCGTCTTCCGCGCTCATCACCCTCGCCGTCGGAGCACTGGAAGCCGATTCCAACGCCCGCACTGCCCGGCGCTATGCCGTCTACAATCTGCTGAACGACAGTGCCGCCACTCCCGCTACCTTCATCTTCGACAACAACTGCGTATCGTCTGGCGCTACATAGGGAAGAGCCTGAACGACCGCCCCACCGCCGACGTGGTACTGGAAATAGTGTGAGAAGTCCCCGCACGGTAAGCTATAGCAGAAGGGCTGCCATCAGCCGCCCCTCTATCAAATGGGGTGCTTCGGTTTTTCTGGTGCTGCTTCTCGTGGCCTACGCCACTGTTTCCTACTTCATTGCCACCGGTGTGACCAAGGCCGAGCGTAAGCAGCAGGAGGCTCACCCAACCGACCACGGCCTGCTTTTCGAGAATGTGGAGTTTCTCTCTCGGAGGGGCGACGTTACGCTAAGGGGATGGTTCCTCCCCGCTGAGGCAAACTCGCCCACGTTAATCTTCGTCCACGGTATCGGGAGTATTCGGTCTGGCAATAACGCAACAGAACTGGCCGCCGCAATGGTGGAGCTCGGGTTTAGTGTGCTGCTATTCGACCTGCGCGCCCACGGAACATCGGAGGGAGAAAAAATCTCAGGCGGCATCTTCGAGAGCCAAGATGTACTGGGCGCCTTCGACTTCGTGCTAGCGCAAGGAACTCTTCCAGAGAGGATAGGAGTCCTCGGCTTTTCGATGGGTGCGGGGACCAGCGTTCTGGCCGCGGCGGACGAACCCCGAATCCAGGCGTTGGTCATCGATAGCACCTATGCCTCGGCCACGGACCTCATCTCCCAGGAGACTGCCCGCAAGACACCGTTCCCCGAATGGCTGGTGTCCATTTTCGTTCCTGGCGCCAATTTCCTGGCGGACATTATTTACGACATCGACTTGGATGCCTTGGCGCCGGAAGCACGGGTCGCGGAGCTGGACTACCCGGTGATGGTTATTCACGGCACGGCTGATACCCGTATTCCCGTGGACCACGGCCTGCGTGTCTACCGGGCCGCACATCCCGACAGCGTGCTCTGGACGGTACCCGACGTGGAGCACGTGGATGCCTTCCTCGACCACCCTGACAACTACGTTCAGCGAGTAGCGGGCTACTTCATCCATCGTTTTGGTAGTGACCCACCAGAGCCAAGCCCCTGACGCACCAAGCTAGCCCCTGGACCTAGTTGCAGGGGGCCCGAACGCGATTCCATCGAGCACCTGCAGGGAGGGCCCAGTGCCGGTTTTTCAAGTTATGGAGGCAGGGTGTGCCCTGCCTCCATAAGAATATCTCGGTCGGTTAGACTGTAATGGCCTCACTCCAGCGCCCTTCAGAGGCTATCTCCTCAATGGGCTTTCGCCTTTTGGGGCCGTGTCGATGGCCATCCACTCCCAATGGATAACCCAAAGGAATAAAGGCGAGGATGTCCAAGTCGGGGGGGACGCCCAGTTCGCTGCGAATGGCCTCTTCGTTGTAGAGATGCGCGTAGGTGATGCGCCCGCCCAACCCGTGGGCCCGTGCCATAAGCAATAGGTTCTGGATCGCGTTGTTGCCCCCCTCCTCCCCACCGATAACGCCGTCACGCCGATCGGTGCTAAGCACCACCATCACCAACGGCACCTCGGTAAGAGGATGGGTCTCCATCAATCCAACGAAGGTGTTCCTTTCCGGTTCCAATCCTTGAGCCCGGCGTTCCTCTGCCTGTTTGCACCACTCAATCATAATGATGTCGTGAAGCCGCTGTTTTCCCTGATGGTTACGCACGTAAATAAAACGCCAGGGTTGCCTGTTGCCGCCACTGGGCGCCTGAGTCGCAGCAGTCAGCATCTCACGAATGACCACATCCGGGACAGCGTCAGGCCTGAACCGGCCAATCATCCGCATAGTGTAAATAGCCTCCCGGAGGCTCATCTTCTCCGAGCTGGTTTGGGGGCTGGTCATGGATGCACGTACCTCGTCCTCGCCACTATTATGCGGTGATCGCCTGCCCCCAGCGGTCCTCGAAGGCGACCTCTTCCAGGGCTTTTCGCGTCTTTTTCCCATGACGTTCACCGTTGGTCCCCGTGGGGTAGCCCAGCGGCACCAGAGCCGCGATAGTCTGGTCCTCGGGGATACCGAACTCCTGATTGATGGCGGCCTCGTTCTGGCGATAGCCCATGGTGATATTCCCACCCAGGCCAAATGCGCGAGCCGCTAAAAGCAGATTCTGCACCGCTGGAAAGGTGGTGCTCTGGGGGTTTCCACCAGCAGGCGCGCAGACCAAGACGACCGCGCCAATATGGGCAAGGTCTTCTAGGTAGGTGGTAGGCGGAACGGAGCGGCCCGCCGCTTCAGCCTCGGCCCGTTGCTTCTCGTGGCCTTCGATGAGCAGGTCATGGAGACGCTTTTTTCGCTCGGGACTGCGGACCACCAGCCACGTCCACGGCTGACGATTAGCACCGCTGGGTGCCTGGAGCGCAGCCTCCAGCACCATGCGGAGCACGTCATCCGGAATGGGCTTCGGCTTGAACCTGCGAATGCTCCGCGTCGTGTAGATAGCTTCGAAAAGACCTATGGCTTCAGCCATCAAATACTCCTTCGTTATCGAAGATGATCAGCCCTAACCTCTGTCCTCAGCTCTGAGGGGTTCCCCTAGATTCTCTTCTGTCTGACATCTCGCCTTGTAGTGCTTTATTCAGAGTAGCAAGTTTACTTCGAAAGTTCCCGAAGCACCTGCTCGACGTGCTCTTTCGGCACGCCTCGGTGCAGTCCTGCGCTACCCACTTCATCCAGTAAGACCCAGGAGATATCTCCTCCGTTGGCCTTCTTATCATGGGCAATGGCTTCCATCATAGTGTCGATGGTCACACCGCTGAAACGATCCGGCAGGCCGAAGCGCTGGAGCAAGGCCGCTTGGCGTTTAACCGCCGCGTCTGGAGTGACACCGACACGCTGACCGAGCAACGCAGCTCCCGTCATGCCCACAGCCACCGCCTCGCCGTGCAGGTAGCTCTCATATCCCGAAGCCGTTTCCAGCCCATGGCCGATGGTATGACCGTAGTTCAGGAGTGCACGCAGGCCGCTGGTCTCCCGTTCGTCCTCCGTCACCACCCGGGCCTTGATCGCAGCGTTCCGGGCGATAACCTCCGTGGTCAGCTCCGGTTCCAGGGCTAGCAACCCCTCGGCGCTGGACTCGTAGATCTCCACCAAACCGGAGTCGAAGGCCAGACCGTGCTTGAGCGCCTCGGCCCAACCCTCGGTCAGCGCCCGCTTAGGCAACGTGGCCAAGGTTGCCACGTCGGAGAGCACAAAGCTGGGATGGTAGAAAGCGCCCACCAGGTTCTTTCCGGCTCCCAAGTCCACGGCCACCTTGCCACCGATGCTGGCATCCACCATGGCCAGTAGACTGGTGGGCACCTGCACGAGCCGTATGCCACGCAGGTAGGTCGCCGCAACGAAACCAGCCATGTCACCCGCCACACCTCCACCCACCGCAACAATGGCATCGCGCCTTTCCACCCGCCGTTCGGCCAGCCATTCGTAGATGGTGGCGCAGGTGGCCAAGGTCTTGCTGGGCTCGCCGGGAGGAAAGGTGAAGAGGTGCGTCTCGATACCGGCTTGGTGCAACGAACGCTGAGCCGCCCGCCCATAGGGGTGCACCACGTTGTTGTCGCAAATGAGGTAGGCCCGACCTTGAAAGCCCGTTCCAGCAAGCCTGCGGCCCAGCTGCTCCTCCAAGATTCCCCAGCCCACGAGCACCGGATACGAGGCCGATTCGGTTGTGACCAGCGCAGCCCGTTGCGGGTCGCGATATGCACCAGGGGTAGTGGCGCCAAACCGCCGCCACGCCCGCAGAACCTCCTGCGCGCATTGCTCAACACTCAGCGTATCGGTGGACACGGTCCAATGGGCAAAAGCATAAGCCCACTGGCGTTCGCGCTTCAGAGCCTCAATACGCTCCAAAGGATCCTGACCTTCGTTGGCCTGGAGCAGCGGACGGACCATAGCCTCAGCGCCGGAGCCGCCAGACGTGCTACTCAGCCGATTATAGATGGTCTCTGGCCTTGCTTCCAGAGCTATCACCAGGCCGGAATCAAGCATCCGAGCTCGGTTCTCCTCGAAGAGCACAGCGCCACCACCGGTGGAAACCACCACGTTGGACATGCGGCAAACCTCAGCCACGGTCTCACGCTCCAAAACGCGAAAGGCCGCTTCGCCATCCTCGGCGAAAATACGCTCGACAGGCTTGCCGGCTCGCTCAACGAGCATCTCATCCGTATCGACGAACCGCCAACCCAGGGCGCGGGCCACACGGCGACCGACGGCGGTCTTGCCGGTACCGGAGAAGCCGGTGAGGACGATGCACGTGGCGTCAGGCATGGTCCTGATTGTACGTCATCGCGAGCCACGCCACGGCGGGGTCAGAATGACGGATGTGCCGGACGCGGCCTACAGTGGCCAGGGAGGTTCGTTTCATAAGCGGGTCTCCAATTCCTCGAGGGATAATCACACGGTTCGCACGATGGCCCTAATCGTTCCGACCGGAAGTGTCTTCCCTCCAAGAACTGGACCGGTGGCCCATCGCAAGGGATCCTCCGGGAAGACAAGGAAATTATGCCTACACTCGAACTCACGCCACCACGAACTCTGCCCGTTCCAGAGCACGTACCACCCCCTATCCCGATAGACGGGGAAACCGTCTCCTCACACTGCAACTTCGATGAGATCAAACTTGTTACCATCGCGTCCTAAGGAACCGGCTAGGGGGGCGGGGCGGCGCGGCTCCAACCCCTCGACGGTAACCCCTATGGCCTCTTTACCATCGCCAAGGCTTCCTCACGGGACTCCCCGTAGCTGCCTCTAACCTGAGAGTGCTGGGAAAGAGGCCGCATACAAGTGCTCTTCTTGATTCCACTCGATGACAACGCTATAACGGATTTTCGGCATAAGTCCCCTTCCGCTAGCTTTTGGTCTTCCGTGCCTCACTACCCGGCCCCACGGTGGCCAGGTAGGACTTCAAATTACGGCGGGTCTCATCGATGTGGTCGCCGCCAAACTTCTCCAGCACCGCATCGGCCAGGGTAACGGCCACCATGGCCTCGCCGATAACGCCACAGGTGGGCACGAAGGTTATATCACTCCGCTCGTAGTGAGCCTGCTCCATCGCCCCCGTGGTCAGGTCCACCGAGGTCAGGGGGTTGGAGATCGTGGCGATGGGCTTAACCATGGCCCGGACCACCAGGGGTTCGCCAGTGGTCATCCCCCCCTCCAACCCGCCGGAGTTATTGGTCCGACGCGGCCACGGACGCACCCAGGTACCGTCGGGCTTGGCCTCCCACTCTTCGATAGGCTTGATGACATCATGGACCTGGGATCCGCGCAGGTTGGCCTGATCGAACCCAGCGCCGAACTCCACGCCCTTAACGGCGTTTATGCTCATGACCGCGGCAGCAAAGCGAGTGCTTAGCTTGCGATCCCACTGAATGTGCGTGCCCAGGCCGATAGGCTGTCCGGTAGCGATAATCTCGACGATGCCACCCAGGCTGTCGCCAGCCTCGCGCGCGGCGTCGATGGCCTTGATCATGGCCTCTTCCGCCTCTGGGTCCGCGCAGCGCACCGCCGACTCCTCGATGATATCCCAATCAAAGGCGTCGGGCTGTTTGGCGACGACACCGCCCAGGTTCACCACATGGCTGTGAATCTCGACACCCAGCTCTTCAAGGAACCGTTTGGCCACGGCGCCTGCCGCCACCCGCGCCGCGCTCTCGCGGGCGCTGGAGCGCTCCAGGATGTTGCGGGCGTCGTCCTGCTGGTACTTGCTAATGCCAGGGGTATCTGCGTGGCCCGGACGTAGACGATGGATGGGAGTCACTTCTCCCTCGACGGGCATCTTGCTCATGGTGTGGGTCCAGGGCTTGCCGTCAGGACCGTTGCCCGTACTAAAATCCCGGTTCTCGACAAGCATGGCGATAGGCCCACCCATGGTGAGACCGTGCCGGACGCCGGTTCGGATCTCCGCCCAGTCTTTCTCGATCTCCATACGGCCACCCCGGCCATAGCCCCGCTGGCGCCGGCGCATGTCCACGCGAATGTAATCCTCGGACAGGGGAACTCCCGCGGGAACTCCTTCGACGATGGTCACCAGGCCGGGGCCGTGGGACTCACCGGCCGTCAAGAACCGGAACATGTGCATCCTCCATTGGTTTCGGCCTACCCACCCTCCACCTTTTAAGCGATTTAGGATGAGCAAGGCACAGAATAACTCCTCAGGTTCTTCACCCCGCTGCAATGGAACTCAGCATGAGAAGATACCAGATTGGCCAGCGTGCAACCCTCGGGTTACCCGCCTTGACGCTGGCGAGAGAGCGCCTCCTGAGCCGACACCATCATCACTCCAATCGGCGCCTCGACTCCGCTCCACAGGGTGAAGGACTCGGCGCCCTGATACACCAGCATGGATAGGCCCGACATCGTTTTAGCGCCCGCCGCCGTAGCGGCCTCCAAGAGCGGGGTGACCCGTGGATTGTACACTAAGTCATAGACCAGGGCGGTACTGGATATGAGCGACGCAGCCATGGGGCTTTGGTGCTCGGCCGTCGCGTGGCGCATGCCCATGCTCGTGGTGTTGACGATGAGGTCCCAAAGGGTCGTGGCCTCTGCCAAGGCCTGGTCCGTCAGCTCGATAGCCCTGGCAGCGACTCCCTGGGCCTGCGCGAGTCTCGCCAAGGCTTCGGCCCGTTCCCCGTTACGGTTTGCAATAATAAGGTCGTGAACCTCCGAGCGCACGAGTGCCGCGACCACCGCCCTAGCCGCTCCTCCTGCGCCCAGCAACAACACCTGCTTACCCATAAGATGGAATCCTCCATCGTCACTGAGCGCCCGTAGGAAGCCGAACGCATCGGTGTTGTGGCCCGTCAATTTCCCGTCCTTGACCACCACGGTGTTGACCGCGCCGACAGCCTCCGCTGACGGGGCAAGGACATCAACTACCTGGTAGACGGCCTCCTTGTGGGGCACGGTAACGTTGGCACCCCAGATACCAGGGGTTTCCCGCATCCACTGGAGGAGGATATCAAGCTGGTCATTGGGTGTCTCCCACACTTCATATTGAGCATCCAGGCCGGCGTGACTCAGCGCCGCCTGCTGGAATACAGGAGATAGCGTGTGGGCTAGGGGAAACCCGATAATGCCGATGCGATAGGTCATAGCCTACACGGGAGCAATGGGTGCCTCAGGTTCATCCGACATGGTCCCCTCGCTGGTGGGCAATGCCTGGACAATGTAACCCTCGCGGATCACGGAGTGTTCCGTATCGACCCAGGGCGCCACACCTTCGATGACTGCCTGTCCGTGGCTGAAACGATAGCCAATCCACGCGGCCATAGCCGCATCAAGCTGGTCATCCGTGGGCAACGGTCCTGCGGGAAAGCCGACACCACATCTCTTCAGCGCGGCATAACGGGCCTCACGGCCCTCCACAGTGTTCTTCCGTGGCAACCGGCCCCTTCCAGCAAAAAGCTTCCAACCCGCCGCTGGGAACACTTCCATGAGGTTGGCCTCATGGGCTGGCACATCTTCCAGTCCCAGCAACCGGAAACGGCTGCCGCTCTTCACCAGATGGTAGAAAAGTTTGACACTGCCTGTGATAAACCCAGCGTAGGGCTTTCCCGCAGGCGGGAATTCATACGGGGTGCGCCCCGGCACATTCACGGCTCGCTCCGATTCACGCATGGTGGCATCTTCACCGGCGGCCAAACCCTGCGGCCCATCCACCGCCAGCAGGAAGGAACGTCCCAAGGCGACGGGCGGCACAATGCCGCTGCCCTCTTCGTGATAGTCCCACAGGGAAAAGATGCAGTCCAATTCGGGAGTCAGCACAGCCACATCGCAGGGACGCCTGGTCTTGGCAGTGGGGTTGGTGAGGTCCAAGCCGATGAAGTAGCGTCCTCCGCTGGGCGCACGCGATTCTTGGTCATTGAACCGCAGGGAACGGTTCCGACGCCACTTGGCCACGTATCGCGCCGCCAAGGCACCAGCCACAATGGAGGCACCCGCCGCCTTGTACCAATGTGATGAAAGGTTCACGCGTTACGTCTCCTTAGCGTGCCCCTGGCTCAACTTCATTCACGCTGAGCCCACTGGAGGGTGGGGCTTTCGTGTGCTTAGCATCCAGATAGGCCTGCAGCATGACCGACGCCGCCACCGCGTCCTGCACCCCCTTAGCGGGTGTGCGGCCACGAGCGCGGCCACCCTTTCTCGTCGCCATCAGGCGACGGTCGGCCTCCATTGAACTGAATCGTTCGTCCCAGGTTTCGATGGGGACCTCCGTGAACTTGCCAAGCGTCGCCACGAAGTCCAGCACCACGCGGGCCTGAGGCCCCACGCTGCCGTCCAGAGAGAGGGGCATGCCCACCACCAAGACATCGGCCTGACGCGACACTGCTTCCACGAGAACATCCTGGAAGTCCTGAGGGCTACCCCGGCGATGAATGACGCCCGCAGGCATAGCCAGAACCATATCCGTATCGCCCACGGCCAGGCCGATACGCTTCTCCCCTACGTCCAGCGCCAGCGCGCGCACCCGCTAGGCCTCCTTCCCCCGCACCGCATCCACGGCGGCCTCCAACGCCACCGGCAGCTTGTCCGGCTCCTTCCCTCCGGCCTGCGCAATCTCTGGCCGTCCGCCACCACCTCCACCCATACGCTGAGCGGCCACCTTTACGATATCCCCCGCCTTGTATCCCTTGGATACCAGGTCGGGAGTAACCATGGCCACGATATAGGGCCGGTCACTGAACACGCTGCCCAATACGACGATGCCACTGCCCATCTTATCGCGGAGCCAGTCGCCCATCGCGCGCAGCGACTCCACGGGCACGGCGGGAACATTGGCCGCCAGCATGGCCACACCATTCACCTGCTCCACCTGCTCCAGCAGTCGACCCGCCTTTTGGAGCGATGCATTCCGCTGGGATGAAGCGCTCTCCCTCCGTGCGTCCACCACCTCTTCCATCAGCGCCTCCACCCGCTGCCTGGCGTCCTGGGGCGTCGCGTGGAGCTCGGCCACCAGGCCGTCCAGCAAACCGAGGCGCTCGTCCAACCAAGCGTCAGCACCACGACCCGTCACCGCTTCGATGCGGCGCGTGCCGGTGCCAATGCCACCCTCGCTGGTGATGCGGAAGACGCCGATATCGCCGCTGTGGCTAACGTGGGTTCCACCGCAGACCTCGTAGCTAAAATCGCCAATATGCAAGGTGCGAACGCGCTCCGGGTAACGGTCGCCGAAGAAGGCCAACGCGCCGCCGGCAATGGCCTCGCGGTAGGTGGTCTCATCCTTGTCCGCGGGCAGGTTGCCCCGGATGATGCTATTCACCCGCTGCTCGATGGTCTTCAACTCTTGCGGAGTGACGGCACCAACGTGGGTGAAATCGAAGCGCAAGCGCTCCGGCCCCACAACGGATCCCCCCTGCCGGACGTGAGTGCCCAACACCTCGCGCAGCGCCTGGTGGAGCAAGTGCGTGGCCGTGTGGTTCCGCATGATGTCGTTACGCCGCTCGGCGTCCACCTTGACATGCACCGTGTCCCCTACGTTCAGCGTACCCTCTGTCACCACGGCATCGTGGGCGATCACGTTAGCCAACGGGCGCTGGGTATCACGGACAGTGAGTGTCGTCCCTGCACGGCTGATGGTCCCCGTATCGCCAACTTGCCCGCCGCCCTCAGCGTAAAAGGGTGTCTCGCCCAGCACCACCTCTACGGCATCGCCCTGTTCTGCCCGCTCCACGGGCACACCATCGCGCAGCAATGCCGCAACCGTAGTCTCCGTTTCCAAGCGCTCATAGCCCAAGAAAGGTGTTTTGTCTACGCCCAGAACATCAAAGGTACGGTGCACGTCGCGGTCCGCCCCGAATTGTCGGTCGGCGCGGCCCCGCTGGCGCTGGGCATCCATCTCGGCCTCGAAGCCGTCCACGTCCACAGTGAGCCCGTGCTCCCGGGCGATTTCCTGGGTCATTTCCAGAGGGAAACCGTAGGTGTCGTAGAGTAAAAAAGCCTCGGGCCCTGACACCTGACGGCCAAGCATTTCCATACCTCCTTGCTGTTCAGCAATATGCAGCAACTTCCGAGCGAGGCCATCTGGTAAATCAGCTACCAATACCGGTAGGGCCATGACTCCATCTGGATTCTCTCCATTTCGAAGTTGGTCGCGTGCGGGAAGAAGGCCGCGCTCAAGCAACGGCAACCCATCTGCAATCGCCTCACCGAACCGCTCCTCCTCTAGCTCCAAAGCCTTGAGCACGAATGACCGCTGCTCCACCAACTCCGGGTACAGGGCGCCCATACGCTCGATGACCAGCTCCGCCATTGCAGACAGGAAGGGGTCTTCCACTTCCAACTTCCGAGCGAAGCGGATGCCCCGCCGGATGATGCGCCGCAGCACGTAGCCCCGGCCCTCGTTGCCGGGCGTCACGCCGGCGGCGATTAGGAAGGTGGCGCTGCGCGCATGCTCCGCCACCACGCGAATGGCGTAATCGGTTGATTTGTCCTCCCCATAGCTCTTCCTCGAAATCTCGCAAACCTTCTGGACAATGGGCTGGAAAATATCGGTCTCGTAGACCGAGGACACGCCCTGCAAAACGGCGGTAGTGCGATCCAGGCCCATGCCCGTATCGATACTAGGCGCAGGCAGGGGCGTGCGGCTCCTGTCCAGGTGCTGGTAAAACTGGATGAAGACGAGGTTCCAAATCTCCACGAAACGGTCGGTGTCGTCGCCAGGCTGCTCGGCGGCGCCGCGCTCCGGGCGAAGGTCGTAGTGCAGCTCGCTGGACGGGCCACAAGGGCCTTCATCCCCCGCAGGACCCCAGAAATTATCCTTCTCGCCCAAACGGACAATCCGCTCCTGTGGCACGCCGATGCCGTCGCACCACAGGTCGTAGGCCTCGTCGTCGTCCAGAAAGACCGTCACCCACAGCCGCTCCGGAGGAATGGCCAGCTCCTGTGTGACGAAATCCCAGGCCCAGGCAATGGCCTCCTTCTTGAAGTAGTCGCCAATGCTAAAATTGCCCAGCATTTCGAAGAAGGTAAGGTGGGTGGCGTCGCCCACCTCGTCGATATCGGTGGTGCGGAAACACTTCTGAACCGAGGTCAGCCTACGCGCTGGCGGCTCCTCATCGCCGGTGAAATAGGGCTTGAAGGGAACCATACCAGCGCTAGTGAGGAGCAGGGTCGGGTCGCCTGCTGGGATGAGCGAAGCGCTGGGCATCAGCAGGTGGCCACGCTGCTCGAAAAAGCGAAGATACGCGGCTCGGATGGCATCACCGGTGATGGGACGCTCAAGGGGCACGGAAGACCTCGTTTCCTAGGCAATGGACACGGCAATCGGGTTGGGACAGTCTCCATGTAAGTCTAGGAAACGGTACGAAACGTGTCAATTGCTGAAACCACCTCAAAAGGGGCACAATAATGCCTCGAAATAGTTTGCTAGTTACCCGATTTACCAGTCTATTGCCTGCTAAAACCTTCGTTGACACTCACCGGATCCCATGCTAGAGTGACGACACTATCGGAGGCTGATAGTGTTGTTTTTGCTTAGTTGAGTCTCAGGCAGGCTCTGCTACAGACAACGGGCGGCTCGCCCAAAGTGAAGAGCAAAACCTCTCCTGTTCGTCGGTGCTAAGTGTCCAACGCTAGGTTGGCGCAAGTTGAGCATGGAGGAGACGGCTAAGTCCCGCATCTTGGGGACTGTCGATAGTTATGACGGCAGCGAGCCAAGACACGGCCGCGGTGGACAAAGACCGCGAGGCGCTCTGGGAGTTGGTCGATGGCCTCCTCCAAAACCAGCGCCTGATTTTGGCCTCCAACCGGGGACCGGTGGAATACCACGCGCAGTCCGACGGCCAGCTTCAGCCCCGCCGGGGCAGCGGCGGCGTGGTGACCGCGCTCAGCGGGATGACCAACCACGTGGACTTCACCTGGATTGCCAGCGCCATGGGTGAAGGCGACCGCCGCGTAGCAGAACAGCACGAAGGGGAAGCGATTAAATCGCCCCTGCCAGGCCAGCAGGTCTCGGTACGCTATGTTTCCACCTCGCGCCGGGTTTACCACAAGTACTACAACATCATCTGCAACCCCCTGCTGTGGTTCCTCCAGCACTACATGTGGAGCTCCCCCTATACTCCCAAGGTTGACCGTGTGATTTACGACGCCTGGGACAACGGCTACGTTAAGGTGAACCGCGCGTTCGCCATCGCCATCCTTGAGGAGGCGAACCGAAGCGACCTGCAGCCCCTGGTCATGGTCCACGACTACCAGCTCTACCTAGTGCCAGGCATGATCCGGGAAGATCTCCCCAACGCTCGTATTCACCAGTTCATCCACATCCCATGGCCGTCGCCCAGCTACTGGGAGCTGGTGCCCGCCTTCATGCGTACAGCCATCTGCGAAAGCCTCTGCCAGGCGGACATCGTCGGTTTTCAGACCGAGCGCGACGCCCGATCGTTCATGGAGAGCGTCGAGACCTTCGTGCCCGACGCCGTGGTAAACCATGCCACGCGAACGGTGCAGTTCCGAGACCGGAAGACCTTGATTCGAGCCTACCCCATCTCCATCGACGTGGAGGAGGTCCGGCGCATCGCCCTCTCTCCGAGAGCCCAAGAATACGAGCAGCGCTTAACACCGCTCATTGGCAAACAGACCATCATCCGCGTCGATCGGGCAGAGCCTAGCAAAAACATCGTCCGCGGTTTTAACGCCTACTCCATGCTCCTTGAAGAACAACGGGAGCTCCACGGCCAGGTCCGCTTCCTCGCCTTCCTTGTTCCCTCCCGCACCCACATACGGCAGTACCAGCGCTACCTCGAAGAGATCGAGCAAGTGGTCCGCCAGATCAATGAACACTTCGGCACCGAGGAGTGGCAGCCCATTCAGGTGTTTTTCGAGAACAACTACATCCAGGCCATCGCGGCCATGCAGCTCTACGACGTCCTTTTGGTGAACTCGGTCGTCGATGGAATGAACCTGGTGGCAAAGGAAGGGCCGGTGGTGAACAAGCGCAACGGAGTCCTGGTCCTTTCAGAATCTGCTGGCGCCCACGAGCGGCTTCAGGTAGGGTCGCTTCCCGTGGCGCCAGCAGACATCGAGGGTACCAAGCGAGCCTTGCTTCAGGCCCTTGCCATGAACCCGGAAGAGCGCAGGGAACGGAACAATCGCATGGTGAAGACCATCGAGCAGCAGGACATCATCAACTGGCTCTTCCTTCAGCTCCAGGACATCAGCACCCTGGCCTAAGGATCCGAGCCACCGGCGGCGTCCTCGGCGGTAAACCGGGGCCGCGACTGAAGCACGGGCGCTTCCGCCAGCCACGTGAGGAACTCCTCCACGGCCTCTGGGTTGAGCAAATGGAAATCGGCCTCCGCGATTAGGTTAACGGGTGCGTTGGCCCCAGCCACCGCCACCGCGATTCCCCGGAACCCCTTTTGAACCGCCAGTTCGTGGACAGCCCTAAAAGAATCGGCATCGGTCAGATCGTCGCCAAGCACCATGGCGGACTTGAGCCCAAGCCGGTTAGTGACCGACCGAAGTGCTGTCCCCTTATCGGCCTCCACCGGCGGACGTACCTCGAACACCATCTTTCCCTCCCGAACATCGAACCCCTTGGCTTCAGGTGCGGTACTAAGGAACTGCAAGATGGCCTCACGCGCCGCATTCGGATCGGAGGCCTGCCGGTAATGGACAGAGATGGTCGGGCCCTTGTCCTCCACCAGAACCCCTTCCGCGTAGGGCATGCGCTGATTCACAGCCTTGGCCAGGTCCGACATCTGCCGGATGTACCGCCGAGCGGCGGGGAGCACCGAGGCTGACCCGCGCTCCCACACCTCCAAGCCATGGTTGCCCACATAAATCACTGAACTCAGCCCAATGATGTTTCGCGCGTCCTCCACGCTCCGTCCAGTCTCCACCACCACGGACATCCGCTGGGAGATAATTCCTAGCGCCTGACGCACCGCTGGCGCGATGCTTACCTCCTTGGGGTTGGGTGCAATGTGCGCCAGTGTCCCGTCTATATCCAAGAAAAGCCCCATCGCGCCCTGCCCAATCACCTCTTGCACCTCATCCAAATGCGCGAGTAAGTCCACCGCGTCCACACCGGAATAGCTGACCAGCGCATCCTGCAGGTCCCGCATCCGTACCTGGTCATGGTGCCCCCGGGAAAAGGGGTCCTTGCTGACGGGCTCGTCCCGGTCTCCATCCTTTCCCCGAATTTCCCCGCTCCGCCGAGGTGGCGGGGGCGGGGTAGCGGCTAGATGGACTCCTTCGGCCCGATGCATCGTCCGCTGGGGGAAGGGAATTTCAATCCCCTCATCATCGAAAGCGCGCACCCCACTGCGCGAAATAAAGCGGTTGACAATCACCGCCGCCAAGAACGCGCCAGCCGCTATCATCAGCTGCTGCTCATCGGTTTGCGTGAACCAAGGGGTAATCCCGTCAACGTCCTGCTGGGCCAGCATGATGGAGGCGTCCTCCGGGCAGAAACGGATAACTTCCTCGATTATAATGAAACACCCCTGCGAGCCATAGCCATCTCGTTGTTGGATAGAGACTGGTTCCCATGTTCCATACCGCTGCACAGCACGGGACCAAGCCTGTAGACTGCACTCCTACCCTTGCCAGACGACGGGGCTGCGTTGAGCGAACAAGAAATCCCCCTGATAGCCCAGGCCAGAGGCTACGGCACCCGGACTGCCATCGTCGCCAGCGAAGGCGTCTTCACCTACGCTCAGCTCCTGGAGCATTCCCACGCCGTGGCGGCTTCCTTGCTGGACGGCGCCTCAGACCTGAAAGAAGCCAATGTCGCATTCCTGACATCGGCGGGCTTCACCCACGTCGCGGTGCAATGGGGCATATGGCGGGCGGGCGGCACCGCAGTCCCCCTGCCGGTCAGCGCAACTCGGCCGGAGCTGGAACACATGGTGAATGACTCCGGCGCGTCTCTTGTGGTAAGTGAGGCGCCGTTCGAAACTGTGTTGCAGCCCATCGCCGAGTCCGCTGGAGCACGCCTGCTCACCACCACCCACGCCTTTGAGCACCCGCCACACCCCCTGCCGGACATCGACCTAGACCGTCGCGCCATGATCCTCTATACCAGCGGCACTACAAGCAAGCCCAAGGGCGTGGTAAGCACACACCGCAACATCCAAGCCCAGGTCACTAGCCTGGTAGACGCCTGGAAATGGAGCCCCAAAGATCACATCTTGCACGTGCTGCCGCTCCATCACGTCCACGGCATCATCAACGTACTCACCTGCGCGTTGTGGTCCGGAGCGACCTGCGAAATCATGCCCAAATTTGACGCCAACGCCGTTTGGGACCGCTTCTTAGAGGGCGGACTCACCCTCTTCATGGCAGTGCCGACCATCTACAGCAGGCTTATTGCCGCGTGGGAAACCGCGTCAACCGACCGTCAACAAGCTATGATTGTAGCCGCTGGAAAACAGCGGCTCATGGTCTCCGGCTCGGCTGCCCTACCCGTGCAGACCCTGGAGCGGTGGCACTCCATAAGCCGCCACGTGCTACTGGAGCGCTACGGCATGACCGAGATTGGCATGGCCCTATCCAATCCGCTCCACGGTGATCGGCGCCCCGGTTTCGTCGGCGCCCCCCTGCCGGGGGTCGAGATTCGCCTAGTCAATGAAGCTGGTGATGAGGCAGAACCGGGCACGTCCGGAGAAATCTTCGTCAGAGGCCCAGCCGTGTTCCACGAGTATTGGAACAACACCGAGGCAACCGCTGCTGCTTTCTCCGACGGGTGGTTCCAAACAGGTGATGTGGCACAGCTAGAAGATGGGGCCTACCGCATCCTTGGACGTAAGAGCGTGGACATCATCAAGACAGGCGGTTTTAAAGTCTCCGCCCTGGAAGTCGAAGCGGTGCTGCTGGACCACCCAGACATCGCCGAGTGTGCCGTGATCGGGGCGGACGACCCCGAATGGGGCGAGCGGGTCTGCGCCACCGTGGTGCTCGGCTCCACCGCAAGTCTGAGCCTGACGGCACTCCGCGACTGGGCCAGGGAGCGCCTGTCCCCACACAAAATTCCGTCGCGGTTGGTCTGCGTGGAGAAACTCCCCCGCAACGCGATGGGCAAGGTGACCAAACCTGCGCTTACCACATGGTTTCAGGCTGAAAAAGAGGCGCCGCCAACGGTTGATGAACCGACGTCTGTGTAGTAACGTTTCCGCTGCACCGCTACTCTACGGAGGCAGGACTCAATGGTCGTCGAAAGTTACGCACCCGGCAATTCTTTCAAGGTTCATATTTTCCTCGCCACCTTGGGGTTCATCGCGATGCTCGGGGCCTTTTCCCTCATCGGTTGGATTGTCTTTTCCTATGTAACCAATGAGGAGCGCAGGAACCCTGAGCCTCTGATAGAGGAGCACAGCGTTATACCATCCCTGCTTCTGCGAGTGTGAAGCCCCGTTCCCGGTTTCAGCCGTTCCTCTCCAACGCCCTTCCCAGATGAAGGGCGTATTTGTTGTATGCTCCCCCTCGCACCGGGATTGCAGTGCATCACCCGGACATCGTAAGCAGATGCAGGCCAAGGTATGGAAGGGCACAACATGGAAAACATCCCATTTCGACTGGACGGCTTGGTCGCGCTGGTAACGGGAGGCAGTCAGGGCATCGGCAAGGCCTTGGCCTTGGGACTGGCTCGCGCCGGAGCTTCCGTGGCGGTGGCCGACTTACCTGAAAAAGCTGGTGCAGCCAAGCAGGTCCAGCAGCAAATCCGCCAAGACGGAGGCGTTGCGCGAGTCTACGTCCTGGACGTCCGGAACGTTCCGGGCATCCAGTCAACGGTGGACCAGGTTGCGGCGGATATGGGCCGGCTGGATATCATGGTAAACAATGCTGGTGTGCGGGTGCGCAAACCATCACTGGAGGTAACCGAAGCGGAATGGGACGGCGTGCTGGATGTGAATTTAAAGGCAATGTTCTTCGGCGCCCAAGCCGCCGCCCGACACATGCTGGCCCAAGGCAACGGACGCATCATCAACGTAGCCTCGCAGTTGGGCGTCACCGCGCTTCCGGAGCGGGCCGCCTATTGCGCCAGCAAGGGCGGAGCTGTCAACCTTACCCGGGCGCTGGCCTTAGAGTGGGCCAAAAGCGGCATGACGGTGAACGCCATTGGCCCTGGCCCGACCAATACTCCAATGGTGGAGGAGACCATGAGTCCGGAGACCTTGGCAGAACTCCAGAGCCGCTCACCCATCGGCCGTCGACTCGACCCAGAAGATATGGTGGGCGCGGTGGTCTTCCTGGCCAGTCCGGCAGCCTCGGGAGTCAATGGACACCTACTTCTGGTTGACGCCGGCTGGACGGCTTGGTAAGCATCCGCTCGTTGCCCTCCCGGCGCTCTATCGCCAGACCGCACTGCGACGACCGCTGTGCGCTACTCGATTTCCTTTTTGAGCTCCGCGATGAGCGCTGGTAAGACCGCCTGCCACTCAGCCACCACCCCGATGTCCGCCTGCCTGAAGATGGAAGCCCGCCGGTTGGAGTTGATGGCCACCATAGTGCCAGCGCGTTGGACACCGACCGTGTGGTTCACGTCGCCACGTACGCCGATGCTGATGTAAAGCGCCGGCCCAACAGACCGCCCAGTGATACCCACCTGGCGCTGCCGAGGTAACCATCCAGCATCCACCACGTCGCGAGTGCAGATGATCTCTGCGCCCATCAGCTCGATAAGAGGGTCAAGCTCGGCGAGATGATCCGCCCCTCCCATGCCCATGCCGACGCCCAGAATACACCAAGCGTTGTCCAAATCTGCTACGTCAACATCCTTTTCCTCCTCGATTCCCAGAGACCGTATGGGAGAAGATTCCGGTACTTTCGCTGCCAGCGTCTCGACCGGCACCTCGCGGTCTCCATTCGGACCCAGCGCTTCGAGCAGCCCTGGGCGTATGGTAACCATATTCGGCTTAGTTTTCGAGAAGATGGGGGCCAGGATGTTCCCGCCGAAAGCCGGCTTGAGCTGCACCAGCCGACCTTCTTCATCCACCTCCAGCCCAATGGCGTCTCCCGTCAGGCCGAGCTGCAACCGGCCTGAGACTCGAGCGGCAAGGTCTCGGCCATTGACAGTGGACGGCAACAGCACGGCATAAGGTTTGTACGCCTCGATTGCGGCGGTGAGCGTAGCCGTATACGCCTCGGTGGAGTATGCAGCCATGGCCTGGTCGCTGGCCACATAAACCACGTCAGCGCCATACTCCCCCAGCTCCTGGGCAAAACTACCAATATCCGGGCCACCCAAGAGCAGCGCACCCACATGCCCTTGCATGGTATCCGCCACAGACTGGGCCGCACCCAGTAACTCAAACGATACCGGCTTAATACCGCTGGGGATTCGCTCCACCACAACCCATACCGCGGGACCCTGGGTAGCTTTTACCGACGTTGGCGCAGGTTGCGGAGCCCTTCTGAGCTGACGGGCTTCTGGCTTCAGGAGACCGCGGTCTTTCAAATATGCCACAATCTGCCTCGCCGCCTCCTCGGGCGCTACATCCTCCAAGACCTGTTGCTTGCGAGAGGATTCGATGATCCTTATCTCCGAGACCCAGGTAGGGGATCCGGAGTCGCCGAAGACACTGGAGTCGGATGAAAGATCGCTAGCGTGGACCTCCGTAATGGAACGCTCCCTGGCCGCCATCACAGCATCGCGGTCTGGAAAAATCTCCGGCGCTACCCCCTCCACCACCGTCACCACGCAGGGCAATGCGCACTCCACCGTCTCGGCACCCTCATCCAACTCACGCTCGACAATAACCTTATCCCCCTTTTCAGCGATCTCCAGCTTTCGAACCCCCGTCAACTGTGGCAAACCCATCATCTCTGCCACCTCGGGACCCACCTGGCCCGTTTCAGCGTCCAGGCTGTGATAGCCGAGGAGGATGATGTCGTACTCACCAGTCTGCAACGCCATGGCAAGGGTCCGGGCGGTGGCGAGGGTATCGGCGCCCGCGAAGGCGCGGTCGGTGATGTGGATTGCGTGATCAGCACCCATGGCCATGCACTGCACCAGGCCCTGGGCAGCGTCGGGAGGCCCCATGGTCAGAACGGTAATATCAATATCGTGAGTCGCCTTCAATTCAACGGCTCGTTGCACAGCCAGTTGGTCGTAGCCATTCAGCTCGTGAGGCACCCCTTCCCGAACGATGCGCCGTGTTTCCGGGTCAAATTTCATGCGCGCCAGCGCAGGGACCCACTTTACGCAGATGGCAATCTTCATACGAACTCCTGAGCGTGATCTGCGCAGCCAGGACGGCTGCCAAAAAGACCGGCGCATTGTAGCAGAGTCCTCTCTAGGGTTTTGGCTATGGCACCAGTGTTAACTCCCCGCATATAGCCACCAGCCCTTCGTGCCCGTAAGCACCAGAAATCCCCCGTAGCCGCTCAATAGCCTTCTGTGTTTGGGCAGGGTTCACGTTGATCCAGACAGAGGCATTTGTAATCACGATGTCGTTCCCTCCTATGCAAGAACCTCCTGCATAAAGCGGGTCGCGTGATCGAGGCCACGCCGGTCGATGGAATGGCCCAAACCACGGAGGATATGCACTTCGTTGGGCACGCCCAACTCCGTGAGTAGCTTCGCCGCACTCTCGCTTCGCTCGCTGGGTATGACCGAGTCGCTATCGCCGTGGATGAGACAGATGGGCGTTTTGCTGGCTATCTCATTCTTCAACGAGTCGGCTGTGGCAATCGTCCCACTAAAGGCCACGATGCCCCCCAAGCGCGTGGACCTGCGAGGCGCCACGTGCAACGAGACCATGGAGCCTTGGGAAAATCCGACGAGGATGCATTTCGTGGCTGGGAGGTGATACAGCGCAAGCAACTCTTCCAGAAAGCCGTTAACTGCGCTTTCCACTAGGCGCAGACCCTCAATCCTCGCCTCCGATGTGCCCCGCGAATACCACTGGTAGCCGAAGTGTGCTCCATCGTAAGGATTCGGCGCATTGGGAGAGTGGAAGACAGTGTCGGGAAACCTCTCGGCCAAGACATCGGCCAGACCGATGAGATCAGCTCCATTCGAGCCTACCCCGTGCAGCAGAACGACCAAGGAACTGGGCTCGCCTCCCGATGAAGGACTACGATGCGGACCATTCAATATCACCAGCCAACTCCTGCCATCCAGGGAATGAGCCGGAGTGTATCATAGGGGTAGGCACACCTTGCAGGCGCCATTCCCACACCCATCGACCACGCAAAGCACTCTCCTGGGCGAGACCCTGGCTACATGCTTACTTGGCGATGCGGCACGCGGGCATGCTCGGCATCCAGTATCTCCAGGACACGGGCTGCGCTCCGCTCAATGGCATCGGTCTCGTTGACCACCACGTAATCGAACCACACAGCTTCCTCCATCTCTTTGTGCGCCGCAGCAATACGCAGCGCCAACTGGTCTCCTGTATCGATTCCACGGCTCCGAAGGCGACGCTCCAGCTCCTCCGGAGATGGGGGGGCCACAAACAGCAGGACGGCCTCCGGAACCCGCCGCCGGACTGAGGCCGCTCCTTGGATATCGACTCTGCAAATCACGTCCTGCCCCCTGGCCAATGCCTCACGGACCTGGGCCTTGGGCACGCCGTACCACCTATCGTAGACCCGAGCATGCTCCAAGAGCTCGTCCCTGGCAATCATCCCTTGGAACTGGGCCTCGGTCAGAAAGAAATGATGCTCTCCCTCTACTTCCCCAGGCCTCGGCGGACGGGTTGTCGCGTTGACGGTATAGTAGAGGCCGGAGCGGGTGCGTTGGACCGCTCCAAGGACGGCATCCTTGCCGACGCCGGAAGGTCCAGACATCACAAGAATCAGCGGCTTGTGGCCTGATGCAAAAGACGGCACGCTCTAATACAACTCGGAGAGCAGGTCGTAGAACTCCGGGCACGTCTTGGCCACGCATTCGGGGTCGCTGATGCCCACGCCCGGAGTGACAAGACCCATGATGGAAAATGCCATGGCGATGCGATGGTCATCAAAGGTCTCGATGACGGCGCCCCGTGGTTCCCCAGGGAACACCCTCAAAAAGTCCTCCCCAATCTCGCTCTGAATACCCATACGCTGAAGTCCATCGGCCACCGCCATAATACGATCGGACTCTTTCAAGCGTATGTGCCCTATGCGCTCCATCGTAGTAGGGCCATCTGCGTAGGGGGCCACACACGCCAGCGTCATCACCGTATCGGAGATGTCCCCCATATCCACACACACACCCCGGAGCCGCTCCGGACCGGTGACTCTCACGCTGTCGGCTCCGTCTTCAACCACGCACCCCATCTGCTCCAAAACGCTCAACAAGCCCAAGTCGCCTTGCAAGCTCGCACCGCGCCTAAGCTTGGGCACCCACACCGTGCCGCCCGAAACGGCGGCTGCACCGAAGAAGTAGGAAGCTGTCGAAGCGTCCGCCTCCACCACGTAATCCCTGGCCTGATATACCCCAGGCACAACGCTGAAACGTTGGTAATCGTTCCGCTCCACCCGCACGCCGAAGGCCTCCATCATCCGAATAGTCATGTCCACGTAAGGACGGCTTACCGAGAGGTCTGTCTCGATAATCATCGGACTCTGGGCCATGGGCGCCGCCATCAGCAGTGAGGAGAGGTACTGACTGCTCTCGTCTCCGTGGCCCAGTTCGATGCGGCCACCTCGAAGACCCTTGGCCTCCAAGGTCAAGGGGAAAGAGCCTTCGCTCGTGGTTATGATAGATCCCTGGGCCGTGAGGGATTCGAGCAGCGGGCCGATGGGCCGCGAGCGCATCTGCGCAGAGGCATCCATCTGATACACACCCCGCGCCGTGGCGACCGCCGCCAGAAGGAACCGAGATGCAGTCCCCGCACTGCCGCACCAGATACTGGCCGATGGCAGCGGCACCCCGCCCCCACTTCCTGTAACCGAACAGCTTCCTACCTCAGCATCCAGACTCACATGAAAACCCAACGCCTGAATCGCTTCAGTAAACACCGATGTGTCATCGCTCTGCAGCACACCGCTCAGCCGGGAAGTACCGGTGGCAAAGGCGGCCATCAGCAGCGCCCGGTTGGTGATGCTTTTTGAACCAGGCACCGCCACGGAGACGTTAAGAGGCGCGGAGAGCGGTTGAATCCAGCGAACGGTGTGTGCGTTGTTCATAGGCTTGGCCTAGATCGTCCATCCGAGCAGGGCGACGGTCCCCCAGTTTACAACGGGGCCGATCGCTCGCCACAGGATGCCGATGCCCATCGTGAAGTCAAGAAGAATGACGAAGATCAGCAGCCCCGGTCCCATAACCTGGAGCCGAATGACGGCAGGCAGCAAACGTCGGGGCGCAATACCGAGAAGAATGTTGGACCCATCCAGGGGAGCAAAGGGCAGCAGGTTGAACACTGCCAAGACTAAGTTCAGCACAACCCCCATAGTCGCCATGTAGGCAGGAAGAGCCGAGGGGTCAAAGCTAGTCGGCGGCCAAAGCGCTGGAATGGTCAGGATTCCCATCTGAAAGGGTAACGCGAAAAGCCCGGCGATAAAGAGGTTGGCAAGGGGACCCGCCACCGAAACCAAGGCCATCCCACGGCGCCCGTAACGCAGCACGGCTAGATTGACCGGAACCGGCTTCCCCCAACCAAAGCCAACCAGGAGGAGCATCATCGTGCCTGCAGGGTCCAAATGGGCCCGCGGATTCAACGACAGCCGCCCCTGCAGCGCCGCCGTCATGTCTCCCAGGCGATAGGCGACCAGCGCGTGACCAAATTCGTGGGCAGTAATCCCCACCAGGAGCGCGCCAGCAATGGCGCCCATCATCATGACAAAAGCCCCTGGGTCTGAGAGCAACAGCGAACCGCCTGTCAGCAGCACGCGTCGCTCATTTCTACGTCCGTATCAACCCTCATCATCATCGTAGTCGCCATCGTCGTCATCTTCCTCGTGTCGGACCGATGCCGCGGCTGTCCGAATCGGAGGCAAGGTGGGTACCGGTCGCTCATTTTTCCTCTGGGGCGTCATCTGAGGCAACTCATCCAAGGCTGCCTTGCAGGTTTTAATATCCTCCACAGAGTGTGCCGCCACATCCACGATAAGGGCGTTGACCCCCGCATCACGGAACTGTGCCATCTCCTCCTTGGACGGGAGCTTCGCCAACTGCACCAACAGGTACTTCGAGGTCAGGCCCCGCACTCTCGCGATACGCATAAGCTGCCGCAGAGTGAGTGTAGGAGCATCAGCTACCGATACTAAAAAGGCATCGACTGGCAGGTCTTCGATGGTTCTCAAGAGGCTATCGTCCAAGTCAGGGTCAATCTGCATCACCAGTGTCCTGTCCTCGCCATCCAAAGACCCGATGGGCGTTTCTTCCGACGTAAACACCTCATAGTCCGCGTCCTTGGTCAGGACGGCATCGGCCACGTCGTGCCAGACACCCGTCACCACGTCGTTCAAAGCCTTGCAGGCCCGTTCCACCTCGTTGCCTTTCACCTGGGTCTCCATCGTTAAGACGGCTATCGCAAGTCCAGCCTTGCTGAGCTTCTCCGCCGTTGCGTTATCGCCCAATTTCACGCTGCCGATAAGCAGCACGGGAGGGACCTTTCCTCTGTCCTTGGATATCGCAAAACCAAGGGGCTGGGCAGCTCCCCTCGATGACTGTTCAAGAAGGTCGAGCAGTTTCCCCATTCGTGTCGATTTCCTTTCTCCGAAAGCAGTCTAAAGCAGACCGTGGACGCTTTCGTGGACTTGGTCTATTCTATCAGGGGACACCACGCCCTGCTACCGCCGCACCTGTTGGATAAGCCTCAACCCCCAGGAACTCTCGATGACGGTCACGAACCAAGCAAACGAGTCCACAGCCTTGAGCCTGGTTAAATATTTGGTCGCCTCTGGGATGGGCTCCCGACGCGAATGCGCCGCGGCCATCATGGCCGGACGGGTTAAAGTAAACGGCGACAAAGCGAGCGACCTCACCCAGATCATCGCTCCCGCCCACCGAGTCAGTGTGGACGACCGTATCATCGCCCCCCGTAGCTCCGCACCGGTCTATCTGCTCCTCAACAAACCGGAGGGGTACCTCACCACGACTCGAGATGAGCGAGACCGCGACAGCGTGATGGATTTGGTCCCTGCAGCGCTTCAGGTACCAGGGCTTGTCCCTGTCGGAAGGCTGGATATGGAGACAAGCGGTCTGCTCATGCTGACCAATGACGGTGAATTGGCCTACCGGCTTACCCACCCAAGTTTTGGCGTGGAGAAGGAGTACGTGGTCGTCGTGAGGAGCCCACTCTCCTCCATGGAACGCCGCCAACTCCTCATGGGGGTTGAATTGCCCGACGGCTTTGCCCGGGCAAAGGCAGTCCGACCACTGACTCTGCGCCGGCCCGAGCAAACAGGCCGCAGACCCCCCGGACGCACTCGATACTCCATCACTATGTTGGAGGGACGGAAGCGGGAGGTCCGGCTCATGTTTCAGGCCGTGGGCAGCCGCGTAGAAAGCCTCAAGCGAATCAGGGTCGGCACCTTACGGCTGGAGTCCCTGGACGAAGGCCAAGTGCGCGCACTCACCCCCATCGAAGTCCAACGGCTCAAGGAGCTCGTGGCGAAGGACCCGCCTCTACCACTAATCCCAGCTCGCTCTCGTCCGTCGACATCCTCCCGACCGCCAAGCGGCCCACCACGGCGCGACGCAGGCCCAGATCGCTCTCGTCCGTCGCCATCCTCCCGACCGCCAAGCGGCCCACCACGGC
>CAUZHS010000009.1:0-38638 GCA_963579845.1 Dehalococcoidia bacterium | reverse complement strand
ATACGACAATCCATGAAATCCATAGTGCAGGCCGACCACATCATATGTGTATCGGAGCACACCCGGCGAGAGCTATTACGTTACCTTCCGGTGGATCCGAGCAGGGTTACTGTGGTCTGGAACGGCATAGACCACTACCAATACCATACGCGCGACAAACTCGATTGCCGGCGGCTGTTAGGCCTACCGGAGGATGCGACGATTGTGCTGCACGTCGGTTCCGAAGAGCCCCGGAAAAACATCCCAGTGCTCCTAAAGTCTTTCCAGTTGGTCTCGGCTCACGTCACAAACCCGTTGTTAGTAAGGCTTGGAGATGCCACTCCAGAGAACGCGAAGTTAATTTCATCCCTCGGCATTGCCGATCGGGTGAAGTATCTGCACGGATTATCGGATCCTAGCTTGGCCTACGGTGCTGCGGATGTGCTCTGCTTTCCATCCAAGAGTGAAGGCTTCGGATTGCCACCGCTCGAAGCGATGGCGTGCGGATGCCCCGTGGTAGCAAGCAACGGGGGAGCGTTAGGGGAGGTCGTTGGAGAGGCCGCGCTGGTCATCGACGCTGAGGACAGCGCAGGCTTCGCGAAAGCCATGGAGCGCGTCTTGACCGATTCCAATCTAAGGGTGACACTGGTGACACGCGGCTTAGCTCGTGCCGGTGAATTTGATTGGAGCCGCTGTGCCCAAGAAACGGCCCGTATCTATTCACAAGTGATGATCGACTTCTCTCAGCAGGATGCCTAACGGTACAAGTGTCGAAGAACGAAACCGCCGATAGGCTCCTGAACAAGCCGGAGATAAAGCCAATGAAGATGGCTGTGATTCTGTTTCAGACGAACAGAAACATAAGCGCCTAGTTTCATCAGGTTCCTGCGCCCTTGGCTTTTAAGTGCCCGGAAGGTATCTACCCAGCCTTGAACGTATGGCAATGACCTGGGTGGATTCCCGACCGCGTTGAAAAACGGCTCGATGGGGCTTGCGCTGGCGTACACGTTCCGGTGAACGGCGTTAAGCATTCCTACTATCCTGACAAGCGCTTCGTACCAACCGTGCTTGGACGCCTGCGCTGTGAGTAAGTCCCAGTCTGTCTGCCCAGCAAGCGTGTAGATGTAAACCATATCCCCGAACTTCAGTTCGTAGAGTCTGAAGGCACAGTCAGCGATGAGAGTCGCAACCTCAATGGTTGGGTTGGCAGCCAGGGCAGATACACCTCCCCATACCACCGGTCTCGGGCTATCTAGAATAAGGCCCCTGTCCAGACAATCGATTCCTTCTACCAACTCAAAATAGAACTCTAAATGGAGCCATTGAGGTTCCTCAATCTCTGCGATACCTGGTGAAAACTGTTCCCATGGTATCCCCTCTGCGGTAATCCTCGCGCCGATCTCGAGAGGGTCGTCCACGAGGATATCAAGGTCGTGCGTAAAGTATGGGAATGGTCTATAGGTCTTGACGAGCACATACGGAGTGTCGGCGACAAGGCTTTTCATTTTTTCGACAGAGGGGCCAGCTTTGCTCCCCTCGAGCAGTTCGTGGTCCAGGCGGTCCTGGAAGTGCCTCCTCCACTCATCTGGTATCGATAGTCGCGTGTCCCTTAGGACTGAACCAAAAACCAAGAGCGCAAGCTTATTATTCTTCACCATCCTGTCAAAGCGCTTCCAGTTCACACGCGTAGGCTGAGACAGCGGAACTTCCCGGTAATATTCATCGAAACAATGCGCCATGAGAGTCGTCTCTGGATCGTTTAACAACGGGTCCTCCTTCGAGTTTCGCGATTTGTGGAGTTGAATCTGAGCGGAAGAATCATCGCCAGAAACAGGTAGAGCGATAGCCGTACCGCCACCGCTCTACCTAGCCCAATTACCAGTCTAATCGCCTAGTAATTTAAGGTCTGCATCCACCATGAGCTGTATGAGCTCCGGAAGCTTCACGTGGGGCCCAAAGCCCAGCTTCGCTCGGGCCTTGGAGATGTCGCCAACCAATCTCCCCGTTGTCGAAGGCCGCATCAGCGAAGCGTC
This sequence comes from Dehalococcoidia bacterium, assembly GCA_963579845.1. Classification (GTDB taxonomy): domain Bacteria; phylum Chloroflexota; class Dehalococcoidia; order Lucifugimonadales; family Australimonadaceae; genus CAUZHS01. The sequence continues at coordinate 36,626 of CAUZHS010000009.1, read as the reverse complement.
GGTCCGAACAAAGTCATCAGACTCCAGGCCAACGGTAGCGAACGCCGCCTTGGCGAACTCGGCGACGGATTTCGTCTCGCCACTGGCGATGATGTAATCGCCAGGCTCAGGCTGTTGCATTGCGGCCCAGGCAGTCTCCATGTACTCTCGAGCGTATCCCCAATCGATTTGAGCGCTGATATCGCCAAGAGCAAGGTCCTTCTGGAGCCCTCGAGAAATCCGGGCAGCGGCCTTTGTGATTTTCCTGGTCACATACTCATCTGTCCTACGTGGCGACTCGTGGTTATAGAGAATCCCATTGACACAGAACATCCCGTACGTCTCACGGTAATGGCGAACGAGCACAAGCGCTAGGACTTTCGCACAGGCATACGGACTCTGCGGGTTTAAGCCGGACGACTCATGCTGGGGCACTTCCACGGGCTTGCCAAACACGTTTGAAGTGATCGGTTGAAAGAAGCGCACCGTCTTATCGATCTGACGAAGGATTTCGAGGATCCTGCCTACTGCGGCGCCCGTGATGTCATAGGAGTAGCCAGGCATTGCATAGCTCCAACCCACATGGTCCTGATCGGCCTCGTTGTAGACCTCGTGGGGGCGTACATCGCTTACAACCCTGTACAGGGACGTTGTGTCTGCAAGGTCGCCCCGCTCGAGGAAAAAGTGACGGTCAAAGATCTGTGGATTTTCGAGAAGATGGTCGATGTTTTTCGTGTTCCCTGTAGATGATTTCCGAGCCAGCCCGTGAACCTCATACCCCTTGGATAAGAGAATCTCAGCGAGATAGGAACCATCCTGTCCGGTTACCCCCAACACTAGGGCCCTACGCGGTAACTGAGTCATGTCATGCCTTTCAGAATTGGTCGATCCCAAATATTCTCGGCCGCTAGGTGGACGCTTCCCAAGTAAACCTCTAGGTATCACGCCTTCAGCGTCTTAGCATGAACCACAACAGGTTAACCACCATGAACTACAAGCCTGTATTGTATCGATATGCCTGGGGCTTGGTCACTCTTGGGAGACTGCCTCAACGATATGGTCGGTGCCTGGGTTGGTCGAGTCCGATTGCAGCACCCGAAACCCTGCCGCCGTCAGCAGTCCGCGTAGCTCCGGCATCGTGAAATGGTGGATGAAGGCTGCTCGTCCTTGGAACGGCCAGAATGCGTCGCCCAAACGACCGACTGACTGATCGTTCCAACGGCCCAAGCCGCGCAGGAACAACATGCGGGGCAGAGAGACCATCGCTGAGGCGCCCATGGCCAACCACCGGAGGCCATAGTGCCCCGGATGCTGGCGACCACTGACCGTAATCAGGAGCGAACCACCCGGCTTAAGGACGCGCTTGATTTCACGGAGCACGGTCCGCCGCCCGGCTAGCGTCGCCACATACATAAGCGAACCCATATAGATAGCGTGGTCGAAAACCCCATCGGTAAATGGAAGGTCCATAGCATCGCCAGTCACAAAATGCGCATCGAGGCCATCTAAGGCAGCCTTCTCGTTGGCCTTCTCAATCATGCTCGGTGCAAAATCAACGCCGCTAGCACGCAGCCCACGACGAGCAAGCCAGAAGCTAAGCCGGCCGCCGCCGCATGAGACGTCGATGACCACTTCCCCGGGGTTGAATTTACCCATAGCGGCGCTTTCGGGTCCGGTCGGTTCGCCATCGGTGTAAAAGGGCATGTCACTGCGCTGATCGTAATATCGTTGATTCGCATCTTGCAATTTCATTGACCTTAACCTCCCGGGCATCGAGGCTAACATGCCCCCTTATTTATTCCGACTTTTATACAGGATTTAAGTTGTCTTTGAGCCAGTTAATGGTAAGCCGCAACCCATCCTCCAAACCTATCTTGGGTTCCCAACCCAGCAACGTCCGCGCTTTCGTAATATCTGGCTGGCGCCGCACGGGGTCGTCAACAGGCATCGGCTTAAATTCAATGGTGCTCTGAGAGTTGGCTATTTCGAGGATCTTCTCAGCAAGCGTCACCATGGTCACTTCATCTGGATTGCCAAGGTTGATTGGGCCGGTCTCAGAAGAAAGAAGCATGCGAATGAGGCCATCTATCAAATCATCGATGTAACAGAAACTGCGAGTCTGAAGACCCTGGCCAAACAGGGGTAAGGGCTCGCCACGTAATGCCTGGGAGCCAAAAGTCGGAATCACCCTTCCATCGTCAGCGCGCATGCGTGGCCCGTACGTATTGAAAATGCGAACGATGCCAACGTTTGCCTGGTGTGCTCTGTGATAGGCCATGGTCGCTGCTTCAGCGAATCGCTTCGATTCATCGTACATGGATCGAGGCCCCGTGGGACTAACCCGACCATGATACTCTTCGACTTGGGGATGGACCTCTGGGTCTCCATACACCTCGGAAGTGGAGGTTAAGAGAAATCGTGCATCGTGGGCTCCCGCTAACTCTAAAAGGTTGAATGTGCCGTTCGCTCCCGCTTTCAGCGTCTCAATAGGGTGACGCTGATATGCAAGAGGACTTGCGGGGGTAGCGAGGTGGAGCACCCCGTCAAGCTCGCCTTCTACCTCAAAGGGCTCGGAGACGTCCTGGGTAATCGGATGGAAGTCAGGATGGTCGATTAGGTGTTGGATATTACGGGGAACCCCGGTTAAAAAATTGTCCATGCACACCACGGCATGACCAAGGAAGAGTAACCGGTCGGCCACGTGGGAACCGACAAAACCGGCTCCGCCTGCGATTAGAAATCTCATGTTGCTCCCGATGCGTTCAGCCTGTATAGATTCTATGGCAAAGCTTATCAAGCTTCGACCGGATGTGCTACGCCTAGATGTATGATAAGGGGAAACGCCATATGTGCGCACTTCCCCTAGTTAATGCCCGCTATACTTGGCTCCATCTATCTAATTGGCCATCTGCCAATGCTGCGAGGCTGATGCACAATGCTCCTTAGAGCATCCCGATCTCTCATATCCATCGCCCGGAGCGATTTCTTCTCCTCAGCCGCATTAATGGCCGCCGCCAACGCATTGGCCAGTATTTTTGCGCTCCTCTATCAAGTATCCATGGCCAAGCTTTTGTCACCTCATGAATTTGGCACATTGGCCAGCTTGTTGGCTGTTTTTGTCATCCTTGCTGTAACCGCACCCGCTTTTCAACTCGCTGCTGCGAAATTCGCTGCCACCACGCGCACCAACGATCAACACGATCAGCTCCGTGCCTATTGGCTACACCTACTTCGGCGCTCTTTTCTCCTGGGCATCGTTGCTACTATGGCACTATTAGCTTTAATACCCGTCCTAAAGTGGCTTCTGCAAATAGAAAGCATAGGCCTGGTAGTACTCCTAGCTATATCTTTCCTATTCGCTTTTGCCTACCCCGTAAATATGGGCATTCTCCAGGGGATGCAGCGGTTTAAAGCCCTGGCCGCAGCTATGATCGCCACCCCGCTTTTGAGATTCAGCTTAGGCAGCCTGCTAGTGGTATTAGGCTTCGGGGTCCACGGTGCATTTTTGCCATATATGGTGGGATTCATCGTGGTCTTCTTTGCTATATTCGCAACACTGCGCCATTTCCCAAGGGCCGTGGTACAGCACCCAAAAACCGGTATCGATGCCTATATGGGTTGGACAGCTCTCACCTATGCCGCATTCGTCGCCCTCGCAAACGTAGACGTGATCCTGGTCAAGCATTACCTAGACCCAATTGGAGCGGGTGAATACGCTGCCTTGTCCGTTCTGGGTAGGATTGTGCTATTCGCCCCAGTGGGCGTCACCTTTGTCCTGTTTGCAAAGAGCGCTGGAGGGGACCTTTCCAGCAAGCGCCGCCTGGGCCTGCTGGCGGGTTCGCTGGCCTACACTTTCCTCGCCACGGGCGCGGTCGTGTTGGCCTTTCAGCTGGTCCCGGATATTGCCGTGAACATCTTGGTGGGCGATCAGTACGGGGCTATCATTCCGTTCCTTGTCAATTACGGGATTGGAATGGTCGGAATCTCAGCAACATTTCTCTTGATGCACTATTACCTGTCCATCAGCCGAACCCGAGTTGCCTTGCCCATCCTAGCGGGGGTAGTGGTACAAATCGTCCTCGTGGTGGCTTATCATGATAACGTCAGTCAGTTGGCTTTTGTACGGCTTATTGCCGGAGTCTTTACGCTGGTTGCCGTGGTGGCTTATGGAATGTTCGGTGACGTGTTCTGTTTCCTCAAAACAAGCCGCATTGACCATTCCTCATCGCGAGAATAGGCCCAAGCACAAAATAATCCAGCGCCCATTGAGACGGTTGCACCTCACAGTGGCTTGCGTTGAGCTAATTCGCCCAGATTACCCTGCCCTCATAACCAATAATCTAAGGTGGGGGCATACATGTTGAATCAGTTGATGAGCAACACCATTAGATCTGTACCGACAGCTTTCACCCTGGTAGTAATTGGCGTGTTTCTAACCATCTTCTTAACGCGGTTTGGCCCCCCCCCTCCGACTAATACGCCAGGGACAAACCCCCCTCCCTCCACTGCAACGGCGGATGGTCCTGACGGATTAACAGCTGATCCAACACCACCATCGAATTCAGCCCCAGACCCCACGCCGATAGTTCGCGAACTGCTGGTAGGCATTTTGGGATTGTCAGGCCAAACAGGAAGCACCAGCAGCGCTCTAACCAAAGGGGCAATGTGGGGGATCGATCTTACCCAAATGAATACGTCCCTGTCAGTTCAAAACGAGGTATTTAGGATTATCAGTGATGCAGTAGAAGTCGCTGGTGGCGAGGACGACCTGCTTCCTGCGGCTGAAGAACTCATTAGCAGGGGTGAGCCCCACGTGGTGGTGAGTGCAACGCCCACCGCAAATGGTTCCCAAGGGGCAATACTGGATGACTCTGCGCTTGCGCTTTGGGAGCAACGTGGGTCTCTTGGTGAGCAACCGGCCATTATTAGGTCTGTGAGACAAGAGGACGTGGCGGGCAATGCCGCTCTAGAGATAACGCTGGAAGGGATTTCAAAGGAGGCCCAAGTCTTCAGGGACTTTCCCTACGACGGCTCTAGCCCTATATCCTTTTCGGTGCAGATGCAGGTTGTGCAGCACGAGCCGCTTGGGGGTGCCTACATTTACATCCGAGGGTATAACGAGGACGGATTAGAACGGCTGCGCATGATCTACACGCTCTATGAGAATCTCGATACACCCACGTCAGGACCTTCAGAAGACCAGGCATTTTTCTCACTCAAAATTCCGCTTAGTCAGCCAAATCTCGGTGATTGGACAGAAGTTTCTCAGGACGTAGCTGCCGATTTTAACGAGGTGTTTCCTGGAGTTTGGAACACCCTTGAATTACAGCATATTCGCTTGGAATTATCCGCATGGTCGGATGCGGTAGTAACGGCGAAATTCGCGAACCCCGATTTGATCATCGGCGGCAGACACCAGATGCACGTGGGGGTCCAGAACATAACGGAGCCGGAGGGAATGCCCCTCCTGACCACTAACGATACAACTGTTCTTCTCTCAGGCACCAACACCTTCCTGATCACGCCCTCCGTGGAACAAAGAATCAGGGCCCTATATAAGGCCACTGCCAGCCGCCTAACCGAAGGGTGGCGAGTGGGCCAAATACGCTACGGCACCGACAGCGAAGGTGCGGTCTTGGCCATACTAACGCTCCTAGCCAGTGACAACCAGGAAACCCCTCTTCCAGTCTTGGTCTCCGAGCATTCGGTTACTCACAACAACCTCCCTAATGCATTGCGCTCCTTAATTGAGGCAAGCGTCGACGTCATCGATTTGGGCAATGTGGAGATCACCGCTGCATTACGAATCGTCCAAGTCGCTGAGGAAATGGGGTTCGACGGACTTTTCCTGGTCGCCTCCTTGGAGTCTATACAGGATCTTCAAGGAAGGTTGGAATCGCTTGGTGTTAACGGCCGGATTCTGCTTCCTGGGCTCCCGACCGACCCTAGCGGACTCCCAGAGCCGCTCCAGGAACTGGTAGTGTCGTATGGGGAGCGATTCGGTGGCTCCCCTGACCTTAGGGTCATATACCCCCGTGAAATCATCATCCCCGCGATTACCGCGGCGTTTCAAAGAACCGACCTCTCCTTTGTCGAGAATCAACTCACCACTGCGCTCCAAGGAATTGAGTGGGAAACCACCTTGGGGCTGGCCTACTTTGAAGCATCAAAATCGGCGGGAGGGGCGTGGCAGGTGGTGGTGCCCATCCCCGTGGTCCTGGTGGGAAGCGATTTAGTAGAATTCCTGGGAGTCTACTAACCTTGGAAATCCGTGTCTTCAGGCTCCTGCAACCCACCATTCTTAGGGGAGGACCTTACTTGACTGGTGATCATGACCAACAATCCGGCTATTATGAAGAACAGTGAACCGGCGGCAACAGGCCTTTCTCCCTCAACGTTTCCGAGGGCATACAGCACAAAGGCTAAAGTGGCAAATGTAATCCCTGTGGTTAAGGAGATTACGGGACTCCATCGGTAAAATATGAAGAGCCCCGCGTAGAGGATAAATAGCAGGCTCAATAAGATGACTATGGAAGGCATGCGACTTCTGTCATCCTATCCTGGAGAAATAGAGTGGGCATAGCGTCCCTTTCCCCCGTACAAATGCTCTCGTGCTTACTAACGCGGCTTCCAAAATCCCCACTGGCGGGCATGGACCTAAATAAAACGGCCGACCAAAATATGATAATGTATCAGTGCTCCCTGTTGAAGGCATGGGGGTTCCACTAGTTCGAATTTGACGTGTCCAGTTTGCACCTACCCTCATCGATTGTTATGCCTTCGCACTCGCCAATTTGGAATTCTACGGTTTGCCACCGATGTGTGTAACTCTAATACTCCCAATCGCACAATGCCTCCTCAGCCGTGAAGCATTATTAGGCGGGAATAACTTGCTATTGAACTTCGGCGTCAACTTCCTGAAGCCCCTTCGATTTGAGGTGAGGACGTCAATGCCGTGGCCCATATAGTCGGTCTGTGCGGCATCGACGGTTCGGGGAAGACTACCGTGGCTCGGGAGGTAGTCCAAACCCTCTCCCGCCGTGGGATCCGAACGAGGTATCATCACGAGCTGGATTTCGCTATGGGCAAGCTACTTGTGCGGCTTGGGGGATTCCTCATGGGAAGCAACCGCGCAACAAACATGAAAGACACTATGCTTTTTCAGAAGGAGCAAAACCGGCCGGTGATTTCTTTGATGTACCACCTGCTGGTTTGGCTGGACAGCCTCCTGGCATTCGTGTGGTTTAGGCTAACCCCCGGTGTAGTGGTCCATGATCGCTGGCCATCTGATTTTCTCCTCCAGTTCAAGAACCGAGGGTATCGCAATCGATTAATCTGGGCCCTATTTGCTCACTTCCCTAGGCCCAATACCCTCATCTTGCTACAGGTCCCACCGGATGTGGCCTTCGATCGTAAAAAAAACGACCCGGGCCATCTGCATGACGGTCAGGATTTTTTTGAGCGCCTGGCCGAATGGATGGATCAGATCGCTGAAAAGTACCACTATGACGTTAAGGTGGACGCATCAACGGATGTCAAGACTGTCGTCGGGAAAGTGACGGCGGTGATAGAGGCAGGTGCTGGCTTGCCCAATTCTACCCAGTAGGGCGGAATAAGGGTTCCAGCGTCTGAATTCGTACCCTAAAATACGACTAATGCAGGCCAGGGCCGTCCGAGCGAAATAAAGGCCATCGGGCTCTTTCCCACGTATTAATCTAAAAGCGGAGCGCCCCACTAGAAATCATGGTCACCAAACCTCCCTCTCGTAATACCCTTGTCTCTATCGTTCTCCCAACTTTAAATTGCGTGGATATCATTGGCGATTGCTTGGCCTCTCTCAAAGCTCAGACATACCCCAATATCGAAATCATTGGTGTCGATGCCGAGAGTACTGATGGAACCGCTCAAGTTATGGCGGAATCAACAGCCCTCTATTGTTTCCATATTGAGTCATTTATGTCCTGGGGCACGCCTTACCAAGTGGTATGGGGGGCAAGCAAAGCCAAAGGTAAGTATCTCTACTTCGTCGATAGCGACATGGTCTTGGTGCCGAAAGCGATAGAAACCTACGTAGTCCAGATGGAAGTATCGGGGGCAAACGCGCTCATCGTGCCCGAGATTTCCTTCGGCCAAGGATTCTGGGCGAAGTGCAAGGTAATCGAACGCTCAGCATATCTCCTTGGTGACAGTACTATTGAGGCCCCACGGTTTATGCAAAAAACGATGTGGGATGAGGTGGGCGGCTACAATCCTGAAATGGGAGGATTGCTGGACTGGGACTTCCACAAACGCATTCGAGGACTTGGGAAGCAAATCATTCGTGGCTCGACGCCCGTATACCATAATGAGGGACATTTAACCCTGCGCAAGCTAGTAAAAAAGAAATATACCTACGGTAAAACGGCAGGAGTCTATCTCCAAAAGCATTGGAAGAACAAAGATGTTGCGTCCAGCCAGTTCAATCTTTTCCGCCCCGTATACTTTCGGAACTGGCGCACGTACGTGAAGGACCCACTCCACACCGCAGGATTCATTGTGATGAAGCTCGTAGAGGGCACCGCTTTTAGCGCGGGCCTCCTGCGCAATCGCTTAAGGAGAAGGCAGCGCTAAATCAACAAATGCCTATTATAAGCCGCGAAGGGCATACCCGCAGAGCGGGCGTTCTTCGTCGAATCTCCATCACTCGCTTACACGTGGGTGAGCCCGCCCTGCTAGGATTGGCGTTAATAGCCATTTTTGGGTGGGTCTACCGTGATCTTTACTCTGGCCCCCCCCTGTTGGCGGGCGACCTTGGTCCGTGGTACCCAACGGCTGGAACAACATGGGACTACTTCACCAACGCCTGGTCGAACACGAACCTTGGTTGGGTCAACCCCCTCATTTTCGGGCTAGCAGCCGTGCAGATACCGTTAACATTCCTCTTCGGCGATGCCGCCACTGCTCAGCGATTCTTTTTCCTATCGTTAATGCCTCTCTCAATTGTTACCATGTACCTGCTCCTCCGTTACTTGGTGCTCTCATCATCCATCCGTATCCTGGTGGCGCTCGCATACGGCATCAACGCTTGGAGCATCACCTGGTTCACCGCTGGTGGACATCCCAGTCTCAGCGTTCACGCGGCGTTCCCTTTGATATTTCTGTTTTTCCTAAAGTTTCTGCGTGAGACGGACCATCGCCTTCGGAACCTGCTGGTGTTCACAGCACTGGTCTCCTTGGAGGCCGGCATCATGCCTTATTTACTGATTAGAATCTCGCCAATTCTACTGCTGGCAGTGGCGCTCCAATATACCCAACAACGGTCTGTAAAGTGGCTCAAAACTGTAGCAGTCGGCGTGGGCGCTGCCGGAGTTGTCTACTTCCTCCTGACCCTGCCATTGTCACTCACCCTCCTCGGTCTCGTTTGGGATGCGATGTGGGGGGCGTCCGGGGGTACAACTGGCCTAGCCGGCGGGATAGATATCGCCCAAACGTCGGAGACCGCAGTGGTCAACTACAACACCGATTTTTCCTATCGCCAGCTCGTTTACGCCTTGGGAATGGTGGTCGCGCTGGTCTTGCTCAGCAGGGTCGTCCGGCCCGGGCCTCGCCGTCTCTGGTACCTGGGCATGGTTTTAATGGCGTCCCTAGTCCTCACAGGGATGTACAGCATTTCCTTGGGAGCGACTAAATCCCTCTTTATTTCACTTCCCTTCCTTCTCCCATTCCAGGACCCCGACAAACTCCAGTCCATGATGCTCCAGCCTGCTTTTCTGGCAGTGGCATTCATGTTAGACGATGTAGCCCGCCGCACTATCAGTCCCACCTCTAGACGGTCCTTGAGGCGCCATATCCCTGTACTCCTTGGGGCGGTCATCGCAGGATTGGGCCTATTCTTTATCATGACTGAAGCCCATCCTCCTTTGGACAATCCCGTGACGAACCTGCACCGGTTCGTCACAACCGGGTTTAACCAAGGAAGTGGAGAAGCTTTCGAACTCCCCCAAGCCTATTCCTCTGCAGTGGAGTGGGTCAAAAAACGACATGAGCAGGAAGGGTATTTTCGCACTCTGTGGCTGCCGGGAGACCGTTATGTTGAACGCAACGTGCTGCCGATTCTCGACCCTCAAAGTTTCAGACACCCAGACGACCGTTTTCTCCGACGCCTTGTTATGGAGCCCCTTTTCACAGGTGACACCAATCAGTTCGGCCACATTGTGGGGGAATTCTCTGTGAAATACATTATCGTGGTAGACCCTCAGTGGGAATGGGGAGTTTGGCAAAGGAACGCTGTAGGACCTCCGCGATATATCGAAGCCGCCGATCAGGGATTCGTTTCGATAGGTGACCCTGCCGCATATAAAGAAAGCCTTGAACGCCAAACAGACCTGGAGTTGGTCCACTCATCGGTTGGCTTCAGCGTATTCCGGAATCGGGTATTTCAGCCGCACATTTCGGCCTATTCAAACTCTCTTGCGGTTGTGCCTCTCGGCGGGTCGGCTCAAGCAACCTCCGCGGACACCGTGGGAGTTGGCGGGGGGAATCTCCTCCAGAACGGTTCTTTCACCGACGAATTGACCCATTGGACCACGGACAACTCACCTGGGGCGGAGTACAACGTCATCACTGATGGAAGTACCTCAACGCTTGTGATCACTGTGGCCAACAAACCGCTCTTCGGCGCGGTAATTCAAACCGTTCCAGCCAGCGGTGCCGAGATTTACGCTCTGACCGTGCAGGCCCGCGGGGAAAACGCCATTCGCGCTTCCTTCAAAGTGTTCTATCAAGACGCGAACGGGCAACCCATCATGTCTGCGGACGGTGCCTTCCAACGCTTGTGGTTCGATATCGGGCAATTGAATACCACCACCCGTTTTGTACTCGAGCCACCACCAAAGACTCGTAGCATCCGACTCCATGTGGAAGCAACGAGTGGAGAGGACACCGAGGCTCCAGCTTCAACGTGGTTGGACTCAGTTGCGTTGCGAAATGTGTCCTCCAGGCTACTGCCCCCTGCGTCCAATGTTGATGTGGTGGGCCTGTACGGGGAACGGGGAGAGGGTTTAGGCGCCCAACTGGTTGAGATACCGTTGCTTTTGACCAAGCTGCCGTTCATTAATTTAGACAACACGCTACTACGGCTGGCTGATCTGGAAGAAGGCAGCCCTGCAGATATAGCCGCTTCGGTGAACACCACGGTGTTCCTAGGCAATCCAGAAAATGTTGCCGAGATGCAGGCATGGGTGGACCCATCCCGGCCATTCCTGGTGCTGATGGAAGCAGAATCGGTATTGGATCTCTCGATCCCTCCACTAAAGGCGGATGCAGGTGCGGGTACGTCCTCATCCATCATGGTGAAAAACGAAGACTATGCCTATCTGGGAGCATTGGAGTTACAAGGGCAACAGCAGGCCACCTTCCAAATCAACCTCCCATTGAGCGGTTTGTACCGAGTAGCTATCCGTGGCCGTCTCACTGCTCCATTCATCTACGATGGTGTTTCCCAGTGGAAAGCCGTCCCGGTAACGCAGCATACCAATGGGATTCAATGGTTCCAGACCAAAGCAACACCCCTACCGCAAGGTGTGAGTTCCCTGAGCATTGGTTACGCGGGGGATACTGCGTCCATCGACCAATTAGCCCTCCTTTACGTACCACACCCGGAGCTGTCATTCCAGCAAGTGCTGTCCTCCAGGCCAATTACGCTCGACGTCACCGAGCTGAATTTCGGTAAGTTTGCTATCACCGTTTCTTCGCAGGCGCCATACACCCTTCTTTTCCGCGAAGCCTATAGCCCCAGCTGGGAGGCCCGCAGCGATGGGAGAACCCTCCTCCATACTTCCGCGGGCTCCTTTGGTTGGGCCAATGCCTTCATTGCTCCCCACGGTGGTGCACAGGAACTAACTCTAGAGCACACCGCCCAGGGAAACCGACACGCCAAACTCACCCTATGGGCGGCATCTTGGATAGTTGTTATGGTGCTCATCGCAGGGCTAAGTCTCGCACCACTTAGCAAAGAGGTGACACAACGATGGCGCGCCCGTACCGAACCTGACCGGCAAAGAGAGTAAGGTACGTTTCGAGCACCGCAGCCTTCGGCCCAGACCCCTTAATAAGCACTGGCGCAGCTACGCAGCTTCGCGCATCGCCTCGAAGAGGATAGTGTCACCTCCCGGCGCTCCAGGCTCCTTGGACTGCGGGGACCCACTGCTTGCACAAGAGCCTCCAGATCGTCCAGAGTCAATTTACGCTTCTGCTCTGCCAGGCCCCTCCGGGAAAAGGGGCCGCAAATTAGGATTAATCTCGAAGAATTTGATGTTAGGAGCGGTCAACGGCTTCAGCAAGCCGTCTACGGCTAATGAACCGTTCCCTGGATTGCAGTTGACGATGTCATGATGGTCTCGGGAAAACTACTCCATTTGCACGAAACTAACGCACCCCTGAGGAATCAGGCACGTGCGGTTCTCCACGCGGCAGTAGCTTGAGTTGATGCACCTAAAGGGTCGAGGTTCGAACAGTTGGACATTGGTTGCAGGGTTAGTCCACCAATGTTCAGGATAGATGCCGATAGGCGCGGATGGTCGCGAAGTAGGTGACGTTGAGAATCACTGTCAGACTACCGAAGAGCAGGAATGCCGTTTGGATATCTGCCCAGTCGGCTACTATACCGTACAGCATCACGCCCCCGGAGCCCCATCCCTGGTTCATCGCCAGCACGCTGGACACGCGGCCGCGCATCGCTTCTGGGGTTGCTTTCATCACCGCGCTGCGCGATGCCGGTCCGTATTGGGAGACCCCCGCACCGTAAATGCTGAAGCCCAGTATGGCCACCCAGACCACGCTGGTCTGGCTCAAAACGACCGCCGCGATACCGGGGGAGACGACGGCGATAAAGAGAAGCCGGCCCTTGTAGGGAAAGTCGCCCAGAGTAGCCGCGAAAAGGCCTCCTGCCACGGTGAGGAAACCCGGAACCGATAAGATGAGTCCCAAGGTTGCTGGACCGCGTTCCAGGACATCGGTTACGTACAGGGGCATCACCTGCTGGAAGGAGGTCCCGAACGTCATGGTCGTGATGGTGACGAGCACGACAACGCGGACCGCAGGGCTGTGAATTGCGAACCGTATGCCCTCTTTGAAACTGATGAAGAACGACTCTTTTGAGCCATCCGCGGAAAAGCCGGCGTCGGCAATCTTCAGGGGCAGCATACGGGCGTACAAGACTACGGGAATCGCCAATGCTCCCGCAGCAGCGAAGTAAGCCCCCTGGACTCCGATGAGCGCGATAAGGATGCCCGCCAAGAAGGGGCCTACGACACGGTCAACGCCCGACGTTACCGAGTGGAGGGCGACCGCGTTCATGATCCCTTCTCGAGGCACGAGGCTGGGGATGACGGCCTGGCTGCAGGTCTGCTGGATGGCCTGGCCAGCCCCGGCGATAACCGCGCTCGCGACGACGTGCCAGATCTCAATCGAGTCAAAAATAACCAGCAGTCCGATACCCACGAAAGAGACTGCTTTGATAATGTTGGCAAAGATCATCAGCAACCGGCGGTCGTACCTGTCGGCCAACACACCCGCGAAGGGCGTTGCTCCCAGCGTCCCGAAGGCGCGAGTTATATGCACCGCCGCCAGCATGACGCCGGACCCCTCGGTCAGCTGCAGGATTAACCAGCTGCGGGTCAGCATCTCGCCTTGCTGGGCAAAGCCCGTACCTACCTGCGCAAACCACAGGAACCGGAACTCGCGGTATCTCAGCGCATCGAATGTCTTGCGGCCAAAGCCTGTTCTGGCCCGCTGCTGGGTCTGTTCACTCATTGAAGGTGCCCACTGGTGCCGATCATCCAGGGAATCCTTAATCGAAAGCCCGCCACGCCAATCCTTTGGCAGAACGGACTCGTCAGAATACAAGCGAAGCTCGTGTGGCCGAAAACGATACGAGCGTACCGCTATTTTTTCACCAGCGCAACATATTCAACCAGATAGTGATAGGGGCTGTTGCAATATCCGCGCAGCCCTTTACTCCGTGCTCCTCCCGTCCGCCTAGAGGATGGATGAGCGGGTTGACTCTCCTCCCAAGCGCTCGACTGCATACAAAGAAGGTTTTTACGTAGGGTCGCAAATGAACCAGGTCTAACTCGTTAACGCACGGATTTGGCCCCGAACATTCCCCAGCAATCGCCTCTACCACCTTGTCCATGATGTATTGATATAGTCAGGGGGGGCCCAACTACACTTGGTCATTCGTGTACGGACGGTTTGGTGCCCCCAAGGGGATTCGAACCCCTGATCCCCACCTTGAAAGGGTGGTGTCCTAGGCCGCTAGACGATGGGGGCACGCATGGTGCCGGACTGCCCGGTTGCGGCTACGGGTAGATGGCGATTTGTCCCAACCCTGTGGTCTCCGGCATCCCAAACATGAGATTCATGTTCTGTACTGCCTGGCCTGCCGCGCCCTTGACAAGGTTGTCCAGCGCGGCGAACACCATGAACCGCCCAGTGCGCTTGTCCACGGTGGGGTAGATGAGACAATCATTGCTACCCCAGGTCTGCTTGGTTTGTGGTGGCGCATCTACCACCTTCACGAAGGGCTCATCACGATAGAAGTCCTTATACAGATCCCGTATCCCCTCCGCCGCCTTGTCGGGGCCGAGATAGGCATCCTCCACAAAGTCGGCGTAGATGGAATCCAGGATGCCCCGCGTCATGGGAATCAAGTGTGGGATGAAGATCACCTTGGGCTCGTATCCCTGCCGCAGCCGCTTGAGCTCCTGGGTAATCTCCGGCAAGTGGCGGTGGCCCTTCACCCCATAGGCGAACACATTCTCGTTCACCTCGGAGAAGAGGTTGGTCATAGCAAAACTACGCCCCCCGCCGGAAACGCCCGACTTGGCGTCGATGATGATGTCTTGTTTGATAAGCCCCGCCTTAACCACCGGCGCTAGGGCCAGCACCGCCCCCGTGGGATAGCAACCGGGGTTGGCCACCAGATCTGCGGAAGCGACACCCTCGCGGTCCAACTCGGTAAGTCCATAAACCGAGGTCTCCAGCAGGTCGGGAGACGGGTGCTCCTCACCGTACCACTCCTTATACTCGGCGGGGTCATGCAACCGGAAGTCGGCGCTGATGTCCACCACCTTCACGCCGGAGCGAACGAAGGGCTCGCACACCTTGGCGCTTGCCACCTGGGGCAGCGCCGAGAAGACGACATCAACGCTCTCCTCCAACTCTTCGGTGATGGTCATATCCAACTCACCTAGATGGGGAAATACCTCAGCCAGCTTCTGACCGGCGGAGCTTCGACCCGTGACGCCCACCAACTGAGCGTCCGGATGACTCCTGAGCAACCGGGCGAGCTCGATGCCCGCGTAGCCGGTGACATTGATGATGCCGACCTTCATATCCCTTTTTCCTCCATATTCTCTATTATCGCTCAGACTGCGGCGGTGTGAACTGGCTTGACCAGCATCTCCGACTGAACCTCCAACTGCCGCCAGACCTCTTCGGGACCGCAGGCCGGTCCCAACACAAACTTCGTAGCGCCAGCGTCAATGTACTCCCGCATCCGCGCCATGACCTGGTCCGGCGTGCCCACAAGGTGCAACTGCTCCGGCGCCACATCCTGACGGCGGGTGAGCAGGTACTGGCGAACGTGGTCCATGGGCACGGGGCCACGCTCCACCAGGTAGCAACCTATCTGCAGGCCGTAGTGGTCATCCGAAACCTCCCGGCCCGCCTCGACGGCATACTCCTTGATACGGGCGATGCCGCGGGCCACGTCTTCCGGCGTGACCTGCGTGGGAAGCCAGCCGTCGCCCAGTCGGCCCGTCCTCCGAAACGCCGCCTCAGTCCTTCCACCAATCCAGATGGGCACGCTGGCCTGGGCGGGCTTGGGGGTTATCCCCGTGTCGGTAAGCTTCAGAGACTTGCCCTCATAGCTCACCTTCTCCTGCGTCCACAGCATGCGCATAACCCGGATGGCCTCGTCCAGCCGCTGGCCTCGGTCCCGTTTGAGAACGCCCATGGCATCGTACTCCAGCGCGGCCTCCTGGCCGACGCCGACTCCCACCACGAGGCGACCATTCGAGAGGTTATCGATGGCCGCCAGCGCTCGAGCGGTGGCCACGGCATTGCGCATGGACATGAGCAGGACTCCCGTACCGAACTTCAGCTTCTCCGTGCGAGCGGCCACCATGGCCATGCCAACCAGAGGATCCAGCGACCAGCCCGGCCCGACGATACGGTCGGAGAACCACAAAGAGTCCCAACCCTGGCCCTCCAAGACCTCTAGGTAACGGAAGAAAGTGTCCCTCCCCTGTCGGGCCATGGCGGAAGCGCCACTGACACCAATGCGGACCTTCGCGTCCATCGGCTCCCTCCCTAAGTCCATCGTCACCAGTAAGAGATGGCAGATACAAATTTTACCCCATCGCACAAGCAAGAGAGCGCCCCGTCCCGAAACATCGAGACGAGGCGCCCTTGGTGCCGAAAGCCGCACCCCACAGAGCACGACCGCCGACAGCGTTTCTGCCACGCCGCTCGCTCAGGCCCATCGCTAGGCCTCAGCAGTACATCGCTGGAGCCGGAATCGACCTACCGGCGGCTCCTAACGATGGCGGCGGGCGACGCAGCAGAGGCTAATGAACTATGCAATGCTGATCACCCCCTTTCTACGGCTTATCGCCGCATCTCCCATCATAAGTCGATTCTGGCGTAGGGAACAAGCCCCCTAGGAACTCAATTCCTCCAATAAGGCCACGCTCTCGTCCCTTATGCTTAACGAACCCACTCTTTGTTAAGTCCTAGGTACGGAGTCTCGGGAAATTCCGCCTTTAAATCGTCCCAGAATCTGTCTCTCAGGCATTCGGGGTAGACCGTGATCGACGCAAGCTCCTCCCTGCCCAGCAACGCCACACCCTTAAAGATGTGCTCATCGGGACCATTGTCAACGATATTGGCAATGGTCAGCACTCCCGATGGGGCGGTCGCTTGGAAGAAGACCTCCAGGTGGTGGGTACCGTTGGCCGATTCGAGAAACTGGCAGAGGTAGGCGCTCTTCCCCAATTCCACCGTGAGCCCCATCTCCTCGAAGACCTCACACCGGGCGTAGTCTGTCAAGCGATTCGTCTCCTTCCACACCACCGCAACGCAGTACCCACCACTATCCCTGTATTAGCTCGACATGCTCTACCAGCAAAACGCGGCCTTGCTCCATGACCAAAGCGGCGCATCGAATACGATGACGGCTAAGCGCAGGCATGGTTTACTCCTGCGCGTTGGGAAGCCAGCCCCAGGGGAAGGGGCCATAGTCCACCGAATACTGCGTCCCGTCCTTGAAGCAGAGCACTGGCTGAAGTGCCTTCGTGCCCTTGAGTGGGCGGTCGAAGGAGTCCAGGTAGGACCATTCGCCACGCACCTCCTCCAAAATAGTAATATCAGCAATGGTTCCCTCGGCCAGGGTGCCCAGCTCGTCTTGCATGCCGACCAGCCCCGCGGGACCCCATGTGGACATGCGAACCACCTCATTCAGCGAAAAGCCCAGGGCCAGGAACTTGCTCATGGTGTTCGTCATGCTCTTCACCACGCCGTCCCTCCCAGCGGGGGTGAGATCAGTGGAGATGGTGAGGGGCATCACCCCCTGATCCAGGAGGCGCCCGGCCACGCCAAAGTCCATGTTGAACCGGCCGTGAGCGATGTCAAAGACCACGCCCCGGTCCCGGGCCTCCAGCAGCTCCGGTAGCACCCTGTTGTTGGCATCCAGCACCCGGCCAATCTGGCCCGTGAAGATATGGGTAACGATATCCCCCGGTTGGAGGAGCGGCAGCAGCCGCTGCGTAAGCGGCGGGTCCACTTTGAACAGAGGATCGCCGATGTGTACCATGACTCGGGTCTTGCTTGCGTCCGCCGCCTTCCGGGCGAGCTTGATAAGCTCGGTGCCCATCTCCAGCACGGCGGGGCCCACGGCGCGGACCTTGATTCCAAGGATTTGTCCCCGGTAACGTTCCATGGTTACAGCGGTGGCCTCCATGTCCACATCGGCCATGTCGCGGATCTCCGGCATGGTGGCCAGGCCCGTCTGCGCCAGATGCAACAGCGAGAGGACTCGAGTGGTCGCCGTGGAGGCCACCAGCTCGTGAAAGCCGTCATAGGTCGCGCTGCCGCAGCTGCCGGCGTCAACCACCGTGGTGACTCCGGAGCGCACGCCCGCCAGGTCGGGGTCCATGCCGACAGCGGTGCCGTGCCAGAACAGGTGGGTGTGGGCGTCGATGAGGCCGGGTACGACGAGTTTGCCCCGGGCGTCCACTGTCCGTTCCGCATGGGCGGAATCAATATCCGGACCAACAGCGGCGATACGCCCGCCACTCACGGCCACATCGAGTTGTGAGTCAACGTCTCGCCCAGGGTCGATGACCCGCCCTCCAGTGATGACCAGGTCGTAGGACACATTGCACCTTCGAAAAGCACGGTTTGGCGCATGCTACATGACCAAGAGGCTTCGTGCATTGGACTCACCCTGAATGATCTGGCCCATAATCGAGGTCTATTGGATGTCCACCACCTCGATCTCGAAGGTGAGCGCTTCCCCAGCCAGCGGATGGTTCCCGTCCAGCCGTATCACCTCAGGGGTGATTTCCAGCACCGTCACCGGCAGGCCATTTGCAAGCTCAATGCGGTCTCCCACCTGCAGGTTCGCTGGCGCGCCCTCCGCGGGAAGCTCCAGCAGCAGATCCTCATTGCGCTCGCCGTAGGCCCGCTCGGACAATATCCGAACGGTGATCGATTCGCCCACTACCAGTCCGTAAACGGCATCCTCGAACCCCGGAATGAGCTGTCCTGTGCCCATAATAAAGCTGAGGGGCTCCCTTCCCAGAGATGCGTCGAAGACCTCACCGGTGTCCAGTGTCCCGCGATAGTGGACAAGCACTGTATCGCCCAACTGCACCCCCCCTGCGTCTGCGTCTCCCGAAGTGCTGCCGACCTTGTCCTGAGTGGGCGCTAGCGTACTCGGTTTAATTATCGTTCCCTGGCCACTGGGGATCGATTGCTCTCCCCCAGGGATCGTGGGTACCTGAACATCCGGACCATCATCGCCATCCCCGCAGGCCGTCGTGAGCACCAAGACACTCAGCACTCCCACCAGGAGGAGCGGTAGGCCCGAAGACTTCCTGAAGGGCCGTGAGAGAGAAAACACCTTCATTTTTAACTCATTCCTTTTAACCACGGTTCCACTCTTATACTACGTACAGCCTACGTTCGGCGCTCGCTTCGAGCCTGCTGGCTGACTTTCCTTGACAACGCCCTACTTCCTCGAAACTCGCCGCAGACGGTTGCCACCCCTCAAGAAGTTCAACAACACCTCTCCCGGAATGCACTCACCCGTTCCTATCTCGCGAGCGCTCCACCGTGCATGGTTCTACCAATCTTCGCCCGAGTGGCAGAGGGTTTTACCGCGCTGGCGTAGAGCCCCATCGAAGGGCAGCGCTCGCTCAGCGGGCAGCTTGTACACCGGGGGCGCTGGGCCTTGCAGACCTGCCTGCCGTGGGTGATAAGGTAAACGTGCATAGGATAAACCAACTCCGGTGCAATCGCCTCCTCCAACACGTCATGGGCCTCGTCGGCGCTCACCTTGGGCCCGATAAGTCCCAGACGCCCAGCCACCCGAAAAATATGCGTGTCCACAGGGAAGGCCGGCACCCCCAGCGCGAAAGAAAGAACCACCGCCGCCGTCTTTGGCCCAACCCCTGGCAGCGACTTCAGCCACGCCTTGGCCTCAACGATAGGCAACTCTTTAAGGAAGTCGATGTTCAGCTCGCTCCGCCGCTCCAAAACCTCTCGAAGCACGGCTTGAATACGCGGAGCCTTCTGAACGGCAAGTCCGCCGTGCCGGATAACGTCGGTCAATTCTCCTACATCCGCCTGAAGAACGGCCTCCCAGGCGCCGAAGCGCTCAACCATGGCCTTGAAGGCGCGCCCTGAATTCAAGTCGGACGTATGCTGCGACAGGATCGTACCGACCAATTCCGCAATGGGATCCAACCTGCGCTCCCAGTGCACCGGCCCATAGTATTCGGCAAGGCGCCAATGCACATCCTCCGGCGCGTAGGGCCGCACTCCACGTATGCTGCGGGGCCGCAGCACTTTAGAACGCCTCTTGGCCCTCAGCGATTTACTCGCCATTAATCCCCGCCAGGTGCGATGTATCTCCATGCGCCAGCAGCCGGAGCCCGTCAGGAGTGATCTCTACCTCGGTGATCGACGCCACTTTGACCACCATCTCGTTGTGACGGGAATCGTCCACGCCGCTGGCAATGCTGGCGATGGCCCTAATGGGCGAATCGTGTGTGACGACCACCACTGTCCTGCCCCACCACTCCCCGGCCTCTTCCAAGAACCGCTCCATGCGCCAGCGCAGATCCGCCAGGCCCTCACCCTCCGAAAAACGGACCGTTTGTGGAGCAGTACGCCACCGTTCCCACAGATCAGGATCCTGTTTACGTGCTTCCGAAAACAACATGCCGGAATAGACCCCGTAGTTGATGTCCCGCAACAGCCCCCGCCGCCGGACCGGCAGGTCGTGGGGACCAGCCACCATTCGAGCCGTCTGGAGCGTTCTCGTCAGCGGACTGGCGTAGATAACGGCCACCGGCTCATCGGCGAGACGCAATGCCAACGCCTTTACCTGCACTCGGCCTAGTTCATCGAGGACGCCTCCCCCCTGCACCCGCCCCTCTGCGTTGTAGCGGGTTCTCCCGTGGCGGGCGAGGATGAGTCGTGTGGCTCGATTTGAGAAGGTCATACCCCGATTCTAGCAGGCCATGCATCGCCATGACCCTTGAGGCGCATGCAACAGAACGACGCCGAACGCGTCTCCCTACGAGTGATACGTCCGTTCCGCATCGCCATATCGTTCTGCGAATGCAGCATGACGCGCGGCCAGGAACTCCCCATATTCCAGCGAGGAGATGCTCTGCGTGCTCATGATATAGGCATCTTCCCGATTATCGGAGTAGTAGGCCTTGCGTAGACCGACCTGGGACAAGCCGTACTTCCGGTAGAGGCTCTGCGCCACCTCGTTGGACACCCGCACCTCCAAAGTGACCACCTGCTGCTCCCGGCGAAGCGTCATCTCCACCGCTGCCAGCATGAGTAGCTCGCCAATCCCCTGGCCCCGGTACTGCTCACCAACCGCAATGGAGACGATGTGACCCTCGCCACCCATGAACCAAAGGCCCATGTAGCCCACGATTAACTCAGGAGGATCCACCAACCGGTGCGGTGACCTCCTCCTCAGCCGATCAAGGAAGCTCCGACGCTGCGGGTGCAGCACTGGAACTCGCTCGCCGCGGTGGACACAGACCAGATACTCCGACTGGTGGTTTCTCAACTCACGCTGGTAATTGGTCCCGGGCCACAGGGTGGGAAAGGCCTCCCGCTCAATGGCGGCTACCTGGCTGATTTCCCCCGTGACCATAGGCCGGAGAAAATAGGGCATAACCAACTGACCATTGGCCACCCGTCACCCCTAAAACTTCTACGCTAAAACTCCCCAGAGTCTACGCCTGGGCACAAGAGGCAGTAGTTTACCACGCAGTAAATCGTGGGCCAAGGGCTGTTTTCCACATCAGCCAAGACCATCATCCTGGGGAACTTTTGGAGTTTTTCGTCGAAAGGGCTATAATTAGGTGCAGTGGCTGCGGGGGTACCCCTAAGCTCTCCCTCAATCCAAGCCCGGGACCGGTCTTAATTTTCTATGCCTGTACTCATTCGCCTCGCAAGATATGCTTTTCGCCATCGCGTGCGAATAGTCACCGCATGGCTAACCCTCATCTTCGCTTCGGCGCTCTACATCGCCGTACCACGGCTCATCGGTAGCGCCGTAGACACAGCCATCGAAGACGGCGTCACCTCACAACTATGGCAGCTGGCTGGCATTCTTATCCTCATTACCTTCTTCCGAGGCATCTTCCAGTTCACGAACCTGTTCTTAGCGGAAGCTATTTCCCACCTGGTCTCCTACCAACTGCGTCAACAGCTCTACGACAAGTGGCAACACCTGAGCTTCGCCTACCACGACAAAGAACACACTGGAAATCTCATGTCCAAGGCCACCATCGACATCGAGATGACCCGCATGTTCATCAGCATGGGCATGGTACGGATGCTTCAGATCTTCTTCATGGTGCTCTTCGCAGCCATGATGATGCTGCTCTTGGACTGGCGGTTGGCCCTGGTGAGCCTCATTGCCGTACCCTTTATCGCGTTCCGGTCCATTTGGATCAGCACCCGCATGCGGGGTATGTGGCGCGAGGTACAGCAAGAGATGGGGAAGATGACCACCGTCCTTCAAGAGAACCTGACGGGGATTAAAGTGGTCAAGGCCTTCGGAGCGGAGGAGTTCGAAAAGGCAAAATTCCGCGAACGGGCCGACGCGGTCTACAGCAGTACGCTTGATACCGAACGGATCCGAGCATCCAACTTCTCGCTGATGCAGTTCGTCTTCTGGGCATCCATTGGCCTTATACTCTGGTTCGGAGGCCGGGCGGTGGACAGCGGCCGCATCACCCCCGGGGACCTGAGCCAATTCATCCTCTACACCACATTACTGGTGCCCCAGGTCCGGATGATGGGCTTCTTGGTCAACACCTACGCTCGTGCTCAATCGGCTGGAGAGCGCCTCTTCCAAGTGCTGGACGCCCCCTCCCCTGTTGAGGAGCTTCGGAACGCCGTTACCTTGAACGGTGTCTCGGGGCAGGTGCGTTTCGAAAAGGTCGACTTCTCCTACGACACCGAACCAACCCTCCGAGACGTGGACCTCCACATCCCTGCTGGCCAGGTGGTCGCCCTACTGGGTGCCCCCGGCTCCGGAAAAACCACTGTGGCCCACCTCCTGGCCCGGTTCTACGATGTCAGCGGAGGCCGTATTACCATCGACGGCCAGGACATTCGGCATACCACCCTTGCCTCTTTGCGGCGAACTGTTGGCCTGGTCCAGCAGGACGTATTCCTGTTCAGCACAACGGTTCGAGAAAACATCGCCTACGGTCGGCTAGATGCCTCAGAAGAAGAGGTCATGAACGCGGCAAAAACTGCCCAATTGCATGACGAAATTATGGACCTCCCCAACGGTTACGACACCATGGTCGGTGAGCGGGGCGTCACGCTTTCGGGAGGCCAGCGCCAACGATTGTCCATCGCACGCACGCTCTTGGTCGACCCTCCCATCCTGGTGTTGGATGACTCCACCTCCAGCGTGGACGCAGAGACCGAAGGCAAGATTCAGCAGGCCATGGAGAACGTGGTCCGAGGGCGCACAACGCTGATCATCGCCCACCGACTGACTTCTATCCAAAACGCCCACACTATCGTCGTCCTCGATAGCGGCCGCATCACCGAGATGGGCACCTCCGCTGAATTGCTGGCCAATGACGGTTTCTACCGGCACATCGCCGAACTCCAGAGCGCCACCATCGAAGCGGCACGAGGTGCCGACTAATGGCAACACCGACACAACAACAACAAGCGTGGAGAGGCAGGGAAGGGGACTTCGAAGACGAGCTGATGAAGAATCAGCTCTACAACAACGCAGTAGTTACGCGTCTCGCCAAGTACCTGCGCCCCTACAAAGGCATCGTCCTGATGTCCTTCCTATCGATCATGATCTACAACCTGGTCAACGTCCTTATCCCTGTGTTCATCAAGGTCGCCATCGACGATTACATCATCCCGGGCGACCTTGGCGGGCTCAACTACCTCGCCATCGGCTTTGGGTTACTGCTGGTTGTCCACTTAGCCGCCAATTACATACATCAGATCATGGTCGCCAAGGGTGGCCAACTGATGCTTCGCGACCTCCGCGCCGACCTCTTCGACCACCTGCAGCGCCAGTCGATGACCTTCCACAACCAATACAAGGTCGGCCAAATCATGTCGCGGGTCCAGAACGACGTCTACTCCTTGAGCGAGTTCATGTCGCTGATGGTCTTCAGCCTCTCCGACATCCTGGGGCTATTTGCCATTATTGTCACGATGTTTATCCTCGACTGGCAGCTTGCCCTCTGGACACTGGCCAGTGTGCCGGCCCTGATTCTCATCGTTTTAATCTGGCAAAGGTACGCGCGCAAGACCTTCCTCCGGGTGCGGTTCTGGATTTCGCGGGTTAACGGAGCTCTTCAAGAGAACCTAGCTGGAGTCCGCGTCGTTCAGAGCATGAACCGCCAGGACAGCAACATAGACAGCTTCGACCACCTGAACTCCTCCCACCTGAACTCCCAGATTAAGGCCAGCAAACTCTCCGCCAGCCTCATGCCCGTGGTGGAATCTTTCACCGGTCTGGCACTGGCAGCCGTGGTGGTCTTCGGAGGGCAGATGGTGCTTCGGGGCGAAATTGAACCCGGCCATCTGGTGGCCTTCGCGGTCTTTGTCCACCGCTTCTTCGACCCCATTCGGCAGCTCACCATGCAGTTCACACAAATGCAACGCGCCATGGCCTCCGGCACCCGAATTTTCGAGCTCCTGGACGTGCCGGTGGAGCTTAAGGACAAAGATGGCGCCGTGGCGATCCCGCCGATAACCGGCGCCGTGGAGTACGAGAACGTCCAATTTTCTTACATCTCAGGTCGGCCTGTGCTCACAGACATCAACCTTTTTATCAAGCCTGGAGAAGTGGTGGCGCTGGTGGGACCCACTGGAGCGGGCAAGACGACCATGGCGGGAGTCCTCGCCCGGTTCTTCGACGTCGGTGATGGCCGCATCACCATCGATGGCCACGATATTCGTGACGTGACCCGTGCCTCGGTAGCCCAGCAAATGGGGATGGTGCTCCAGGAGCCCTTCCTCTTTTCCGGCACGATACTCGACAACATTCGGTACAGTCACGAGGAGGCGACGCGGGAGAAGGTGGAAGAGGCGGCCAAAGCCGTGGGAATTCACGACTACATCACCAGCCTGCCCGGAGCCTACGACACCATGCTGGAAGAGCGCGGCGGCAACCTGAGCATCGGCCAACGGCAGCTGATCAGCTTCGCCAGGGCACTGGTCGCAGACCCCAAGATTCTTATCCTAGACGAAGCGACGGCCAGCGTTGATACGGAGACGGAACAGCTTATTCAGGCCGCTCTCAACCGGCTGCTGGCTAACCGCACGGCGCTCATCATCGCCCATCGGCTCTCCACTGTTCGAAACGCGGATAAGATTGTGGCCCTGGAACACGGCCACATCATGGAAATCGGCTCCCATGATGAGCTCATGGCCCTCAACGGAACCTATGCCCAGCATTACGCCAAGTACCAACAAGCTAGTTCCAAGGCCTTTGGAAACGGGAACGACCCCGATTCCCTCCTGGCCTAACTCCCCCTCGGTAGTTACGTCTCCGTGACTCTCATCCGGCCAGCCCGCCTCGAAGACCTGGATGGCATAACCGCCATTTACAACCAGAATGTGCTGCATTCCACTGCCTCCTTTGAATCAACGCCTCGTACCACTCAGCAGCAGCAGCGGTGGTTCGCAGAGCACGGCGGTCGGCATCCCCTTCATGTGGCTGAAGAAAACGAATTAGTTTCCGGGTGGGCTTCGCTGAGCAGCTGGTCGTTCCACGACGGCTACGATGCAACCACCGAAATATCGGTGTACGTTACCCAGGAGCGCCGCCGTCAGGGCATTGGCCGGGCGCTCATGGAATCGGTCATCTCAGCGGGACAGCGAGCCGGAGTCCACTGCATCGTGGCCCGCATCACCAGCGCTAATCAACTGAGCGTACGGCTCCACCGGAACCTGGGTTTCGAGGCGGTGGGCGTTATGCGTGAGGTGGGCAGCAAGTTTGGGAAGCTGCTCGACGTGGTGGTCATGCAGAAGCTGCTGGAGCCCTAGAGCGCCAATGGAGGGATGGGCAAACGCGCGTCCAGCACCTGCTCGCACCAACGGGCCGCCGCCAACAACCTCGGCTCCTCAAACCTACCCGCTCCCATCTGCACGGCCAGGGGAAGCCCCTCCTTGGAGAGGCCCGTTGGAATGGATATGGCCGGCATCCCCGACAGGGTCCAGAGGCTCTGAAACCTCAGATCGCCTGTGGTGCTCAGCTCGGATGGGGCCGGGGCGGCAACGGTGGGTGTCAGCAGAACATCGAAGTCCTCCAACGCCCGGTCTAAGCCCTCACCCATAGCGCGCTGTACCGCCAACGCCTGCTGGTAATCCTCGACTGAGCGCGCCATTCCCCGCTCAATCATTCGTCGTATCAGCGGTGCGTAGTCCTTCTCATGTCCAGGGAACCACATCCGATGGGCCTCTGCCGTCTCCGCCTGTTGGATGGTCTGGTGCGCAGCCAAAGCACCAGGAAAATCGATGCCGGTAACCGCGTCATCGACCATCGCCCCGGCGCTGCTCAAGCGTCGGCAGACCGCCTCCATATGCGCGCGTGTCTCCGGGTCGGCCTCGTCTGTAAACCAGCCTCGAAGGAGACCGATGCGTGGCGCGGCCGAAGTGTGCCGCACCGCGCTAAGATAGTCACCTGCAGGAGCGTCGGCAGATGCGGCGTCGGCGGGGTCGTAACCGGCCAGAACCGATAGCAGGAGCGCTGCGTCCTCCACGCTCCGGCACAACACCCCCACGTGGTCCAACGATGTGGCCTGGGGCACAACGCCGTGTCGGCTGATGCGGCCAAACGTCGGCTTGAAACCCACCACGCCATTGTAAGCGGCGGGCCGCAATACCGATCCTACCGTCTGTGACCCCAAGGCCGCCGGGACCATCCGGGCTGCCACCGCGACTGCAGAGCCCGTGCTGGAGCCCCCTGGAGTGCGGCGAGCATTCCACGGGTTCACCGTGGAAACGGGGTCCCCAGCAGCAAAAGCTGTGGTGACCGTTTTCCCCAGAAGAACCGCGCCGCTCCTGCGAAGACGCGCCACCGGTGCCGCGTCCTCATCCGGTACGAATCCTCGCCACGTTTTTGCCCCTGCCTCCGTGGGGATACCCTTGGTATAGAAGATATCCTTGGCGGCAAATGCAACACCCTGGAGCTCCTTCCTCGACTCCGTTCGCTCCAAGCGCCTAGCCTCCGCCAAGGCGCCTGCCGAATCCACGTAGGCCCAGGCCTTAAGGACCGGCTGCAGCCGGTCGATACGCAAGAGCAGCGATTGGGTCAACTCCACTGGCGAAAGGTGACGCCCTTCGATAAGCGTCACCGCCTCAGCAAAGGTCAGTTGGTAGGGTTCTGACATGCACGGTTCCGAGAGCGGCGGCTTGGCTGGGGTGCCGTGCGTCGCTCCCTCTCTTCGGGTGTGTTACAGCGGGATGTTTTCCCGAGTCGGCGACTACCGCCGTGACAATATGCCACCGATAACCTCCTGATAAATCAGATAGACCAGCAGTATAACCAAGCCGCCGCCGACGGCGTCAAGCACATAATGGTTTCCGGTGATAACAATGGAGAAAAAGGTCACTGTGGGATAAAGCACGCCAATCACCTTGAGGATGACCGGCTTCGATCCGCAGAAGAGGAATCCGAAGAGCACTGACCATGCAAAGTGCAGGCTAGGCATGGCCGCATGGCCATTGTAGTAGGCCGCCAAGTCGCGACTCGCATACCAAGCCGGCCCATAGACATCAATGGAGTCGACGACCCCCTTAATGTCCATGAACCGTGGTGGTGACAATGGAAAGACCGCGAAGAAGGTCAAGGCTACCACAAAGGTGAGCAGGATCATGTTCCGATAGAAAACGTACCGCTCGCGGTCCAAGAAGTAGAGAATCACTGCCGATGTCAGAAGAACGGGGAAAAAGGTGAGGATATAGAGATAATTGAAGAGGAGAAGCACCCCTTCGCCCGCTTGGGAAGCGGCGCCTTGGAGGTCCGCTTCCCAGAATATACCGATTGATTTCTCTAGAGAGATGATGTCGACAGCGTTGCTAACGCCGATCTCTTCAGCACCGGGCACAATCACGCGCTTCACGAACATGTAAGTGAAGTAGGCCGCTACCAGGAGCAGCACCTCGCGCGCAAAGCCAAGCTTGCCAGCTCTCGCCAATAATCGCCCACACAGTCCGGGCGAGATTCGAGGCCTAGTTGTTGGAATCGACCGCATCTTCCTCTTCCTGCGCTGCGTCCTGAGTCACGTCTGTTGGATGCCCGTTTCAGCCCCAGCTATTCCCTGGTATTACACGGCATCCTGAATTCGAAGCGCATTGACCTAGTCGTGGCCTAACAAATCAGAAAGATCGTAATGCCAAGCCTCAAGAGATGAATCCCCAGCCATCTTCCCTTCCTTCACACGGTGGTCAGCTGGCTGCCCCGCCTGGATTCGAACCAGGGTTCACAGATTCAAAGTCTGTTGTGCTACCGCTGCACCACGGGGCAAAGGCTAACCGCTCCATTCTATGGGTGATAGGATTTCCGCTCAACCCCTGCCTAGCGGGATTATTCCTCCGGTAAGTGCAGGGTGAACAGGGCTTTAAGAATAACGGGGTACGGTGAGCCCCTCAGCCTAGCCCTCTCTCACGGGGAGGAGGCACCAGCAGGTCCCGTCTTCGATCCTTCGGCAAGCTCCTGATTGACCAGGCTCAGGCTGAGCGAAGCGTGGATGTCTCACATGTGGCCCCAGGGGACACTCTAGTGGGTGCAGGGCACGCCCTGCCTTATTGCATTGGCGAGTAGGGTGTCGGCCGCCACAGAGCATTGTGGATATTGGCGACCAGGGGGCCGTCGCGTTCCGATTCCTCAAAGCCCGTACGCCGCTCCGGGTCTGCGCCAAAGGCTGCGAAGCACTGCTCCCGCTCGTTCATATCCTCCCACCCCAGCATATAGTTGAGGTGGTTAGAATCACCGACCAGCTCAGTCCAATAGCCCACCACTCGAAAACCATGCTTTTCGAACAGGGGCTGCGTCACCTCGGCGAAGCGGCGGTTCAGTGCCGCCATCTTGCCCGGCGCGGCCTCATAGGTACGCATCTCATAGAGCATCGTCATCCTCCATCAGTCGAGTAGGCCGGAGTCTATCAGGAACCGCCGTCACCAGGTGCCGGACTCAGTGTGGCCACATCACCGGGGCTGATACCCAAATCGCGAGCCAGCCCCGCGCCAATCTCCAGGACGTAGCGCACGGGTATGCCGCCCGGGCCGTAGCGAGGCAGCTCGTCGAAGGGCGTCTCCGGTGGCGGTACGGCGGCCTCGTAAGTCACCGCCGCCACCCGGAAATCTTCGTCCACCCACACCATGTCAATGGAGAATCGCATATCCCGCATCCAGAAACTTGGCACGGTGGTCTGGCCCATGTCAAACCACATGGCCCAGCCGTCGGGCAGCGTATCGCGTCCCGACAGCCCGATCCGGCGGAGCAACGTTGTGTCAGCCACCAGGGCGGAGAATTTCGTGTTGCCCGCCTGAACCGTTATCACCCTGTGTTCCGGCAGATCCGGTTCTAGCATCGCAGGCGACGACGAGCCACAGCCCGGCGCCACGACGAGGCCCAGGAGAAGGAGGAAGACGGAGGCGAAACCTAGGAACAGCGTTATGACTGCGGTTCCCCGGGCCAGAGGGTGGGCTGGTTGGACTCCAACCTGGCAGGAAGCTGAAGGCCAAAATGCTCGTAGGCCATGCGCGTTGCCACCCTGCCCCGAGGCGTACGGCTAAGGAACCCAAGCTGCATCAAATAGGGTTCGTACACATCCATAATGGTATCGGCCTCCTCGCTGATGGAGGCGGCCAGAGTATCCAGCCCCACGGGCCCTCCGTCGAACTTCTGAACGATCGTCTGTAGCAATCGGTGATCCACGTCATCCAGACCGAGGTGGTCAATCTCCAAGAGGCCCAGCGCCTGGCGGGCCACCTCGCCGGTGACCACGCCTTGGGCTCGCACCTGCGCGTAGTCACGGACGCGGCGCAACAGCCGGTTGGCAACCCGGGGCGTTCCTCGCGCCCGGCTGGCCAGCTCCCGCACACCGTCGGCATCGGCCCCTACTCCCATGATCTCGGCTGAGCGCGCCACGATCGCCTCCATAGCCGCTATGTTGTAAAAGTCCAACCGGTAGATAGAGCCAAAGCGGTCACGCAGCGGCGCGCTCAGCATGGCATAGCGAGTGGTGGCGCCCACCAAAGTGAAGGGTTCTACTTTGAGGTTCATGCTCTGGGCGGAGAGACCCTTACCCATAATCCAGGAAAGGGAAAACTCCTCCATGGCAGGGTAGAGAATTTCCTCCACCGGTTTGCTCAGGCGGTGGATTTCGTCGATAAAGAGCACGTCACCAGCGTTGAGCTGCGTGAGGAGCGCGGCCATATCGCCGGTGCGCTCGATAGCCGGACCAGAGGTAAGACGGACGCTGGCCTCCATCTCGCCACCGATGATGTTGGCCAAGGTGGTCTTGCCCAGGCCCGGCGGGCCGTAGAGGAGGACATGATCCAGCGGCTCACCCCGCTGCTGGGCCGCCGCTATCGCGATGCGCAAATTTTCTTTGATCTTGTCCTGGCCGATGTATTCGTCCAGCCGCCGAGGACGCAGCCCCCGCTCGGCGGGGCCGTCCTCCTCCCCAACGTTTCCAGAAACCAGACGATCAACCATATTGGCCCATTGTAGCGACGCACTTTGGAAGACCGCAATGGCTTGGAACGAATCGGAAGGAACGTGGCGAGAGCCCTAGTCGTCTGTTTCAGTCCGCGGCTCCACCACATAGGGGCCAGGATTAGGCATGTGGACACAAACCCAGACCAGACGGTGGTCACTGCTGGTATTGCGCATGGCGTGGACTTTTCCTCGAGGGTTGACCACAAACTGTCCCGTGACAATTTTCTTCCACGTTCCGTTGCCAACCAAGGCCTCACCTTCGCCCTCCATAACCACAAAGACGTGGGAGCTCTTGGGATGGCTGTGCGGGTCCTCGAAGACCTCGCCGGGGTTGATCCATTCCACGATTGCGGAAAAGTCCTCGTCACGGTAGGCCGAATTCAGCGTTCGCTCAGCGTTGGGGTCAACGTAGTCCGCCGTGGTGAAAATACGCTGGGCAGTGGACGGTTGCGTCGTCATATGCTTCTCCTTAGGCTCACTTGTCATGCCTCCGATGCGCATAGGCTTCCATGCGCGGACCGCATCAGTCCGTTCAGTGTACCCCTCAACACAAATCCAAGATGAGCAGCGATCTCCCGTGCCTAATCGTCGCCACTTCCGGCAAGGGCGGCTGGCGACACCTCATCACCTTCAATGCCGACCCGGGGCATCCAATGCAGCGCTTTGGGAAAGTACCAATTGGTGGGCCCAAGAAGCCGCATAGTGGCTGGAACGAGGATTGAACGTACGATGGTGGCGTCGAGGAATATGGCTACTGCAAGGCCAAAGCCCACCTGCTGGTTCGAGACCCCATCGCCCGCGGCAAAACCGCCGAACACCGCCACCATGATGAGCGCGGCACCGGTTATCAGACTCGCCGTGGAACGGAGCCCAAAGGCGACCGATTCGGCATTGTCTTTGGTAATGTCGTAGCGCTCGCGAATACGACTAAGCAAGAACATGTGGTAGTCCATGGACAGGCCGAACAGAACAGAGAACAAGAAAAGTGGAATCCATGCCTCGATAATCTCCGTCTGCTCGAACCCCAGTAGCTCGGCGCCAACACCCTTCTGGAAGACCAGCACCATGAGTCCGTAAGCCGCGCCCACCGAGAGCAGATTGAGGATGATGGACTTTATCGGCACGACGATGGAGCGAAACGCCACGGTGAGAAGCAGCAAACTCAGTCCCAGCACCACCGCAAAGACGATGGGCGTATAGGTGTCGATAATATGGAAGAAATCCATACTGAAGGCTGTGTCTCCAGTAACCAGCACTTTGGCGTCAACACCGGCAAAGGCCAGGGGTATATGCTCGTGGCGCAGGCGCTCCAACCCAGCGATTGCACGGTCTCCCGAGGGCGTGCCGGCAAGGGGCACCGAGACCAGTCCCACCTCGCCCTCGTCGTTCACCTTCAACGCGGTAGCGGCACCGGCCATGAAATCAAAGTCCGCCTCCAGCAAGACCAGTAACCGCTTAACCGCCTGTTGCACCTCCACCGAACCCACGTCGCCTTCGATGACAATATCGGTGGATGAGGCCACGCCTGCCGAGAATTTCTCTTCCAAGACGAGGAACGCAGACTTCGCCTGAATCCGGTCGGGCATTGACTCCACGCCATTGAATCCCGTTTTCAAATCCACCAAGGGAACCGCCGCGGCCAACATGAGGCCTCCCAGGAAAACCAGGGCGACCACCGGATGGTTCATCACCGTCTTAGTCAACAGGTTCCAGTAACCGCCTCCGGCCCCGCTATCGGATTGACCCACGCGCCGCCCGAAGAAGGGGACACGCAGGGCATTTATTCGGTGCCCCATAAGGACTAGGACAGCGGGAAGGAGGGTGAGGGTTGCAAGGACCGCGGATATCACCACTAGGATGGCGCCGGCGCCCAGGCTCTGAAAAACGGTGGCGGGGATAATGAGCATTCCACCAAGGGCGACCACCACCGTCAACCCGCTAAAGAAAACCGTGCGACTGGCGGTTGCCCCGGTAACCTCAATAGCCTCGTATTTGGAACGCCCTTTGTTGAGCTCCTCTCGGAACCGCGAGACGACTATGAGTGAGTAGTCGATACCTACGGCCAGGCCAATCATAGTGATCATAAGCGTAACGAAGAAGAGGAACTCAAAGACCTGCCCCACCAACGCGGTGGCCCCCAAGGCCACGATGATCGCCACGGCGGCCAGCGCAATGGGAATGATGGCGGCCAAGACCGCGCCGAAGAGCACGATGAGAATGATGAGAGCCATGGGAACACCGAATCGTTCCCCTTGCTCGATGTCCGAGACGGCCAACTCATCGGACTCAAAAGCAAAGCTGGCATCACCAAAGATGGCCACGAAAAAGCCATCCTCTCCGTTGGCCTTGGCTACAAGGTCAAGAATGACTTCGACATCTTCTGTAGTGTCGTCAAGTTCCCCGTTCATGATAAAGGGAATGAGTGTGGAACCGCGGTCGGCGGAGACCAGGGATGGGTCATTGCTCTGATAGTAGTGGCCCCCCGAGACGACAATATCATGGCCTAGGCCCATAACCTGTCCAAAAAGGCCGTGGACTCGCTCCTGGAAGGCCGCATTGTCCACGGTGAGGGTATCGGACTGGACGACGATTACCTCGTGGATGGGCCGGGGGCCTCGGAGCCGCTCTGCCAGAAGGTTTTCGCCCCGAATCGACTCCGGATCGTTGGTTAATTTAACCTCGGTGGTGAGGGCATCGGAAAGAAATCTGGCCTGCAAGCCAAGGGCGGCAACGAGGACCAGTCCCCAAATAGCGATGGTTATCCAAGGCCTTCGAGTGCAAATGCGGGCCAACGATTGGGTGGAGAATTTCGACGCAAAGGACATGCTGACGACGTTCCCCCCTTAGATACCTAGCGAGCTTACGACTGGCCGCCTACCCAATACCGGCCGCTCAAAAACGCGAACGCCACGTCATTTTACTACTCGACTCGATGCCTAATCGATACCTTTCTGAACGACCCTGATAGAGAGCGAACATGATGTTAGTCTGGCGTTGGCTGCGGTAATCTTGGGCATCTCCGACTCCTGATTTAGTTGGTATTCACAACCCGAACACTCATTTCATTATCGTAACCCACCGCCAGTGCCAAACTCTTTGGCGTCATTGACCATCCTCGCCACCCAGGAGAGATTCACGCGCACAGGCAGCTATCGTGCCTATTCTCTTGCACTGTAGCTTTGATTTATATGTGGTACCGAGGAAGAGGCCCTCAACAGCAACGCCCTTAGCAACGCTCTTACTATCCACACGATGAGTCCGATGATTGCAACCAAAACCGGTGGCGCTTCGAAAAGAGCCCCAGCGGCGAAGCCGGCTGATCTACGCCCAGTACGGGTCCCCAAACTTGCGCCGACTAAGCCCATGAAGGCACCAAACGCACCTCCGACGGAGGCACCTACTAGCAATCCTAAACTTATGCCCCCGCCCACAGCCTTTGCCCAAATAAAGCCATCAAAGGTTGTCAATCCCCCAAGCAAGATAACGCCCCCGACGACGCTACCTGCTAGCTCTGGCCAGCCATTGGGCTCATTTGCCTTGTTGCACTCCTCTCACTTGGTATTACCATGTGGCAGGCGAATATTACAATAATATCAAGGAATTCAACGCCCCAAGGAACAAGGAGTCGCTGTGAGCACCCACCCCGGCTTAGACCTGATCACCTTCATTCAGGCCGCGTTCCAGCGCTCAGTGAACACCATCAATCAGGCCGCTGAGGGACTCAGTGACGAAGACCTCTTCTATCAGCCCACCAAGGACACCAATTCCATCGCGTGGTTAGCATGGCACCTGAGTCGCAGGAAGGACTACTACGCGGCCAAGCTTGTGAAGGAGAAAGAGGTATGGATCACGGATGGATGGCACCAACGGTTCAATCTGCCCGCGGAGGACACGGGCTTAGGCAACACGCCCGAGCAGGTAACGGCCTTCAAGCCTGATAGGGAGCTGCTTTTCAGCTACATCGATGCCGCCCAGGAGGCCGCGGCAGAGCGGCTTATGGACGTAACTCCGGAGCTGCTAGACCGTGAGGTTGAGTTGGACGCAGGCCGAGGAAGGCGTCCGGCTTCGACCATCTTCAACCCCATGACCAGCGATTGCTTACAACACCTGGGGCAGATCGCATACCTTCGGGGCATCATCACCGGCCGGGGCTGGATGGCCGTGTAATTTCCTATATTTGGTGCCGAAGGTCGGAGTCGAACCGACACAGGGTTGCCCCCAACGGTTTTTGAGACCGTCGCGTCTACCATTCCGCCACTTCGGCCCAAGGAACGGCACTGGATGAGCAAGCCGCTCGTACAGGACGCCGACATTATCCCACTAACAGCCAATCGGTAACAAGCCCAAGCTGCGGGAAAAACGAAGCGCCACCTAGGGGCGAATGAGCCAGGTGGCGCGCGCGGAACGAAAGATGGTGCTGTTTGGATACACGATCATCACCTTCTCCGCGGTTGTAGTGGGATGCTGAGGCCATATAAGGGGGTGACCTACTAGTCAATACATGACAGCACCCACACGAGCCTCGACACCACAACGGTCATAATCGGTTTCTCAGTTCAGGGACTGCAGGCGCTTGCCTGAGCACCCACAGGAGAAGCCGAACTGGCACAGCGGGCATACGCGAGTTCCGTATGAATTAAACAAGGGCCACCCCAGTTAGCTTGGATGGCCCTTCTTATTTATCTGGAGCGGAAGATGGGATTCGAACCCACGACCTTCTCCTTGGCAAGGAGATGCTCTACCACTGAGCCACTTCCGCCGAACGCACCAGAGGCGCCCTGCAGCCTGGTGCCGAGGCCCAGATTCGAACTGGGGACACCAGCATTTTCAGTGCTGTGCTCTACCGACTGAGCTACCTCGGCCTGAGGCTCATGCTAGCGAAGGCCCATGGGACTGTCAAGGTCGCACATGCGCAGGAAGCGCATGACGGCCTTGTTTCTTCTTGATAAATCTATCCGTTATTAAGCGGTGGGAGCTCCACGCCTCCGGACGAAGTAGAGCACGACACCAACGATAACCACTGCACCTGCGATGATAATGCCCATGATAAGCCCGGTGCCCATCCCGTCATCGGCGTCTGCTTCCACCGGTACGGGCGTCAGAGTCGGGGAGGCACTCACCTCCGGAGTGGGGGTGGGGGCAATCGCAGCAGGTGGCACAGGCGTGGGCGTCGCTGCGGGCGCAGGCGTTGCGGTCGGAGCCGACGTGGCCGTAGGCGCGGGGGCAGGTGGCGTGGGCGTCGGGTCCTCGGCCGTCGGAGTCGGGACACTCACCACCGGAGTAGGGGTGGCAGTGGCAGAAGGCGCCACAGGCGCAGGCGTCGCTG
Organism: Dehalococcoidia bacterium; assembly: GCA_963579845.1. Lineage (GTDB taxonomy): Bacteria > Chloroflexota > Dehalococcoidia > Lucifugimonadales > Australimonadaceae > CAUZHS01. The sequence goes on along the minus strand of CAUZHS010000009.1, from coordinate 801 downwards.
TGGGTGCAGGTGTTGCGGTTGCGGTCGGAACCGGCGTGGCCGTGGGAGCTGGTGGCGCAGGAACATGGGTGGACGAGATGCTGAAGGTAGCCACAGACGCCTGGAACTCAGCTGCATCCTCGGTGACGAGGGTGAAGGTCGCCTGGTACGAACCAGCGGGTATAAGGGCGGTGTTTAACACGACCTCGTACTTCAATGTCGCGGCGAGCTGATATCCGTATGTCCCAAACTTAAAGCCGTTGGTGTTCCCAAAGTTATACCCGTAGCCACCAAAGTAGAAAGCGCTATAGCCAGAGTTATAGCCTATCCCGTCGCCCCAGGTTGCATTGAGGTTGGACAGGGCAATGCTCTTAATCTGTGGATCCCGGGAGGAACTGCTCAGAAAAGGATGAAACACGGCCGAGAAAGCGATGGGCCCGGTAATATCGAGCCTGAGGTTGGAAATTGGAATTTGCTCGCTGGCAGGAAAGGTCACCTCAACGAAAAAAGCTTTGTCAGTGGGTCTCTGCGTGGAGGTACCGTCCAACTCACCAATCGTGAGCTCCAATGCCTGGATGGGAGATAACACGAAGAGCGTGAAGAGGAAGGCCAATGCGACAGCCATGGTCGCCGTTACCCGGAATTGCCATCCTGTCGTCAGCGTACTTACCAAGCGTTTCAATTCCGTCCTCCTCAAATTCACAGCCCATCCGACGTCGAGCGTATTCCTATAGGGTTAGTTTACGCTCAATAGCACACAAAATAGTATAGCCACGCCCAGGCTGTGTCAAGGACACATATATCCGAAAAACCACCGCGCAT
>CAUZHS010000008.1:0-39310 GCA_963579845.1 Dehalococcoidia bacterium | reverse complement strand
TGGGGGATCTTACGGTGGCTGATGACGGACTGGTGGTTGCATTGGGCGGGGGAGGGGGAAGAGGGAATAAACGATTCCTTACGGCCACGAATCAAGAGCCTCTGCTGGCGGAAGGCGGGCTAGAGGGCGAAGAGCTGAATTTGTTACTTGAAGTGAAGCTTCTAGCTGATGTCGCCTTGGTTGGAGCCCCCAATGCAGGAAAGTCTACGTTGCTGAGTCATGTCTCCAAAGCCAAACCGAAAATAGCAGACTACCCATTTACTACCCTGGAACCGATTTTGGGGGTTGTGGAGCACCGAGGGGCTGCACTGGTGATGCTCGATATTCCGGGACTGATTGAGGGTGCTCACGAAGGGAAGGGCTTAGGGCTTGAGTTTTTACGCCACGCTGAAAGAGTCCATGTTTTGGTTCAATTGATTGACGGGCTTGAAGAGGACTTAGTCGGCGCTTACCAGGAAATCGCTAAAGAGTTGGAGGCGTATGGGCATGGGCTCAAAGAGAAAGCTCAGCTCGTGGTGGTGAACAAAATGGATGTGCCCGAAGTGCAGCAGCGATTTGCTGACCAGGTGGATGCTCTTCGGACGCTATCCGGTCACGAGCCCTTGGCTATTTCCGCTGTATCGGGAGAGGGACTGCCCGCATTGCTCTCAGCGCTGATGGTCATTACGCCTTCTGAAGAGGAAAGGCGGGACAAGACGAAACCGGAGATGAAGTCTCGGGAGCGAATAAGCCCGCCAGTGGCGCGGGTAACGATCTCGAAGGAGGATGGTGATGTGGTGGTGGGCTGTTTAGCGGCCGAACGAGTGGCCGAGGTGATCGATTTGCATAATTGGCGGACGAGGATGCAATTTCACCAGTACTTGAGACGGCTTAACGTAATCAGGGCTGTGGAGAACGAGGGGGTTATACCCGGAGACACCGTTCGTATCGGGAAAATCATCTTGGAGTGGGAATAGGGTGCGCCTTGGCTTGTTCGGAGGTACCTTTGACCCAGTGCATAACGGGCATATTGCAATCGCCTCGAGGATAAGAGATAGGCTGCATCTAGACCAGGTCTGGTTTTTGCCAGCGGGGCAACCGTGGATGCGCCGAAGCGAGCCGATTAGTGAACGTATTCATCGGCGGACAATGGTTGAGTTAATCATCCGTAACGACTCTGGATTTGCTCTCTGCGACGTGGAGTTGAACAGGCCAGGGGACACCTATACGGTTGAGACCTTAGAGCAGCTGTACCCGACGCGTCCCGGAGACGATTGGTTTTTCATTGTGGGAAGCGATGCCGCAGCGGGTTTCGCTCGGTGGAAACAGCCAGCGCGGATTCTGGAACTGGCAACCCTGGTTGTGGCCGCACGACCGGGCTACCATTTGGTGGATGTGGATGCGTTGGCAGACGCGGTCCCCGGAGCGCGGACGCGAGTAGTGGTCGTAGAGCCGGCCCTGGTGGACGTAAGCGCTTCCCACATTCGGCAGATGGTGGGTGAGGGTGCCTCAATAGCCGGGCTTGTCCCTCAAGAGGTTGCGGAGTATATAGAGGCGCACGGATTGTATAAGTCTAAGACAAGGTCGGAATAGGAATGGGGCGGCCCATGGCGGACCAGACACTGGCTCAGGACATTCTCGACTTGGCACTTGCGTTCGGGGCCCTGCAATTCGGTGAGTTCACGCTGTCGTCAGGTGAACAAAGCAGCTATTATTTCGACGGACGGCTGCTTACGCTATCCCCGGCAGGAACAAATCTGGTAGCCCAGGCGCTGCTCCCTCTGGTGCGGTCGGCGGGGGCTGAAGCCGTCGGCGGCCCAACTCTTGCCGCCGATCCCATGGTGGCTAGTATCGCTATGCTGAGTGGCCAAGATAGGGAGAGGCCCATCCCTGCCTTTATCGTCCGAAAGGACGCTAAAGCCCACGGCATGGGGAAGCAGATCGAAGGGCCGCTGCTTCCCGGTGTGAAGGTTGCTATTGTGGACGATTCCTGCTCGACGGGAAGTTCAATGTATCAGGCGATACATGCGGTTGAGGCAGCTGGGCACGTGGTGGTGCTTGTAGCGGCGATTCTCGACCGGCACCAGGGCGGGAGTGAGAAGCTGCGCAAGGAAGGATACACTTTCCACACGCTTCTCGAGGCAGATGCCTCAGGGATTATTAGGCCAGCCGGGGAATAGAAAAAGGAATAGGAAGTAGAAAAGAGCCCCGCATTTGCGGGGCTCTTTTCTCTAACTATATTTATAACGAGTGGTCTGGTCAGTAGTGCGCTAGACGTCCAAGTTCCTGACTGATTTGGCGTGGGCCTGAATGTAATTGCGCCGTGGTTCCACTTCGTCACCCATGAGTTCGTTGAAAATAGTATCCGCGGCAGCGGCGTCCTCCACCTCTACTCGGAGCAGGGTGCGGATGGTGGGGTCCATGGTGGTTTCCCACAGCTGATCCGGGTTCATCTCTCCCAGCCCTTTGTATCGCTGGATGGACATTCCCGACTTATCGGATTGGCGCTCCAGAAGGGGTGCCAATTCATACCAGGGAACATCCGAACCAATTTCGGCGTCCCGCTTGGTGACACCGTAAGTGTGCCCCTTGACGAGGTGAGACACTCTGGGGTAAAGCTCAAAGCACCGTTGCAATGGGGTGGATGCAAGGAGTTGGGTGAGGTTGATGGTGCCGTATCCTTCCACTTCCAGTAGCTTGTCCCCCCGTTTGGAAGGTGATTTCACGGTAAATCCTTGCTTTTCAAACCAGGCCACGATGGCCGCGACCGTATCAGTGTCGGCGGCCGTGAGTGAATAGTGTTTCTCCGCGGCGCCTTGCAGCAGAATTCCGACTAGGTCCGGTACCAAGCCGAGGTTCGCCAGACCCGTGGACCACGTTTGGAACTCCTTGAGATGCTGTACCACAGCGTGGAGTGGTGCTCCCGAGATAGCAAGGCCTTCATCACCATTCTGCCCGTTGCCTTTGGCGGCTCGGATGGAGAGGCGCCGGTAGAGTTGGGTAGCCACCCACTTTTCCTTGTCCGCTTCGGCGAACTTATATTCGACGCTACGGCCTCGGGCTAGGCGGTAGAGTGGCGGCTGGGCGATGTAGAGGTATCCGCTATCGATGAGTTCTCGCATGTTGCGAAAGAAGAAGGTCAGCAGCAACGTACGGATGTGCGCTCCGTCCACATCGGCATCGGTCATAATGATGACTTTGTGATAGCGGAGCTTTTCAGCGTTGAAGTCCTCACCGAACCCTGCTCCAATGGCGGTGATGAGTACGCGGATTTCTTCGTGGGCAAGCATTTTATCGGCCCGGGCCTTCTCCACATTCAGAATCTTGCCCCGGAGCGGTAGAATGGCCTGGGTGCGTCGGTCGCGTCCCTCCTTGGCCGAGCCTCCTGCGGAGGGTCCTTCCACCACAAAGAGCTCCGAGAGCTCTGGGTTACGTTCGGAGCAGTCGGCTAGCTTACCGGGGAGCGAGCCCCCGTCCATGGCATTCTTGCGAATAACCAGGTCGCGGGCCTTTCTTGCCGCCTCTCGGGCCAACTGTGAGGTGAGGCATTTATCTATAATCCGCCGGGCTTCGTGGGGGTGTTCTTCGAGGTAGAATTCCAGATGCTGAACGATGGCTTGCTCAACTTGGGTCTTTGTCTCGGCGTTCCCTAGCTTCCCCTTGGTCTGGCCCTCGAATTGGGGTTCCGCCAATCGCACGCTGACGATGGCGGTGAGTCCTTCCCGGACGTCGTCGCCAGAAAGGTTGGTACGATCATCCTTCACCAGCTTCTGTTTTCGGGCGTAGTTATTGATGGCCCGGGTCAGGCCAGCACGGAACCCCGCCAGGTGGGAGCCCCCGTCGACGGTATTGATGCAGTTGGCGAAGGCGAGGGTCGTCTCATAGAAGCCGGTGTTGTATTGGAGCGACACTTCGATGGTGGTACTGTCCACCACCTGGTTGAGGTAGAAAGGTGGATCCTGCAGGACCTCGCGGCCACGGTTGAGGTGCTGAACGAAGTTGCCGATTCCCCCTTCAAAGTAGAAGGTCTTGTCATCAGCGGGGCGCAGCTCACTGCTCAGGCTGAGCCAGATGCCCTTGTTGAGGTAGGCCATCTCTCGGAACCGGGTGAGCAGGATATCGGGATCCATGGTGATGGAGGGAAACACTTCGCTGTCGGGGAGGAAGTGGAGAGTTGTGCCCGTTTGGCTCGCCTCCTCCTTGGGGAGCTTTCCATCGTCGGTAATGTCCTCCAGGGGTTTGCCCCTGGCGTAGTCCTGGTGATAAAGGTGGCCGTCTCGCCGGACCTCAACGCGCACGTGCTCGGAGAGGGCGTTCACCACCGATGCGCCAACGCCGTGCAGGCCGCCGGAGACCTTGTAGGCTCCATGGTCGAACTTACCACCTGCGTGCAGAGTGGTCATGATGGTTTCTAGTGCCGATTTTTTGGTTGTGGCGTGGGTATCAACCGGGATGCCGCGGCCATTGTCGCTAACGCTGACGGAGTTGTCGGCGTGGAGGAGTACAGAGATACGGTCGCAAAAACCCGCCATGGCCTCGTCGATGGCATTGTCCACGACTTCATAGGCGAGGTGGTGCAGGCCGCGTTGATCAGTACTGCCGATGTACATGCCAGGACGCTTACGAACGGCCTCCAAGCCCTCCAAGACCTGAATGTCTCGTGCCGTATACTCTCCCTGTTTTTGTTCGAGCATGCGTTGAAGCTCCGTGGTGTCAGGATGGGCACATAGCCTAGGCTAAGGGGGGCATGCCGGGTGACCGGATGGGACCGCGTAAGGGGCATGAATTGGGGGCTTCTGGAACCCCGGGAAATAGGCTTGAATAGCGTAGTGCTCTGGTAAAAGCTACTTTAGGAATACATACTATATTTTAGAATATTTTGAGACGTTGGTCAAATATGTTGTGGCAATTCAGGCTGTCGGTGCATATTCCCTTCCCAAGTCACCATGTCGTTGGGGAGAGGCGTCTCCGGGGGGCAAGAGCTGTTGCGGGAACATCGAGTAGTCGCCATTGATGGCCCGGTGGCCTCCGGTAAGACCACGGTGGGTAAAATGGTCGCCGAAAGGCTGGGATACCAGTTCGTGGACACGGGCCTCATGTACCGGGCCGTAACCTGGGCTGCGCTTGACCAAGGGATCGACCCCCGTGATGCAGAGCAGTTAGGAGAGCTTGCTTTTAAGCTGGACCTAACTCTGCGGGGTCAGGAGGTGCTGGTCGACGGGTTCGATGTGACGGCTCATGTGAGGAGTGCCGCCGTGGAAGAGGCCGTCTCCCTGGTCTCCGCGGTGCCCGGAGTGCGCCTTGCCATGGTGGCGGAGCAGCGGAGGATGGCAGAGCAAGGCGGGTTGGTGATGGTGGGCCGGGACATTGGGACTAAGGTCTTGGTTAATGCCCTAGTCAAGGTTTACCTAGACGCGTCTTTGGAGGAGCGGGCGTTGCGCCGTCACCGAGAGCAGAACGCGGCAGGACGCAGCGTGTCTTTGCGTGAGGTTAGCAGGAGTTTGGCGAGACGAGACATGCTGGATACGCAGCGGGCCGACTCGCCCCTTCACCCGGCCGGGGACGCAGTCTTGGTGCAGACCGACCAGCTGGATTTGGAGGGTGTGGTGCAGCGGGTGCTAGAACTGGTTGGGGAATGATGGGGTTGATGCGTGTCTGGTATCCCTTCTGGATGAGGGTCGGACGGGTCGTGATGCCGCTCTTCGGCCGTATCGAGGTCATAGGCCGGGAGAATGTCCCGGCCACCGGTTCACTAGTGATTACGCCCAACCACCAGAGTAACGCGGATCCTCCATTCCTAGCGGTGATGTTTAAGCGTCCCCTCTGGTTCATGGCGAAGCGTGAGCTGTTTCGCTACTCCATCGCCGCCACCTTGCTGAGGTTATGGCATGTGCAGCCCATCAACCGGGACGGCATGGACGTGGAGGGTTTACGTTGGGCAATGGAGACGCTGCGCCGGGGCCGGGTGCTGGTTGTCTTCCCCGAGGGGACGAGGAGCCCGGGCGGGCTCATGAGAGGAACGGACGGTGCAACCTACATTGCACTGAGGAGTGGCGCTCGCGTGCTGCCGGTGGCCATAACCGGAACGGAGTACCTGAAGGGACTCCTTGGCTTCGTCCGCATCGCCTTTCCCTTTCGGAGGATACGCATCGTGATTGGAGAGCCCTACACGTTCCCGTCAGTGGAAGGACGGCTGTCCAAGGAGGTGCTGGGGTCACTGACCACCGTTATGATGCGGCATATTGCGGCTCTGCTCCCCCCGGAGTACCGTGGGGCATATGGCGCCGACACACTGAGAGAGCAGTCCACAGCCGGCGGCGGCACGGAAGGACGGGAGTCGTAATAGAAGTGTTACTTTTGAACGTAAGGTTGGGGTGTCCGTATGCTATAATTTCGCCTCGGCGCGGCTCTGCGGAGTCACGTGCAACTGGCGGGCAGACCTCTAGCTGTCCGAGCTCCAGCAACCACCCCCGAGGTGAACTAACGTAATGACGGCCACCACGAAGATGGTGTACCGGCTTGCCGAAGGCAGCGCACAGATGGTGGATTTGCTTGGTGGGAAGGGCGCTGGCGTTAGCGAGATGGCTCGCATTGGCATCCCCGTCCCGCCAGGTTTTGTCATTACCACGGAGGCCTCCAAGGGGTTCTTCGAGCTGGGGCGTCTCCCCGACGGGCTCTGGGAGTCTATTGTGGAGAATATCCAGATGGTGGAGGAGGAGTCGGGCAAGAGGTTTGGTGATGCGAGGAATCCCCTCGTCGTCGCAGTCCGGTCTGGTGCTCCCGTTTCTATGCCTGGCATGATGGACACAATTCTGAACATGGGGGTTGTGGACGAGACTGTAGAGGGCTTGGGGCACTTGATGGGGGACCAACGCCCTGCCTTCGATGCCTACCGCCGCTTCCTTCAAGGGTTTGGGAATGTGGTTTTGGGCATCGACAGAAAGCGGTTTGAATTGCTGTTGACCGAGGCGAAACAGCGCCACGGGCTGCAGTTCGACTATCAGCTCCAACCGGACAGCCTGCAAACGCTTATTGGGGACTTCAAGCAGGTCATTAAAGAGGCTACGGGCGCCGGTCCGTCCCAAGACCCCTGGCAGCTTCTCCGCCAGGCCATTGAGGCCGTCTTCAGCTCTTGGAACAACCCCCGTGCCCAAACCTACCGTGACTTCCATCACATTTCCCACGAGATGGGCACTGCCTGCGTGATCATGTCGATGGTCTTTGGGAACCTCGGCCAAGATAGCGGCACGGGCGTGCTTTTTTCTCGCAGCCCCGCCACAGGGGAGAAAGTCCTCTACGGCGAGTTTCTGGTGAACGCTCAGGGAGAGGACGTGGTGGCCGGGGTCCGCACGCCCCAACCCATTGCCAATCTTGCCCAAGAGCAACCCGGCACATACCAAGAGATTGAGGCCACGGCTAGCCTTTTGGAGAAGCACTACGGTGACGTGCAAGATATCGAATTTACCGTGGAGCGGGGGAAGCTCTACATCCTGCAGACTCGGTCGGCCAAGCGGACAGCGCCTGCGGCGGTGAAGATCGCTGTTGACTTCGTGGCGGAGGGTGTCATCACCAGGGAAGAGGCGATAGGACGGGTGGTTGCAGGAGAGGTGAGCCAGGTGCTGATGCCGCGGTTCGACCTTGAGGCAAAGCAGCGTGCAGTCGGGAGTGGCGCATTGGTGGCCGAAGGGCTTGCCGGTTCGCCAGGCGCTGCCGCGGGGATCGCGGTCCTGGACCCCGACCGGGCCGTGCAACTGAGTGACCAGGGCACGAAGGTCGTTCTGGTGCGGATGGAGACAAGCCCTGACGATGTCCACGGTATTATCAAGGCGGAGGGGGTGCTGACTAGCCGTGGCGGAATGACGAGCCACGCTGCCGTGGTGACGAGGGGTTTGGGAAAGCCCTGCATCGTCGGCTGCGAAGAGCTTCAGTTCAACGTTGAGGAGCGCTCGTTTTCGGCCCGGGGAAAGACAGTGTATGAGGGAGAGCTCGTGAGCATTGATGGTTCTACGGGAGAGGTGCTCGTTGGCGAGATCCCTGTTGTACCGCCCAATCCCGATGACCTGGCGGAGTTGCAGACGCTGCTGGCCTGGGCGGACGAGCATCGGAGGCTTCAGACATGGGCCAATGCTGACACGCCGGAGGACGCTCGCCTGGCCCGTCAATATGGCGCTGAGGGCATCGGTCTCTGTCGGACGGAGCACATGTTCTTCGCCGAAGAGCGCCTCCCCCATATCCAGAAGTTGCTCACCGTTGCGCCGGAGGCCTCCCGGCTGGCCCAGGATGTCGACACCCTCCGTGCCCTGGCGCGGAACGCTCCCGCTGTCGAGCGAGAGACTTTGGCCCAACGGATGGATAGAGCCAAGCTAGACCTGGAAGGATCTGTGAGTGTTCGCGAGTTTCACGAATCCCTTGCCAAGCTGGAGGAGTTTCAGACAACGGACTTTTACGGAATTCTGAAAGCTATGCAAGGCCTGCCTGTGGTAATTCGACTGCTGGATGCGCCTTTGCACGAGTTTTTGCCTAACCACGACGAATTAGTGAAAGAGGTGGCGTTATTCAGTGTTGCGGGTGCTGACGCTGACCGCCTGGCGGCGAAGAAGCGCGACCTCCGCCTGGTGGAGTCGCTTCATGAGTCCAACCCGATGCTAGGCCACCGTGGCTGCCGCGTGGGACTCACCATGCCCGAGGTATATGAGATGCAGGTGCGGGCGATTCTCACCGCTGCCGGTCGTCTCACGGAAGAAGGCGCGACCGTTTATCCCGAGGTAATGATTCCTATGGTGTCGCATGTGAACGAGCTGCAATGGCTTCGTCCACGGCTTGAGGCGGTTGTAGAGGAGGCCTGTAAGACAATGGGGGTGGAGATTATACTGAAATTCGGCACCATGATTGAGGTGCCCAGGGCAGCACTGACTGCTGCCGAGATCGCTCTAGAGGCAGACTTCTTCAGCTTTGGGTCCAATGACCTTACCCAGATGACCTTCGCCTTTAGCCGTGATGACGCCGAAAGCAAGTTCCTTCGTCACTACGTTGAGTCAGAAGTGTTGCCCTGGAACCCCTTCACTAGCCTGGACACCATCGGTGTGGGGCGCTTGATGCGCTTGGCCTCTGAGGAGGGTCGGGCTGCCAAGAAGAACCTGCAGCTCGGTATCTGCGGTGAGCACGGTGGTGACCCCCGCAGCATTGCCTTCTGTGACGCTCTGGGGCTGGACTACGTGAGTGCGTCACCATTTCGTGTGCCAGTGGCCCGTCTGGCTGCCGCCCAAAGCGCTATGGGCCTGCTGAAGCCTAGCTGACAGAACAGATTGGTAGGGGATTGGCATGGAACAGCGAGATGACCCCCGCGAATATGTCCTTCGCATGGCGAAGGAGAACGACGTCAAGTTCATCCGGTTGTGGTTCACCGACATTCTGGGGAACCTGAAGGGCTTCGCCCTGACCGTGGCGGAGCTGGAGGGCGCTTTGGAACGGGGTATGGCCTTCGATGGCTCGGTTATCGAGGGGTTCGCCCGTCACGATGAAAGTGACATGGTAGCCATGCCGGATCCGAATACATTTTCCATCCTTCCCTGGCGGCCTCGCCAGAACGCCGTGGCCAAGATGATTTGCGATGTGGTGCGGCCGAACGGCGAACCCTTCGAGGGCGACCCTCGGTACGTGCTCAAACGCAATTTGCAACGGGCATCCGAGATGGGCTTCGCTTACATGGTGGGACCGGAGATGGAGCATTTCTATTTCCGGAGCGACGATGCTACCGAGCCCTTGGACCAGGGTGGCTATTTTGATATGACCCCGCTGGATGGTGCCACGGATATTCGCCGAGACACCGTGCTGGCCCTGGAGGATCTGGGTATTCCGGTGGAGTACAGCCACCACGAGGGCGCCAAGAGCCAACACGAGATCGACTTGCGGCACACTGATGCATTGACGATGGCCGACGCGGTGATGACCTATCGGTTGACGGTAAAGGAGATTGCCAGGAAGCACGGGGTTTACGCTACCTTCATGCCCAAACCCGTAGAAGGCCAGAACGGCAGCGGTATGCACGTGAACCAGTCGCTCTTTCAGGGCGAGGAGAACGCCTTTTACGATGAGGCTGACCCTCACAAGCTCTCTGAGATGGCCCATCGATACATCGCGGGTCTGTTGCGGCACGCGCCGGAAATCACGGCTGTGTGCTGCCAGTGGGTGAACTCCTACAAGCGGTTGGTCCCCGGTTTTGAAGCTCCCATCTACACCACGTGGGCGGGGGTGAACCGGGCGGATATGGTGAGGATCCCCTCCTACCGACAGGGACGAGAGGAGTCGATGCGGCTAGAGTTTCGACTGCCGGATGCTACATGCAATCCCTACCTGGCATTCTCTGTGATGCTGGCAGCGGGTTTGGAGGGCATTCAACAGGGGTACCCTGCTGTGTCGGCGGCGGAAGGGGATGTGGCACTGCTGACGGCACGGGAGCGAAGCGAGCGCCGCATTGAGCAGGTCCCTAGCAGCCTCTATGAGGCGGTCCTGCTCGCTGAGCGAAGCGAATTGGTGAAGCGGGCGCTGGGCCCGCACACCTTTCAAACCTTCATTGAAAACAAGCGCATCGAGTGGGAACAGTTCAACAGCGCAGTGACTGACTACGAGCTCAAACGCTACCTTCCCATGCTTTAAGCGGTGCGTGGCTCCTGCATGAGGCCATGCCATAGAGTTTTTTTAGGATCCCGCCGTGAAGCTTTGCGGGATCTCAGCGCTCGTAGTCAGCGTGGTGAAGACCTTGGTGGCGATGGGGTTTGATACCGCAGAGCCATTAGTGAAGATGGCATCGCGTCAGGTGGCCAGGGACTTTGGATGAACGTGCAATCGACCAAGCTGCTCATCTACTCCGATGGGGGTTGTTCTTTTCCGAAACGGCTACGGGACCTCGGCTAACGGCTATTGGTGGCAGCTCTTCGACGGCCTGGTGCCGCGAAAGTGGGACGGGGAGTGACCCTCCCTGGACACGGACATTAAGTTGAAGCCGCTCGCCTCATTGGGACGCAGCTGTGCCAAAACAGAGAATCCCTGGTCAGCGGGAGAGGGCGGCTGCGCCCTGGCGGCGTAGCCGCGCCGGGTCCTTGGGCTTCGAGGCGAAGACGAAGAAAAGCGAGCCTGCCGTGACGATGACAGCGATGATCGAAAAGGCTGGTCGGTAGCTGTCGTAGTTGTCGAGGATGTACCCCGCGAAGATGGGTCCGACAGTGCTGCCAATCATGGCAAAGGTGGTGCCGAAACCCATGATTGCGCCTAGGGACCGCCGACCAAAGTAGTCCGCCCGGATGGCTGTCATGATAGGGCCGCGCAGCCCCCAGGCCGAGCCATGGAGCATCATTGCGAGGATAATGAGCCAGAGGGCTGAAGACCCGGCCAGCATGAACATGGCGCCGCCGTGTCCGACCATGGCGATGGCAGCGATGGCCTGCTTGTTGAAGCGGTCGCCCAAGAGGCCGCCTACGACCTGAAAGATGAGCTGGGAGACCAGCATAACGGGCCACACGACTGAGGTAGCGGTGGTGATGGACATGTTGAGGAGGTCCACCATATGGATGATGAGCTGGCTGTTGATCACGGAGATGGAGAGGAGCGCGACCCCGTTGCCCAATGCAAGGAACCAAAAGGCCTGGGTCGCCACGGCCTCCTTCAGCGTGAACCCGTCCAGCTTTGGGTCGGCGGTCTTAAAGTCAGAGGCCGTCCCTTCCGGGCCAAGCTCTCTCAAATCACCGTCCGGCAGGTAGCCGTAGGCCTCCGGCTCATGGCGCAGCAGTTGGGCGATGGGCAGTCCCGCAACGAGTAGTAGAACGCCCGTGGCCGTGGCTGTGTCGCGCCAGCCAAATTGCTCTAGTGACCATGCCAGCAGTGGGGCTGCCAGCCCCCCTATGGTGCCGCCCATCATGGTGAGGGCCAAGGCTCGCGTCCGATTCCGCACAAACCATCTGGCCACTGTGATGTTGATCGTCAGGAAGCCAGCGAGACTGGAGCCGATGGCAATGAACAAATAGGCAAGGTAGTAGGCAATAAGGGAGTCTACGTGGGATAGGTAGAAGAACCCACCGGCCATGATAATAATGCCGACGCGCATCATCGACCGGGGGCTGACACGGTCGAGTAACCACCCCTGAATGGGCGCGACGATGCTGCTTTCGGCGCGAGCGAATGAGTAGGCCGCTGAGAGGGAGCTTCGGCTCCAGCCGAAATCGTCCCGGAAGAGGACGAGATACCCGCCGAAGGATTGGTAGTAGAGGAGGCTGAAGAGGCCTTGGTTAATTGCGCCCCCAAGGACAATCCACCAGCCGAAAAACAAGCGATGCGATTTATCCGGAGTGGTGGTGGGCGTGCTCACAGGTGCTTCTTCCTCCTCCTCCTGGTGCGGGAATCTGCCAATCCTAACATGGCCCTATCGGTAGGGCCATGGATTGCTTTACGGCATGTTAATGCTGTAAACCCCCGTGATATACTCGCTGCTGGCGGCCCGCTCCCTAGTCGGCAGTTTGGAGGGTCTCTCTTACCATAATTCGGCACGTGGTTACTTTTAATGGCAGAGGAGATTCGCAGTATGGCGATTTCTCGGATCTGGAGTATTGAATCCCGATTTAAGATTTTCCTGGTTGGCTTTGGGGTGGTGCTATTGCTTATCGCGGCCTGTGATAGCGACGCGCCGACTCCAATGTCCACCCTCGTCATCCAAGCCGACGCGACGGTGATGGAGGGGTTGGTCTACCGGACTCTGGACGCCGACTGGACCAGGACGCCAGAGGTGGAACTGTTGGTCGCGGGAGCTCAGACGGAAGGCAGTGTCCACATCACCACCTACAACCAGGAACAGGTGGATGTTTGGTGCACCGCCTTCACTGCGGAGTTTGGGATTGCCTGCGAAGGCCGTGGCATGTTCGGGGCTCAGATGATGGCGACGTTGATTACCGAGCGGCAGGCGGGTGCGGCGGTCACTGATGTAATCCACCTGTCCATGTCCCAGGCGGCGGAGGTCTTGGACCGGGGCTACATTGCCGAGATTAACTGGGCCTCCTTGGGTGTGGATGCTGGCCGTGTTTGGAAGTCCCGGGGCCCGGGTACAGCGGTCGGGGCAACCCAGAGTCAGTACACCCACTTTTACAATACCGACCACTTTACGGTGGACCAGCTTCCCCAAAAGTTGGAGGACTGGCTCAAGCCGGAGTATAAGGGCAAAATCTGCGCTCCAGACTTCCTGTTCCGTGCGGGTAGCGGCTTCATTGCGCTCTCGATGGGAATGGATGCGACGGTGGATTTGGCCAGGCGCCTCATCGACGAGCAGGATATGGTGGTGACGGTGACCTGTGACCCGCTAATCGTTTCAGGAGAGAAGCCGCTCATGTTTTTGGGCTACGGGAACCCGCCTGCGCTGTTGGACGGCAACCCCATCGCCCAGTTCTGGACTGGAGGACTGGGGGTGAACCTCTTCAGCAACATGGTCGCGAGCAACGCTTCGCATCCCAATGCCGCGCGGCTCTTCGCGGCCTGGGCTACGTCCCGAGATGCTTCGAGTCTCTCCTATGTAGCCATCGGTCAGGGTTGGGCTGCCTACGGCCACGGGCCGGAAGCTTTGGTGAGTGGCCGGTTTGCCGAGCTGGACTTGGTGTACGAGAGCCCGTTAAATTTCTCCGCACGGAGCGAGAGCACTCGGGTCTTCCAGGAGCGGATGCTCGAGGGGCAGTAAGGTTGTGGACACTGGAACAGACCGTAGGATGACTCGAGGCTGGCGGCGGGTGCGCTTCGGTGGCGACCGGCTCATGGTGGGCTTCGCTTTGGTCGCGGCCCTCTATCTGCTTTTACCCCCTCTCCTCCTCACCGTGTACTCGGCGTTGCGTACCCCTGCTAACCGCCTACCCTTCGAGGAGGGTACATCATGGGGCCTCTCCAACCTCACGGACCTCTACACCAGCGGTGCGCTCCTGAACACGGTGGTGGACACCAGCGTGTTCGTAGGTGGTTCTGTGGCAGTGGCGATGGTGGTGGGCTTTGCCATCGCATGGCTGGTGGAGCGGACCAATTTGCCCTTCCGGAACGGGGTCTTCGTCTTGGTGCTGTTCCCTCTTATGATGCCGGGGATCGTGACCACTATGGGCTGGTTGCTGCTGTTGACCGAACGGACGGGGATGGTGAACGTCGCGCTCCGTGCCGTCCTTCCCGTGTGGGATCAGGGGCCGTTCGACGTCTTTTCCATGTACGGGATGGTGGTCGTCCAGGGGGTGAGCCTGGTGGCGTTGGCCTTTATTTTCGTGAGTGCGGGGTTGCGCAACATGGACCCGGTGCTGGAGGATGCAAGCCGCGTCTCAGGAGCTTCGGCTTTGGCGACCTTTCGGCGGATAACGCTGCCGGTGCTCTGGCCGGGGGTGCTGGGGGCCGCCCTGGTCACGGCCATCCTCACGGTGGAGTCCTTTGAGGTGCCGTTGCTCCTGGCTGGGGGTGCCAATGCCGATATTTTTAGCAGCCGACTCTACTTTGCGCTGAACGACGCTTCCGGTGGAGCGCCAGCTTACGGAACGGTAGCGGCGCTGGGTCTGCACTTCCTGGTGTTCACCTACGCGCTTATCTTCGTGTACCATCGGCTGACCGGAAGGGGTGAGCGTTACGTGACGCTCACCGGCCGGGGGTATCACCAGCGGCGTCAGGCCCTCGGCGGCTGGCGCTGGCCTGTTTCCGCGGTGGTGGGAGGGTTCCTGTTGCTCACCTCCATCGGCCCCTTTCTGGTACTAGTGTGGACCAGCCTCTTGCCACAGTACATGCCACCGGGCGCGGCGGCCTTCGAGCGACTGTCCTTTGACCAGTACACTCAGCTCTTCAGCGATGGACGGCTGGTTTCCGCCTGGGTGAACACAGTGGTCGTGGCGGTTGTGGCCCCCACCATCGCGGTTTTTGTGACCATTCTTCTGGCGTGGGTTGTGATTCGGGCAAAGAAAATGCGCCGTCTCCCTTTGCTCCTTGACCAGTTTCTAACCTCCTCCCTTGCCATTCCGTCGGTGGTGGCGGCCAACGCCTTTCTTCTCTTCTATCTCCAGCTCAACCGGGCTTTGCCCAACTGGGTGCCCCTTTTCGGCACTATCTTGGTGCTCGTACTGGTCTACGCCTATCGCATGGCCGTTGCCTACCGGATGAACCATGCGGGTGTGGTCCAGATATCGGTGGAGTTAGAGGATGCATCCTCTGCCAGTGGTGCGTCGCGGGCGACGACCTTCTTTCGGATTGTCCTCCCGCTGGCGCTGCCCAGCGTGGTGGGAGTCTGGGTGCTGCTTTTTCTCGTGGCCTTCCGGGAGTTGACGCTGCCTTTGGTAGTGGGCAGAGAGTCGCCACCCTTTGTGGTCAGCGTGCTCATCTGGAAACTGTGGGCCCAGCATGCGGGACAGGCTGCCGCCCTGGGCGTGCTTACCGTGGTCTTTCTTTCCAGCATCGTGCTGGGGCTGCGTCTCTTGGTATTTAGACGGTTTCGCTAAGAGTTGCTGGATGTGAGCCGTTGCAGCTCCTGCTGAAGTAGCCCGCTAGTGTTCAAGGAGTCGGCCACAAACCTGTTTTGGGGCAGGGAATAGACCTGGAGGGGTGTTCCTTCCTGCACCACCGAGCCCGCTTCTATAACCACGATCTTGTCCGAGAGTACCAGCGCCTCCAGCAGGTCGTGGGTGACGTAGAGCACGGTGATGTCGGTGTGGGAGAAGAGATCCTTAAGCTCGAGGCGCATTTCGTCTCGGAGTTTGGCGTCCAGGTTGCTCAGGGGCTCATCGAGCAACAGGAGTTTCGGTTTCCGTACGAGGGCCCGTGCAAGAGCTACCCGCTGCTGCTGTCCGCCGCTGAGGCTGGTGGCGGCGCGCGCTGCCAGTTCAGGGATGCGGACGATCTCCAGGGTCTGGAGCACTTCGTCGTGGAGCTGGTGTTTGGAGAGCTTGGCCTTCCCCACCCGCAGGGGGTAGGCAACGTTCTCGAATACGGTCATATGGGGCCAGATGGCGTAGGACTGGAAGACCATGGCGATCGGCCGGGCCGCGGTGGGGACGTTGACCCTCCGGGCCCGGGCGAAGACGGGGGTACCGTTGATATCGACTTCACCGGAATCCGGCTCCTCCAGACCCGCGACGCAGCGGAGGATGGTGGTCTTCCCGCAGCCGCTGGGTCCTAGGAGGGCGGTTACGTGTCCAGCGGGGATGTCGAAGGAGACGCCGTTGAGGGCTTCAACGGGTCCGATTGCGGTTGTATAGTGCTTTACCAGGTCCCGGACGCTGAGCATTATGGTGTGCATTGTACGCGAGGCGCTGTCCTTAGGAGGAGCCAGACGCACCAAGACGTGGTTGTTTATGTGTCCGAGATGCCTTGAGTGGGGTGGTGTGGGGGGTCTAGGATGCGTGCTTAGGCGTCCTGGAGCGGGCGTTGCGCCAACGGGATTGGCGGAAATAGGGGGCCCCTTTGCACGAGGGTTGGAGGCAACGGCTGGGTGACCTCGTCGTACGGCGGCCACGCCAGCGGGCAGTCCAGTCGGTCCACTTAAAGCCCCACCGGGAGCGCCGTTTTTTCCTTTCGCCGGCAACATCGGCGCTCCTCTCTCTTACAGGTGGCTTTGCGCTGCTCATCGCCGTGGGGACGGTTATGTTGGAGGCACCCTTCGCCAGCGTTGATGAGGGGTCGACCTCGTTTCTTACTGCGCTTTTCACCGCCACTTCGGCAGCCTGCGTGACAGGCTTGGTGGTGGTGGACACCGCGACATATTGGACGGGCTTCGGCCAGTTCGTCATCGCCATGCTCATGTTCATGGGCGGCCTGGGTATTATGACGGCGGGAGCGCTGCTGCTCTTGGCCCTGGGGCGCCGCCTGACGTTGACCAACCGGTTGGTGCTCCGGGAGCCAATGGGGGCAGCCACCCTGGGGGGTGTATCTCGATTGGGGACACAGGTTCTCCTGTTCGTGGTCGGCGTTCAGGCGGTGGGGTTCATCGTGTTGTTTCTCAAGTTTCTGGGAAACTTCTCCGTTGGGGAGGCCGCATGGCAGGCGCTCTTTCATGCCATTTCGTCCTTCAACAATGGGGGGTTTGTCATTCTACCTAACAGCCAGAGCCTCTCGGCATACCAGGATGACCACCTGTTTCTGGCGGTCATGGGTGTGCTCATCGTCCTGGGCGCCATTAGTTTCAGCGTCGTGGCCGACCTCGCGGCAGGCCGACGTTTCAACCGATTGAGCCTCGATACCCGGTTGGTGGTGATGGGAACGGTGTTCCTGTGGCTGTTGGGTGGGTTGGCCATGCTGCTGTTCGAGTTGGACAACCCGGAGACGCTCGGCGGTCTCTCGGTGGCCGACCAAGTCGGGAATGTGCTCTTTCAGACCGTCACTTCGAGGACGGCGGGGTTCAGCACCCTGGACTTTGGCGCGACCCGCTCGGCTACGGATGCGGTGTACATGGTGCTGATGTTCATCGGCGGAGCAGCGGCATCCACGGCGGGTGGAATCAAGGTGAATACGGCCATGGTGCTGTTGATAGCGGCCTGGGCCTCGGTGCAGGGCCGCAGCCGTGCGGAGGTCTTCAAGCGAGAGGTGCCCTACGCGCAGGTGGCCCGGGCCATGGCGCTGGTGGTGCTCAGTCTGGTGATGCTCTTTAGCATCGTCTTGGCCCTGGCGTGGGCGGAGGATGCGCGGCTGAGGACTGGCGAGTTTGAGTTTATGGACTTGATGTTCGAGGCCTTTTCTGCCATTGGCACTACAGGCCTCTCAAGAGGTATTTCCCCTGATCTTTCCGAGCTGGGGAAGTACATCGTGACCCTGGCCATGTACCTTGGCCGTTTGGGACCGCTCAGTATCGCGCTGGGACTAGCGCTTCGGGAGCGTCGGGCAATCTACCGGTACGCTGAGGAAAAGGTTAGAATAGGTTAAGCGTTAGAGCGGGCTGAGGGAGGGCCTAATGGCGCACCAGGTAGCCGTCATCGGTATGGGTAGGTTCGGAACAACTCTTGCGAGAGAGATGTACGATATTGGCCATGATGTGCTCATTATCGACAGGGATGAGCGTTTAGCGCAAAGCATGGTTGGGCATGTGACCTATGTCGTCACCGGCGACGCCACAGCAACTGAACTGCTGGAAGAGGTGGGCATCGGGAACTTCGATACGGCGGTGGTCGCCATTGGCACCGACGTCCAGTCCAGCATTTTGGCCACCGTATTGCTGAAGAAGCAGTTCAAGCTGGACCATGTCATTGCCCGCGCGACGTCGGAAATTCACGGGACGACACTCACTGCAGTGGGAGCCGACCGCGTGGTTTTTCCCGAACAGGAAACAGGTATTCGTACGGCGCACAGCCTTTTCCAGCGCGACGTGCTGGAATATATGGCGTTGACCGGAGACTTTGGGTTCAGCAAGGTGAATGTTTCTCCCGACATGGAGGGCAAGACGTTGGAGCAGGCCGGTTTCTCCACGGGGAGAGACCGTTACGGAGTGGCGGTCATCGCCATCAAACGGGGCCGGGATCCGATTCTGAATCCCGCGAAGGACGAGGTGCTCCAGGTGGGGGATATGCTGGTGGTGGGCTCCAAGGAGGGAGCGCTTGACCAGGGCCAAGCAAAATAAGGACAGGTGGGTTCCCGTTGGTGAAGCAGTGCCATCGCATTTTGGTCTCGGTCAGTGACGAAGCAGTGGAGTTGGCTTCTGCCGTGGCGAAGAACGGCAAAGCCTGCGTATTCGTTCCTTATAGCATCCAAGTAGACCATAGCCTGCCCCTTAAATAATGCCGATGTTCCCGCCGCGACTGGCCGGGGTGAGCAGATGCTGCAACAAATCGAGCAGATAGGCTGACGCCATAATTGCCACCACCGGCAGCGA
The DNA here is from genome assembly GCA_963579845.1 of Dehalococcoidia bacterium. Classification (GTDB taxonomy): domain Bacteria; phylum Chloroflexota; class Dehalococcoidia; order Lucifugimonadales; family Australimonadaceae; genus CAUZHS01. Next base: position 20,484 of record CAUZHS010000008.1, on the reverse strand, counting down.
CTCAGACAATCTGGTGGCCTGGTCAGGTCGCGAAGCTAGCTTTGGGGGTCCAGCGGGCTATTTCGGTGGTATATGACCCTGCGTTGGTGCCCCTCTTTTCCACCTTGGTCATTGACGTGGCTATGAGGGTGACTAACCTGATACTTTCCATATCGAGGAGGAGCTTCCTTCCCACTCGTTGGTCCATATGATGGCCTTCAAAAGGGGTAGCACGCGGTGGGCCGCGTCATCTAGGAGTTTTCCTTGCCACCAGGTGCGGTGGTAGCCTTGGTTGTGAGGAGGGACGGGCAATTGCGGAGTCTGGAGAATGGGGAGAGCTTTGAAGCAGAGGACGAAGTGATGGTTATTACAACCCCTGAAAACGAAGAGCATCTTTGGCAAGCACGCACCTGCAGCATGAGGGGAAGCTTATGAAAGTGGCATATCTCGGCCCAGCTGGGACATTCACGGAAGCAGCCGCGCTTCGCTACGACCCCTCAGCGGACCTGGTCCCCTGCGCAACAATCCCGGCGGTGGCGGCGGCTATCAGAGAGGGGGCAGTGGAGAAGGGTGTGGCGCCTGTTGAGAACAGCCTGCAAGGCGCTGTGACAGATACGCTGGATGTCCTGATTCACGAGGACGGAGTCCTAGTGCACGACGAGTTGGTGCTTCCCATCACCCACGATCTTATGGGGAAGCCGGAGACGAGGCTGGATGAGGTACGAATAGTTTATTCCCACCCCCAGGCGTTGGGGCAGTGCCGTGAGTATCTCCAGCGTCATTTGTCAAAGGCGGAGCCGCGCGCTGCGTTGAGCACGGCGGCAGCAGTGGAAGATGCCCTTCGCAGCGATGTGGTCGCGTTGGCGATCGCTCCCCGGCGTGCGGCGGAGATTTACGGTGCGCAGATTATGGCCGAGGGGATCCAGGACAATTCCAATAACGCGACGCGGTTCTTGGTGCTGGCCCGCCAAGACCACGAAAGGACGGGCGAAGACAAAACGTCCATCGGATTCTCTTTTGCGGATGACCGGCCAGGTCTGCTCTTCTCGGTGATGAAGCTCCTGGCCGAGCGGGATATCAATCTGAGTAAGGTGGAATCACGACCGACGCGGGAAGGCTTGGGGCAGTACTATTTCTTGCTGGACCTCGTGGGGCATCGTGAGGATGCTCCGGTGCGCGACGCGTTGGAGCAGGTTGGGGAGCTCACCTCAATGCTCAAGGTCTTCGGTTCCTATCCCCGGACTCCGTAGGCGCAGGCCGAAGAGCTTAGTCCTTCTTATTTCGGCGTCTTCCAAACCCCGTTACGAATCCGACCACCTTCACAATGTTCTGGACCGCGCTTGCCCAGGTGGTGAAGGGCGCCGAGGCGTTGCCTCCGAAGTTGCTCGCTACCTCTTCGAGGCTTCCCAGGGTCCGTCGAACGGAACCGAGGAGCTTCAGAATGGTACGGGCGATGAAGAAGGTGGCGATGGAGACTACCAGCGCCACCAGGATTCCCAAAGACAGATAGACAATCAGCAGGATCTCTCGGATATTCTCAAGCATAGCAGTGTGATGCTCTCTCCCTTAGTGCGTGTTGTAGCCTAGCACAGCAGACCGGAGCAGCGCACTGCGGACGTTACGGCGTCAATGCCGAGGTCTGCCCAGTATTTGGTGCGGGGAAATCACCGGAGGAGACACGGTAGACTGTTACGTTTTCGTCTTTGTAGAAGGGCTCCAACCCCGCACCGAGCATGTTGTTGAACTTAGCAATCCCTCCTACGGGGTAATAGAGCCGTTCGGTGACGCCTACGTAGATGTACTCCACCTCGTACTTTACCAGCAGATGAGCCAGCTGCGTGGGGCTGGTGGTCCGATACATAGTGTTCACGTCGCGGGTCCGCTGACGGACCTGGTTGGCAAACTCCGAGCGCTGTTGGGTCTGGTGGAACTCCCAGCCCACTACGACGGGTAGGCCAGCGTACTTGGAGAGCCGCGGAGTCCACCGGTACTGGGTGGAGACCCCTTCCAGGAACACCGGAGAGCCGGAGATATTTTGTCGGATGTATTCCAGGGCGGCAGTATCCGATGCCAACGGGTATGGCGTGCTGGAGTTGTCGCGTCCATCCAACGGACCAGGGTCGAAGTAGGTGGCCTCAGCCTGATATGCCGCACCGTCCAGGGTTAGGGGCAGGATTTGGAAGCGGTCGTCGATGCGAGCTTTGGTCCCCAGCACCGGAAAGACCGCGCTGCTCAGGGCAAGGAGGACCACCACGGCCAGCCAACCCCGGAACGCCGGGCCGTGGTTGCTGAGCACTCCAGAGGCGTAGATACTCCATGCCGCGGCTCCCGCTACGATGGCCATGAGGACCCAGGCATCGAGGTAGAGCTTGAAGACCGTGTTCATACGGTCGATGTCGTTGTTCACCACCAGGACGTCGACGCCTATGCCGATGCCGAAGACGACGGTTACCAGAGCGAGGAGGAACAACTGGACGGGCGCGTCAGGCTTATGGCGGTGGGCTATCCACCAGATGACGAGTCCAGCCGTAACGGTGGAGAGCACCATCAGCACGCCCAAAGTTTCGAATCCTGCGATGCCTATGACGGTCCCGAAAACGACCGCTGCGCCAATGGCAAGCAGGGGTCCGTTGGAGAGCCAACGGGCGCCTGCAGTGAAGGCCCGTGCCGGCGGTGCGCTGCGCCAGCGCTTGAAGACCTCCATGACCAACCAGGAGCCGATCAGGAAGAGCATGAGCCCGTGGATGTTGGCGTATTGCCAGAACTCCGTGCGCCACTCGGTGGCACGGAAGCCGCCAAAGGGTGCCTGGTAGTTCTGATGAAAGGGCAAGAACGCCAGATAGGCAATGCCCCAGATAAGCGCAGACCAACCCGCCCAGTGCAGTAGGTGTGTTCGATGGAGCTGTCCCTGCTGTGTCACCAGAACGATGGCGCCGGATGCCAGGGAGATGAGGGCGTAAGCCGGAACGTTCCAGGTGTTGATGGCGGCTAGCGCGCCCACGCTGAAGGCCAACAGGCCCATCCCCGGCATTCGGGCTGGCCACCGTTGTCGTTCGCCGCCGGAGAGAACGAGGTTTAATGCGAGCCCCAGGGTCAGGAGAGTGAAGGGGATGGCGATGAGGTGAGCGTGGAGGTCTGCGAATAGGAATGTCCAGAAAGGAAATTCTGTAATGCTGATCTCTCCGGGCATCAACCGGCTGCTCTGCCAGAAGTCGAAAGTGCCGAAGGAGCCTCCGCCAAGCCAGCGAAAGACGCCGCTGATTACTTGGCCCGCGCCATCGAGATTGCCTAGGACCACCACCATCATGGCCGTTGCGAGTCCGGCAGCCAGCGTGCTTCTCACGGGCAGGTGGGGGTAACGTCGCCGCCGCAGGGTCTCGGTGAGGTTGTAGCCGATGCTGAAGGCGGTCGTGAGAGTAATGGAGAAGAGAAGTGGGATGGTTAGGTTGTAGGCCACCGCGGGAACTATTCCTGTGGTCTTGATGAGGCTGGCCATGATGAACTGGCCGAAGTAGTAGTAGTTCAGGTAGCCACCGGCGTACCACGGGTCGAAGGGCGGCATGCTGGTGGACTTGACCACCGCCGTGAGGTAGGCCAGGTCCATGGGCTTCTCGCCACCACGGAAGGGGTGCCAGAGGTCGGGGTTGGCGGCCCGGATCGCCAGGAAGGCGAAGAAACCGACTAAAAATAGCGCTTCGACACCTACCAGGTAGCGCCAGTTCCATCGGGCTAGCTGGAGTATGGCGTTCCGCTGGCGATAGAAGAGCACGGACGAAAGGACACCCAGCACGAGCACCGAGGCCAGGACGGATGTGCGGCTAAAAGACCACCAGCCCACGCTGGCTCCCATCCAGGTGAGCCACGCCACCAAGAGCAGACCCAGCGGGCGCGCGAGCACCACACCTCGATCGGGCAGCCAGCGGAAGGTAGTGATCGCCAGAGGCAGCGCAGCCAACGTGATGGCCTCCACCAGGAGCAGCCAGATCAGCCACGGAACGCTATTGGTCAAGCCATCCTCGTGAAATAGGGAAGCCCACGTGCCGCCGGAGCGCTGTTCGTCCCAGGCCGCATCGGAGAGCAGCAGCCCTTCACCTGGAGAGGGAATATCGCTGAAGAGGATGCGCTCAAAGATAGCATCAGGGGTGAGATGTTCCTGGTTTCGGAAGAGCAGCACCAGCGGGTGGTCGTAGTTGGTTACATTCTCGTCGGCGTAGCCAAGATTCAGCGTCAGGACACCATCATCAACGCCATGCAGCGCCGCGGGCGCCACCACCTCGGCCCTAGTGAAGGGGTCGTGGGTGAAGGAGACGCCGAGCAAGCTTGGGTAACTGGCGAAGGCGCGCTCTAGCTCGTAACCGAGATGTCCACCGAAGAGCTGCTGGTAGTAGATGCTGCTGAATGGGTAACGCTGCGGTAGCCGGGCGATGCTCCCGAAGGGGCGGTTGCTGTAAATCATGAGGTAGTCGGCCTTGGCCAGGGAATCCGAAAGGTTTTCGAACTTGGCGAGGTCGTCCGATTCGTACATGGGGAGCTGGGATACGGAGTAGTTTCCCAGGCCGGGGAATCCTTCATCCCAGTGGTTGTCGGTCACGATGATGGTACCGGTCCGAACGTTGTCCTTAACCCACTCTGCAGCCTGGACCGCGGGGTGGGAGTTGCGGTAGATGTTGGAGAAGGCCAGGGCGTAGAACACCGTAGCGAACAGCACAAAAGCGATAGTACCCGTTGCCAGCCAACCGAGGAGGTATGACCGCTGCGACGCCCACCCGTAGCCGGTCACCAGCCAACGGCTGCCTAGGAGCACCATAACCGGGAGGACCGGTGCGATGTAGCGCAGGAACTTCACCTCGAAGAGCACCAGGGTGAGAACTACTGGGACCACCCAGGCTAAAAAGAGCACGTCGCCTAGCCGTGGCCGCCACCAGACCCGCGCCATTGTGAAGAGGAGACCCCCCCATGCGGCGAGACCTAAGGGTAGTCCCAGCGCCCAGAGGCTGGTCTGGCGGAACTCGTACAAGCCGTTTAGCGGCGTGTCTACATACTGCTGCGTGTAGGGCACCTGTCCCGCGGTGCGGGCGATGCCGCTCTCCCAGGAAAGGTCGGCGAAAAACTTCGAGAAGTCGAGAAGCGCGTAGGGCTGGAGCACGGCGAAGACCAGAAAAGCTAACCCGCCGGCGGCCAGGCCTCTGCCTGTAATCTGGACCACGGCTACCACGGCTACCATGTGAGGGTAGAAATTCCAGGTCCGCCACGCCATGATGCCGTAGGTCACTGCCAGAGGCGCGAGGAGGTAAAGACTGCTGGCCTTGAAGGCGAAGCTGAGGCCAACCATCACTCCTAGCCACAGGTGGTCGCGCCAGCGTCCTCGATCCAGGACATTGAGCATGAACCAGAAGGTGGCCAGCGTTAGGAGTACGATGAAGGGCTCGGGCCGGTAGAAGTGGGCCAGTTGGATATTAATGACAGTGAAGGTCCCCAGCGCGGCGGCCAGCAACCCCGTGGCGCGGCCGTAGAGACGGCTGCCCAGAGCGAAGAGCACCAGCACACTTGCCGTGTCGGCGAGGGCGGTGAGGGTGCGGCCTACCATGGCCAGGTCTTGGAGCGACACGGAGTCCATTAACAGACTGAGTACGCCCCGGGCTGCGACGAGAATATAAATGAGGATGGTTCCCAGAGGGAACCAGTGGGGGTTCAGCGGGCTGCGGTCGGCATCGAAGAACGTACCGGGAGAGGGGAGCCCCGGCTCGTCCAGCGGAAAGTCGAGGTTGGCGCAGTTCTCCCAGCCAGGGGTGTCGGTGAGGGTGAGGTACATGCAATCGGCCCGCATGTAGATGGAGCGTTCATCAGGGTGGAAAAAGTTTCCCTGGTCCCAGTCCAGGCCGTTGAGCCGGAGAGCCAGGGCCGAGGCGGCAAGGACGATGAGCAGCAGCCCCAGAAGACCAATCCTGCTGAAGATGCTGCGTTTGCGTGGTGATGTGGCGGTGGCAAGCTGCATGAAGGTACGTATTCTACGTCGTGACGCTATCCAAAGGACACTACGCTCAGATACGACGTGCAGGTCTCCATACCTGTCTGGGATTTACAGGTGCGCGCAGGGACCTTGCTTCTATCGGGGCCTCTGGATGTGGGTGGGGGCGTTAGAGCCCCTGCTCCACCAGGAAAGCCGCCAAGTCGGTGGTGCGGCAAGAGTAACCCCACTCGTTGTCGTACCAGCCCAGCACCTTCACCATGTTGCCGCCGATGACCATGGTAGAAAGGGCGTCGAGGATGCAGCTATGTGGGTTCATCTTGATGTCGCTGGAGACGATAGGGTCTTCGGTGTACTCCAAGATACCAGCCAGCTCGTTTTCAGCCGCCTTCCGGAAGGCGGCGTTCACGTCGTCTACACTTACGTCCTGGGCCAGATTTGCTACGAGGTCGGTGATCGACCCGGTGGGAACGGGCACGCGCAAGGACATGCCGTGCAGTTTGCCGTTTAGCTCGGGAATCACTTCACCGATAGCGCGAGCGGCGCCGGTACTGGTGGGGATGATGTTCTGAGCGGCTGCCCGCGAGCGGCGCAGGTCCTTGTGCGCTTGGTCGAGGATCTGCTGGTCGTTGGTGTAGGCGTGCACCGTATTCATCAGACCGTGCTCGATGCCGAAGGAGTCGTTGAGCACCTTGACTAGTTGGGCCACACAGTTGGTGGTGCAAGAGGCGTTGGAGATGACGTGGTGCTTCGAGGCGTCGTAGATCTGCTGGTTGACGCCTAGAAGCAGAGTTGCGTCCACGTTGGTGGCGGGCGCTGAGATGATAACCTTTTTCGCTCCCGCCTCAATGTGTCCCGAAGCCTTTTGACCGTCGGTGAATATGCCGGTGGATTCGACTACGATGTCCACGCCTAGTTTACCCCAGGGCAGTTTGGCTGGGTCGCGTTCAGAGAGCGAGGTGATTTCGTGACCGTCTATGTAGATAGCGCCCTCGCCGGCTCGCACCTCACCGGGGTAGACACCGTAGTTGGTGTCGTATTTGAACAGATGGGCGTTGGTCTTATCGTCGGCGAGGTCATTGACGGCGACTACTTCCAGCGCGTCGGGGTGGCGCTCCAGGGTGGCGCGCAGCACCTGGCGGCCGATACGGCCGAATCCGTTGATGCCAATACGTGTAGTCATACTGCTGCCTCCTTTTCCTTTAACCGACGGCACTGAGTTTAGCGCGATTTCTTTAGGCCAACAAAGGGCCACGCACCTGCGTAGCGGGCTTTGGTGCCAAGCTCATCTTCGATGCGCAGCAGCCGGTTGTACTTGGCCACCCGCTCACTGCGTGCCGGAGCTCCTGTCTTGATTTGACCGGCGGCCGTTCCCACCGCCAGGTCCGCGATGGTCGTGTCCTCGGTCTCACCCGAACGGTGACTGATGACGACGTTCCAGTCGGCGCTTTGGGTTAGAGAGATTGCTTCCAAGGTTTCCGTTAGCGATCCGATTTGGTTCAGCTTCACCAGCACGGCGTTGGTTGAGCGCTCGTCGATACCCCGCTGGATGCGCGTGGTGTTGGTGGTGAAGAGGTCGTCGCCTACTAGCTGCGTGCGGTCGCCCAGCGCCGAGTTCAGGAGTTGCCAGCCGCCCCAGTCGTCCTCCGCGAGACCATCCTCAATGCTGACGATTGGGTATTTCTCGACCCACGCCTGGTAAAAGGCGACCATCTCGGTGCTGGTGAGCCGGGCCCCCTCCCGTTCCAGGACGTAATGGCCATCGTGGTAGAACTCCGTGGCCGCCGGGTCCAAGGCTAGGTAGCAATCGACACCTGGCCGGTAACCCGCACCATCGATGGCCTCTAAGATGACCTCGATGGCTGCCTCGTTGGACGGCAGAGATGGTGCAAATCCGCCCTCGTCGCCGACGGTGGTGGAGAGGCCGCGCTTGCCGAGGATGCTCTTCAGCGCCTGGTAGATTTCGGCGCCGCAGCGGAGCGCCTCGCGGAAGCTTTCGAACCCGGAAGGCACGACCATGAACTCCTGGAAATCGGTGGAGCTTGCCGCATGCTTGCCTCCGTTGAGGATGTTGAGCATGGGAGTAGGAATAAGGGTCGCCTCTCCCTTGGCCAGGGCCTGGTAGAGCGGTGTGCCCTGGCTTGCCGCCGCCGCTTTCGCCACGGCTAGCGAGACGCCCAGGATGGCGTTGGCGCCTAGCTTCGCCTTGTTGTCGGTGCCGTCCAACTCCCGCATCCGGTCGTCCAGCGGTTTCTGTTCCGATGCTTCCATGCCCTTGAGGGTATCGGCGATAGTGGTGTTGACGTTCTTTACCGCCTGGAGCATGCCCTTGCCATCGTAGCGGTTCCCATCGCCGTCGCGGAGTTCCACGGCTTCGAAGGTCCCGGTGCTTGCCCCCGAGGGGACGCTGGCGGTGCCTGTGGAGCCGTCTTCCAGTACCACGGTTACTTCAAGTGTCGGCGTGGCGCGGGAGTCGAGAATCTCATGGGCGCGGACGGTGGTGATACGGGACATAGAGTGCTCTTTCCCTTCGAGGCTGTACGTTGGGTCAACTGAACTGATTCGGTTCCGGGGGTATTCTTTTTATGTTCCCGCGGAGAGTGCGGTTATGAGTGGTTGCTGTGGGCCAAGGATAGCGCACATGCAACGGTTCGAGGGAGCTTGTTGTTCGAATGAATATTGCGTTGGGAGTATAGCAGGCCGAGGTCTCGGACACTGGCCCGCCAGTTAGGCTGCGGGTCTGTGCAAGGAGTCCCTGTCCACCCTTTCCGCCTGGTGACGCTGCCAGAAGCGGCGGAGGGCCACCACGGACCAAAGGGACTCAACTCCAGTAATTGGATACACCTCCGCAAGCGCGCTGTAGACCGCCGTGAAGGCGGAGGCTCCAGCGAAAAGAAGCACCAGCCATTTGGACCGCGCCTCCTGCCAGTAAGAGAGGAACATGATGCTGACTGCGACCGTGCCGAAGGCGGTAAGCATAGCGGATCTATTCTCCTGGAGACTAAGTAGCAGGGTTGAAAACGCCAGGCGAAAAGTAGCACCTGTGCTGTTTCGATCGGTGACCACGAGGTGGGAGCGAGGTTAGTGGCGGCTAGGGAACGAAGGGCGGCAGCGAGCGGTTGGCCACCTCAATTATGTCTACTATTGGGCCGGGGTACACGCCGATGAATACGGTGCCGGCCAGAAGGGCGATGAGCACCAGGGTGGTGAGGACGGGCACGCGCAGTGGGGAGGTTTCAGAGGGTTCTTCCACATACATCTGGCGGACAATCCGCAGGTAGTAGTAAAGCGAGATGACACTGTTGGCGATGGCGATGCCTACCAGCCAGAGGAGGCCCTCGCCCGCTGCGGAGGTGAAGAGATAGAACTTGGTGATGAACCCCGCGAAGATGGGGAGCCCCGCAAGGCTGAAGAGGGATGCGGTCATCACCATGGCGCTGAAAGGAGCGCGGTTTCCGAGTCCCGCGAAGTCGACGATCTCCTCCTTTCCGGTGCGGTTCTCCAGGGCGATGAGCACCATGAAGACCGCCAGGTTGGTGAAGGCGTAGCCGATGAGGTGGAGCACCAAAGCGCTGGATGCGGCTTCGGTCAGAGCGACCAGCCCGACCATGAGGAAGCCCACCTGGCCCACGCTGGAGTAGGCCAGCAGACGCTTCACGTTGTGCTGTGCGATGGCGGTGAGGTTTCCGATGGTCATGGTGGCCGCCGCGATGACGGCTATAGTGAGTTGCCAGTCGTCGATGGAGCTGGGTAGGGCCTCGGCGAAGAAGCGCAGTATCAGCGCGAATGCTGCCGCCTTCGAGAGGACGGAGAGGAGGGCGGTTACCGGCGTGGGAGCCCCCTCGTAGACGTCGGGCGCCCACAGGTGGAAGGGCACGGCCGCCAGTTTGAACCCGAAACCCGCCAGGAGCATGGCGAAGCCAACCAGGATGGTTGCGGTCCCAAGACCGAAGGCGAGGCTTGGTTCCATGGATGTGAATACGGTGCTGCCCAAAGTGCCGTAGAGAATACTGATGCCATAAAGCAACACGGCGGAGGAAAGGGCGCCGAGCAGAATGTATTTGGTACTGGCCTCTGCGGACCGTGTATCACCTCGGTGGAGGGCCACCATGACGTACAGGCTGAAGGTGAGGAGCTCGATGCCGATGTAGGCGGTCAGGAGCTCACCCGCGCTGGCCATGACTACCGCGCCTAGGACGGAAAAGACCAGCATCCCGTAGAACTCTCCCGAGTGCTTGATGCGCTGGCCCACGTACTCCACAGACATGAGTACGCTCACCGCGCCGACGGCCAGGAAGAAGGCTTTGAAGAGGAGCGCGTATTGGTCGACACGGTAGATGCCGTCGTAGAGGGAGGCGTCCTGCTCGTTCCATAGATAAGGCAACGTGAAGGCGGCGATGGCCGAGAGGCCCACGGCGGCGGTAGTTGCGCTGAGGACATTTCGCCGGTGCTCCGGGGCCAGCAGGTCGACTCCCAGAACGGCAAAGGCCAGTCCAGCCAGCATGAACTCGGGGATGAGGAGACTGAAATCAATGTTCATAGGCTAACCGCCAGGGAGCCCTTGCATAGCGACATCGACTCCGCTGTTGATGACTCGCAGGAATGGCGAAGGCCATATGCCGATGAAGAGGATGGGAACGGCAAGTACGGCTGCTGCGAAACCCTCCCGCTTCGAGATGTCGGTGAGGTGGTCCCATTGGGGGTTTAATGGGCCAAAAAAGACACGCGCAATGAGGCGCAGAATGTACACGGCGGTTACCGCCGCGCCAATGACTCCCAGCACGGCGAGGATTGGTTCCGTTCGGAAAGCGCCGATGAATACCAGCAGTTCCGCGACAAATCCGCTGAGACCGGGCAGGCCCAAAGAAGCCAGCCCAGCAAAGGCGAAGAAGATGGCCGTGATACCCATACGCTTGGCCAGTCCGTTGAGGACGACGCTGTCGCGAGTGTGCGCCCTGTCGTATATCGCACCGACCAGGACGAAGAAGAGAGCCGTCATCACACCGTGGGAGAACATCTGAAGCACCGCGCCGGTGACGCCGATGTGCTCCAGCGTGGCGATGCCCATGAGTACGTAACCCATGTGGCTTACGCTGGAGTAACCAATAACGTACTTCAAATCGGTCTGGGCCATGGCGGAGAAGGCGCCGTAGAGGACGTTTATCGTTGCCATGATGAACAGAACCAAGGCCCAGTGGTCTAGTCCCTCAGGCAAAAGCAGCATACCCACGCGGATGATGCCAAAGGCGCCCAGCTTCATTAGGACGCCAGCGTGCAGCATGCTGACCGCGGTCGGTGCGGCCACATGGCCGTCGGGGGACCAGGTGTGGAAGGGCCAAAGGCCGGCCAGCGTGCCGAAGCCTAGCAGTACCAGGGGGAAGAGGACCTGCTGGGCTCGGACGTCGATGGCACCATTTTGGACAGCCTTCTGCAATTCTATGATGTTGAAGGTGCCCGTGTCCGCCGCGACGTAGATGGCAATGATCGCCACCCACACCAGGACGCTGGCTGCCACTAGGTAGATGGTTAGCTTGAGCGCGCTGTATTCCTTGGTGCGGGAGAAGGTCTCGAAGGTGGAGCTGGAGCCCCAGACGGCGATGAGCAGATACATGGGCACTACTGCCAACTCGTAGAAGAAGAAAAAGAAGAAGAGGTCCAGGGAAACGAAGGTGCCGTAGACGCCCGCAACCAGCACGTAGAGCAGAACGAAGTAGTTCTTGTTCACCCGCTCGATGTTCCATGAGACGATGGAGGCGGAGAAAATGACCACTCCGGTAAGCACTACCATGGGTACCGCGATACCGTCGACCCCGAGCCGAAAGTCGATGCCCAACTGGTCAAGCCATGAGTAGCTGCGGAGCATCTGATAGGCCGGTTCGCCCGATGCGTAGTCGAAGGCGACGAAGACGAGAACCGACCCGAGCAGCAGCAACGCCCCCGAGCCGATGGCGACCAGTCGGATGAGATGGGCCTGACGGCGGGGGATGAGGACGATGACGAGCGCTGTGAGCATCGTCAGGTAAATCAGCGATTCAAGGATGTGCTCTTCGAAGTAATTCTGTGAGATGGGTTCCATCGGCTATAACGTCCGTGTCCACAAAGCTAATGCCACGAAGATGACCCCTATCACGATGCCTATGCCGTAGTTGTACAGCTTGCCGGTGACCAAGTAGCGGAACCGGTTACCCGCGTTGACCACCGTCCCGCCAAACCCGTTCACTCCGCCATCGTTCACCACGAGCCGGTCGAACACCGCAACGATGCGCGCGGCCCGGAGCGCCACCTGGTCGATACCCCACTGGTAGAGGTCGTCCAGATAGAATTTGTTGACTAGGAGCTGGTGGAGGGGAGAAAACCGCTTCCGGATACGATCCACGCGCTCCACAGGGCCCGCGTAGAGTACCCATCCCGTAACGAACCCACCCAGGGCCAGAACAATGCCCACAGGCGCCCACACGGCATGGAACTCAAAATTGTGGACGTGTTCGACGAAGAGGAAGTGGCCGATGCCTTCGAACCCTCCACCCAAAGGCAGGGCAACGAAGCCCAGTACCAACGTTACCAGACCGAGGACAATAAGCGGCACGGTCATCAGAGAGGGTGATTCATGGGCATGTTCAGTCTCCTGGCTGAGGGGGCCGAAAAACACAAGGCGCAATGCTCTTGCCATATAAAGGGCGCTTAGGAGTGCTGCGACCAGAAAGAACACGAGGAACACCGGGTTCAAGCCCTCCTGTACCGCCAGGAGGATCTCGTCCTTGCTGAAGAAGGCGCTTAAGGGGGGAACACCCGCTAACGCCAAAGCGCCTATGGCGAAGGCTGCGGTGGTGATGGGCATCTTATGGCGCAGGCCTCCCATCTTCCGGATGTCCGTTTCGTTGTCCATGGCGTGCATCACCGAGCCAGCGGTGAGGAATAGCATCGCCTTGGCAACTCCGTGGGCTACCAGATGGAAAATGGCCGCCGTGAAGCCGCCCGCTCCCAGGGCGAGTAGCATGAAGCCCAGGTGGCTCATTGTGGAGTAGGCTAGGATGCGCTTGAGGTCGGTTGAGACTAGGGCCATGCCCGCGCCCATCAGTGCCGTTAGCAAGCCTACGGACGCGATGAGGAGCGTGACGTTGGGTACTTCCTCAAAGAGGGGGAAGAGCCGGGCAACCAGGAACACCCCAGCCACCACCATCGTAGCTGCGTGGATCAGCGCGCTCACCGGCGTCGGACCCGCCATGGCGTCGGGAAGCCACACGTGCAAGGGGAACTGGGCAGATTTTCCGACGGCGCCGAGGAAGATGAGCACGGCGCTGCCCCAGATTGCCGCATTGCGAAGCTCCTCGCCAGGGGCAGGGTCCGTCACGCGCTGAAGAATTTCGCCAATGTCGAAGGTGCCGGTGCTGGTCACCAGGATTAGGATACCGATGAGAAGGCCCACATCACCGATGCGGGTGGTGACGAAGGCCTTTTTCGCGGCTTCCGCCGCCGAACGGCGCTCCCACCAAAAGCCGATGAGCAGATAGGAGCAGAGGCCCACCAGCTCCCAGGCGACGTAGAGCAGCAGCAGATTGTCTGCGAGGACCAGCGTGAGCATGGACGCCGCGAAGAGGGCGTGGTATGCGAAGTAGGCGTCAATTCTGGAGTCGCCCTTCATGTAAGCCAGAGAGTAGACCTGTACAGCCAAGGCCACGAAGGTTACCAGCCCCAGCATGGTGACGCTGAGCGGGTCGACGACTATGCCCCAGGCAACGGTGAGGTCGCCGGTGGTGAACCACTCCAGCATGAAGTGCCACTCGCCGAAGGTGTCGGGTAGGCTGCGGTCAAAAAGGTCGGCGAGCACGAACCAGAAGGTCACGAATCCCGCCAGGATGGCGATGATGGAAATGTAGACGCCCTTGCCAGGCAAGTAGCGTCCGACCATGGCGATGAGCACAAAGGCGGCAAAGCTGTATACGGGGATGAGCCAGGCCTGTTCCATTCCAATCATGGGTTAGCGTGTACCTTCCGGGGGCGACGGGAGAACACGTATGGCGAAGGAGAACGGCACATTTACCCTCGCATCAGATCAATTTCATCAACGTTGATGGAACTACGCTCTCGGAAGAGCCGTAGGATGATGCCCAGAGCCAGGGCGACCTCCGCGGCGGCGATGGTGATGACGAAGATGGCAATCACCATCCCAGTCGAAGGCTCGGGGGATCCGTAAGCGGCGAAGGCGACCAAATTAATGTTGACGGCGTTGAGCATCAGTTCGATGGCCATGAGGATAAGCACGGCACTCCGGCGTGCGAGCACACCGTACAGGCCAAGGCAGAAGAGAGCGGCGCTGAGTATTTCGAAGTGAAGAAGGGTCACGCCTCGTCACGGTCCCCTGTCCGACTGATGACGATAGCGCCGATTAGAGCAATCAGGAGCACCAACGAGGCGATTTCGAATGGTACCGCCCAGGTGGTGAAGAGGGCCGTTCCCAGCTCTTCGACGCTGATGCCCGAGCGAATGTTGGTGTTGAACGTATCCGCATCGCTTAAATATGCAGCAGCCAGGAGGACGAACAATCCTACGCTGGCAACCGCAGCCAGGGGCCATTGGCGATGCTCTGTGGTCAGGTGAAACTCGCGCTGACGGGTCAGCATGATGGCGAAGAGTATGACGATGATAATAGCGCCGCCGTAGATGAGGACTTGGACCAGGGCGAGGAACTCTGCGAAGAGCAGGACGAAGGTGCCCGCCACGCCGCCCAACGCCACCAGCAAGAACAGCGCTGCATACACGATGTTTCGGGTGATTACCACGCCGGCCGCTGCCATCACAACGACCGTGGCGATGATGTAGAAGGCAGGAAGCGTCACGCTGAAGACTCCTCCTTGGGGGATGGAGTCGCGGTGTCGCTGGCAGGTGTGCTTGCAGGGGCGTCCTTCTTGGCCAGGGCGATGCCCGCGACGTTCTTTTCTGGGTTCTTGGCCTGCCACGGCATCGCGGCTTGGAATTGACGGCCCAGGACAAGGAGGTCTTGCAAGTCGGCGCGGGCGCCGTTGCGGGCGAAGCTGGCGAGTTCATGTTCGTGGGTCATCTCAATGGCGTCCAGGGCGCAAACGTCTTCGCAGATGCCGCACAGAATGCAGCGGTTGAGGTTTATCTCGAAGGTTTCGATAATCTTTCGCCGGTGGCTTGTCCCCTCTTTGGCCTTGGGGTTATCGTGCATCACCGCCGTCATGCACTGGGTCGGGCACTCCCGCACGCAGACCATGCAGCCCGTGCAAAAAGGCTCGTCGGCCGTATCGTCCCAGAGCAGCCCGGGGAAACCCATGTAACGCTTTTGGACCGGCAGGTGCTGCTCCGGGTAATGGGCGGTGACCGGCTTTCGAAAAAGCCACTGTATGGTGATAAGAAGACCCTTAACGCCTGCAATCACGCGGATGGCTCCTTTACTGTTACTGTCCTTGCTACGGCACCGGTTTCAGCGATAGGACGCCGGGCGCGGTGGGCGATGGCCCGCTCCGCGTACATGCGGGCCCGTTCCATGGCGGGTTGGCGTTGGACACGTATCTGGAAGTAGACAGGGACGGCCAGCACGCCAAGCGACATAAGCGTCAGCGTCCAGG
Source organism: Dehalococcoidia bacterium (assembly GCA_963579845.1). Lineage (GTDB taxonomy): Bacteria > Chloroflexota > Dehalococcoidia > Lucifugimonadales > Australimonadaceae > CAUZHS01. The sequence continues at coordinate 4,947 of CAUZHS010000008.1, read as the reverse complement.
AAGGCCAACCATAAAAGAGCTGGAAGGCGGCGATGAGGATGTTAGCAAAAGACAGAGGGAGGAGCACCTTCCAACCGATGGACATCAGTTGGTCTATCCGCAGACGAGGGTAGGTGCCCCGAAGCCAGAAGATGAAGACCACGACCAGATAGGTCTTCCCCATGAACAGGGCGAGACCGGCCAGGGAAGGCAGGTCTCCGAAGGGCCACGACCAGCCCCCTAGGAACAGGAGGGCCGCCATGACGGCGATGAGAAATGTGTTGATGTACTCGGCCAGGAAGAAGACCGCCCAGTGGGCGCCGCTATATTCCACAAAGGGCCCGCCCACCACTTCTGACTCGGCGAAATAGATGTCGAATGGCGTACGCCCCACCTCGGCGATGCCTGCTAGCATGAAGAGCGCGAAGCCCAAGGGCATGATGGCAATGTAGGGCACCGATTCCTGGTTGGACACCACTGCCACTATGTTCATGGAGCCGGCTACCATCACCACCACGAGGATGGCCATGATTAGGGGGATTTCGTAACTCACCAGCTGGGCGGCTGAGCGCAGACCTCCAAGCACGGCGTACTTGCTGGCCGATGCCCATCCGGCCAGGACCAGTCCGACGATGCTCAGGACTGAGAAGGCGATGAAGTAGAAAAGTCCCAATTCCAGGTTGCGCACCACCCAATCGTTGGAGAAAGGAATGGTGATCCAGAGGACGAATGAGGGTATGAAGATCAACAGAGGGGCCGCCCAGAAGATGCCCTTGTTGGCCCACGCAGGTGACGCGTCCTCTTTGAAGAGGAGTTTAATTCCGTCGGCCACGGGCTGAAGCAGACCGAAGGGTCCAACCCGGGTCGGGCCAACCCGGCCCTGAATCCTGCCTAGGAATTTACGCTCTATCCAGACCAGCGATAGGACGATGATGGAGAGGCCGGTGAGCAGCGCGGTCAGGGCCGCGGCAATAACTGAAACTTCGCTGAATGTAACGGCGGTTAATTCCGTCACCGGTCCACCTCGCCTAGGACGATGTCCAAGGAGCCTAGCACGACGACGGCGTCGGCTATGTAGGAGCCCTGTACCATCTGGCGTAGGGCGACCAGGTTGCAGAAGGAGGGTGGCCTGACCTTCACGCGGTAGGGCTTGTTGGTGCCGTCGCTCACGACGAACACCCCGATGTCTCCCCGAGGGTTTTCACAGTGTGCGTACGCCTCGCCCTTAGGAGGCCTGGCGATGCGGCGCATTTGAGGCATGATGGGACCCGGCTCAAGCTGATCAAGGCACTGGTCAATCATGCGCAGCGATTGGTAGCATTCCTGGATACGCAACCAGTAGCGGTCCCAGGAGTCGCCGTACTCGCCGATGGGCACATCGTAGTCCAACCGGTCATAGATTTCGTAGGGGTCATCTTTCCGAACGTCGTAAGTGCTGCCCGACGCGCGTAGGCCCGGGCCGGTGAGGCCGCAGCTGATGGCCGTGGCGGCGTCGATCATGCCGACACCACGAGTGCGGGCCAGGAACACCTCGTTGAAGGTGAGGAGCTTATCGGTCTCCTCCACTCCCCGGCGCAGTTCGTCAATCAGCTTGCGGGTCCGATGTACAAAATCGTCCGGTAGTTCTTCCTTGATGCCGCCGATACGGATGTAGTTGTGCATCATGCGTGCGCCGCTCACCGACTCGAAGAGGTTCTGGATGCGCTCGCGCTCGCGGAAGGTATACATCACCGGCGTCATGGCTCCGATATCCAGCGCGTAGGTGCCAGCGAAGAGCAGGTGGCTCGCCACCCGGTTGAGTTCGCAGAGGATGACGCGGATGTACATGGCTCGTTCCGGAGGCTCTAAGTCCATGAGCTTCTCCACGGCGCGCACGAAGGCTAGTTCGTTGTTGAAATTGCTGACGTAGTCCAGCCGGTCGAAAAGGGTGATGACCTGGGCGTAGGTCTCGTTTTCCATGAGCTTCTCGGAACCCCGGTGGAGGTAGCCTATATGAGGCACCAAGTCCACCACGCGCTCACCGTCGACGGCGAGGACCATGCGGAACACGCCGTGGGTCGCCGGATGCTGCGGGCCCATGTTAAGCATCATGTCCACGGTCTCGGGGGTTTGCCCAGTGTCGTACTCGGTGGCCATCAATATTCCGTGTACTCGTTGAAGGGAAAGCTTTTGCGGCCGGGGAAGCCCTCGAATCCTTCGTACAGAAGGAGTGGGCTCATGTCTGGATTGCCCTCGAATCGGACTCCGAAGAGGTCGTGGGTCTCCCGCTCGTACCAGCCCGCGGCCTCCCAAAGCGCCACCGCTGAGTCCACCGTGGCCTGGGCGTCGTCGCCGGCGACGGGCAGGTCCACCTTCACCATGGCCTTTTGGTTCAAAGAGAGGGATGCCAGAATGTAGATGAGCTGTAGGTGGTCCAGGTAATCCACCGCGAAGAGTAGGTGCAGCATGTCCATCTTCGTTTCGGGGTGCTCCTTCATTAGGCTCAACACTTCGAAAAGGTGGTCAGGCATGACCAGGACCCAGGGAATGTCGTCCCGGCCGCCGCTGCTGGACGCCCGGGAGCCAACGACCCGTCCCAGCGCTGCGGCTGTGGCCTGGCCACGTTCGTTCAGCACCTCGGTTGGTGCCTCCTCCTCATGGGGGGGACGGCGGGCAGGGCGAGGGGGTACTTTGCCTCCAGCCTCTGGGGTTGGCGGGAAGCCTAAAGTCTTCTCCTGGGCCGAATCGTTAGGTTGAGGAGGCTGCTGCTCCATGGGTTTCCTGTTCCTCGGTCTCAGTTGCTTCGTTGGGCGTGGGCTCTTCGGAGCTGGCCACGATGGGCTGGGCGGACGGCCCTTCCTTGGCGTCGCGTTTGATTTTTTCCTGAAGCTTCATGATGCCGTCCATTAGTGCTTCAGGCCTGGGGGGGCAGCCGGGGATGTAGACGTCCACCGGCACAATGTGGTCTACCCCCATCACCACGCTGTAGGAGCGGTAGTAGGGACCGCCGTTGGTGGCGCAGCTTCCCATTGCGATGACCCATTTGGGGTCGGGCATCTGTTCGTAGAGCAGCTTGATGGGGGCTGCCATCTTTTTCACCACGGTTCCAGCCACAATCATTACGTCGGACTGGCGCGGCGAGGGCCAGGTGACGATGCCAAAGCGGTCGAAGTCGTGATGGGCCATGTGGGCGGAGATCATCTCGATGGCGCAGCAGGCGAGGCCGAATGTGAGGGTCCACAGGGAATTTGCCCTGCCCAGTGCGGCAAATTGTTCCAGTTTGCCCGTGATGACACCTGGCAGCCCACCTTGGGGCAGCATGTTTGCGGCGGGACGGTTGCCTCGTCCAGTGGAGCTTTCCCCATGCTCGGGGGAGTCCACGAAGTGACCCTGCTTCTCCCGGTCCCATTTGCTGGGCACGAATAGGGGCAACGGCTGTCCTTGGGGGTTCGATGGGTCGTTCAGCGCCACTGGAGTACTCCTTTACGCCAGGCGTACACCACGCCAAAGAGGAGCACTCCGATGAAGAGGAGCATCTCATAGAAGACCGAGGCGGGGACGTCTTGGAGGAAAATCAGGGCCCAGGGGAAGAGGAAGACCGCTTCCACGTCGAAGATGAGGAAGAGGATGGCGAAGATGTAGTAGCGGACGTTGAGCTGGGTCCACCGGTAGGGGGTGGGCTCGATGCCCGATTCATAGGGGATGGCTTTGGCCGCGCTGCGACGGCGGGGCGCTAGTATGGCATTGGCCAGGAACATCATTGCCATTGCCCCGAATCCTATGCCACCAGCTATGACGACTGCGGTCCAATTGAGGGCGTAGTCTGCGTCAAGCATCGTTTCCCCTTGGGGGTGGGATCATGAGAATGCTTTGGCATTCCCATCCAGCGGCGTTTCGCCCATTCACGGAGTCGGCCCGATTTCCTCAGGATGACTGTATCATCGGGAAAATCGGAGTGTCAAATTACGCTATCGGATGAGGTGGCGAGGGTTCCTTACGGGATGATGGCTGCGCGTCTAGTTCCATGATGGTGTGCATGTCTTTGTCTCCTCGTCCGCTCAAGTTAACGATAATGACCTTATCAGAAGTCAGCGAGGGCGCTAGGGTATCCACTGCGTAGGCCACGGCGTGGGATGATTCCAGAGCGGGGATGATGCCTTCCGTCTCACAGAGCAGCTTGAAAGCGGCCACGGCGCGGTCGTCAGTGACGTTGACGTATTGGGCCCGTTCCGAGTCCTTGAGCCAGGCGTGTTCCGGCCCGACGCCGGGGTAGTCGAGGCCCGCGGAGATGCTGTGGGTTTCCTGCACTTGACCGTGCTCATCCTGAAGTAGATAGGATATGAAGCCGTGGAGCACGCCGGGGCGGCCCGCTTCCAGACTCGCGGCGTGATGACCACTCTCCAGCCCCTCGCCTCCCGCCTCGACACCGATGAGCTGAACGCTTCCGTGTTGGATGAAGGGATAGAATAGCCCGATGGCGTTGGAGCCGCCGCCCACGCAGGCCACGGCGTAGTCGGGCAGCCTGCCTGTGAGATTGTTGAACTGCATTTTGACCTCCCAGCCGATGATGGACTGAAAGTCGCGCACCATCATGGGATAGGGGTGAGGGCCGACCACGCTGCCGATGAGGTAGTGGGTGGTCTCTACGTTGGTCACCCAGTCGCGGATGGCTTCGTTGATGGCGTCCTTGAGCGTGCGTGCGCCAGACTCCACACTACGTACCTCGGCGCCCAGCATCCGCATGCGGAAGACGTTGGGCTCCTGACGGCGCATGTCCTCGGTGCCCATGTACACCACGCACTCGATGCCCATCATGGCGCAGACGGTGGCGGTGGCCACGCCGTGCTGGCCCGCGCCGGTCTCCGCCACGATGCGTTTCTTGCCCATTAGCTTGGCCACAAGCGCTTGGCCCAGCGCGTTGTTGATCTTGTGCGCGCCCGTGTGGGCCAGGTCTTCCCGCTTGAGATAGATCTGCGCTCCGCCTGCAAC
>CAUZHS010000007.1:0-41530 GCA_963579845.1 Dehalococcoidia bacterium | reverse complement strand
CCTACGTCAGTACGACATGAAGAGCGTGGTGCTCCGAGACCGCCGCATGCTAGCCCGCGACGGATTTGTCGTGGTGCTGGTCCGATTGAACCACTCCACCGGCGCTTTGATAGACGACCCTGAGGTGGTCACCAGCGGGTTCGTGGATAGCGCAGCGTCAACGAAGCTCCTGGACGAAGCCGTTCAAGTTGTCCGCCAGGCACTGGCCACCGATACCCAACAACCCCTAGAGTGGAGCTTCGTCAGCAACAAGATTCGAGACGTTATGCGGACGTTTCTGCACAAGGAGACAGGACGCCGCCCGCTGGTAATCCCAGTCCCCATCGAGGTATAGCCCCGCAATCCGGTCGCAGGGGTCTAGCCAGGGTCTAGCCGCGGCTGCTCCTCCGTGAGACCATAGAGAGACCATCCGAGTAGGGGGTTAGCTGGTGCTGGCGCTGCTGCTGAAGACAAATCCTGGGCGTATCATCCTGCTTATCGTCCTTGCCGGAGCCGCGGTGGCCGTCTGGCTCCAACCCTCCTGGGTATCCGATCCGTCCCGCGACCTGGCGGAACGCACCCTGGAAAACTTCGGCGGCGGTTCCATTTCCGTAGGCCTCTGGGCCTTCGCCCTCCTCGCCGTTTGGCGCTACCGTTTCAGCCTCCTCTTCCACAAATGGCGCTGGGTACTAGGCTCCGGTGTACTAGTCCTGGCTGTACAGGGCATCCTCGCCTACTACCAAGCCATGCTCCCGCTCATTGGCTACAACAACCTGGGTGGCGAGTACGGCCTCAGAATCCAGGGAGACAGCACCCCCATCTCCTATGTACGGGTCGGGGGAATAGCCCTCCTAGGGTTATGGATACTTGCTCCGCAACGCACCGTGGGCCCGGCCATTCTGCGTCTGGCCTATACCCTAGGCCTGCTGGTACGAGGCCTTCTCATCGTCCTCAGCCTTCCCCGACGCCTCCGCTTAAGAGCGCCCTTCGGCACAGCACGGCAGGTCATCAAGCACATCAAGGAAACTCGTCCCGGAAGGGAATCCGCCGACTTGGCTGATGAGTTAGGTGATTACCTCGCCGCGACACACCAAGAGTCGGCCCTAGACAGACCATCCGAACGCCCCCGGACGCTTACCTCCGACGCACTCCTCAGCCCTGCTCCCGCGCCCACCGTGATAGTCGCCGAACCTGTACGGGCTTCCTCACCGAAGGCCCCGAAGGAGTCCCAAGAGGCGTCAGGGCAATGGAATCTCCCACCCGCCAACCTCCTGGCACCCGCGGCCGCCGTGTTGGAGGCAGGAGAGGAACACACAGCCACCGCTCGTCTCATCGAAGAAACCCTCGGTCAGCACAGCGTTGAGGTACGCGTCGCCGAAATCCGTCCCGGCCCGGTGGTGACCATGTTCGGCCTGGTGCCGGGCTGGAACCGCCGGAGGGGTAGCGCCCAGACATCTACATTGAAGAACAACGAATTCGAGGCTACCACCCGGAACCGGGTTAAGGTCGACAGCATCCTCGCCCGTGAAAAGGACCTGGCCCTGGCGTTGGCCGCCCCCAGCCTACGCATCCAAGCACCCGTCCCCGGCGAACCCGTAGTCGGAGTCGAGGTCCCCAACCGCATCGCCTCCACCGTCTCCATCCGCACGGTCATGGAATCCGACTCCTACCAGAGCATCCTGGACCGTGGCGGCCTCCCCATTGCGCTGGGCCAGGCGTCGGCGGGAGAACCGGTCGCCATCGACTTGCTCACCATGCCCCATCTTCTCATCGCCGGGGCCACCGGCAGCGGGAAAAGCGTCTGCATCAACAGCGTCGTAGCTTCAATCATCAGCCACCAGCAACCCAACGCAGTGCGCCTCATGATGGTCGACCCCAAGCGGGTGGAGCTGACGCCCTACAACGCTATCCCCCACCTGGTCACCCCCGTTGCCGTCGAGACAGACCACGTGGTGCGGCTCCTCAAAGGCGCCATTCAGGAGATGTTACGGCGCTACCAGCTGCTGGAAAAGGCCGGCGTCCGCAACATCCAGTCCTACAACCGCAGTCCCAAGGCCACCGAGGCCATCTCCTACCTGGTCATCTGCATCGACGAGCTGGCCGACCTGATGATGACCTCCGCTTACGCGGTTGAGCAGTACATCTGCCGGCTCGCCCAGCTGGGCCGCGCCACCGGTATTCACATGGTCATTGCCACTCAACGCCCATCGGTTGACGTGGTGACCGGACTCATCAAGGCCAACTTCCCCAGCCGCATCAGCTTCGCGGTGGCCTCCCAGGTCGACTCGCGCACCATCCTCGACACCGGCGGGGCCGAACGTCTGCTGGGCCGGGGCGACATGCTGTTCCTGTCCCCCGAGGACGCCAAGCCCCGCCGCGTCCAGGGCGTCTACATCTCGGAAGAGGAAACCGAAGCCCTCTCCAGCTACTGGCAGCACCAGAAAGGCCCCCCCGTCGCAGGAATCGCCTTGGAGGATATGGCCGACGAAGCGATGGCAGCCGAAGGCGACCTCGCATCGTCTGGCAACGGCCAGGACTCCTTCTTCGACAAGGCCGTGGAGCTAGCGGGGCGGAACCGCCAACTATCCATCTCGCTGCTCCAGCGCAGGTTGGGCATCGGCTATCCCCGGGCGGCCCGCCTCATGGACCAACTCGAAGACGAAGGCATCGTTGCGCCCAGCAACCAGCCCGGCAAGCCCCGAGACGTCCTCTACCGTCCCGCCGAGTCCAGCTAGCAGGGCTCCTATTACCCCCCCATCCCAACACTGCCCAAAAAGGGTTTCCTCTAGCGATTTTTGACGCGGCGGCCAGCATTACGGCTCTAATATTTCGGGCCATAGCAGTCAGCAAGCGAGGCCGACATCCTCAAACCGCATGTCCCTTTTATCCAGAGGTGACAGGAGAAATCATTGCTACCAAATCACTGTTTACAATTGAAGAGCACAACATCACTGTCATATGGACCCGATGGACGGACGCGCGCGAAATTGAAATGGACGGAAGGACTCTGGAGGCATGGGGCAGCGCAGCCGTGGAGTAGTTACGTGCGCCCTAAGCATTGACAGACCACCGCAACGCCGCTAGCGTGTCGACATGCAGAGCAACGTCGGACAGCGACGCCAGGATCTGGATTACCTAGTGGAATGCCGCGCGTGCGGCAGGTGGATGACGGTCAGACGCCCCGGCTCACCAGTCGGTGCACACTACAATCGCCACGGGCGTCCGGGCGAGCCGCCGCCGCTCTGCATAGGCACCGGGCAACCCGGCATCTTCCTCTTCAGCGAGATGCGTCCACCTGGCACCAAGTCCCACGCCCAACGGCTCCGCGACCGCTGGAAGTAACCCCCGCTAAAACCCAAGAAGAAGAGCCCCGATGAAATCAGGGCTTTTCTTCTTTTCGCCTTATGCCTATCACCCTTCATCCCGACTGTATCGGGATGGAGAGTCTACTACCGAATCCCTCGTTTATCCCATTCCCTCTGGAAGAGGATCAGAATGAGGAGCCCCCTCAGCCCTCCGCCTGGGCGGCAGCTATCTGTTCCGGCATTCGCTCCAGGTTTTCGAGCCGACGGCGGACCCCCGGCCAGATGAGATCATACTCAGCCCGCACCTCAGTCGACGCCAGCACCGTGGGTACAGAATCATCCCGATAATCGGAACGGAGCGCAATCTGCCCCAGGTAATCCAGCCCCATATCCTCCGACAACTGTTTGCCCGCTCCAGTGCCAAAGACCTCCCCCGTAAAGTTCTCCACCACGCCCAACACCTCCACGTTCAGCTTCTTGATCATGTTGATTGAACGCTTCGCGTCCATGGCCGCCAGATTTTGCGGCGTCGTCACCACGACGAAGCCGTCCATAGTCAACGCCTGCATGACCGTGAGGGGCGCATCAGAGGTCCCGGGCGGCATATCCACCACTAGAAAGTCCAGGTCCCCCCAATTGGTCATCTGCAAAAACTGGTTGAGCGCATTGTGGATCATGGGGCCGCGCCAGATGATGGCCTCTTCCTCGTTCTGCTGAAAGAAGGCCATCGAGACCATTTTCACCCCGTTGGCCTCGACCGGCTCGATCTGATTGTCAACAACCAAGGGCCGGGAGGTAATGCCCATCACCTTGCTGGCGTTGGGGCAATCGATATCGGCGTCCAATAACCCGACGGAGTACCCCTGTTCAGCCATGTAGGTGGCGAGATTCACCGCCACCGTAGTCTTACCAACCCCACCCTTCCCGCTATAGACACCCATCTTCGTCTTGATGCGGTTCAAGCGCTGGCCAACCTGGCGCCGCTGCTCCCACTGCCGCTTCATCTGCGCCAACTTAGCCTGCTGCTGTTCCTTGTTCATTTGCACCCTCGCCAACTCCCCAAGTCCCTTACTCCACCGTAGTCCTCAAAAACAACCCTCTCCCAAATAGAGAGACGGCCCCGAAATAAACCGGGGCCATCAATGCCTCAGACCTTACCAGACGCGCGCCTGGATCCTAGTCGACACCCAGCGTCTTCTTCCCATCTTCGGTAATGTAGTCTGGTGACCATGGAGGATCGAATGTTATCTCCACATGCACATCTTCGACGCCCGCAACCGCGGAAATCGCCCACTCCGCCTGCTGGGCAATGTATGCGCCCATACCGCAACCAGGCGAGGTCAGGGTCATGATGACATCCACCTTATTGCTTTCATCAACTGCAATATCGTAAATCAGACCCAAATCCACCAGATTCACCGGTATCTCCGGGTCGTAGACCTCTTTTAACGACTCCTTGATATCCTCAACCGCCACTTTCACTTGCGCCATGGCTCACGCTCCTTCGGGTTTTTCCAGCGACATGCTTTCGGCCCACATGCCTTGCACTTAGCTTTACCAGGTCTAATCCTACCTATTATCTACCGCTATACTCAACAATTCAAACGCCGTCCAGCCAACACCCTGGCCCCAGGTGCTCATCCGCCCTGTACTCACGCACTATCCCTGGTTGGCGATGACAGCCCGGATCAGTTCTTCGACGCCCTCGCGAGTCGGCGATAGCGCGAAGAAAAGCGAGGACCCGTAGCTGACCATCATGAGGTACGCCTCCCCGTCCAACCCGCGATACCGGACCTGCCGGCCTTCAACCTTAACGGTTTCCAGGCCGATACGATTGGCAAAGGAGCCGAGAAGCAGGTCCACGACGAAGCCGGGATATCCCGCCTGCACAACGGCAACCACCCCCACGTCCAGCTCCCGGAATCCAGCGATACCCGAGGTGACAGGAAGCATGTCGAGGTCGTCCGAGTAGACGACAAACGCCACTTCCTCCACCTTGATGAACTCAAACGCATCGGCCAGTCTAGGCACATCCACCCCTTGGAGCGCCAGGAAATCTTCGATATTCTCAGGCACCGATCGCACAAACCCAGCCGCGACCGGTGTGGCGGGCGCCTCCTGGGGCAAAAGCCGTATGACCTCCCATACACCCCCATACTGCTCCTCAATCGCCAAGCGCTCATCATCCAGCCATGCAACTCGCAGGGCCTCCGCCCAACCCTCCTCACCCGCCCCCACCATGAGACTGGCTCCATCCCGCTGGATCCACCGGAAGTCCTCGGTGTGGTCTTCAATGAGCTCGTAGGCGAGTGCCGCGTCCTCAGCGCTGGCAAAGGCCAACGACAAGCCATAGTCCTGGGCAGGCGTCAGAGCCGCTGCTTCGATGGTGGTGATACTGACTGTCGACTGGGAGCCGCTTGCGTCCCTGAAAGCGTCGGCGGGAACAACGAGGTCGTTGCCCGTCGCGGCGTAGAAATAAGCGTTCAGCTCGACGTTGGGCGCCCCCCAGGCTTCAAAACCTTCAGGCAGGGCAGGGTCACCGGCAACGACCCCTGTCGTGCACCCAGCCAGCACCACAGCACTCAGCGGCACAACCCAAGCCAAGGCTTTCCACCCGAAAGAAGGCAAACTAACGCTCAGGGGCATGCGCCGTCTTTCCCTTCCCACCCTTGGATCCCCTCTCCACGACCTCCTGGGAAACCCTTACTCTTTTGAGTTCAACGACTTCATCCCGAAGCGAGGCAGCCTTCTCGAATTCCAGCCGCTTGGCCGCCCCTTTCATCTCAAGCTCCAACTCTTTGATGACCCGGCCCAGATCGTCCTTCGACATCTCAATCCGCGTCTGGTACGCCGCGCGCGGCTCAGTCACCTCACGAATGCGCTCGGTGATATCCCGCACCGCCTTCTGGATACCCTCCGGCGTTATCCTGTTCTCTCTATTGAACTCGCCCTGAATAGACCTTCGGCGGCTGCTCTCATCCAGCATCCTGCGCATGGAATCGGTCATCCGGTCGGCGTACATAATCACATGGCCATCCACATGCCGGGCCGCCCGTCCCGCAGTCTGAATGAGCGCCGAAGCAGAACGCAGATAGCCCTCTTTGTCGGCATCCAGAATGGCCACTAAGCTCACCTCCGGCAGGTCCAACCCCTCCCGGAGCAAGTTGATGCCCACCACCACGTCATACACGCCCAGACGCAGGTCCCGGAGAATCTCCGTCCGCTCCAGCGTATCCACCTCCGAGTGGAGGTAGTGAACCTTCACATTCATCTCGCGCAGGTAATCGGCAAGCTCCTCCGCCATGCGCTTGGTCAGCGTGGTCACCAAACAGCGCTCGGTCTTGTCCACTCGCTGACGGATTTGCTCCAACAGGTCGTCAATCTGACCCCGTGTGGGCTTAATCTCCACAGTGGGGTCCAAGAGACCCGTGGGCCGGATGACCTGCTCCACCACCTGCTGGGAGTGCTCCATCTCGTAGGCGGCGGGCGTGGCCGAAACGTAGACCACCTGGTTCCACCGCTGCTCAATCTCGTCGAACATCAGCGGACGGTTATCCAGCGCCGACGGCAGCCGGAAGCCATAGTCCACCAGCGTCCGCTTCCGCGCGTAGTCCCCCTTGTACATTCCGTGGAGCTGCGGAACGGTCATGTGGGACTCGTCGAGAAACAGCAGGAAATCATCAGGGAAGTAGTCCAGAAGTGTCCAGGGCGCGCTGCCCGAGGGACGGCGGCCCAGGGGCTGTGAGTAGTTCTCCACTCCCGCGCAGGAGCCAGTCTCGCGCAACATCTCCATATCATAATTGGTGCGCTGCTCCAAACGCTGGGCCTCCAGCACCCGGCCCTGATCGCGAAACCAGGCCAGCTGTTTCTCGAGCTCGGCCTCAATGTCCATCATCCCCGCCTCCAGCTTCTCCTTCGAGGTCACGAAATGCTTGGCCGGATAGATGTCCACTCGCTCACGGTTTGCCATGATTTCTCCGGTCAGCGGGTCCATCTCCACGATGCGCTCCACCTCGTCGCCGAAGAACTCGATGCGAATGGCCAAGTCCTCGTAAGCCGGCATGATCTCCAGCGTATCGCCCCGGATGCGGAAGCGCGTCCGGGCCAGGTCGAAGTCGTTGCGCTCGTACTGCATCTCGATAAGCCGGCGCACCAGGCGATTACGGTTCTTCGTCTCACCCTTCGTGATGGTCTCCACGAAACTGTAGTACTCCTCGGGCGAGCCCAGGCCGTAGATGCAGGAGACCGACGCTACGATGAGCACATCGCTGCGGGTCATCAACGCCCGCGTGGCCGCGTGGCGCAGCTTGTCGATCTCCTCGTTCACATCAGAGTCCTTCTCGATGTAGGTATCGGTCCGAGGGACGTAGGCCTCTGGCTGATAGTAGTCATAGTAGGAAACGAAGTACTCCACCGCGTTGTTGGGGAAGAAGTCACGGAACTCCATGGCCAGCTGGGCGGCCAACGTCTTGTTGTGAGCGATGACCAACGTGGGCCGCTGGACCTGCTCCACGATCTTGGCCATGGTGTAGGTCTTACCGCTGCCCGTTACACCCAGCAATGTCTGGTGCTTCATGTCGCGGTGCACACCCTCCGCTAGCTTCTCGATGGCCGTAGGTTGGTCGCCCCTGGGCTCAAAGTCCGCAACCACCTTGAAAGGGATTCCCTCTTTCTCTGTACGGATGTCCGTCATGGCTTGTCGCCGAGCATCCCGCGCAGCATGGTTCGGATGTGCGGCACGCCCTCCAACGCCTCGCTGAACTTCTCCATTGCCTCACCGTCGCGGATCATGGGCCCACGGCCGAAGCGCCGACCATGGTAGTAAGCAAAACCACAGGCCTGGGAGCCATACTCGTCCTCCAGAAGCTAGGTGGTGGCTCCCAGTGGGGCCGCGCCACGCTCGCCTCTTCGATGATTCGGCCACTACCCCGGGGCAACGTGAAGGGCCGGGGAACATCCACGGGGGAAAAGGGACTATGGTCGATGCCTGAGGACAGTTCCATCGTATGCTCCCTGAGGGTATCGTAACATGACGCTGCCTACGCGCCGACCCGCCTTTTGGGCATTTAACAAACATCAAAAACCGGCAAACACGTCAATGACAGAGCACACCCACATGCTGGCGACTTCCACCGCCGGTTCTCGCTGTTCCTGGCCAGGAAGGGGGCAAGGGGGATGGTCGGAACGGTGAATAAATGGGGGACTGCTCGTCTTTGAAAAGTGCAATGTCGTACAACTCTCCAAGTCTCTCCCTCCTGGTTGACGCCCCCCTAGCTCCCGCCGGAGAATGCATCTCACCATAAGTATTCTCTTTCGGGGGGGGCAGCATATGAAATTCGGACTCCACAACACCTCCTTCCTCGCTAACTCAGGCAATATCCGCGACATGTGGCCGGAGCTCAGGGACCGCGCCCAGTGGCTGGAGACCAACGGCTTCGACTACCTCACGGTCATGGATCACGTGTGGCAGATCCCCAGCGTCGGCAACGTAGACGAGCCCTTCATGGAGTCATGGGTGACGCTCGGAGCTCTGGCCGCGTCCACCCAGCACCTTCAAATCGGCACCCTAGTCACCGGCGTAGGCTACCGCAACCCCGCGCTGCTGGCGAAGATGATGAGCACCCTGGACCTAATCGCGGGCGGGCGGGCCTTCCTGGGCATCGGCGGCGGCTGGAACGAGCCGGAATTCGACGCCTACGGTTACGCGGGCAGCGAGCAGTTCCCCCGCCCCGGCATCCGCCTGGCCAAGCTCCGCGAGGCAATCCGTGTCGCCAAGCTCATGTGGAGCGAGCCCCTCCCAACCTTTAGGGGGAAACACATCATCGTGAAAGAGGCCATCCTAGAGCCCAAGCCCTCGCCGAGACCCCGCATCCTAGTCGGCGGCGGCGGCGAAAAGGTGACATTGCGCATCGTGGCCGAGGAGGCGGACATGTGCAACATGTTGGTGGCAGGACCCGGCCCTCTAGCGCGCAAGCTGAGCATCCTGCGCCAGCACTGCCAGGCCGTGGGCCGGGACTTCGGAGAAATCGAGGTTACCGTAGGCGACCGCCTGGTGCTGTCTGAGACCACCGAGCAAGCCAATGCCAAGTGGCAGATGTACGGGGCGCGCGCGCGCGACGGCTACCGCGGGCTCACCGGATCGCCCGACGACATCATCCGCATCCTGAAGGGCTACGAAGACGCAGGCGCCCACACCATGCTCCTCATGGTGCCCAACGCTGACGTCGAATCGCGCGAGCTCTTCGCCAAAGAGGTCATCCCGGCCTTCGCGCCCTAGAGGCCGCAGCGGCACCCGAGCAACGGGAGTACACTGCTCACGCCTTCGACACTCCTGCGAAAACCAGAATCCGGGGGGGGAGGTCGGTCGGGGGGGGCACACGTAATCCTGAGCTTGTTGAAGGGCAAACAACCTCCTTCTCTCAAACATTCGTAGCCCGGGTAGGTAGGGACAAGCGACATCAGCCACGCAAACGCTCTCCGCCACGAACACCTAATACGTAATTACCGAGTGGAACGGAAACTCGCCCAACCTGGCACGGCCGTTCAACGCGGTAAGCTCAATGAGCACCGCGACGCCTGCCACCTGCGCCCCCGCCTGCTGCACCAAATCGATGGCGGCGACCATGGTCCCACCCGTGGCCAGCACGTCATCCACCAACAGCACCTGATGATGCTCCAACAGCGCATCCTGATGCATCTCGATGGCCGCGGAGCCGTACTCCAGTTCGTACTTCGCCTGATAGGTGCGATGTGGCAGCTTGCCCGCCTTACGCACCGGCACAAAGCCAGCGCCCATCTCCAGGGCCACGGGCGCGCCTAGAAGGAAGCCCCGCGACTCGATGGCCACCACCCGGTCTATCTCCAGCCCATTGAAACGAGCTGCCAAGTCGCCAACGGCCCGTCGGAGGGCGTCGGCGTCGGCCAGCAGCGGGGTAATGTCTCGAAAGATGATTCCCGGCTGGGGAAAATCCGGAATGTTCCTAATTAGACTACGGTAATCGGTTGTCATGGCGTGAGATCCCTCGCCGACAGGTTAAGACAGGATAGACCAAGCGAAGCGCCCCGGCGAACCGGGGCGCTTCGGCGTCACTACTATCCCGAGAGGGCGATTTTACTTGCCCCGAATAAAGTCGATGAGCACCTGGTCGTGCTCTTCGGGCTTCTCCCACTGCGGCCAGTGGGCAGCGTCCAGCATGTTGTAGAACTTCGCGCCGGGGATCACGTTGGAGACATATTCTCCATAGGCCGGACCCTGGCCGGGATTCTTGTCAGTCCAGAAGACCAGGGCCTGAGGCTTGAAGTTGGCCTGAACCTCCTCCTCCTCATATTGCCGCTGCACCGCATTCGCCGTGGCCCACTGCTGGCCGACCCGGTACACGCGCTTGATGGACTCGTAAATCTCCGGGTCCGCGTAGAGCCGGAGCCGAATATCCACCATCTCGTCCGTCATCCGGGAAGGATCGGCCACTAGCCACTCCATCCGAGCTCGGACGGTCTCACGGGTCGGCGTCATGATCGAAGCCTGGGACAACTCCTGTAGCGTGTTACCGCCACCGGGGTTTTGGGGGAAGTCGGTCTTCTTCAAGTTTATGGGGCCAATACCCGTGTTCAAAATCAGCTTGCCGCACATCTGCGGATACTTCATGCCGAAAAGGAAGGTGATGCCACCGCCCATAGACTCGCCCTCAATATGCGCCCACTTGTAACCCAGCGCCTCGATAAGGTCGGCCAGCGCGTCGGCCTGCTTCTCAGTTCGGTTGTCATCCACGTAGGGCTGCTTGCTCGAATAGCCATGGTACAGCGCGTCGATAGCATAGACGTGGAACCCAGCCCTGGCCAGGCCGTGCAGGTTCCGTGCATAAGTCTCGGCGTGACCGCCAACACCGTGAATCAGAATCAACGGCTCGCCGGAACTCCCCGCCTCAATCACCCGGTGGTAAAAACTCTTGCCCTGCACAATCCGAGTCTGCGTGCCCAACAACTCCGTGGCCACCGACTTCCACTCGCTCAGGGGCTTCACATCGAACTTCTGGACCTCTAGCGTCGTCGTCATAGTGCCCTCCTTTATGGGATTAACTTGATCCCTGTATAGCACTCAGGCACGCCGATTGCAATAAAACCCAACCGCTACGACCGTCAACCCGTGCAGGCCAATGCCCAGGTCGTCCCAAACCCGTCCGCGCGCGCCGAAAATCTTAAGCATTTGGATACTCGACATGGTTACAATACCCCCATGCCGAACCGGATCTACTCCGGCCCAATCTCCGGCGCCCTTGGCGAACTCCAACAGCGCATCGTCACCTGCCGCGCCTGTCCCCGCCTGGTGGAGCACCGGGAACGGATAGCCCAGGAGAAACGCACCCGCTACGCCGATTGGGACTATTGGGGCGCAGCAGTGCCCAGCCATGGCGACCCCAACGCCCGCCTGCTTCTGATTGGCCTTGCCCCCGCCTCCCACGGTGCCAACCGCACCGGACGCATGTTCACGGGCGACCCCACCGCCGACTTCCTCATCGCGGCGCTCCATCGGGCAGGCTTCTCCAGCCAGCCGACCTCTCAGCACCTCGACGACGGCCTGCAGCTCATCGATACCTACAATCTCGCGGTCGTCCGTTGCGCCCCACCCCAGGACAAATCAACCCCCGCCGAGCAGCGCACCTGCCGGGAGTTTCTCATCGAAGAGACCTCCCTCCTTCCGCGCGTTGAAACAGCCCTCGCCTTGGGACGTGTCGCCTTCGATAACTACCTCCGCGCCCTCTCCCAGCGCACAGGGACCAAACTACGGCACTCCTTCGCCCACGGACAGCGCTACGACCTGGGACCAGGCCTGCCAACCCTCTTCGCCTGCTACCACCCCAGCCCCCGGAACACCAACACCGGACGGTTGACTGCTCAATCGCTGGACGACGTGCTCGCCAGCGTGCGCGAGTGGCTGGATTGCAGCGAATCCTCCTCCGCTCCGCTAAATTAGGCATCCGGGGCCAGTCCTCCCACGCCTCAACTTGGTTGACTCTTCCTAAGCCTAAGACGAGCGAAAAAGCACACCTAGGGCGGCCGCCGTGACGACGCGGAACGTCGTTGTTCGACGCTCGGGCCTATGCTATACTCCCGTGAGCATCGCGTGAGCGTGGGCTACTTTGGCCCCATCGCCACAAAACACATCGGGAAAGGCAGGTGGCATGGTAGAAGAGACTGCGGCCTCAACAACTGCTGAGCAAAGCCAGGAGCAAAAGGCCCCGCCGCTCAGCATGAAATCCCTCCTTGAGGCAGGTGTCCACTTCGGCCACCAAACCCGTAGCTGGGACCCAAAGATGAAGACATTCATCTTTGCCCAGCGCAACGGCATTCACATCATTGATTTGCAACAGACCATGCAGCGCTTGGGTCAGGCGCTTGAGTTCGTGCGAGACCTCGCCTCCACCGGCAAGAAAATCCTCATGGTCGGCACCAAGAAACAGGCCCAGGACGCGGTGCGGGAAGAGGCCGTACGTTCCGGCCAATACTTCGTCAACCAACGCTGGCTCGGAGGCACCATCACCAATTTCGCCACCATCCAGACCCGTATCGACTTCCTCGTTCGCCTTGAAGACCAAAAGGCGAAAGGTGAGCTTGACCGGCTCCTGAAGAAGGAGGCCGTCAAGCTGGAACGCCAGATGGAGAAGATGAACCGGTATTTTGGCGGCGTCAAAGAGATGACCGAGGTGCCCGGAGCGTTGTTTGTGGTTGATGTTGGACGCGAAAACATCGCCGTCGCCGAGGCCCGCAAGCTCGGCATTCCCATCGTCGCCCTCGTGGATACCAACTGCAACCCCGGACTCATCGACTATCCCATTCCTGGGAACGATGATGCTATTCGATCCATCCGTCTCGTCGCCAGCAACATCGCAGAGGCGGCAATGGAAGGGCACGGCCTGTGGCTGTCTGCCCAGAGCGAAGAAGCCATGGAAACCACCCTCAAAGAGACGGAAGCCGCCCTGCCCGCGCTAAATTAACGGGCGCGAGGAAGCCACCCTTCAGATGTCTCAACGCTGGTCGCACCCCTATCACACATCGTAAGGACACCGTCTTGCCTATCGACACCGAGAGCATTCGCGCGCTTCGAGACCGCACCGGGGCTGGCATCATGGACGCCAAACGCGCCCTGGAAGCCGCCGACGGCGATATCACCAAGGCAGAATCCGCCCTGCGCATCAAGGGTATCGACAAAGCTGCCACAAAGGCCGACCGGGCCACCGCGGAGGGCAGCATTGAAGCCTACATCCATGCCGGCAACCGAATCGGCGCCCTGGTGGAACTCAACTGCGAGACCGACTTTGTCGCCCGCACTCAGGAATTCAAAGACCTGGCCCACAACCTCGCTATGCAGGTCGCGGCCATGGGGCCGGAGTACATCGACTCCAGCGATATGCCGGCAGATGACGCGCGCCGTGCGGAGGAGGTCTGCCTCCTCCAGCAAGCCTTTATCAAAGACCCATCCCAGACCATCGGCGACCTGGTGCTGAATGTAAGAGCCCGGGTGGGTGAGAACGTCCGCGTGCGACGCATATCCCGCTTTAATCTCGGCGAATAAGTCCGGCTCCACCGGGAGTGTCCTATGCCTGCTCCAAACCGACGTGTAGTCCTCAAAATAAGCGGTGAGTCCCTTCAAGGCGCAAGCGGTTTCGGACTGGATTGGTCCGTTCTGCACTACATGGCCACGCAGGTGAAAGAGGCCCTCAGCACCGGCGTTGAATTGGCGCTGGTGATTGGCGGCGGCAACATCTGGCGCGGGGCTGAAGCGGAGACCAAGGGCATGGACAGGGCCACCGCCGATTACGCCGGCATGCTAGCCACGGTTATCAACGCCCTGGCGCTTCAAGACGCGCTGGAACACCAAGGCATCCAGACCCGCACCCAGTCGGCGGTAGAGATTCGCGCCGTGGCGGAGCCCTACATCCGCCGCAGGGCCATCCGTCACCTGGAAAAGGGCCGCGTGGTAATCTTCGCCGCCGGTACCGGCAACCCCTACATGACCACCGATACCACCGCGGCACTGCGGGCCATCGAAATCGGCGCCAACACGCTGCTCATGGCCAAATACAAAGTGGACGGCGTCTACGATGACGACCCCCGCAAAAACCCCAACGCTAAGAAATACGACCACCTCCAGCACATAGACCTGCTCAACCAACGGCTGGAGGTCATGGATGCCACGGCGCTTTCCCTCTGCATGGAGAACAACCTGCCCATCAGGGTCTTTGACCTCTTCCAACCGGGGAGTATCCTAAGGCTTCTGAATGGAGAGTCCATCGGCACGCTCATCAACTCGTCTCCTGAACCGGTGGAGACCTCGGCCAAAAACCGATAAACTAAACGGCACGACAGATTCCAGACTCCGACAGAGGTAGCGACCATGGCAGACTCATCCACCATCGACGGCATTCTGAAGGACACACAAGAGCGTATGGGCAAGTCCGTCGCCGTCTTCCAGCGCGAAATTGAAACCATCCGCACCGGACGCGCCACTCCCCAGCTCCTAGACAACTTCGGCATCGACTACTATGGCACCAAAACCCCGCTGAACCAGTTGGCCACCATTACCGCTCCCGATGCCCGCCTCCTCACGATCCAGCCCTGGGATCGTCAGTCGCTCTCGCTCATCGAGAAGGAGATTCTCAAATCGGACCTGGGCCTTACTCCCAGCAACGACGGCACGATTATCCGGCTACCCATCCCTCCTCTAACCGAGGACCGCCGCCGCGACCTCGTCAAGCGGCTCAAGCGCACATTGGAAGAGGACCACATAGCCATCAGAAACGTTCGCCGCGACAGCCTCGAACACCTCCGCAAGGCCCAGAAGGATGGAGACATCTCCGAGGACGAGCTCCACCGGGCGCAGGAACGGCTCCAGAAGATTACCGCCGACACCATCGCTCATTCGGGAAAGCTGAGCGAAACCAAAGAGCACGAGTTAATGGAGGTCTAACTCCCATGGCGCTGGACACCTCCCAAGGGCACCAGAAGGCCACCGATACAGCGAATGTGCCCCAGCATGTGGCCATCATCATGGACGGCAACGGCCGGTGGGCCGAACGCCAGGGCATGCCAAGGCTGGCTGGGCACCGGGCTGGCACCGAGCGCCTCCGTCAGGTTCTGAGCTCTCTCGGACGTGAGGGTGTCCAATACGTCACCGTCTTCGCCTTCTCCACCGAAAATTGGGGCCGCCCAAGCGAAGAGGTACAGGGGCTGATGGCCATGCTGGAAACGGTCATCAAAGATGAGATCCCCAAACTACACGAACAAAATATCCGCATCCTCCACATGGGCAGCCTGGAGCGTCTCCCGCTGTCGCTGCGCCGGGCCATCGACCACGCTCGGCGCGTTACTGCCGACAACACGGGGCTCACCCTCTCCGTCGGCTTCGACTACGGTGGGCGCAAAGAGATCGTCGAAGCTGTGCGTCGTATCGTTGACGATGCCATCCCCTCGGCTCAGGTGGACGAGGAGACCATCCGCAGCTATTTGAGCTTGCCCGCTGTGCCCGACCCCGACTTCATCATCCGCACCGCGGGTGAACAACGGCTGAGCAATTTCCTCATTTGGCAGTCCGCCTACAGCGAGATGTACTACACGACCACCTGCTGGCCTGACTTCGACGATTCCGAAATCGAAAAAGCCCTGGATGCCTACCGGCACCGTCAACGCCGGTTCGGCAAGCTGAATAACCACTCCAGAGAGGCCTAGTTGGCAAACTCCGTCCGCAGCGCTGCGCGCTCCTTGGGCCCACGTCTGCTTACCGCGGCCGTGGGATTGCCGCTTCTGATGGCGGCAGTTTGGGCGGGCAATCCCTGGTTGGCCCTGCTAGCCGTGACAGTGGGGGCCAGCGGTCTCCGAGAAATTCTAGTCCTTGCCAATGCCGCAACGACACGCACAGTTTCACGTCTAATACTGTCCATCCTGGGTGCGGGCTATGTGAGCATGCCCTTGGCCGCAGCGGTGGCCCTCCGAAGCGGTGACGACGGCCTGGAATGGCTTTGTCTGGCGCTGGTCGGCACTTTCGCTACGGATACTTCCGCCTATGCCGTTGGCCGAACCCTTGGCCGGAGCAAGATGGTGCCCGCCATCAGTCCGGCCAAGACGTGGGAAGGCGCAATGGGCGGGCTACTGGGCACTGGCGCAATTACGCTTGGTCTTGCGACATTCCTGGACCTGCCCATCTCGTCCTTGGAGGCTCTGGGCCTAGGGCTCGCGATCGGCGTACTCGCCCAGTTTGGAGACCTAGGGGAGTCTTACCTGAAACGCCGCGCCGGGGCTAAGGACTCCGGCATCCTGTTCCCAGGCCATGGCGGCCTCCTCGACCGATTCGACAGCCTCGCCCTTGTGTTTCCCCTTGTCTACCTTTTCGCAAGGGTAGTCGCCTGACTGTAGGGCAGGGGCTCTTCATACGGTCGCGTAATTGCGAATTCGACTTTTCGATTAACCGGGTTTCTATTCCTCCATGGCCTTCTCACGTGCGATGGCAATCTCCATCGAACTGTGCGTTTTACCACACGCGAGTGTGGACACCCTCTCGCTTCGTGAACCACTACATGAAGTCTTTCCTGTGCTGCCAGACGAGCTGGGGGAAGATTGAAAGTCACACCGATGTAGAGTGTCCGATTGCGTTTGCTCGCCGTGCGATAGACACAATCTTGCTTTCGTGAGGGCTTCATATTGCTGCCTTGCAGACACTTGGGTATTCTGGCGGAAACCGGAATACCCAAGTGCCTGCAGATCTCTACGCCTGCGTCCACCTCACTCTCGAGCGGAGGGGTTCCATACCGGGGGTGCCCCTGCTCCCGAGATTTCGGCTCACGCCGGAATCCAGGTAGACGACCCATTTACGCGCTGCCCTTGTAAGCCTCGAAGCGGTAGGATAGAGGCATGACAGTAAAAGGCATTGCCCTTCTGGGCTCCACCGGCTCCATCGGAACTCAGACATTGGACGTGGTTCGGGCTCTCCCGGACCGGTTCCTCGTAGTGGCACTGGCCGCAGGCCGCAACCTCGACCTCCTCGAAAAGCAGGCCCAGGAATTCAAGCCTGCGCTGGTCTGGGCCGCCTCCTCGCAGGCCACATCCCTTCCCCTCAACGGTGCGTCCTTCGTCTCGATGGAGGAGATGGTTCGCCACCCCGACGTGGACCTCGTCATAGTGGCCACCACGGGCCGGGCGGGCCTGGGACCGACCCTTGAAGCGTTACGACTGGGCAAACCCGTAGCCCTGGCCAACAAAGAGGTCATCGTCATGGCGGGCGACCTGGTCACCTCCACGGCCAAGGAGCACGGCACGCCGCTGCTGCCCGTGGACAGTGAGCCATCGGCCATCTGGCAGTGCCTTCAGGGGGAGGAGCAACCGGCAAAACGGCTCATCATCACCGCCTCGGGCGGCCCGTTCAGGACGCGCGAGATCGCCGCGTTACACAACGTGACGCCCCAGGAGGCTCTGGCCCATCCGACCTGGGTCATGGGACCAAAGATCACCATCGACTCGTCCACCCTGATGAACAAGGGGTTCGAAGTCATCGAGTGTCACTGGCTGTTCGATATGCCCTTCGAGCGCATCGACGTGGTGGTGCACCCGCAGAGCATCATCCACTCCATGGTGGAGCTTGCCGACGGGTCGGTGAAGGCGCAGATGGGCCCGCCGGACATGCGCTTGCCTATTCAATACGCGATGCTGCACCCGGAGCGGGCGCCCAACGAGACCCTGACCGCCTACGATCCGCTGCGCCAGCCGTCGCTAACCTTCGAGAGCCTTGACACCGTACGCTATCCCTGTTTCAAACTCGCCCTGGAAGCGGGCCGAGCAGGCGCCACCTTTCCCGCCGTACTGAGCGCTGCGGACGAGGAGGCGGTCGGGCTCTTCCTCCGCGAGCGCATCGGCTTCGATGACATCCACCGGCTGGTGAGCAGCGTATTGGAGAAGCACCAACCCGCGACAAATAGCTCGCTGGAATCGGTGCTGGAGGCCGACGATTGGGCGAGGCGGCTGGTGGCAGAGATAACCAACAATATCTAAATGTTCACTATTTTCATCTTCATTGGTGTCCTGGGACTTCTGGTCGTCGTCCACGAAATGGGCCACTTCATCGTGGCCAAGTGGTCTGGCGTCAAGGTGCTTGAGTTCGGCGTGGGCTACCCGCCCCGGCTCTTTGGCCTTACCTGGCGCAGCACAACCTACACGCTGAATATACTTCCTCTGGGAGGCTTCGTCCGGCTAGCGGGAGAGGAGGACCCTGACGAACAGGGGAGTCTCGCTAGCCGCTCCGCGCTGGTCCGCCTGGCAGTGCTGAGCGCCGGTGCCGGCATGAACGTACTTCTGCCCCTAGTGCTTTTCACCATCTTCTTCATGATTCCTCAACAGGTCCCAATCACCGATGTCGTGATTGTCGGTATCGCGCCCGACTCGCCGGCCCAAGAGGCCCAGATCGTGCCCGGCGATGTGGTAGTCGAGGTGCATGGCCGGGAAATTCGCAACAGCGATGACCTGCGCGTGGCCATTCAGCTTCGGCTGGGCGCCGACAGCCGCTGGGTGCTGCGGCGAGGCAATCGCCTTACGGAAATCAACCTGACACCGCGGGTGAACCCACCGGAGGGCCAAGGGTCGGCGGGAATCCTGCTGGCCGACGCTCGCGTCAGTGTCACAAACGTGAGGCAAGCGTCAACGGCGTCTGTGGCGGGCCTGCGGCCTGACGACCTATTCATCAGCATCGGCACTGCCCGTATCCTGTTCGCCACGGCTCCCCAACAGGCCCTGGAGCTGGCGCTGGAAACGGAACCAGGCTCGCCAATCCCCGTGCAGATCCTGCGCGACGGCGCCCTGGTAAAGCTAACCCTCCCCGCTTCGGCGGCCAGCCTCGACGGGCTGTTGGTGTCGGTCCGGCCGGAGGTGAGCGAAAGCAAACCCATCTGGCAGGCTATTCCGGCAAGTTTCACCCAGACGCGGGACATTCTTATCCTGTTCCGCAACGAGGTGTCTCGCTGGTTCAGCGGTGCGCGGCCAGATGTGGCGGGGCCCATCGGCATCGCGCAGATCACGGGCGACATAGCGCGCTCCGGCATCAGCCCGCTGCTCTTCTGGACCGCGCTTCTAAGCATCAACCTCGCCATCGTCAACCTCCTACCCATTCCGGCCCTCGATGGTGGCCGGATTACCTTCGTCTTGCTAGAATTAGCGCGCGGCGGCCGCCGTGTGTCCCCGGAGAAGGAGCGGATCGTCCACTTGGTGGGCTGGGCGCTCCTCATTACGATGCTCATCGCGGTGAGCGTGAGCGACATTCAACGGATCGTCGGCGACAGATTCGTGGGGCCCTAGGGCCCGGAGGTCTACAATGGCAACCCGCCGGATAACCAAGGCCGTTAACATCGGTGACGTGCAGGTGGGGGGCGACGCGCCCATCACCGTTCAGTCCATGACAAAGACAGACACCCGGGACGTGGCAGCGACGGTGCGGCAGATCCACGAACTGGAGGAGATTGGGTGCGAGATCATCCGATCCGCCGTGCCTGACATGGAGGCCGCCCAGGCGCTGGGGGCCATCAAAAAACAGATCCACATTCCCTTAATTGCCGATATCCACTTCCACTACCAGCTGGCTTTGGAGGCGCTGGAGCAGGGGGTGGACTGCCTGCGGCTGAACCCAGGTAACATCCGCGACCCCGAACGGGTGAAGCAGGTGGTACGAGAGGCCAAGGCCCGGGCCGTACCGATCCGCATCGGCGTGAACTTCGGCAGCCTGCCCCCCGTGGGCCAAATTGGCAAAACGCGGGGGAAGCACCGCTCGCAGGACGGGGTTGAGCTCCTGGCCAAGGGGTCAGAAGCAGCCCAGGCTCCCGAATACTCGGTGGTGGACCACATGGTGGACACGGGTCTCTGGGAGATAGGCATCCTAGAGGACTTGGACTTCGACCTGATTAAGATTTCGCTGAAGGCCTATGACATCGACACGACGGTGGAAGCCTACCGTCGGCTGGCCAAGATGGTGCCCTACCCCTTCCATCTTGGCATCACCGAGGCTGGTACGGCAAAATCAGGCTCCATTCACAGCGCCATCGGCCTTGGCATCCTGCTCTACGAGGGTATCGGCGACACTATCCGGGTATCCCTTTCCGACGAGTCCACGAAAGAGGTGGAGGTCGGTTATCAGATACTGAAGTCGCTACAGCTACGCCAGAAGGGTGCGCAGATGGTGGCCTGCCCCTCGTGCGGGCGGGCCGACGTGGACATCCGCAAGCTAGCCAACGATGTGGAGGAATTGTTGAAGAGCATGGACAGCCCGATAAAGGTGGCGGTTATGGGCTGCGAGGTGAACGGTCCGGGCGAGGCGAAGGACGCCGACGTGGGCATCGCGGCAGGCAACGGGCGTGCGGTCATCTTCCGCAAGGGCAAGAAGGCCCGGATCGTGGCGGAGGCGGATATGTTGACGGCGCTGATGGAGGAGGTCCACGGCGCTGCCTTGAACCTCTAAGCGGGGGCCCAGACGCTGCTTTTTAACATTCTCGCGGCCGCGCCCCACCACCACAAGGACGTGATGAAGAGCCCCAAGAGGGGGCTGAATTCCGGCTTTCTCAGGAATGCTGTGGGTATGGACGGTGGTACGCACCTATGGTCGGGGTGATTGGATTCGAACCAACGACCTCCTGCACCCCATGCAGGCGCGCTACCGTGCTGCGCTACACCCCGACCGTGACCTCAATCTAGCACAGGGCGCATTCGGCTTCAATTCCACTGGAGCCCGTCTCTCGGCTATAATCCCATCACTATGGAAGAACTTCAAGGTAGGTTGCAGGCCCTGGCAGAGCGCGTGGCTGGCATCATGGTGCGGCTTTGACCTCCCAGCCCAGCAAAACGAAGCGGAAGCCCTTCAGCAACAGAGCGCTGACCCAGGGTTTTGGGACAACCCCCAGAAGGCCCAGGTCGTCATGCGCCGGCTTTCGGCTTTTCAGGAGCGGATAGCCAGCTGGCACTCCCTCAGCGAAGGGATACGGACCACCTCAGACCTCATTGGCCTGGCTCTGGAGGAAGGCGACCAGGAACTCTTGGAGAGCCTCGCGCAGGACGCGCTGGTGCTCTTCGACGAGGCCGAATCTCGCGAGGTCGACGTAGTGCTCTCAGGTGAGTACGACGACCACAGTGCGATTATCGCCATCCACGCGGGCGCCGGTGGCACCGAGTCCCAGGACTGGGCCCAGATGCTGCTACGTATGTACACCCGTTGGGCCGACGACAAGGGCTACAGGCCCGAGGTGCTCGAGCACTCGCCAGGCGAGGAGGCGGGTATAAAAAGCGTTACGCTGGAGGTGTCCGGCGCTGGCGCTTATGGCTACGCCAAGGCCGAGCGGGGCGTCCACAGGTTGGTGCGCCTCTCGCCCTTCGACTCTGCTCACGCCCGCCACACCTCCTTCGCCCTGGTCGAGGTGTTGCCCGAAGCCGAAAGCGACATCGAACTCGTTATCGGTCCCGACGATTTACGGATCGATACCTTCAAGGCCAGCGGCGCGGGCGGACAGCATGTCCAGAAGAACTCAACGGCAGTGCGCATCACTCACATCCCTTCGCGTCTGGTGGTCTCGTGCCAAAACGAGCGATCCCAGCTCCAAAACAAGGAAACGGCGATGAAAATCCTGCGGGCCCGTCTCATGGAGCGCGAGATCGCTCGCCGCGCCCAGGAACGCGCCGATCTCAAGGGCAAGCACGTGGCCGCGGGCTGGGGCAACCAGATTCGGAGCTACGTACTCCACCCCTACAAACGGGTGAAGGATCACCGCAGCGGATATGAGACCACCGATCCGGAACAGGTGCTGGACGGAGAACTAGACCCCCTCATCAGAGCGTACTTACTCTCAAGTATCGAGCAGGAATAGCCCATTGCTGATCCGGTTAATGGCGGCGGCCGCCGCCATTCGCTCCATCGCCTTGAGCATCAGCGCAACCTTGCCAACGACGTTGCATCCCTCCTTAAGGAATGGCACCGTCACCTCAAGCTTGAGGTGACGGTGCGGCAGTTGGCCTCCGATTCCTACTTCTACCGCCTCTACGCCCAGGTGGATAGGCTGCTCAACCAGGCCCGAACGGAGGAGGTCTGGGAACCTTGCCAGCAAGGGGCACAGCGGGATGGTCGAAAAGGTTTTTTGCCGCCTGGCCTAGACCTTGCGGCCCAGGGTGGCCAACAGCTTCGTCTGGGTGTCTGCATCCTCGGCGACATCCTGTTTCGGACCGAAGGCTCCCGATTCGCGCATGGCGTCAGCCCGGGGCTCAAAGACCTCGAATAGGAATTCTACAATGGGTGCCGCGATAGTCGTGTCCTGGCCTGTGGCCTTGGCCAGGTCCCAGCCGTGTACCGTCACATCCATGAGCATGTTGGTCATGAAGTCAGCGACCTTCGTCTCGCCTCGACGAGTGGTGACCGTCTTGTCCAGGGTTCCTGGCTCCTTCAAAAGCGCAACCAACCCCTCCAGCGCGGGGCCAAACTCGTCTGCGTCCACGTCGTTGGTTCCCTGCTCATGCTGTTCCCCCTGAATCACCGCTCGGCACCTGGCCGCCCCATTCACGATGTGGTTCATGAGCGTCTGCACGTTCCAATCGCTACAGGGAGTGGGGTGGAAGCGCTGTTGAGGCCCAATTTGCGCCATGATGCTGAGGGTGTTCCCCCCGGCCGCTTCGTACAACTGTGCCACATTAAGGAATGTTGCCATACTACGTTCCTTTCTCTGCCAGGCGGACAATGCTACTCGCTAATATTTGGGGTGACGAGAGTACAGCTTGCACCCCCGGGAGGGCGAATACTACACGGCGACGTGCTTCGGCTTACGCGGAGAGGGACTCGTCAAAGTCCACGCCCGGCTTGCCGAGGGTTTGGAGGATAGCGTGGAGGAAAATCTCGTCGGGCACGGCGCCAACAAACTCAGCCTTGTCATTAACCACCGTCTTGGGCACGCCCATAACACCATATTTCCGACCCATCTCGGGGAATTCCTCGACCTCAATGACCGTAGCTGTGATGTTGGGATTGGCGATGGCGAAGGAGTGGGCCGCACGGGCCATTTGCGGGCAGTGCGATCAGGTGCGTGTGACGAACACCTTGATGTCCGCCGGTTCATTGATGTGCTTCAGAGTCGCCTCCGCCACTGGAGAAGACAGGTGCGTATCCTCCTTGGAAAGGGCCTCCACACTAGCAAGAATCGTGGCAAACTCGTTGCCCATCGGCGTTCCGAGGAACCTGACGCGCCCCTGAGGGTCGTCACCGGGAACGATGACAGGGATACGGGTGATCCCCAACTCCTGGGCGGGTGCCGAACCCTCCCCATGGAAGTCGTGGAAGGTTGATTTGAGTTTGGCTGAAAGCTCCGTGAATTCAGTTATAAGCTGGTGGACCAACTGGGACAGGGGCATATCGGGCTCGCCAGGGACCGTGAGCAGGCTCCTGGCTTCGCTAACCGAGTAGAATTGGATGGCAACGTCGCGATCCAGGGTCTCTTCAAACCGTTGGCGGAGCATCTCCCGGTCACTATCAGAAATGATCTGTTGCATAGCCATCAACCCTCCCCTCAGGGAGTGTCCATTGTAGCCAGACGTCCAGACGCTGTCATCCTACCTTGGAAGGGAGCCTTTATTCGTCCTTGAGGGCATGGGCCGCATGCACCACCCGCTGGAGCACCGTAAGGGTGGCCACCACCGCGATCAGCCCCAAAGCGTATAGAGGATAGCCGACCAAGAGCCCAGCGCCGAGCACCACCACACGCTCCGGCCTCCCCAGAATGCCAATGTCCGCGGAGACACCCAGGCCTTCAGCGCGGGCGCGCAGGTAGCTGACCATGAGGGAGGCCACCAGTGCGACGAAGACCAGATAGACCCCCAGGTCTTCGTCCTTCCGCACATACAACACCAGCAGCCCCAGAAGCACCACTGCCTCGCTCAGCCGGTCGGTTATCGAGTCCAAAAACGCTCCGAACTTAGTTACGCGGCCACTGAGCCGGGCCAGGGCTCCATCCCACAGGTCCAATGACGCCCCCGCGAGCATGACGACCCCGCCGAGGAAGAGGTGATCGACGCCAATCAGGGCCGCCGCTCCGCCGGCCACGACAAGTCCCAGGAGGGTGATTACCGTGGGCGAGAAGTGCAGTGCCAGCAACACTCGAGCTATCGGCCTGCTGATGTGCTGCTCGACCCACGCCTTGGCATGGAGACGCGGTGCCAGAGGTTTGGTCATTTCGGGACACGCAGCGGTGCGCGGACGTAAGCCTTCGACGGAGTAACGGATACCGTTTCGTGTCGACGATGCCATAAAAGGGTTCGGTAGCAACTCACCAGCCGCTCGGCCACTCGCTCCCAACGATAGTTTTCTGCAGAGATTCGTCCCCGAGCACCCATCTCGGAGCGCTCGATTGGGTCATCCACCAGCCGGCCAATAGCCTCCGCCAGGCCGATCTCATCTCCGGGCGTAACCAGTAAACCCTCCACGCCGTGGCTCATCACGCTGCTGAAACCTTCGATCCGGCTCGCCACAATCGGTTTGCCCGCTGCCATGGCCTCAAGCAGCACAATGCCAAAGCTCTCCTTGCCGGTAGCGGGCGCGCAGAATATATCCGCAGCCTGAAAGTAGCGGACTTTGTCCTCTTCGGAGACACTCCCAACGAACTCCACGTTCTGGAGATTTCGCTCGCTGAGGATGCCTAAACACTCCTCCCCTGGGTGGCCCGACCCCACCACGATGAGCCGGAGTCGGTCCGGGTAGGCCCACTGAAGCCGAGCGAAGGCCTTGAGAAGTCCGGCCAGCCCCTTACGGCGCTCCAGGCGACTCAGAAACAGTATGTTGATTCTGCCGTCGGCGTATGCGGGTAGGGACGGCAGAGACGCTTGGAATACCTCAACGTTGATGCCGTTGGGTATGATCTCGTACTTCGCAGGGTAGAGCCCGCTCACGAAGTCCCTGGCCGGTCGGGAAACTGCGATGAGCCCGTCGAGCTTCTTGAACCAGCGCCGACCCACGACGAACCGCCAAAAACGGCCCATCCGAGCGCCTCGAAACGTATGAAAGGTACCCACGTTGACCGCGGTAGAGCAGTACAACACCGCTAGGGGCAGCATGGGAGCAAGCGGCTCATGCAGATGAATGATGTCGAACTGTTCTGCCTTCAGCACCGCCTTCACCCGCCGCTCCCGCCAGATCGAGAGGGTGATTCGGGCGATGGACCCACCACTGGGTATGGGCACAGGCCGCCCGATGGGGATGACATGGCTATCCAGTTCCCGCTCCTTGGCATTGGAGATGGGAACAATAATCCGCACAACATGCCCCAACCGCTCTAATTGACGCGCCAGATTGTCAATATGATCGTTAACCCCACCATGTGAGGCGTAGTCATAGGGTGAGATCAAGCCCACCTTCAACGGATGGCCTTCGTGCACGACCGTAGTGGGTGACCAGAGAAGAGCGGATTCCGTCACGATCTCTCCCCGAGTTCAAAAGCCGGAAGTTAGGGCATGCCGCTCGAGCTAGATCTCGTTCTCAACAATAAAGGATTCCACCATATTGTAGGCGTCGTCATCCGTATACTGGCGTGGCGGTGATTTCATGAAAAAGGAACTCGGCGCCTCCAAGGCTCCGCCGATTCCGCGGTCCAATCCAAGCTTCACGCACCGAACGGCATCTACCACAACGCCAGCGGAATTAGGGCTGTCCCATACCTCCAGCTTCATCTCCAGGTTCAGCGGCACATCGCCGAAAGTCCTGCCCTCCATACGGATGTGACACCACTTCCTGTCCTCCAGCCAAGGCACGTGATCACTGGGCCCCACGTGGATATTCTTCTCGCCGAGGTCATATTGGAGTTGAGAGGTCACCGCATTGGTCTTCGATTCCTTCTTCGACTCCAAGCGTTCTCGCTCCAGCATGTTCAAAAAGTCGGTGTTCCCTCCAAAGTTCAGTTGGTACGTCCGCTCCAGCTTCACCCCTCGGGTACGGAACAGATTGACCAGCACACGGTGAGTGATCGTGGCCCCCACCTGAGACTTGATGTCATCGCCCACGATGGGAACCCCGGCATCCTCAAACCGTTTTTGCCAATAGGGCTCCCGGGCAATGAACACCGGGATGCAGTTAACCATACCGCAGCCCGCGGCCAGCACCTGCTCCACATACCATTTGGTGGCCTCTTCGGAGCCCACCGGCAGGTAGTTAATGACCACATCAACATCCCGTTCCTTCAGGATACCGGCGATATCCACCGTGGGGCCCGACGCCTCTTCAATAATCTCGGAGAGGTACTTCCCTAGGCCGTCATGTGTCATACCGCGTTCCACGGTTACCCCCATGGGGGGCACATCAGCAAAGACGGTGGTGTTATTGGGCTTGGCGAGGATGGCCTCTGATACGTCCTTGCCCACCTTGTTCTTATCCACATCAAAGGCTGCCACCACCTGAATATCCCCGATGTGATAGCCACCAAGCGTGGGATGCATCAGGCCGGGAATGAACTCGTCGTCAGGTGCCTCTCGGTACTTGTGAATACCCTGAATGAACGAGGACGCACAGTTCCCCACACCGATAATAGCGACATTAATTTTGCCATTGGTTCCCACGAGTCGAGCTCCTCCCAAACAGTGCTCAGGCGTTTGCGCCCGGCGTTATTAAAATCCTTATCTACATCTAACTAGTGGGCATCTGGGAAGCTACGAACATGGGCCACAAGGCCCAATCACACCCCAAACACTCCCAGTAGCGTGACCATACTCGAAGCAACGAATAAAGGCAAAATCATAGCGTACAAGAGCCAGCTACACAGTCCCCTTTAAGGCTGTGACGGCGCGTAGCGTGACGGCAGAGGCAGGTCGAAGAGCTTCTCCGGCTGCCACTGATTCTGGGCGCGATTAAATCGGACCAGTCCGAGAAACCGGCCATCGCCGCTATAGGCGCGGCGGGCCTCCAGGTGTTGAATCGACGCATCTGGTGCCCCGCCGCTTACCGGCTGGCCGTTGCGCAGATGGTGCTCCGCCGATTGGCCGACGCTGATTGCGCTCAATGTCTTCACCGCTGCGTCGGGCGGTTCGAGCAAGTGTTCCCACGAACCGTCGTTCACCGCCGCTTCAAACTCCTCCATGCTCACCGCCTCCTCAATATCCATAGACCCCGTGCGCAACCGGACCAGCTTGCTCAGGTGGGCTCCACACCCCAACGCCGTACCGATATCCTGCGCCAAAGTCCGCATGTAAAACCCCCTGCCGCACTCAGCCTCGATACTCATCGTTGGAAGGGACCACTCCAGCAACTCCAAACGACCGACCCAGACCTCTCGAGTTGAGCGCTCCACCTCCACCCCGGCCCGGGCCAGGGCGTACAGGCGTTTCCCCTCGTGCTTCAAGGCACTGTACATGGGAGGCTGCTGCTGAATGCTTCCCAAGAAGACCGGCAGCAGGGCCTCTACCTGACTCCTCGTTATCGCCGATGGGTCGCTTTCGCCAACAACCGTACCTTCAACATCGTAGGTATCGGTGGCGACCCCCAGCGTGACTTCGGCACGATAGCCCTTTATTCCATCCACCAGGTGCTCCATAAGCCTGGTGGCCTGTCCGAAACAGATGGGCAGCACGCCAGTGGCGATTGGATCCAGGGTACCCGCGTGGCCCACGCGCTTCACCCGCGTCAGCCGCTTGACTATGCGAACCATATCCATCGACGTGGCGTCTGTGAACTTATTGAGGTTCAAAATTCCGTCGATAACGGGTCTACCCTTGTCCATTCGCCTCTTTAGCACGGAGCCCCTCCTCGATGAGGGCAAGCACCCGGTCTCCTTCCTCCAGCGAGGTATCCAACTTAAAACGAAGCGTCGGTACATGGCGCAGGCGCAAGCGCTCGGCCAGCTCATGCCGGAGGAAGCCGGCGGCTGCCTCCAACGCCTCCACCGCCGAGTGCTGCTCCTCAG
The DNA here is from genome assembly GCA_963579845.1 of Dehalococcoidia bacterium. Lineage (GTDB taxonomy): Bacteria > Chloroflexota > Dehalococcoidia > Lucifugimonadales > Australimonadaceae > CAUZHS01. The sequence goes on along the minus strand of CAUZHS010000007.1, from coordinate 13,308 downwards.
GAACACCCATGATGCTCATCGCCACGGTGGCATAATGCAGGTCGGAAGACACCTCAACCCCCAATACCGTAACCATCATCTGCAACCGGGGATCGCGAAGCTCTTCGGAGACGATCCGGCCAATCTCCTGCCGAAGTAATTCACCAACGCGGTCAACTCGCCAGGGCATGGCACCCCTTCACCGTATGGCGGTAAGGACAGGACAAAGCATCGCGGGCGGATTACTGGGTTACTGCACGCGGTGCGCCTCTATGATGTCCCCCACCTGATAATCGCTAAATCCATCCAAAGCAAGGCCACACTCATACCCGGAGGTGACTTCCCTAACGTCATCCTTGAACCTACGTAAGCTTGTAACAGGCCCATCGAAGAGGACCGTCCCATCGCGTAAAACTCGGGCGGTCGAGTTCCTGCCGAGGCGGCCCTCCAGCACGATGCACCCCGCGCTTTGGCGAGTTTTTGTCAATGAGAAAACCGCCCGCACCTCCAGCTTACCCTCCACCACATCGCGAACAACAGGTTCCAGCAGACCGGCTAGTGCCCTCTCAACCTCTTCGGTCAGGCGGTAGATGATGTCGTAGTGACGGATCTCCACATCGTCCTGGTCTGCCAGCCGCTGCGCACCGGGCTCTATGCGGACATCGAAACCAACAATGACCGCGCTGGAGGCCTCAGCAAGCATCACGTCGCTTTCGTTAATCGAGCCTGAGGCGGCGTGGATGATGCGGACTCGGGCCTGTTTGGAGGTAAGCTGCTCCAGGGCAGAGCGGACCGCATCGATGCTGCCCTGCACGCCAGTCTTGAGCACCAGGTTCATTTCTTTGATATCGCCCGTGGCCACTCCAGCACTCATCTCTTCCAACGTGGCCGTGTGCCGACGGGAGAGTTGGGCTTCCCGCTGCCGTTGTGCCACGATGTCCTTGCCTGTGCGCTCGTCCGCGACCACCATGAGCGAGTCTCCCGCCCCGGGCAAATCGCTGATGCCCAGCACCTCCACGGGCATCGAGGGAGCGGCGGCCTGCACGCGACGGCCCTGGTCGTTCACCAACGCCTTCACCCTGCCCCGTGTAGAGCCGACGACGACGTTGTCGCCAACCTTCAACGTGCCTGTTTTGACTAGGACTGTGGCCAGGGGCCCCCGGTTCTTATCCATCTGGGCCTCCACCACAATTCCCACCGCCTCGCGGTGTGGGTTGGCCTTGAACTCGCCCACCTCCGCCACCAGCAGAATGCTTTCCAGCAGGTCGTCAATACCCGAGCCTACTTTGGCGGATACCGGAATGGAGATCACATCGCCGCCCCAGTCCTCCACAACGAGCTCATGCTCGGAGAGTTGGCGCTTCACCCTTTCCGGGTCGGCAGCAGGCATGTCTATCTTGTTGATTGCCACAACTATGGGAACCCCCGCCGCCTTTATGTGGTTGATGGCCTCCGCGGTTTGTGGCATCACCCCGTCGTCAGCGGCCACAACCAGCACAGCGATGTCCGTGACTTGGGCGCCACGGGCACGCATCGCGGTAAAGGCTTCATGACCAGGCGTGTCCAAAAAAGTAATTGGGTGGCTCTTGTATTCTACCTGATACGCGCCGATGTTCTGGGTTATTCCACCCGTCTCCTTGGCCGCGACGTTGGCCTTCCGGATGGTGTCCAGCAATGTGGTCTTCCCATGGTCCACGTGGCCAAGAATGGTTACCACGGGTGGGCGAGGCTCCAACTGTGCAGGGTCTTCAGCCACCTCACTAGTAGCAGCTATCTTCGAGTCTTCGGCCTTGCGAGCGGCGAAGCCAAAGGCTCTGGCAACAGGCAAGGCCGTGTCGAAGTCGATAATCTGATTGACGCTGGCGAAGATGCCGGAGCGCATGAGCTGCTTGATGACTTGAACGGCCTCAAGGTTCATCCGCTCAGCAAAGGCGCCGATGGGTATGGCCTCGGGCAGGTTCAGCACCCGAAGGGTCACGCGCCGTGTTTGGCTCGCTTCGGCGGCTTCCTGCTCTGCATTTTCGACCATGGGTACTCCTTTTTTCTACGCTTGCCCTTTAGACGTGCCAGCCATGCTGTCAGCGTGTGCCATCAGGGTTTCAATGTCGCGCTCATGCAGGTCGGCCCGCAGCGCACGGGATACCTGTTTGCCCTGGGCCGCCTTTTGCCAGCACAGAGGACGTTCACACAGGTAGGCTCCCCTGCCTGCGCGCTTACCGCTCTCGTCAACCGCCACGGTGCCCGCTTCCGTCAGCACAACCCTCTGCAGCTCCCGCTTTGGTGCGCGGGTACCACACACAACGCAACGGCGATTGGGCACGTGTTTGGAGCGCATCCAGCAGGCTCCTTCCCCGATAACAGCTTCATCGCCGGGACCCTCAGGTCTTCAGGTGCCGGTAAATCCGCCGATGCTCACCGGCCAGCGGAACCTGGCGGGCCGGTCCGGCGCGGACCAGGCGGGCGGCTTGCCGCGCGGCCCCCCCTGCGACGGCCTCTCCCTGTTCCGCCGGTCTCTCTGCCCCCGAGGATATCTTCAGCGAAGCGGATTTGCGGCTTGTCGGTACTGGTCTCGGGCAGCTTCCAGATATCATCGACGCTGCCGATAACCTCCTCCACCACCACTTCCAGATCTTCGGTCGGAACGATGGTGTCAATACCCAGCGCCTCCAGGGCCAGTGCCTCCTCAACGCTGAGTTTCACGGCCTCGGCCTCTTCGACGGCAAGCTCAGCTTCCAATTCGGCAAGCGCAGTCACCTCCGCTTCCTCCGCCGAGAGTACCCCCTCCAATATGGACGAAACCTCCGCCTCTGCATCCGGAGGTGCCGACTCAGTCGCCTCCTCGACAACCTCCGCGACAACCTCCACCGGCGCCGCAACCTCAAGGGGCGTTTCGGAAACCTCAGCCGTCAGCGGTGCTGCGGATTCCTCCGCAGATTGAGCTGCCACCTGGCCCTCAATGGCCTGCTTCATTCGTTCAATTTCCAATTCAGTGGAACTCTTTATGTCCACCTTCCAACCGGAAAGCTTTGCCGCCAGCCGAGCGTTCTGGCCCTCTCTCCCAATAGCCAGGGAGAGGGAACGGTCAGAGACAACGACCGTGGCAGTGCCAGATACCTCATCAAGCTCCACCCGAAGCGGCTGTGCCGGACTGAGCGCGCGAGAGATGAATGTGCCCGGGTCCCGGTGCCACTGGATCACATCAATTTTCTCGCCTTGCAGCTCGTTAACAATGTTCTGAATTCGAATCCCCCGGAGTCCAACGCAGGCGCCCACCGGGTCCACGCCTTCCTGATTGGCCGTTACCGCCACCTTGCTGCGGGAACCAGGCTCCCGGGCAATACCACGAATCTCAACGATACCGTTGAAGATCTCCGGGACCTCCATCTCGAAAAGCCGCCTGAGCAGGTCGGGGTGCGAGCGCGAGACGACAATCTCCGGCCCGCGGTTGGTGCGCTGCACCTCAAGAATCAAGACTTTTAGCTTCTGACCCGGCCGGTAGCGCTCGAAGGCCGTTTGCTCCGTGGGAGGCAAAACCGCCTCGGCACGTCCGTTGAGATCCAGCGTGACCCCACCGCCGTACCGGGCGTTGCTGCGCTGAATCGACGCAGTAAAAACCTCGCCCTCGCGTTCGGAGAACTCGCCGTAGACCAGCTCGCGCTCCGCCTCACGAAGCCGTTGAATCACCACCTGCTTCGCCGTTTGGGCGGCGATGCGTCCGGTGATTTGGAGCTCCATCTTGAACTCCAAAATATCGTTAATCACGGGGGCCGTGGTCCATCCCAGTGCCTTCGCTTCCTTCTTCGCCTCGGCCACGGTCAGCTCGTCCGCTGGTTCCGTCACCTCCTCCACCACCGTCTTCAACTGATACACATCAATCTCGCCGGTGTTGGGGTCGAGACGGACCGAGATGCTTTGCCCCGCAGAGGTATTGTCTTTCTTATAGGCGGAGGCCAGGGCGGCCTCAACCGCCTCAACCACCACGTCTTGGGGAAGGTTTCGTTCCGCCGCCAACTGCGTGACTGCGATAAGAAATTCGCTCTTCATGACCGCTTTGCCCTTTCTTGCGAGGGGGCATATCCCCTAGACTAACGAAAGAGTGGGCCAGGCCCACTCTTCGCTTAATTCAGCATACCGATCTCCTGTAGTTTTGTCCAGCGTCACACGCCATCCAAGTGAGGCTATTTACAAGTCTACGGTGAGGTGCATGGGGAAACAGCGGCCGTGAATCCATTCCGGTAGCGTTGCCACTAACGCGGGGCTGGGAGTTGCTATACTTGGGTGACTGCTCCCGATCCGGTGACAAAGGCGAAATGCCGTGAAATGGGCCTCCTCTATATCCGTGGACTCCTCGCTCCCTGAAGCGTTGGAAGAGACGACGCGTCAGTTGAAAGAACGCTTGGGCGACGCCGTGGAACCCCATATCGCCTTGGTCTTCGTCTCACCCCACCATCGTGCGCGCTTTTCTCACATCGCCAGCGGTCTCCAGCAGCAGATGCCCCACACGGTCATCGTTGGCTCCTCCGGCGCCGGTGTTATCGGCGCTGGACGCGAGGTCGAGGCCAGCCCCGCGCTCTCGATCACGGTGGGTCATCTACCAGGGGTGAAGATAACGGCAAGGCACATCTCCTCCCATAGTCTCCCTTCGCCTGACGCCCCGCCCGATGCGTGGCACGAAATGGCTGGCGTCGCCCCAGAGGACGTTCCCCAGTTCCTCATGCTGATCGACCCCTTCTCCCTGAGCGCTGCAGAACTGATCCGTGGGGTTGACTTCGCCTTTCCCAGCAGCGTCACCATTGGGGGCCTCGCCAGCGGAGGCTTTGGGCCGGGTGCCAACGCCCTATTCTGCAATGGCCACGTGTTTACCGAAGGGGCGGTCGGCGTTGCCTTCAGCGGAAATATCATTCTGGACACCGTCGTTGCGCAAGGGTGCCGGCCTCTCGGCGAACCCATGCGGATCACGCGCGCTGAGGCCAACTTCCTGCTGGAGATCGATGGTGAACCGCCTCTACGGGTGCTCGAACAGTTATACGAGAACCTGCCAGAGCAGGACAGGGCACTGATGCAACGAAACCTCTTCATGGGGCTAGCCATGGACCCGCTGGAAGACGACTTGAGGCAGGGCGGCTTCCTCATTCGTAACCTCCTGGGCGCTGATACGGAGCGAGGGGCGCTGGCGATTGGCTCGCCAATCCACGAGGGCCAACTGGTCCAGTTCCATGTCCGGGACAGCCAGACCTCCCGGGAGGACTTGAGCGCCTGTCTTGAGGGCTACATGGACCAAGCAGGGGGCCCTCCGGCAGCGGGGGCGGTGCTCTTCTCCTGCGTCGGGCGGGGTCAGGGACTCTACGGACGGCCCAATCACGATTCGGATCTCTTCGGCCGGCTTATGGGGGACGTGCCCCTGGGTGGTTTTTTCTGCGACGGAGAGCTAGGGCCTGTGGCCGGAAGCACCTACCTCCACACCTATACAAGCTCCTTCGCGATTTTCCGTCCGCGAACGACGTCCTGATAGCCCTATCCATAGCCGCTGCACTCCCTCGCCACGTGCTTCCGCCTTCGAGGGATACCCTCCCAGCCCAAAGTCCTGGATAATGGCGGGGCGCATCATGGCTTACATTCTGCTGCCCACCCCACTCCATTTGCTCATATTGGCCCTGGTCGGTGGCCTGACGGTAGCTTGCGGGAGTTCGGATTCCTCGACGCCGACAGCCACGCTACCTCCCCTAGTGCTTCCTGCAGACGAGGCACCACACGACTTTCAGACCGAGTGGTGGTATTGGAACCTACACCTCCAGCCGAGCTCCGTTCTGCGAACGGGGCTTCCCGATGATCCCCGATTCTTCTTACACTACGCGGTGTTCCAGGTGCAGGAGCAGGAGAGCCGCCGAACGCTGTACGTAGCCCAGATTGGTGTGGCCGATGCAGAAACCGGAAGCTTTGCCAGCGCAGAACGAATTGTGGCACAGCCCCAACCCCTGGACACCTTCGCGTTCACCTTCGGCAACTGGATCATGGCCGCAGAGGCCGCCCGTGGTCGTTATGAGATAAAGGGCGGCGCCGGAGAGATAACCTTCGACTTACGACTCCAGAGCGCCAGCACGCCAATCCTCCACGATGGAAACGGCCTTGTAGACTTCGGAGCTTCCGGGATTTCCTACTATTACAGCAGGCCTCGGCTTGAAGTGATGGGCTCCGTTGTCGTCGCAGGCGAGTCCTTTGATGTGCGCGGTGTGGCCTGGTTGGACAAACAATGGGGTGATTTCGTGCCCGTGACGATATCCTGGGACTGGACCGGTATCCAACTCGAGTCCGGTATCGACCTCATGCTCACCCGAGTCCTAGGAGCGGATGGTCAACCAGTGGCCGTTTATGGGACTTTGGGGAAAGGGGACCAAGCCTCCATCCGGCACTTGAGGGAGGAGGACTTCACCTTCGAGCCGGAGCCGGCGAGTATATGGGTGAGTCCCGCCACCGGTGCTTCCTATCCGACCCGGTGGAAGGTCACCATCCCTGAAGAAGAGATCGATATCATCCTCAGGCCGCAGGTCCGCGAAAGCGAGTTTGTAAGCAACGGCCTCGGTGTCATCTACTGGGAGGCCGGAATGCACGTCGAAGGCACCCACGAGGGACTGGCGTTTGTGGAGCTAACTGGCCGGGTCCCCGTATATAAGGGACAGTAAAAGAGCAGGGGAGACTGGCCAAAGCCAGTCTCCCCTGCTCTTTTCGAAATGCTTGAGGGAGCCTAATCTGTCTTGGAGGTCTCCACTTCAAGCCGACGCACAATCTTCTTTCCTTGAGCCGTCGGTTCATAGGTGTGGAGAGAGCGCACATCCCGTTCAACCTGCTGGACCAGCTCCGCGTCTATCAGTGCGTGGAGGGCCATTTCGCCCAGGTGCGGTACAAGTCCCAAGTTGTAGTCGGGAACGGCCGATCGCTGCCTTTCGCTGAGGGTGCAAATCCTCCGGAAGAGTTCCAAAGGGTATTCTTCAATCTCGCGGAGGAGCTGCTGGACTGGGCGCGACCGGCTAATAGTATCAATTAGCTCCTGCCTAGCCGTGCTCTCAGCCTTGTCGGAGCGGCTGCTCGATTTTCGAGCAGGCTTCTTTGCCGCGTCTTTTGCAGATTTGGTGGTCATTGCTATCCCGTTTCCTCCCTCAATCTCATTCACGGTTATCTCGGTTATGGTTGCTGCTCGGCAATTTGGGGTCCGTAGCGAACGTCGGCAGGGGCTGCTTTCATCAACTGAGCCAGTTCCGTTGCAATAGTGTGCACCACCGAGGGCCCGTTGTAGACCAAGGCCGTATAGATTTGGACCGTATCCGCCCCTGCCTGGAGAGCCTGCCACGCCTCCTCCCCAGTGGAGATGCCCCCGCACGCGTTGATAAACAGCTTATCACCCGCCTCCTGCCGAAGGTCCCGAACCACCCGCAGCATATCAGGGAATATGGCCCTGCCGCTGAGCCCACCCCTTCCCATAGCGAGCCGCGAGTCCTCCACCGGTAGGGTGTTTATGGCCGTTACGCCCGTCACCCCTGCGGCAATACACTCATTGAGCAAAGCGGCGACCTGTTCACGACCCTGCTCATCCGTGTATGGCGGCAACTTGACGAAAAGGGGTTTGCGCCGGTGCACGTTCATCCGTTGCAGCAGTGCCCGGAACTCATCGGGTACCTGAAACCGGCGGATACCCTGCGTGTTAGGCGAGCTGATGTTCATCTCCAGGGCGTCAACCAAGGGCTCCAGCGTCTGGTGACAGCGTTCAAACCCCTCTGGGTCAAGCGCGGCGATACTCACCAGCACCGGCATCGCGAGATGTCCGAACCTGCGCATCTGGTCAGCCACCACTTCAAGTCCGTCGCTGGGAAACCCCATACTGTTGATGAGCGACTGGGAGCTCGTCTCCCGAAGCAATCGGGGTCGGGGATTGCCTGGCCGCGGCTCCGGAGTCACGGTGCCCCCGACCACATAGCCAAAACCCAGATGGCCCAGAGTGTCCAGGTGCTGGCACTGCTTATCGAACCCTGCGGCAAGGCCAATAGGGTTCTCCAGGTGGATGCCGGCGAATGTCCGCCGCAGCACCGGGTCACTCACTCGCAATCGCAGGCTGAGTGTGCGCCAGACAGGCCGTATGCGCAGTGCCGACTCGGCCAGGCGCTGCGCCCGCTCCGGCGACAGCCGGAACAACAATGGCCGAACAAGCCATAGGTACCAAGAAAATCGAGGACGGAGGAATTTCGGGAGTGTCATGAGCCCACCACCTTCGGAAGAGCCCGGACCATCCGGCCTCACACCACCGTGGAGGACGAAGGCCAGCAGACTACTGCTCTATCGAAGCGACCTTGTAACGGAGCAAGCCTTTCGGAGCAACAACATCAACCTCGTCGCCAGCGCGGCAACCAACAACCGCCTTGCCCACTGGTGAAGACACCGAAATTTTGCCACCACTGGGATCCGCCTCCGAGGAGTCTACGAGGATGTACCGGAGTTCCTTGCCCGAAGCCATATCATGCAGAACAACCGAATTGCCAACTTGAGCGGCTTGAGACTTGCTGACCTCATTGAGATCCACCACTACTGCTTGGTGCAGGGTGGCTTCCACTTCGCGAATCCGGGCCTCCAGCTTGCCCTGGTCTTCGCGGGCAGCGTCCAGTGGGGCGTTCTCTTTAAAATCCTTGTCAGCGGCGGCGGTGCTGATGGCTTCGATGATGACCGGCCGTTGAGCCTTCAGACTCACCAACTCCTGTTGCAATGCGGCATGGCCGGTAGGCGTTAGGTGGATTGCATCCGACGCCTCGGTAGCCAGCCGCGCAGCAGCCCTGCTGGCGCGCGGAATCTTGACGTGTGGAGCCAGGCTATGGGTGGAAATCCCTTTGCGTTTCAGGAAAGTAAGAAACTCTTTGACGGGGGCTAGACGGCCGTGGACATCGCCGCCCGCTTTCACCACATTCTCAGCGTATTGCGCCACCTGGGGGGGCGTCAGGGCCGCTGTAGAGTGCTCCCAGCCAACCCATCGGACAAAGCGGTGCAATTCCTGATGCGGATAGGCATCTATTTTCTTAGGAAGCCCGGAAACATACTCGTTCAAGGCGTCAGTAAGTTTTACCAAAGAACCTCACAATGAATAGAGCCCCGGGCTGGGCAGATAGCAAGAAGACCACCACCCGCTTACTAATATTAGGGCGCACCTGATTAGGATGTCAACGACAGCATATGCCTGAAGGCAAAGAAATGCCACGCCAGGCTGCATCGTCTCGGGAAAGGCTTCAAGGGCGTCCCTATCAACTCTTAGTCTTTGATTTTTACCGGTGGGTGAGCTAAGCTACACAGGCATTAATAGGCGCTAAGGAAACTTTGATTACGCCTGATATTGGAAGTGATTAGACCATGTCAAACAAAGGCCTCAGCAACGCCTTTATCTACCTCATCATCTTCGTCGCGATTATCGCCATCTTCTTCACGCTCTTCTCGTCCGGAGGCAGGCCCCCCGAGAGAAGCCTGACCGATGTGCTGGCCATGGCCAAGGACCAGCAGATTAGCCAGATTGTAGTGGACGGAGATCAGTTGATGGTAACGCCTCGGGGGGGGGGTGGCAGTCAGGCCTTCACCGCCTCCATGATCAACGGGAGCAGCATCTTCGACTTGCTGGCCGCCGAAGGGATTCAGCCCAGCACTTCGGGCATCGATATCCAGGTGAAGCGCTCCAGCGGCATGGGTAGTATTTTTGGCATCCTGTTCCAATTCCTCCCACTCATCTTCTTTGGCGCCATCCTGCTCTTTATGATGCGTCAGGCCCAAGGCAGCAATAGCCAGGCGATGGGTTTTGGCCGCAGCAAAGCCCGCCTGTTCACCGGGAACCGCTCCACCGTGACTTTCGACGATGTCGCAGGGGTTGAAGAATCGAAGGAGGAGTTGAGCGAAATCGTTGAGTTCCTCAAATACCCTGAACGTTTCTTGGCCTTGGGCGCGCATATCCCAAAGGGTGTACTGCTCGTCGGCCCCCCCGGAACGGGAAAAACGCTCCTGGCCCGGGCCGTTGCTGGTGAGGCGGGCGTTCCCTTCTTCTCCATCAGCGGGTCGGAATTCGTCGAGATGTTCGTCGGCGTCGGCGCTTCGCGCGTCCGCGACCTATTTGAGCAGGCCAAGCGCAACTCGCCGGCCATCGTCTTCGTCGATGAGATTGACGCCGTCGGACGCCATCGTGGCGCGGGGCTCGGCGGGGGACACGATGAACGCGAGCAGACCCTCAACCAAATGTTGGTGGAGATGGACGGCTTCGACACCAACACCAACGTCATCATCATCGCCGCCACCAACCGCCCCGACATCCTAGACCCCGCCCTGCTCCGTCCGGGCCGTTTCGACAGGCGGGTGGTCCTCGACTCTCCGGACATCAAGGGCCGTGTCGCTATCCTGAATGTCCACACCAAGGGCAAGCCGCTGGCTGAAGGGGTGGACCTGGAGCACATCGCCCGGCAGACCTCCGGCTTCAGCGGCGCCGATTTGGCGAACCTAGTCAACGAGGCCGCAATCCTTGCTGCCCGTCGGAGCAGGAAAGAGATTGTGACAGCGGACTTTAGCGAGTCTGTCGACCGCGTCATCCTGGGGCCGGAGCGCCGCACCCGTGTTATAAGCGATCGAGAAAAAGAGATCGTGGCCTACCACGAAAGCGGCCATGCGCTGCTGGGGCACCTGCTCGAAGGGGCCGATCCGGTGCGAAAGGTCTCCATCATTTCCCGGGGCATGGCAGCGGGCTACACCCTCTCAACCCCCGACACCGAGCATATGTTCCATTCGCGGGACGAATTCATGGACAAGATGGCTATGGCCTTAGGTGGACGGGTTGCTGAGGAGCTCACCTTCGGTCATCTGACCACCGGTGCCAGCAACGACCTGGAGCAGGTCACCACCATGGCCCGGGCCATGGTGACTCGGTTCGGCATGAGCGAGAAGCTGGGCCCACGTACCTTCGGGAAGAAGGAGGAGATGATTTTCCTGGGCCGGGAGATTTCAGAGCAGCGAGACTATAGCGAACGCATCGCCCAGGACATTGACGACGAGGTCCAAGGCATCATCCTTCGGGCCTACAACAGGGCCAAGCAAACGCTGCACGAGCACTACGCCAAGCTGACGCAGATCGCCCGCTACGTCCTGACCCAGGAGACGGTGGAAGGCGACGAGTTGAACAAGCTTTTCGAATCGGAAGCACCGCCCTTAGAGCAGCTTCCCGTCGGGGCCGCCTAGCCGCCCGCTCCGTTGCTCTGGCCCCCTTCCGGCTCAAGAGCGCGCTCCCTTGTGTAGATGCCCCACTTCTGCATCAGTGCCTGAATCTTTGCATCCTCAAGCCGGGTCAGCTCGTTGAAGAAGCCCGCCATGGCGTGAGCGTGTATCAACTCTGCGCTGCACACCCAACTGGACTCCGCCGGGACGATGTACACCAGTGCGTTTTGATGCTCACACTGCACCTCCACTCGACTGCCGCCAGTGTCCTGCTTCACCGTAATACCGTAGGCCATGTCACCTCCCTTCCACGCAATAGCGTACACCTTCGGTTGTACAATTTGTGCAAAGCCCGTACACACTTCAATGGGTCAAGGAACCCTCTGCTGCAAAAGAGAAGCGGCCTCCTTTGCTCCAACGACGGTCCCCTTCCACCCGAAACTCCTCGACTACGCTTCCGTGTGGGGCATCATGTGCTTTGCCTCTCCACGGCTGTGTAAGGCGACCAGCCCCTTGGCACATGGAATCTCTGCGCTAGCACCTCCGCTTGGCAAAGGGACCTCTCCCTGTATAACCTGTTGCCTAGATAGCCTACATAAAAGCCCCACTCGAACATTCAAGGAGCACCACGTTGGAACTTCCCAAGCACTACGCCGATGCCATCATCGCCCATGCCCAAGAGGACGACCCCAACGAATGCTGCGGTATCCTGGCCGGAAAAGACAACCAGGTGCTGCGTCAGTACCGCATGACCAACGTGGAGCACAGCCCCTTCCGGTACAGCATGGACGGCAAGGAGATGTTGGTCGTACTAAACGAGATTGACGACAAGCACTGGGAGCTCATGGCCATCTACCATTCGCATACCCACAGCCCTGCCTATCCCTCCGCCACCGACGTCCGACTGGCCACCTGGCCCGACGCCTCCTACATCCTCGTTTCCCTCCAAGACAAGTCGGCTCCCAACCTCCGGAGCTTCGCCATCGACGATGGCGAAATTAGTGAGCATTCGGTGGCTATCATCTAGGGGCTCGACGCTTATGGCCGGTGCTGCTAAATATGCATCTACATCCCATGCAATAGTTCTGTAATTAAGCCGTAACACGGCTGCAACACGATCGTGCATCCAGCTGCCTTAGGCTGTCGCCAGCTTCAGAATCGGGGGGTCCCCTGTTAGGTCAAAGGAAGGGCCTCTCAGAGAGAGGCCCTTCCTTTTTTGCCTTTCTTCTTCATATCGTTGCTTTAAATCTGCCGGAACAGCGATTCCCTATGCTCTCATCCCATTTTAACGCCCAAAAGAGGCGAGCCCTGACAAACTCTCACCACTGTCGTTCTCCCTGTCAAATAACAGGTTGGTCGTCGTAAGGAGGCCTTGAGATGCAGCTACGGAAGTGTACCCTTCTTTTGACGGCGGTGATGCTCATGGTAGTGGGGGGATTTGGCGCAGTCCTAGCAGCCCCCCGGGCGCAGGAGGACAACGGCGCGGAGCAGAATACAGACGTTTCGCAAATGACGGCCCGCGTCACGCAGGCATACCTGGGTGTGAAGGTAGCACCGTTGACCGAAGCGATTCGCGATGCGTTGGAGCTGCCCGTCGACCTAGAGGGCGTAGTGGCGGCGGGAACTGCGGCAGGAAGTCCGGCCCAGAAATCCAGATTGCACCGCGGCGACGTCATCCTCGCCATCGATGGCCGGGAGATCACAAACCCCAATCAGCTTCGCGAAATCGTGGCCATGAAGCTGCCCGGCGACTCGCTGGCGCTGAGGGTATTCAGAGAAAACAGTGTGCATCAAATCACGGTTGTCCTCGCCAAACGCCCCTATCACCGGCCCAACCCACGTCTGGAGCAGGCTCCCGCATGGCTGAAGAAGGCCTACACCTTCGTCAACCAATTCCCCCACACTGTGGACGCCGAAATCCGAATGTTCAACGATAAGGAGCAGGTGGTGACTCGGAACCTCATACTGGGCACGGTGCAGGGAGTCGGTAAAGCCTCACTGGTTATCGAGCCCCGGATAGGTGAGTCTGCGAGATACGAGATTGTGGAAGGGACGCTGATGGTGAAGAAGTTCCGGAGGGTGCGGCTCCGCGACTTGGAGCCCGGGGACCGC
>CAUZHS010000006.1:0-48405 GCA_963579845.1 Dehalococcoidia bacterium | reverse complement strand
AGGCAAAGGCTAAGATAAAAAAGAAAGCACCGTCCACCGGACGGAAGAAGGCCACGGCCGAATAAGTAGGCCGCGTACGGAGGGAAAATAGATGTCGGAACACCCGTTGGAACGAGCTATGAATATCATTCCTATGGTCATTGAGAGCGGTGCGCGGGGAGAACGCGCCTTTGATATCTATTCGCTGTTGCTCAAGGAGCGAATAGTGTTTCTAGGCACGCCGATTAATGACCAGGTGGCGAACTTGATCGTGGCTCAGTTGCTGTACTTGGACCGGGAGGATCCGGACAAGGACATCAGCTTGTACATCAACTCCCCCGGTGGCGTCATCAGCGCGGGGCTGGCCATTTACGATACGATGGAGTTGATTCGGCCTGATGTGTCTACCATATGTGTAGGCATGGCGGCGAGTATGGGAACGGTTTTGCTGACCGGGGGTGCATCGGGGAAGCGCTTCAGTTTGCCCAACGCAACCATCCACATGCACCAGGCCATGGGCGGCGCGCAGGGTCAGGCCTCTGACATTGAGATTGCGGCCCGGGAAATCCTCCGGATGCAAGACAAGATTAGGACGATCTTGTCGAATCAGACGGGACAACCCTACGAGAAAATCGCCCGAGATACTGACAGGGACTACTACATGAGCGCGGAGCAGGCTATGGAGTATGGAGTGGTGGACGAGGTATTGGGGACTCCCTTGGCATTAGCGATACCAGGTGCGGAGTCGGCAACGTAGTCGACTGGTTAGTAATTACGATATGACAATCAACGGCAGCTCCACTGGGCGGGGTGAGCAGGTCTGTTCCTTTTGTGGCAAAGCCCAGGGACAGGTAGAACGACTCATTGCCGGCCCGGGACGGGTCTTTATTTGTAATGAGTGCATCGACCTCTGCCAGCAGATCATCACCGAGGAGGGCTCAGTCCCTCAAGCCCCTCCTAGCTTTCCAAGTAAGAGCCTTTCACCGAAAGAGATAAACAAGCGCTTGGACGAGTATGTGGTGGGTCAGGCCCACGCGAAGCGGGTGCTCAGCGTGGCGGTCTACAACCATTACAAACGAGCTTGGGCCAATGCCGTCACCAGTGAGGTGGAGTTGCAAAAGAGCAACATCCTGCTGGTGGGCCCCACCGGTTCAGGTAAGACGCTCTTGGCCCAAACGCTTGCCCGTATCCTGGATGTGCCTTTTGCCATCGCGGACGCTACGTCGCTCACCGAAGCGGGGTATGTCGGGGATGACGTGGAGAATATTCTCCTGCGGCTGATTCAGGCGGCCGATTACGATATTGCCAGGGCGGAAGGCGGGATTATCTACATTGACGAGATTGACAAACTCGCGCGAAAGGGTGCGAACGCGTCTATTACTAGAGACGTTTCGGGCGAGGGCGTGCAGCAGGCGCTCCTGAAGATAATTGAGGGTTGCGTGGCCAATGTGCCACCCCAAGGGGGGCGTAAACACCCCCAGCAGGAGTTCCTGCAGATTCGGACCGATAATATCCTGTTCTGCTGCGGAGGGGCTTTCGAGGGTCTGGAAGATATCATCTCGAAGCGAGTTGTTACTAATCGGAACCTGATGGGGTTCCGTTCCACGGCGGCAGACGAAATGACGACGGACGAGATTCGCGGCTATGTCGCGGCAGAAGACCTTCTCGCATATGGCTTTATCCCTGAGTTTATCGGTCGCCTGCCAGTAGTCTCTGGCCTACGGGGCTTGGACAAGGACGACATGCTTCGGGTGCTGACCGAGCCGAAGAACGCTGTTGTGAAACAATACCAGCATCTTTTATTCCTGGATGACGTAGAGCTGAGCTTTACGCCTGCAGCTTTGGCGGCGGCGGCGGAGCAGGCGATGAAACGCATGACCGGTGCGCGCGGCCTGCGGACCATCATTGAAGAGACGCTGATGGACGTGATGTTCGACCTGCCCACCATGTCGGAGGTGCAGCGGTGTGTTATTGACGCCGATGCCAACGGCTATCTAGCCAAACCTCTTCTGCTGAACGCCTCTGGTCAGGTGGTGGAGGCTCCTTCCAGTGCGGCCAAGAGCGCCTAGTTTTCCCTGTCGCCTCGTCGAGCTTTCGAAGACAGAAGTTTCGTTCCCTTTGTGCTTGTGATTGCAGCGCTGCTATGCGATTTGCTTTGGAGCCTCGCAGTACGCAGATAGCATTCTCATGGCCGGCGGCCTTGCTCACCGACGTGTTCCTGGGGGTTGTTATTCCCGCTCTAAGGCCGCCTCGACACGCTCTGTGAGATCGTACGGGCCGATGCGGTCTCCGTGTCCGTCAACGGGGTGGCCGTCGTGGATAGCCACCTCACCTTGGGCGAAGGCGGAGAGCGTTTCCAATAGCAGGGGTGCCTCTCGGCGGGCGCCCTCCTGACGGATGGCTTGAAAGAGAGGGTTCTCCACGCCATCACGCTCCCTGAGCACGGAGGGGACTTGGTTGCCTACTTGTTGCCAGAGCGAGTCGAAGCGGGGGCCATGGAGCGGGAACCGCGTGGAGGTAATCGGTGGCCCGGCGTCAAGATCCTCGGTGACGAGGAAGGTCATGGAGCCGGTCTCCGGTGCGTGCTGGCCGATAATCTCCCAAATCACCGATTGCCATAGTCCCTTGGGGCCGCCAGGGAGGGCAGGGTGGAGGTTGATGCTGGGGAACGCATGAACCACGCTGGGACTGAAGATGAGTAGGTAGCCTGCCAGGATACATAGGTCAGGTCGGTAAGGTGCGACAAGCTCCAGGGTGTGGGCGTCAAACTCGTCGCGGTGGGTATCGAACTGGCCTGGGCGCCCTTCGCGGAACGTGCGCGAAGAGTTATGAAGCAGAGGGATGTTCCGGGATGCCACCATGTCGAAAAAAGCGTCACTTCCCTCGCCTTCGCCCCTATTGCGGTTGCTGAAGACGAATTGGATGTGAGTGTCCAGGCCGCCTGCATCGATGGCTGCCAGGGTCCGCTCCAGCATGCCACGGGAGCCTGGCCCGCGACCGGTAGAGAACCAGCCAAGCTCCAGGGTCATTGTTTCTTGGCCCACCGCCGGTGGCGGAATTTGTTAAGGGTGGAATAGAGGTGCACGAGCGGATTAGAACGGCGTTCGATTAGCCGGGCGTCGGCCAAGGCGGTCTTGAATCCTTCCGCAGTGCCGTTAAAGTCAGGCAGTTCTGTGTACGTCCGGCCAAGCTCGCCCAGGGTGTGCGCATCACTGACGGCGGTGACGAGTAGGTCGTGGTCGACGCCCAGGCGGTGGCCCCGTGCGTTATCTCGCAGCAAGGTGGTGCGGGCGTTGAACGCTTCGACGATGTCGACGGAAGACAGGAGGTCGTCGATGTACTCTGGGTCGAGGGGTGAGCGGCCTAAACGGTCGAAGGGGTGCGGCAAAGAGACCAGACCACCCTGGCCCTTGATCCGTTTGACTGTTTCCAGCGGCGAGAGGCCGCGCGGAACCTCCTCGGTAAGGAAGAGTCCCGTAATTTCGCCGTGGGTCGTCTTAATCTCCTCGCCCACAATGACCATGAAGGAGGCTAGCGCTTGGACTGCCAGGGCGCCCTGGATGTTGTTATGCTCCGTTACCGCGATGCAATTGAGGCCCACGTCCTGGCATCTCCGAACCAGGGCTTCGGGCGTGGTCATGCAATCGTGGGAGAAGCGGGTGTGCATGTGGAAGTCGCCCTTGAGCACTAGTCGTCTTCCTCCTCTCCGGCAGCCTTGCTTGTTTCATCCGAGTCGTCTTTGATATCTTCCGGACTGGAAGTGTCAGGTATCATAGCCATCTGCTCGCCGTAGGAGCGTTGCAGGCGGCTTATCTGGAGTTCCGTGGCACTTAGTAGTTCATTGCACACCTTGGCCAGGCGTATGCCTTGGTCGTAGAGGCGCGTCGCCTCGTCAAGCGTAAGGCCCCCGCCCTCTAACTTTTCCACCGTCTCCCGAAGCTGGGTGTATGTTTCCTCAAAACCGGGTTGCGGCTGCTTGGGTGTTTTCCCGGATGTGGTCATGGGTTTACCTCAAAGAATGATTGTACGGAGGGGAGGTGGGTCTTCGCAATCGAGTCCCGGAGGGTTTCAACGGCTCGCACCTCTGTTTTGATTGTCGGGCTCGTTGCTCGATTGGCTCACTCCACGACCTTGGCATCGAACAGGCCATCGTTGAGCGTGGCGCGGATGGAATCGCCGGGCGCCACCTGCCGAATGGAAGTGATGGTGCCGCCGGTGGTTAGGTGGGTCAACACGGAATAGCCACGACTCAAGACGCCCAAGGGGCTGAGGGATTCGAGTTGGGACCTGAGGCTGTTGGTTTGGTCGTGTCGCCGCTCCAGAAGCGTTAGCATGGCATTTTTGCCCTGTTCCATGAGGTCGTCAACGCGCTGGCGAAGGTCGGTAACGTCGGGTAGCTGCCTGGCCGTGCGGTGAGCCAGGGCCTCTACGGCCTGGGACTGCTGGGCCAACAGGTGAGAGACCGTGGTGTGGGAGCGCTGGATGAGATATCTGATGTCCTCCGTCAGCACGGTACGATTCGGGGTGACGGATTCGGCGGCGGCTGATGGGGTGGGAGCCCGGTAATCGGCGACTAGGTCGGCGATGGTGAAGTCGGTTTCGTGGCCCACTGCGCTGACCACTGGAACGTGGCTGGCGTGGATGGCGTGGGCCACCGCTGCTGAGTTGAAGGCCGAGAGGTCTTCCAACGAGCCGCCTCCTCTGCCGACGATGATGACGTCGATGTTGCCCTCGGCGTTGAGAGTGCGGATGGAGTCGACTACTTCGGACACCGCCTCATTGCCTTGGACGGCGGTGGGGCAGAGTACGATTTCGGCGAGTGGATAGCGTCGTTCAATGACGGTGCAGATATCGTGGAAAACGGCGCCCTGTTCGGAGGTGGCCACGCCGATTCGCTGGGGGAACCGGGGAAGCGGACGCTTGCGGGATGGGTCAAAAAGGCCTTGTTCCTCCAGTTCTGCCTTCAACCGCTCCAACTCCAATGCAAGAGCGCCAAGTCCGGCTGGCTGGACCATGTCCACATAGATCTGCAAATCGCCCCGCGCTTCGTAGAAGGAGACGCGACCGTGCGCGTTGACGGCGTCGCCGTTGTGGAGCAGCTCAGTGCCCCGGTTGCCCTTGAAGAGGGCGCATCGAAGTGCGGCTTTAGTGCCCTCTTTCAGGGTGAAATAGGCGTGCCCGTTAGCTGATTTGAAGAGGTTGGATACTTCGCCGTTGACCCAAACGTCGCTTAGCACGGGTTCTTGAGCGAGGACGCTCTTAACGTAGGTGGCGAGTTCGGCGACTGTGAAGACTTGCATAGATACCCTTCCAAGGGCACGCTCTTGACTCATGTTGCGGGGGCTCCAGACGAAGACAGCAGTCTTGCCTTGGCAGCCCGCCGCTAAATCCTGAACACGCGGGTCTAGGGCGTAGACTCAGTCTCTGTTGGAGGCATGCTCTGGCTAGACGCGCTCCACGTATCCGCCGGTTCGGGTATCGACCTTAATCTTGTCACCGATGTTGATGAACATGGGCACGTTGACCGCAAGGCCGGTCTCCACTGTGGCGGGCTTGCCGCTCCCGCTGGCGGTGTCGCCTTTGTAGCCTGGCGGTGTCTCGGTAACGGCCAGATTCACGGTGGTCGGCAGCTCCACAGCGATGGGCCGCTCACCCCAGAAGACCACCTCCCCTTCCTGTTGGTCCGTGAGGTAGTTGACGGCGTCGCCCACCACCGCTTCATCCAGCTCATACTGGTCAAAGCTGCTAGAGTCCATGAAGTGGTAGAGGCCCTCCTCTTCGTAGAGAAACTGGGAGTTTCGGTTCTCCACGTCGGCGCGATCGAACTTCATGCCGTATCCAGAGAAGGAACGGTCAAGGAGCTGCCCGGTTAGCAGATTACGGAGTTTGATGTGGTAGGTGGGCGCACGTTGTTGCATCTTCTGCTGATAATAGTCCTCTACCTTGTATGGTGCACCGTCAAGTTCGATGGTGATGCCCTTATGCAAGTCTCCGAAACCGATAACCATTGGCCTGTTCTCCTTACTGGGGACCCGTTGGCAGTGCGTGCTCCGCATCCATAACGTAGCGTCCAGGCACACCATGGTTAGATAGGGATAACATCTCGCTTGTGGGCCTTGTTCAGTACCCTAGGCTTTCCGTTTTCCATGACCACCAGGTCCTCGATACGCACGCCGCCCCAACCGGTGAGGTAGATTCCTGGTTCGACGCTGAAGACCATGCCGTTTTCGATGGGGCCAGGCGAATTGGGGCCGATCCGGGGAAATTCATGGACGGCGAGGCCTATACCGTGGCCAAGGCTGTGGCCGAAATGCTCGCCGTATCCTGCGTCGTCAATGACCTTGCGGGCGAGGCCGTCCACCTCGCTTCCGGTCATTCCGGCCTGGGCAGTGGCGGAGGCCGTCTCTTGGGCTGCCAGCACGGTGTCGTATACCTTGCGGAATTTCTGGTCGGCCTCGCCGATAACGAACGTCCTGGTCATGTCGGAGCAGTATCCGTTGTATTTGGCGCCCATGTCGATGACGATGGGGTCGCCCTTCTGGATGATGTAGTCGCCCGCGCGGTGGTGGGGCCGGGCCCCGTTGGTCCCCGCGGCGACGATGGTGTCGAAGGAGATGGAGTCGGCGCCCAGTTCGCGCATGGCCAGCTCCATCTGCCAGGCCACTTGCTTTTCGGTCATTCCGGGTTGAATGCGGTCCGATACCTGCTCCATCGCCGTATCGGCAATCCAGATGGCATGTTCCAGTACCTCCAGCTCTTCTGGTTCCTTCACCGCGCGGATCTGGTCGATGAGGTTGACCGTGGGCAATAGTTTGTGTTTGGTTTCCAGGTCTTTCAGGGCTTTCACCAACGCGGCGTGCATGGTCACGTTGACGTCGGTGCCCTCGAACCCAATGCGCTTGGCTCCTGAGTCCGCTATCAAGCCCTTGAACCAGTCCAAGTTGCCGGTGATGCGCAGGATTTCGTAGCCGGGCGCCTGGAGACCGGCTTGCTCGGTGTAGCGGAAGTCGGTGGCGAGGACCGTGGACGTAGGGGTGATGTACAGATAACCGGCAGATCCGGTGAATCCCGAGAGGTAGAGGCGGTTTTCCGGTGAGGTGACGAAGAAAGCGTCGAGTTTCTCTTCTTCCATGCGGTGGTGGAGGCGTTCAAGCCGCTGCGAAGTGCTCATGGTCACGTGCTCCTGTATGCGTTATTGAGCAGAAAGTCCATAGCGAGGAGATAGCCTTGGGTCCCGAGGCCGCTGATGAGGCCGGTGACGGCCGGCGCGGTGAGGGACTGGTGCCGGAACTCCTCCCTAGCGTAGATATTGGAGATGTGGACCTCGACGATAGGGAAACTGAGTGCGGCCAGGCAATCGCGCAGGGCTATGCTGGTGTGCGTGAGAGCGCCAGCGTTAATCACCATTCCCGTGGTTTCGGGCGCGTGGGCCTGAATATGGTCAATGATAGCCCCTTCGTGGTTGGACTGGAAGAAGATGACGGTCATTCCCATGCGGTCGGCGTACTCCTGGCTGGTGCGCTCAATCTCCTCTAGGGTGGTCGAACCGTAAATTTCAGGCTCGCGCTTGCCTAGAGTGTTTAGATTCGGGCCGTTGACGATGAGTATGCTCATGTGGTTGTTGCCTTGCTGGTGCTCTTGCGACGTGGCCCACGTTTCGGCTGGTGGGCGGGTGGTGTTTTGGCCAGTGGATGGGCTGCCAAGTATACGCGCCGTGCCTCCACCTGACTAATGTGGGTATACACCTGGGTGGCGCTTGGTGTGGTGTGTCCCAAGAGCTCTTGCACTACCCGTAGGTCGGCGCCGCCGTCCAAGAGGTGGGTGGCGTAGCTGTGCCGTAGAGTATGGGGGTGAACGCCGTCGCGTAGACCTGCGACTGCTGCGTATCGGCGTACCGTGGCCTGGATGCTCCGGACCGACATGCGGCTGCCCCTGCGACTTGCGAAGAGGCCGCTCGACGAGTGTCCGGCCTTTAGGAGGCCAGCACGCCCTGTGCGCAGATAGTCCTTCAGCGCCTGGGCCGAGGCTTTGCCGATGGGGACCATGCGGGTCTTCCTCCCCTTGCCGGTGATACGCACTGTCCTTTCTTTCAGCGAGAGATCGTCCACGTTGAGTCCTGCCGCTTCGCTGACGCGGAGTCCGCTGCCGTAGAGGATTTCGAGTAGCGCGTGGTCCCGGAGGGCCAAGGCGTCCGTTCTCGCCTGCCCCAGCCGTTGCACGGAGGGTTGTGGGGCTTCCACCAAGCGCGCCGCTTCCGTTGCGGTGACGATGTCGGGTAGTCTGCGGTGTGCCTTGGGCGTGAATTGGCGCATGAGGCCTGACTGGGGTGCCCATATGGGCGAATCGGGCGCCAGACCGTGCTCAATGAGGTATCGGAAGAGAGAGCGCAGCGCGGCCAAGCAGCGCATCACACTTGCCCGTTGGTGGCCCCGTTGTCCAGCGCGGCTGCCCGCTCGAAGCTGACGTCGTTCGAGGAGCCAGGAGACGTAGTCGCGAACGAGGTTTCGGTACTCGCGGGCGACCCCCTCGGGTCCGTGCTGCTCGATGAAGCGACGCAGGCCGGTGGCTTCTTGGCGGAGGTCAAGCTCTTGGCTAAGAAGGTATTCGAAGAAGGGTGCCAAGTCGGCGAGATAGTTGCGGGTCGTGGCAGAGGCCAGACCACGGCTTGCGGTCAGGTGCCGCCGATAGGCGGCGAGCAGTGCCGTGACAGTCGAGACTGTCACGTAACAGCGGCCGGTTCCTGCTCGGGCAGGGGCCCGCGGTATACGCAATTGGTGCACTTGGCGTTATCTCGCCCTGCGGCGACCAGGAGGCCATCGCACTCTGGACAGGGATCTTGTAAGGGCCGCTGGCTTACAGTGAAGTCACATGCGGGGTAGGTGGAGCAGCCGTAGAAGGTGCGGCCCTTGCCCCGCCGCTGCACCAAGTCGCCGTTCGCGCATTTTGGACACCGGGCACCAGTCTTTTGGAGAAGAGGGCGGCTGTTGCGGCAGTCGGGGAAGCCGGAGCAGGAGAGGAACTGGCCGAACCGTCCATGTTTGATGACCATGGGCCGATCGCACTCCTCACAGACTTCGTCCGTAGGTTCCTCTATGCGGATGCGAGGCATCTCCTCCTGTGCTCGCTCTAGCGCTTCGGCAAAGGGGGTGTAGAAATCGGCTAAGAGTGGGACCCATTCCTGTTTTCCGTTGGCCACGTCGTCCAGTCGCTCCTCCAAGTTGGCCGTGAAGTCGGGATCCATGATGTCGGGGAAATGGCCAGTTAATTGGTCGTTGACCACCTCGCCTAGCCGGGTGATTTCCAAGCGTCCCTTTTCGCGAGTCGCATAGTGGCGGTCGGTGAGGGTGCTGATGATGGGGGCATAGGTGCTGGGCCGCCCAATGCCCTTCTCCTCGAGGCCTCGAATGAGCGTCGCCTCCGTGTAGTGGGCCGGAGGTTCGGTGAAGTGCTGGCCTGCCGTCAGGCCGACACAGTTGAGGGGTTGGTCCTTGTGGACGTCGGGCAGGATTCGCTCGGTGTCGTCAGTTGCTTCGGTGTCTTGGGTTTCCTTCGGCTGTTCATCCAGGGCTTCCATATAGAGGGTACGAAAGCCGGGAAACTTGACCACGGATCCCGATGCGCGGAAGACGTAGGTCTGGTCCGACTTTCCGGTTGCGTTGGTTTCGAGTTGGGTGGAGTCGAGGAGAGTGTCAGACATTTGGCTGGCTACCATGCGCTTCCAGACGAGATCATAGAGCAGGAAGAGGTCGCGGTTGAGGAACTGCCGCATGGATTCGGGGTCGCGCTGGACCCCGGTGGGGCGTATAGCTTCGTGGGCCTCTTGGGCGACCTTTGAGCGGGATGTATAACGCCGAGGTGCGGCTGGAATGTATTCCTTGCCGTAGCGGTTGGCGATGTACTCCCGGGTCTCGGTGATTGCGCTCTCTGCGACCTGGGGCGAGTCGGTCCGCATATAGGTGATGAGCCCGACGCTCCCCTCGTCGCCGACTGACAGACCTTCGTAGAGCTGCTGGGCTACGGTCATGGTTTTCCTGGGTGAGAAGCGCAGCCTGCGCCAGGCCTCCTGTTGCAGGCTGCTGGTGATGAACGGGGCCGAGGGACGGCGGTGGCTCTCCCTGCGAGTGACCTTGCTTACGGTATATTGAGCGCCTTCAAGGTCGGTTTGGATGCTCGCGACCGAATCGTGATTGGGCAGCGTGATGCGCGTGGTCTCCTCGGCCAACCGGTAGAGGGATGGGGTGAAGGTACCTGAGGTGCCCTCCGCGGATAGTGTGGCCTCCAAGGACCAATATTCAGTTGGAATGAAGAGGCTGATTTCGTGGTCCCTTTCGGTGACCATGCGCAGCGCAATAGACTGGACCCGTCCCGCAGAGAGGCCGCGTTGGACCTTCCTCCATAGGAGAGGGCTGAGCTGGTATCCCACGAGGCGGTCGAGGATTCGGCGGGCCTGTTGGGCGTTTACCAGCCCCATGTCTATGTCGCGGTCGTTCTCGAACGCCTCTTTGACCGCTTCAGGGGTGATTTGGTGGAAGACCACACGGCGTACGGGTATATTGGTCCATCCTGCGGCCTCTTTGAGGTGCCAGGAGATGGCTTCGCCCTCCCGGTCGGGGTCGGTGGCGAGGTAGACGGAGGCGACCCCTTTGGCAGCCTTCTTGAGGTCTCCGATGATGGTCTTTTTGCCTTTGATGATCACGTAATCGGGCGCAAAGGCATTCTCAATGTCAACGCCCAACTTGCCGGAAGGGAGGTCGCGGACGTGACCCATGGAGGCTTTGACTGTGTAGTTTTTCCCCAGGAAGCGGCCAATTGTCTTCGCCTTGGCGGGGGATTCGACAATGACGAGGTGCTTCTCCGGAGAGTTTTTTGGGGACGCTTTTTTTTTCGGTGTTGCTTTCGGCATAGATAGTTCCATTCAGTTTATAGATAAGTGGTGGCGGAGAGGGCGGGATTCGAACCCGCGAGGGGCTTGCACCCCTACACGCTTTCCAGGCGAGCCTATTCGACCGCTCTAGCACCTCTCCAATAGGGACTAACGGTAACGGCAGGGGGCCATCATAGCCCGCCCGAAGGTTGAGCGTCTAGCGCCGTGTGTGCTGGGGGTTAGCGGATAGGGTTCGTGCTCGTCGGATCGCTGGGGCGCAGGCACATGTAGTCGAGCTGGGGCTTGTAGACCTCGAAGATACGCGCAACTCGTCCACCGCTCTTGATTCCAGTTTATTCGAAGGTCACCATATGAGTAGACTTCTAGGTCGTTAACCATCAAGGCGGAGGAGTTCTGGCCTTCGTGCTGGTCCTACACCACAGGGTTTAGGCTTCCCTCTCCTCAATGGTGACGGTGATGAGCCGGTCGCCCTGCTGGTTGGGGTTTTGTTGCGGGTCTCGCGGTGTCAGATCGGAGGCGATCTCGAAGCCTTGGACGACCTTACCGAAGACGGCATGCCGCTGGTCCAGGTGGGGAGTGGGCCCGTAGGTAATAAAGAACTGGCTGCCGTTGGTGTTAGGTCCCGCGTTGGCCATGGAGAGAATACCGGAGGTGTCATGCCGGAGGTCCGGGTGGAACTCATCTTCGAACTGGTAGCCGGGGCCACCGCTTCCTGTGCCAGTGGGGTCGCCGGCCTGGGCCATGAATCCAGGGAGTACCCGGTGGAAAGTGGAATCGTCGTAGTACCCGTCTCTGGCGAGGAACACAAAGTTGTTGACGGTGTTTGGCGCCTGGGCAGCGAAGAGTTCCACCACGATGTTGCCCTTGTCCGTCTGAAGTGTGGCTACGTAGTGGGTTGAGGGATTAATGGTGAGCGGCGGCGCGGACTGGTAGGTCTTCACAGGTTCCTTCTCCTCAATTATTCAGGGTGTTGGGGGCCGTGCTGAAACTACCTTGGTTGCGGCAGCATGCCGGAACCAAGGAGATGGGGAGCATTGTCGCGGATACTGCCTCGATTGCATAGGGCCACCTGAGTACGGCTTTCACTCAGGTTATTGTCGGCAGAATACGGGTCGTATGTCCAAGGGCAGTGCAGTACTCACTGTGACCCTTCGCGATTGTTCATGTGTGGGAAGCCAAATCCCATTCCCCTATGGTGCGGCGCTTGGTCGGTGGGGTGGTGAAAGCACGACAGTGTTGTCGCCCAGGAAAAGAGGCTGTCCGTTCAGCACCCGTTGATAGAGCTCGTGGGTGAGGTCTAAGTCTCTCCGATTGTATGCAACGAGCAGGTGCGGTTGTTCCGACCAGACCCGGCGGTTTTGGCGGTGGTCCCAAGCTAGTTTCGTTTTTCCAAATGTGTATTTGGATACGTTGTCCAGACTGATGCGGTAGCCCGCTTTCATCTCAAGCTCCCGCATGATGTCGAAATGCTGCGCGATAGATAGGGGACGTTGAAGGAACCGGCTGGTGTAATCCTGGAGCAGCGGAAGGTCGAAGCCTGACCCGTTGAAGGTGACGGTCACACCTGAGAAGCTTTCGAAGAAGTCGGCCATCTGCGCAAGGCTGGCCGGTTCGGATGTGAAAGCGAAATACTCGTCGCCCCGGCGCACTCCCGTGAGCAGCAGCTCGAACCCTTTGGGGAACGATTCCCACAAGCCACCGGTGGTCTCGATGTCGAGAACACAGAAGGCGGTTGGGTCAGGCGACGTTTCCACGGTTGAAGGATAGCACCTTCTTTGTAGACGCCGTCTATTGACACAGCGTTCACACAGCGCCATGATTGCCGCAGAACGGTGGATGAGGATCCCCGCAACTGGATAGGGTTAGGTGGTGGTGCCCCTTGGGGGGCGTAATTCGGAAGCCGGTGTGATTCCGGCACTGTCCCGCAACGGTGATCCAGCCCTGGCTGGTAAGTCCGGTCCAGTACCACTGCCTTGTTACTGACCTTCGTGGCTGAGGTGTAGGCAATGGGAATGGTTCTTGTGCCCTGTCCTCTTCGTGGACAGGGCTATTTGTTGTCTGGGGAGCGTTTCGGCATCGCGGTTAACATAATCGGACAGTGAGGAGTTTGCTCATGCGTAACGGGACTGGCCTGATAAAGGCGCAACAGTTTCGGGAAGTGGCTTGGGGTGGGCTTCACCCCGTCTTAGTGCGAGAGATATTGTTTCCCTTGGCCTTTGTAGTGGCAATTCTTGCCACCAACTACGCTCTGGCGGGGCTTCCCAATGTAAAGCTGTTCGACGTGATGGTCTTCAGCGCAGGCTACACCTTGGGTTTCCGGCGTGGCGTCACGGTGGCCGTGGCAGCTTGGCTCGTCTATGGCAGTTTCAACCCGTGGGGGCCGACCACCGGGCCGCTGTTGGCGGTGGTGGCTGCCGCCGAGACCAGCTATGTCGTAGCGGGTGTTGCCATGCGGCAGTTGCTGCGTCCACCGAGCATCCGTTTGGGCATCAGATGGGCGACCTTGGGCTTCGCTATAGCGGCCGTCCTTGCGACGGTTGCCTATGATGCGTTCACGAACATCTACACGGGTTGGTATTGGGCCCAGATAGCAGGCGGCGATACGTTGGAATGGATCGGTATCGCTTTGTTCAACCCAGCCGCTCTCTTTTTCGGGGTGATGCATGTGGGCAGTAACGTGGCCTTATTCGGAGCCCTGGGCCCAGGGCTGGTGAAGGGAGTTGAGCGAACGAAGGCGGCGCTGGGATGGGAACGTTAACGAAGCTAAAGATGCCGCGGGGGGTACTGCTGCTGAGCGCGGTGGTATCCATCGCCGTGGTGGCCTGTTCCGACTTCGACTCCTCGAGCCCGTCGGTTCCCCCCGCCGCAACCCACACGGTTAGCGTGTTGATTGAGGAGGGCACGGGCGATCCCCAGTGGTTCCGAGATATCGCGGTGCCGCAGGGTTCAGATGCCTACCAGGTGTTGGAGCAGGTGACGGCAGGGGATTTGGAGGCGACGTGGCACGTGCAATTCCGGTCCCATTTTGTGGAATCCATCTTCGGCGTGGAGAATGAAGGAGGCCGATTCTGGCGCATCTTTCTCTGGGACGATTTTGATGCTAAGTGGACCCCGCTCCCCTTTGGAGCGGACTGGTTTTCGGTGAAGGACGGCCATGTGATGGCCTGGCTCTACGCCGATACGAGCCAGTTCCCCGCAGACCCGCCATCGCAGATTCCGTAACGCCGAAAAGGGCTTATCCTCAGTCGCCTGGGGCCGTCTCCAGGGGAGGATTCCTCTGTTGCTGGACGGCTGCTGGCGGTTCTGCTGATGGAGTCGGCGAGGTGGAGTCCTCACTGTTCGTGTCCGCCAGTTGCGCGGAGAGAGGTGTGGCTAGCGGCGTCTCAGGTGTGGCCTCTAACGCTGCTTCTGGTGTGGATTCGAGAGCCACGTCCTCTGCTTGCTCACTGCTGGAGTATCCGGCGAGATGTTCGGCCTCTCGGGCCTTCCGGCGCGCCCGGATGCGTGTGCCATAGGTGACGGCCAGCGAGTAGATGACCGCGGCGGCGGGCACGCCCATGAGCGCGCCCGGGATGCCGGCCAGCCGCGCACCTATGACCACCGCGACGATGACGAGGATGGCTGGCATGCGTACGGCGCGGCCTAGGATGCGTGGGGTAAGGAGGTTGAGCATGATCTGCTGGATGAAGAGGAGAACGGCCAAGACCACGATGAATGTGAAGAAATCGCCCACAGAGGCTGCGATCAGAAGTGGAAGCGCCAATGCGAGCCAGTCGCCCAGGAAGGGGACTGCAAGGAGGAGGCTGGAGACGATGGCGGTGGGCAACGGCAGGGGCAAGCCCACGGAGAGCATGACGATGGCGGTGCCTACACCGTAGATTAACGAGATGATAAGCAGCCCACCCATGTAACCGTTGAAGGTAGCGTCGAAGGTGTGCAGAATCATGCGCGTCTCGCGCTCCCAGTTGGACGGGAGTACCTTGAGCGCTTCGTTGAGCCGCCGCCCTCCGTCGATGACGATGTAGAAGGAGAGGATCAGTACCAGGCCGATAGCGAAGAGGGTGGATGCAATCCCTTGGGCGATGGCCAGGGCGTTGGTGCTGAGGTTTCGTGTGGTGTCGTCGACGATATCGTCGAAGTTAACGAGGTCGTATTGGCCGACTAAGTCGACCTCAATGCGGAAGCGCAGGATGAACTCTTCTATAGTGACCAGGAACCCTGGGATGTGGCCTACTATTAGGGGAATGTCGTCGACAAGCTCCGAAATCTGGCTGGCGGTGGAGGGGAGTACCAGGAAGGCAAAGGTGGCCAAAAGCAAGATGAGGACAAGGTAGACGAGGAGGATGGCGATTGAACGCCGCATTCGGGGGATGAGCATGAGTCTGTTGACAACGTGGATGAGCATGGAGCCGACCAACCACGCGAAGAAGAGAATCATGAGGAGGTCGCCCATGAAGTCCCAGAGACGTACCACCGCACTCACTAAATAAACGGCAGCGCTGATAATGATCAGGACTGTTGCGGCCCTGACCAAGCGGCTCCGCTCCATCATTCACCCCTCACGGTATGTGCTACGTCCAACGCTCATCTATTGTACAACGGCCCGTAGCGGTCGTTATAGGTGCCGATGGCGGCCAATAGATACGTTTTTGCGATGTTAACAGGGCCTCGTTTCCTTCGGATTGCCCAGTTAGCCTGGGAGCAGGAGTTGCGTTTGGAGGGTGTCGGGGTCGCTCGTGGGTAGCTCGCATAGATAATTGTGGCATACGTAGGCCGCCGACTTTCCGTTCAGGAAGCTACGGCCTTCTAAAAGCGGTGTGGGGAAGGGGTTTTCCTCGTCGGGACGGAGCCCAACCAGAATGTGTGGGCGCTGGGGAGCGGCATACGCTACCTCGAGCAGAGCGCGTGTGGCGTCATCACCTGGCGCACCAAGGATGGCTAATTCCAAAGGTGGTGCGAGGGAGTAGTCGAGGGCGCAGAGCCATCCACCGAACCCTAATGGCACTTTAGCTAGGTAATCGGCTACCGACCCCAGGAGTTGGTGCGCTTTCTCCCGATAGGTATTGTCGCCGGTAAGGATAGCCATGCGCAGTAAGGCCTCCGCGGCTGCGGAACTCCCGCTGGGGATGGCATTGTCGAAGATATCCCTGGGCCGGACCACGAGTTGCTCGTGATCGATCCCGGTGTCGTACAGGGTGCCTTCAGCCGCGCTCCAAAAGAGCGTGAGCATCTCGTCGGTCAACGCCTTTGCGTGGTGGAGCCAGGAGTGGGAGAAGGTGGCCTCATGGAGCGCCAATAGCGCCAGTATCAGTAAGGCGTAGTCTTCCAAGTAGCCCTTCAGGTGTGCGTGGCCGTCCTTCCACGTCCGTAGCAACCGTCCCTCTTGACGCAGATTCGCTAGCAGGAAAGTTCCGTTTGCCACCGCCGCGCTCCGGTAAGCGTCGTTCTGGAGCACCGAGGCGGCGTGGGAGAGCGAGCGGAGCGCCAAAGCGTTCCAGGCCGTTAGCAGCTTCGTATCGGTCGCCACCGGTACCCGCTTCGAGCGCAGGTCTAGGAGTGTGGCCTTGGCTTTGCCAACGACGGAGAGGAGATCGTCCAGCGGTATTTCCAGCGCTGCTGCCACCTCTTGGGCCAGCCTGGGTACATGGAGAATGTTGGCGCCATCGAGCTGCCCCTCGGGGGTGACGCCGAAATAAGCGGTGAACACCTTGGTGTCCTGGCTGCCCAGAGCAGCGGAGATCTCCTCCGGACGCCAGAGGTAGTATTTCCCTTCCACACCCTCGCTATCTGCGTCCTGAGACGAGGAGAACCCGCCACCCTCTTGGCGCATGTCCCGGAGGAGATATTCCAGCGTTTCCTCGACGATGGTGCGGTGCGCGGGATTACCTGTGGTCTGGTACGCCTGCAGGTAGATTTCAGCCAGGAGAGCGTTGTCGTAGAGCATCTTTTCGAAGTGGGGTACTAGCCATGTGTCGTCGGTGGAATACCGAGCGAATCCGCCCCCTAGGTGGTCGTAGATACCGCCCTTGGCCATGGCCTCCAGCGAGTGTTTGACCATGCCCAGCGCATGGGGCTCCCCCGTACGTTGGTGGTAGCGCAGCAAAAACTCTTGGGGCATGGACTGGGGGAACTTCGGGGCGTTCCCGAAGCCTCCGTGCTGTGCATCGTAGCTGAGGGCGATGGCATGATAGGCCGATTCCAGAGTCTCCTCGTTCAGCGGCGAGTCCGAATAACGTACGCTAGTGGCGTCCTGAATACTTTGGGCCAGTTGGTCAGCGGCCTGCTGGACCTCGGCCTTACGGTTGCGGAATGCGCCGGCTACCGCAGTCAATATTCGAGGCAGGCCCGGCCTACCTCCCCGGTCTTCGGGAGGGAAGTAGGTGCCGCCGTAAAAGGGCTTGCCGGTGGGAGTGAGAAAGGCTGTTAGTGGCCAACCGCCTTGTCCCATCAGCGTTTGGATGGCCTGCATGTAGATGCTGTCCAGTTCCGGGCGCTCTTCGCGATCCACTTTGACACAGACGAAGCCGTCGTTCATCTGCTTGGCGATGGCCTCGTTTTCGAAGGATTCCCGCTCCATGACGTGGCACCAATGGCAGGCGGAGTACCCGATGGAGAGGAATATGGGCTTGTCCTCTTCCTTCGCTCGCTTTAGGGCTGTCTCGCCCCAGGGATACCAGTCCACGGGATTGTGAGCGTGTTGGAGGAGGTAGGGGGATGTCTCGTTGATAAGCCGGTTCTGCATGGAGCCCTCGATGTGTGAACGTAAGATATATAGCGAAATACGGGTAGGTGCTACGCCAATGCCAGCAAGGCCATGATCCCGCCCCCAGCCAGGGGGACGGTCACATTGTCGTCCAGGGGTATGGGTAAGATCTCCACGGCTCCCGCAGTCACCAGGCCGGGAAAAAACCACCACGCCATAGGTATCGACGGGTGCAGGGTAAACAGGGTTCCCGCGATGCCGGCTGAAATGGTAAAGGCGGCGGTGCCAGCGAGGGACTTGCCGAAGATACGCCCGTGCCGCGCCCTGTACCCCACCAGGGCTGCGAAGGGGTCTCCCACGGCTAGGAATACCATTGCTAGGATGGCGATGTGCTTATCGAAGAGCACGAAGGCTGCGGTAGCCGCTAAAAGCATGAAGGTGGCGCCCGTGACGATATGACGTTCGGCTGGCTTGAAGAAGGGGAGGCATCTTACGATAAGATCGTTAATCTTGGGGGTCATGGTGCGGCCCGCCTCAGTCAGGACTGCGACGACGCTGAGGGTCACCAGGCTCCAGATAAATAGAGCGTCTGGCAAATAGAGCGCGCTGACGGGGATGGTGGAGCCCACGAGCAGGTGAAAAAAGCGCCTAGGCCAGATGGGCGGGGTTATCGGCAACGCTCCGATAATCTCCCTGACCCGGCGGGACAGCTTGGCCAGGGGGGTGTTTTGTTTTTTTGCATAGAAGAGGGCTACTTTCATTGCAAAGGTGTCAGACTGGCCTCTCGTGCTGCTGCCCGCGTTCAGCGCCTGTCGGGCTTATGGGCGCGGAGGCCATGGTTCTGAGCCGATTCACTAATTCCACTACGGTTTCGATAACGTAGTCCACTTCCTTTTCGGTGTTCGTAGCCCCCACGGTAAGCCGCAGGCTTCCCCTGGCCAGGTCGTGTTGCTGCCCGGTGGCCAACAGCACGTGGGAGGGTTCCAGCGACCCCGCGGTGCAGGCGCTGCCACTGGAAGCGGCGATTCCCGCCAGGTCCAATCCGAGCAGGATGGCCTCGCCTTCGATGCCCTCAAAGGAGCAGTTGACGTTATTGGGCAGCCGCTCGGTGGGGTGTCCATTCAGGTGGACTCCGTTGAGCCGTTCCTGGAAGCTGCTGGTCAGGCGGTCGCGAAGCGTCTGGCAGTGAGCGGCGTTGAGTGCCTGGTTGCGCACGGCTGTCTCGAGGGCCACGCTCATGCCCACGATGCCAGCCACGTTTTCGGTGCCGGCCCGCCGGTCACGCTCCTGAGCTCCGCCCACCAGGATGGGGACAAATGGCGTATTTCGGCGAATATAGAGCACTCCGACGCCCTTTGGGCCATTGAACTTGTGGGCCGAGAGGCTGAGCAGGTCTACGCCCAGATGCTGGACGTTCACATCCAGCATTCCAGGCGCTTGGACGGCGTCAGTGTGCATGACGATGGTGCGTTTCAATTCACTGGCCTTGGCTTTTACCCGGCGGGCAGTCTCGGCCACGGGCTGAATAGTGCCGGTCTCGTTGTTGGCCAGCATGATGGAGATGACGGTGGTTTCGGAAGTGATGGCTGCTTCCACGGTATTTGGATCTACCCTGCCATAACGGTCCACGGGTAGATAGGTGACTGTAAAGCCCAAGCGTTCCAACAGATGGGCCGAGTTGATGACTGCGTGGTGCTCCACCGAGGAGGTGATGATGTGACGCCCCGTGTCCTGGAGGGCGATGGCGGCTCCCATAAGCGCGGCATTGTCAGATTCGGTGCCGCCGCTGGTGAAGACAATCTCGCCCATGCGAGCACCCAGCGCTTTGGCCACTCGCTCCCGGGACTCGTCCACGGCCTGGCGTCCCTGCTGGCCCAGAGTGTAGATACTCGAGGGGTTGCCGTAGGACAGGGAGAAGTGGGGCTGCATGGCGGAGAGCACCTCCGGCGAGACCGCCGTGGTGGCTGAGTGGTCCATGTACACGAGGGAGTCCGGCTTCACGGCCATGGTCTGGTTATTGTACCCTAGGCGCAGTTCCTTGGGGGAGTGCACTGCTAGCTTGCGGCGGCGTAGGCCATGAGCTTGTAGGCGAGCTTGGCCGCTGTGTAGGCGCAGGCATCCGGGCCTTCCGCCGGAGCAAGTTCCATCACGTCGAAGCCAACGATGTTCCGCTGCTCTGCAACGCCACGCAGAATGGCCAACACCTCCCACCAGCCCATGCCGCCTGGCTCTGGGGTCCCCACCGCCGCCATGATGGATGGATCGAATACATCCAGATCCACGCTGATGTACACGTTGTCCGTGAGGTTCGCGATAATGCCTGCTACGTTGGTGATGGGCTGTTGGAAGCGAGGGAACGCGGGAATGATGCCCCGTTGGATGAGGTCATGGGCCTCCTCGTGGATGCTTCGAATGCCTAGCAGCACCGCTGGAGCA
Source organism: Dehalococcoidia bacterium (assembly GCA_963579845.1). Lineage (GTDB taxonomy): Bacteria > Chloroflexota > Dehalococcoidia > Lucifugimonadales > Australimonadaceae > CAUZHS01. The sequence continues at coordinate 28,402 of CAUZHS010000006.1, read as the reverse complement.
GATTCCAAGACGCGGCGCGTGGTGCATGCATGGCTGAAGCGCGAGCCCTGGTATTGGTCGGCCAGGTCGGTATGGGCGTCGAGTATTAGCACGCTGAGGTCGCGGTGGTGTTTTGCCACGGCCTGGACAGCCCCTGGAGTCAGCGAATGGTCGCCACCGAGCATTGCTACCAGTTTTCCTTGGGCTGCGTACCAGCCGACCGCCTCCGCCACTCTCTCCATCATGTGTTCAGGACCACCGATATGGGGCTCCAGGGGAGGAGCGGTGTAGATACCGGCTTCACTGGGAGTCCGTTCCAGTTCGGGGTCAAAGTCCTCCATCTCTTGGGAGGCGCGCAGGAGCGCCCGAGGGCCCTCCCGCGCGCCTGCTTTGTAGCTGGTTGCGGCGTCGTAGGGCACGGGAAGGACGACCACGCGGCTGCGCTCAAGGGTGTGTTCGTCCGCTGAGAGGGCGAGGAAGGTATCTGGGGTTGTGGGCCAAGGTGGATAGTGCATGGCAAATCCTGCCCGAACGGTGTGCTACAGTCGCTCACGAACTGCGTCGCGCTCCTGGTGCACCACCTGGGTGGCCGTCGCGGGGTCCAGGTGTTCCAGGCCGCGGTCGAGGATCCATGAGCGCGCGCTCTCCATGGAAAAGAATTCCTGAATCTCAAGCAATGCCTTCTCGGCATCGAATTCCATACAGGAGAAGACATCCACGTTAATGTGACGGCGGTCGGGAAAGGTGTGCACGCTGATGTGGCTCTCAGCGATGATGACAAAGCCGGAAACGCCCCAGTCCTCCTGCTTCGGGCCGTGATAGATATGCACGGAGGGCTCGGTAATTTTGGTCATATGAATGGCGTCTGGGTAGACATCAAGGAAACGTTTGACGTGTTCCTGGTCCGCCAATTGGTCGTAATCACATTCAAAACCATCGATGACGAGATGCATCTGGCCTCCGTAGCTCACCTGGGGCGAGAATGTGGGCACAACTCGAAAAATTGCCCATCTTCTCATCAAACAACGTCCGCCTCATTAGACGGATGAAGAAAGAAGATATCATCAGGACTCGGCGGGCACAATCCCCGCTGCTTTTCTAGCCTCGTTGCGGTGGGCTTGGGTATGCAGGGTTGTGTAACTGGCGTAATATCGAGACTACCCTTGGTCCCCGTACGGGTGGATGATACCGAAGACTGACGTGCCCAATCAAGTTGTGCGGGCAAGCTATCTGTTGGTATCTCCGCACTGTTTTCTGTGGGAATGGGGTGTGTGTCTCTTGCTCAGGGTACGCGGGGTTTCTGGGTCAGAGAGCAGGACGCAAGCGGCACGAGTGAAGTGCTTAGGAGAACCGGGAGTGCATGCGGGTTTCTTGCCTGTGCCCCGATTCGAGAGTGTGAACATGGCTGATAAGACGAACGTTCCGGAGGCGGCACCAGTGGCACCCGTTGGAAAACGGGGCAGGCTGGGCACCTTCCGGGCGCTTCACAACCGCGATTACCGCTATCTTTGGTTAGGGCAACTGGGCCACGCAGCCGCGCTCTGGATGGAGCAGGTCCTTCGGCCCGTCCTCATGCTGTTCCTTACTGGTTCCGCGGTTCAGGTGGGCGGGATCGTCTCTGCCCGCATGGTCCCGCAGTTGACCCTTGGTCTCCTGGCGGGCGCGATGGCCGACCGCTACAACAAGCGCCGGATTCTCATAGTAACTCAGACAATCACCATGATCATGCACCTGGTGCTTGGGTTGCTGTTTATTTCCGGGCGCATCGAAGTCTGGCATATCTATGCCACCGCCGTTGTCTCGGGGAGTTCCAATGCCTTCACGCAACCAGCGCGTCAGTCCATCGTGCCCCGGTTGGTCCCTCGGAAAGATTTGCTCAACGCCCTAGCGTTGAACACGGCAGCCATGAATGTTATGCGCATCGGCGGGGCCAGCCTTGCCGGCCTCCTTTTGGTTTTCTTTGACTTCGGTGAAGTCTACTTACTCAATGCAGCCATCTACGTGGGGGTGATGTGGACAACCTTCAAGCTGCACGTCCCGGAGGCCCGGCCCATGGAGGAAAATCGTGGTCCCTTTGATGAGGCGATACCCCCGCGCCGTAGACGGCGAGCGCGTTCCTCTTCGCTCTTCAAAGACCTGATAGAGGGCTTTCGGTACATGCGGGAGAACCCCACCGTGCTTTGGCTCATCCTTATCGCCCTGATTCTCTTCGTCTTCGGCCAGCCCTATCAGCAGGTGTTCATCCCCCTGATCGCCTTGGAGGTGTTGCACGCTGACCGGTCTCTTGTCGGGATTCTCATCGCCGTCACAGGCGTGGGAGCACTGGCAGGTTCCCTCACTGTGGCCAGTCTTGAGCACATTCCACGCCGGGGCATCGTGATGGTGGGGGCGTTGGCGGTCTTCGCGCTTTCGCTCATCGGCCTTGCTCAGAGTCCGTGGCTGTGGCTTTCCATGCTGATGCTCATCATTGCGGGCGCGACGACGGTCACCTATTTATCGCTGAACAATGCGCTCCTTCTGGAGCGGACTCCGGAAGATCTGCACGGCCGGGTCCTTAGCTTCATGAGTCTCGACCGGGGCCTGATGTCCGTGGGGGCGCTGCTGGCAGGGGTACTAGCCGAAGTGTTTGGAGCGGCCTTTGGGCTTACGATCATGGCCGGTATCGCGGGCACGCTGGCGGTCTTGGCGCTGCTCTTTATTCCAGCCATTCGCAGAATGGACTAACCAGGGCGAAGTATTGGACTCGCTTGCCTGGGCCCAACGTGCTTTAGGCTTTGCATAAAAGGCACTTCTTAGATGACCAGAAGTGTCTCACAATGTAACGGTTTCGACCATCTCCCTCCCCTTCTCTTCCTGCCACGAAGGGTGGGCGCCCCCGTAGCCTCCTGCAGAGGGGTCTGCCCTTTTTCACTCCCTGTTTGCATAGTCCGGGTGGCATACCTACTTCCATGTAAAACAGTCCCAATATGCGAGCCTTTGCTCAGTCGCCAATGCTCGAATCCTAAGTTATGAGTGAAGGATACGTCCTGCTATACTCCTGAAGTACCGTACAAGGGCGGAGGATGATATGAAGGGCGAGATTATCGCGGTCGGGACCGAGCTGCTCATGGGCGAGACCGCCGACACCAATTCCGGTTGGCTGGCTGGTTATATGCCTCAGGTTGGCCTAGATCTGGGGTGGATCACCGTTGTGGGTGACGAACTCGATCGGCTGTCTGACGTAGTTCGCTTGGCCTGGTCCAGGTCCGACGTCATCTTCACTATTGGAGGCCTTGGCCCCACGGAGGATGACTTGACGCGCGCGGCCATCGCCAAGGTCTTGGACGAAACCATCACCACCGACGAGCAGATTGTTCGGTGGCTGGAGCAGCGCTTCAGGGGGCGCGGTAACGCACCAATGCCCGCCCATAACCTGCGTCAGGCTGCGATCATTCCGTCGGCCACGCCCATTCGGAACGAGGCGGGTACCGCTCCCGGCTGGTGGGTGGAGAAGTCAGGCAAGCTGCTCATCACCATGCCCGGTCCGCCCAACGAGCTGATGCAGATGTGGAGCGGGCAGATACTTCACCGTCTGCAGGACAGAGTGAGCACTACCATTATCCGCACGCGTACCTTCAAGACCATCGGACTGAGCGAGTCGGTAGTGGACGAGATGGTGAAGCACCTCTACGCAACCGAGGGTGTGGATCTGGGCTGCTATGCCAAGGTGGACGGTATCTACCTGCGGGCTATTGCCAACGCGCCCTCGGAGGAGGAGGCCTACAGTCGGCTGGGTGCGCTGGACATAGAGATCCGTGATGCCCTGGGCCCTCACCTTTGGGGAGTCGACGAGGAGACTCCCCAGGAACGGGCTGGGCAGCTTCTGAAGGAGCGGGGCTATTCCCTGGCCATTCTTGAGTCCTGCACCGGCGGCACGGTGGCAGGAGCGGTTACGGAGGTTCCGGGCAGTTCGGCCTATTTCAAGGGTGGAACGGTAACCTACACCAACGAGGTGAAGACCGCGGCGGGGGTGAACTCCAAGGTTATTGATGAATACGGCGTGGTAAGCGCGCAGTGCGCCGTGGAAATGGCTCAAGCGGCGGTACTGACCCACGGTGCCGACTGCGGCCTGGGCGTCACTGGAGTGGCCGGTCCCGGTGCCGTAACGGAGTTGGGGCAGGAGAAGCTGGCGGGGCTCGTCTACATTGCGGTGGTGACGCCCCACGGATCGACGGTGACAGAGCACCGCTTTCCGGCGCGTCGACCGCTGGTGCGAGGCAGGGCGGTGGCCATGGCGCTCTTGGAGCTGTGTCGTGAGCTCCAACGTGTAGGCTCCGAGCAGCCCTCCAGAGCTGAGGTTATGGGGTAGCTTCAAATCCTGGAGCTTCGTGAAGAGCATACAGCGTTTGTTTGCTCTTTTGACGATTACGAAAGAATGGGGTGGGAGGTGTGCCATGATGAATCTTCCTCCGCCGTTTCCGCACGATGTTGGTGCAAAAGCCGAGACTGAGCACCGTATTCGCCGGATGATCGGTCAGGACGTCGGGCTGTTTAATGAGCTCATTTGGGCCGGGCGGATAGCTTTCCATGTGGTGAGTTTTCCGGTGCGCGTTGTTCTGTTTGTGGCGCGAATGGGCAAACGGGACTCCAGGGAAGCCTCTTAAACGCAGCTCCGGCGCTTGCCAGTGGCTACACCAATCGCAAACATCAGCCTCTGCTAACAGCGGCCTTACCTCAAGGTCCAGGTGCCGGGAAAGTTCCGGAGGTTGTTCTTAAAGGCGACGATAGCGCAACATAAGGGTGCTACCTAGGAGGATGGTTATGGCGAGATAGGTCATGATGTCCCAGTGGACGATACGGTTGAAGAAAGGGTTTACCACGGCGCTCACCACGACCACAATCACGGTGAAGAGCAGGGCAAGCGATCCTGAACGTCTCCAACCGCGGGGCCCGGTGGCCGGTGCGAAAACGCTTATTTGCTGCTTGTTGTCGGGCATGCGTATCTCTCCTCGTTACTTCGGCAACTGGGAGGCTAGCAATAGCCGCTCCAGCTTCTGCAGGACTTTGTTCTCAGGCATGAACCCAATCGTCCGGTCAAAGATGGTGCCATCGGGAGTCAGGAACACCGTAGTGGGCATGCTCTGCACAGCGTAGTCTATCACCGGGTCGCGGGAAGGTGCCCAGGCGGTGGGATAGGTGATGCGGAATTCGTCCAAAAATGTGACGGCATCCTGGTGACTGCCCAGCCCGACGAAGGGTCCGACATCCACACCAATCATGATGTACTCTTCGCCCCGGGAGTTGTAGAGGCGTTGGAAGCCGGGCATCTCCTGGCGGCATGGTGGACAGAGGGCGGCCCAGAAGTTAAGGATGATGGGCTTCCCTTGGTCCAACACGTCGTGGAGTTCCACCGTCTCGCCACCCAGTACATCCTGGCCCCGGTAGACGGTCATCTCGAAGTTCGGGGCCTTGCCTCCGGTGGTGTTGAACGTAACGGTTATCATCACCGCGATGATGGCCACGGCAAAGCCCCCTGCAAGGATCGCTCCTCGGGGGAAGGACTGCCGTTTTGTGGGGGGGGGCTCCCCCCGGCCTCTGGCTTCACGTTTTGCCAAGATACCTCCTCCACCTTGCAGGTCAGGTTGTTAGATGCCCTTAGGCCAGGAACGATGTGTGCTTTTCCCCTTGCTTGGCATTTTTGCGTGCAGTGCCGAGTAGAGGCGATTTTGCTTTGGGGTAACACAACGACATGTATACGATTCTCGGAACCCGTAAGGATTTCCCCTACACCGTCAAGCGACGGTAGAGATAGGGCAAGCGACGAGGAAGGTCCATGATGTCGGGAAGCACCTCATAACCCATGTCGCCGGCCATGGTGCGAAGATAGTCGTGGCCCTGGCGGTCGACGGTGAGGCAGAAGGGTGTGATGCCCTTTCGTCTCGATTCCAAGAGGGCCATTCGCGTGTCCTGGACGGCGTATTCCTTCTCTACTCCCTCCCTGCTGTAGCCCCGGTCCTGGGGCCGCCCATCGCTGATTACGAACAAGAATTTGGTCTTGGCCTGGACTGCCTCCAGTTTGGTGGTGGCGTGCCGGATAGCCGGACCCATGCGTGTGGCGTGCAGGGGCGAGACCTTGTCCAGTCGGCGCTTCACCAGGTCGGTGAGCGGTTCATCCACCTCTTTAATAACGTAAAACTCGACGTTCTCCCGCCCGAATCCCGAGAAGCCGTAGACGCCATAGCGGTCGCCGATGGTATCCAGGGCGGTCATGAGCAGAACCATGGATTCCTTTTCCACATCGATGATTCGCTTGTACTGACGCCGATTCCCCTCACCACGGCGAGTGCGCAGCCACGCAGCATAGGCCGTTGGATCGCTTGGCACATCCCACTCCGGCTCGCGCTTGGCCTCCTCAACGGCCTCAGCGGTGGAGGCGCTCATGTCCAGGAGGAAGACCACGCCCACATCGCGTTCGGCCTTGTTGCGCCGCCAGTAGATCTCTTCGTTGGGCGACACCCCCGACCTGATGTCGATAAGGGCGTCTATTCCCGAGTCCAGGTCCACGTCTTCGCCTTCGGGCAGGTGCTTTACCTTGCGGTACATCTCAGGGCGGACGGCCTCGAACTGACGGCGGATCTCGTTCATCAGCCCTGCGTGGGTGCTGAGGGTGTCAGAGAAGAAACGGGTTTCGCCTGTGAGCACCTGTTTCTCTTGGACCACGCACCAGCGCGGACGGTAATCGTTGGCGCGGAAGTCCCACTCGTCGTAGAGGTAGCTTCGGGGCTCATTTACCTCCAGCGGATTGCCCGTTTCGTCTTGGTGAGGAATATCCTGGTGTCCCGAACCTGGTTGGGTTTGCGGGAGATTGATCCCCTGCTCCTTCATGAGGTTGTTGGCCATGCTGGTCACCTCACCATCGTCTTCGAACTCCAACTCCGATGAGGCACGTAACAACTCTTCGAGCGCCTCCTGCGAGAGGGCCTCGGTCGCCGCTTCCTCCTCTGCAACCTCTGTTCCGCGGATGCGGCTGAGAAGCTGGACAATTTCCGGTTTGAATTCACCTCGGAAGTCCACATCCTCCGGCGATTCATATTCTTCGCCGGCGTCTTCGTCCGCTCGATCCTGTTGGCCGCCCGACGTCATCTGCTCCATAACCTGCTGGCGGTCTCCCTCTTGGAACTCCGCGCCCTCGAAGTCCTGTTCCTGCCAATCGTCGGGCGGGACTTCCTCGTTGACCATGCCGGAGATGATAGCGTAGGCGCGAATGGTAGCTTCCGCCGTATCTTCGACGGTGGTCAGCGGGTTCTGGACGACCTTCACGAGCCCGGCGAGTTGACGAGCATCTTCAGCCTGTTCAAGGGGTACGGGAACTGCCTGGGCGGGGTCCAAGCTCAAGCGGACCATCAACTCGACCATGGCGGTCTGCAGCGGCATGGCCTCAATAGGGGGACGCTTCTCCAGGGCAGCCATCAGAACTCGATGGTAAAAGGGCGCCAGCCCAAGGTATCTTCGCTGGGTCAGGGAATCGATTCGCGCGTCCTCCAGGGCCGAGAAGATATCGTCGGCTAATTGGCGGTTAGAAAAAAGGCCGAAGAAGTGCGACATGTCGATGGTGAAGGGGGCCGTATCCTGCCCTGACTGCGCGCGCGCAACGAGCTCGGGGCGGAGGTCATCGAACTGGGTGGAGTCCGCATTGATAGCGAGGCTAAAGCTGTTGAACTCCAGGTGTCCAAGCTGGTGGGTGGCGACGACCTTCAGCCAGGAGAAGTTGTCCTCTTTAGGACCTTGGCCGTCGACCACGGGAGGGAGGTAGATATGCGAGCCGTCGGTGGAGGCTTTTTCTGCGGACACCCAGCCGAGGTGCCGGCCTGGCAGGTCTTGGGCCGGGAGAAGGGTCACCTCTGTTCCCGCGAGCGCCGTGCAGTAGAGCCCCAGGATTGCCTTCACTTTCTCTAGTTCAATGCTGGAGGACAGTGAGTCGAGGACCTGTTCGGCCTTGGTGGACTCGAGTCGGAAGTAGGCGACGCCCGCATCGGGGTTTTCGTAAAGCAGCTTTACTCCCTCCGCGAACCATGTGTCGATTTGGGATTCGGAGATCCGTTCCATGATGAGGGGGAGGCTCTTGAGAAAGGCTCCTACCGCTTCGGGAGGGAACTCGCTCAAAGATTCGGAGCGTTTTAGCATGCGTCCGTGGGCTGAGGGCTCGATCTTGGCCATGGCCTGGCTGGTCTCCAGCAGGAAGCCGGAGATGTTGGTCATTCCGCGCCGGGCTAGCCGCTCAGTGAGTGCGATGAAGGGGCCTCTCTGTTGCGGGTCGAGGGCATCGCTGATTTTGGACGCTGCCTCGAAGACTCCCCGGACCTCACGCCAACTGCTTTCCACCAGTGCGTTTGCCAAGGAGATGAGCTCCTGACGTTCCTCCACTGTGGGGAGCACCCGTTGGCCGAGGTGGAGGCACTCCGCTGCTAGGTCATAGGAACGGTAGGAGAGGGCTTCGACCAGGGCGACGAACATCTGGAGGTCGCGAAAGCTCAACTGGCGCATCAGGTCGGGGGAGATGTCGAAGAACCGTGCGGCGAGGCTGCTGGACTTCCACGTACCCCTGCTCAGACTCTTGCCCAATTCTGTCCATCCCGTGATGTGACGCGGAGCGAGATTCGGCAGAACGAGAGGACTGGAGCGGAAGAAGGCCGCCGATACGGTGGGTGAGTCGCTGGAAAGGGATGACCCTGTCTCGGCCCAGTGGATGAACTGGGTGAAATTGAGGACGTGGAGTACTCGGGCACTGGCCCGGTAGTACTCCGCCGCTGCCTCCCAGGCTCGGGCGGTCCGCTGGGCGATGCGGAGGCCCTCCTGCGCCCAGCGTAGGTGTTGGATATCGGTAAGCAGCTCTGCGACCTCACCTTGGGTGTTCTCGAAAGCTGTATTTAGCACCGGAGGGTAGCGGCGCATGTCGGTCTGCACCTTGGTCAAGTCCTTTGCCTTCACCCCAGGGCCTCCTTGTTCCGGCTGATGGGGACGGATGCTCCCCCGTTTGGTGTTTCTTTCACGCTTGCCATGGTCAGGAGCTGGCCGAGGATGAGGGCCGTGGCACCGAAGATGAGATGAGATGCGGACACGTAGGTGTATCGGCGCAGGAGCGTACCATCCGATTGCATCCGAGCCTCGTACCTCAGCGAGTGCTCGTCGAAGAGCCAGTCCAAGGCCACTTCCATCAGGATATCAACTTCCTGGTCGTTCGGTTGGAAATGGTAATCGTTAGGGAGGAGTCCGACTACTGGGTACATAAGGTATCCGGTGCGCGTGTTCACAGGGTCGAGTTGCCCGAGCACGGTAACGTGATTGGGCGCAATTCCCATCTCCTCGTTGGCCTCTCTCAGCGCGCAGTAGACCAGGTCGGGGTCGGAGGCCTCTAGCTTGCCGCCAGGGAAGGCAACCTCGCCCGGGTGTTCCAAGGAGTGGTTGGGACGCCTGTGAAGGAGCAGTTGCCACTGGCCACCGCGCTGGAAAAGGGGGGCCAGTACGGCTGCGGGCCGTAACTCCTTCATCTCTGGACCGGGCTCTGGCGGTCGGTAATTGACCAAACGCTCGCTGAGCGTACGGATGGAAAAAACGCTGGGGGAGGTGGAAGCCATGCCGATAGCGCTCATGAAGAGGTCTAAGGGAATATTGAGGTAACGACCTCGTGGACGCTGCGTTGCACGTCCACATCATCGGTCAGGCCCCAGACAACTGCTACCTGGCAGGCACGCCGCGGTTTGATACCCTGGGCCATGAGTCGGCCAGCGTAGACGAGCAACCGAGTGCTGACCCCTTCCTGCAAGCCGTGGCCGCGAAGGTTGCGGACCTTTTCTCCTAACAGCGCCAGCGACTCAGCCACCTCGTTGTCCACTTTCGCTTCGTGCTTGATTATGGGGGCCTCCAACTCCTTGGGAGGGAAGTCAAACTCAATGGCCACGAACCGCTGGCGGGTGCTGTGCTTCAAGTCCTTCAGCGCGCTCTGGTAACCGGGGTTGTAGGAGACCACCATAAAGAAATCGGGATGTGCGTTAATTACCTCGCCGAGTTTTTCCACGTGGAGCAGCCGCCGGTGGTCGGTCAGGGGGTGAATGAGGACGGTGGTGTCCTTTCGCGCCTCCACCACTTCGTCCAAATAGCAGATGCCGCCGGTCTTGACCGCCCGGGTGAGGGGGCCATCGATCCAACGAGTGCCTTCGGGTTCCAAAAGGTAACGGCCCACCAAATCGCTTGCCGTGAGGTCTTCGTGGCAGGCAACGCTGATGAGAGGCAGCCCCTGCCGACCGTTGGTCCTTTTGACTTTCTGCCCCATCTTGTAGGACATGTATTCAACGAACCGTGTCTTTCCCGATCCGGTGGGCCCCTTCAGGAGAACCGGGACCTTGTCGGCGTAGGCGGCCTCAAATATCTCTACCTCGTCGTGGACAGGTAGGTAGAACGGCTCGTGTTCGAGGATGTACTCCTCAACGGGCTGAGATTGATAGAGTTGTTTGCCTTGCTGTGTCATTGTTTCCAGCCCTTATTTCCGATTCTGTCATTCCAGAGGACTTCTACTGCACGGTACAGGTCGTTGAGACTGCCAGTGTTCTCGATGGCCACGTCAGCCTGCTGTATCTTCCATTCGTTGGAGGTCTGAGCTTCTATTCGCTCACGTACCTCCGTTCCGGTAAGTCCTCGTTGGGCTTTAATCCGCTGGGCAGCCACCTCCGGCGGCACCCAGACTACCCACATATCATCCATCAAGTTCTGCCATCCGGCCTCGAAAAGCAGTGGGACTTCCACAACCGCCACCGCCTGTCCCTGTTTTCGAAGCTCATCAAGCTGATCGCTTACCCTTGCACGGACTAGAGGGTGGACCGCATCGTTCAATCGTTGCAGCGCCGACGGGTCCCCGAATGCCAAGTTGCCGAGCTTGCCGCGGTCAATTTCTTTGCGGTCGTCTAGAATCGCGCGGCCAAACAGACCGACCACCTTGTGCCAGATGTCCGTTCCAGCACGATAGGCCCTGTGGGCCACCTCGTCTGCGTCGATGACCGCGGCTCCTTTGGCTTGAAGCAACGATAGCACTTCACTCTTGCCGGAGCCGATTCCTCCCGTTAGCCCAATTACCTTCATGCTGGCTCCAATAGGCGTCAGGGCATTCTAGCATGCGTTTGAGGCCGCGGCGATAGGGAACTAGGGGTTAGCGGCTGAGTTGGTACAATGAAGGCTCTTATGAATCAAACGTCTTCGCAGTCTGTGTCTAGCTTTACCTCGTCCAACGATTTGCGCCGGCATTCATTGGAGCTTTTGGAGTTTCCCCAGATTCGTGCAGCTCTCGCTTCCTATGCGCAACTTCCTGTGTCGAGAGACTTGGCCTTGGCCCTGGAGCCTTCCTATGATGCCGAGGTCGTGGGACACCGGCAGCGCGAAACAGCCCAGGCACGTCTTCTCCTCGACCAGATTGAAGTTGACCTGTCGATGGAGCGGGATGTTCGCCCTCTCTTGGAGCGGGTGGCAAGGGGAGGTGTGCTGACGGGCGAGGAGTTCCACTCCGTTTCCACGGCTTTGGAGCTGGTCCGCAATGCCAAGGTGGCAGGGTCGCGGCTTCAGGCGATGACGCCGATCCTGCGCTCCATTGCTCGCAATATTCCCGACCTGAAAGGTTTGGAGCAGGAGATACGCCGAAAGGTTACTTCCAGCGGGGAGTTGGCCGATGACGCTACGCCGCACCTCCGTCAACTGCGCAGGGAAGGCCGCGCTGCCTATCAGAAAGCGGTGGCGGGCCTGGAGGGTTTCATGGAGAGTTCCCTCGCCAAGGAGGTGCTCCAAGAGCAGCTGATTACGGTTCGCGCGGAGCGGTTGGTTGTGCCGGTGAAAGCCGAGTTCAGGGGCAGGTTTCAGGGTATCGTTCACGATGTTTCCGATTCCGGCGCGACGCTCTTTGTGGAGCCAGTCGCTAATTTGCAGCTGACCAACACGTGGAGGGAGTATTCCGCTGCGGAAAAAGAGGAGATGGAGCGTATCCTTCGCAAGCTCTCCGCATCGGTGGCCAAGCAGGTGGCAGATGTGGGATATGCACTGGAAATGGCGGGGCGCATCGACTTCGCCGTGGCCAAAGCGCGGTACGCCCGGGCCACTGGAGGAGGTCCTGTCGAGGCCTCGCAGACAGGGCTTCGTCTGGTGGATGCTCGCCATCCGTTGCTTCGCGGCACGGTGGTCCCGGTGTCCCTTACGCTCGAACCCCCCGTGAGCGGCCTCGTTGTTACCGGCCCCAATACTGGAGGAAAGACCGTGGGGCTGAAGGCCCTAGGACTCATGGTGCTTATGCACCAGTCGGGGCTGCAACCCACTGCGGAACCCATGACCCGGCTGCCCATCTTCGATGGCGTGTACGCCGATATCGGTGACCAGCAGAGCATCGAGCGGTCGGTTTCCACTTTCAGCTCGCACATGATGGTTATCACCGGAATTTTAGGAGTGGCGACGCCGCGCTCGCTGGTGTTGTTAGATGAGTTGGGGACGAGTACGGACCCCGACGAGGGCTCCGCATTGGCCCGGGCTATTCTGGCCCATCTCTCGGACCGCGCTGTGCCCACAGTTGCGACCACCCACCACCGTGTCGTGGCTGCCCTCGCTGAGGAGCTTCCAGCTTTGGAGAACGCGAGCGTGGAACTGGATCCGATGACGCTGAAACCGACCTATCGCATCACCATGGGGTTGCCAGGACGCAGCTACGCCATCGCCGTGGCCGAGCGTTTGGGGTTGGATGCCGATGTTCTTCAGCGGGCCAAGGCATTCCAGGACCCGAATCTGCTGGCAGCTGAGACGCTGCTAGCGAGTCTGCAGGCGGAACGTCATCGGACGCGGGCCCAACTGCAAGAGGCGGAGGAGGCCCAGGCCAAGGCTGCGGTGCTCCAGCGGGACTTGGAAGAGCAGATGGAGGAGGTCGGCAGAGTACGAGAGCAGGTGGTGGAGGAGACCAGGCGTCAGCTTCAGGCGGAGGCGAAGGCGGCGCTGACCCGAATCAAGCAGGCGGAGAGCGCCGTGTCCTGGCTGCCTAGCGTTGGAGCTGGAGAGCCGCCGCCGTCCCGGGTCACGGAAGAGGCTCGGGAGGAGGTAGCCCAGGTCCAACGCATGCTGCGGTCCAAGCTTTGGGGGCAGCAGCCGCAGGAACCGCAGCGTTGGGGTGTGTTCGTTGAGGGTGACCTGGTGGAGATCTCGCCGCTGGGCTTCACGGGCACCCTGTTATCGTCGCCCGATGAGGAGAATCGGGTCGAGGTGTTGGTGGGGAGCGCGAAGGTGCGGTTGGATGTATCGCGGCTGCGCAAGGTGGATACCACGGATTCCATGGAGCGTTCCGGTACCGTCAGCATCCAGCTGAGGCCGGACCGCCAACTGTTTTCGTCAGAACCGGAGCTGGACCTGCGAGGGATGAGGCTTCATGAGGCATTGGAACGACTAGATGCCTTTTTGGACGATGCTCTTGCCCAGGGGAGTCAGCGCGTGCGGATTATCCACGGGAAGGGGACGGGCGTGCTCCGCCAGGGTGTGTGGAAGCATCTCGGCGGGCACACGGTGATTGAACGTTACGAATTCGCACCGTCGCAACGGGGAGGCGAGGGGGCGACAGAGGTGGAATTGGGCTGAGAGACGAAGGTGCGTAGAGGACACTCATGGCCAAAGTGCCGAGCCCTATCCGGTCCAGTATTCCCTCCACTACCCAGCCCGTCCCCTCTACAGACTCCCCACGCTATTTCGGCTTGTCGTGATGCTTCCCATCGCCAGTGTCGAGGAGTGGTGGGTGTGGAGCGCTGGGAAGTACAAATTTTGGCTTACGCGACGCTTTTGACGGCCGACCGTTATCCGCCGTTCAGGCTTGGGGCCTTAGACCTTTTGAGGGTCGCTGTGAACAGGCTAAGGGCGGGTTATCCCCCTTCACTGAAGTCCTGGGTCGTCCTCGTAGGCAGCAAGTAGCCTGCTGGCCACGTCCTGAACGGGCATGGGGGCTGGCGTTGGATTGGCGTCGCCTATGGACTGATGGCGATTGTAGCTATTGCGTAGGAGCTGGGCGGCGCTTCGTTCCACCAAGGCCAGGATGCAGCCGTACTCGAACCCAATGCTTGCCATATTGTAGGCAGCGTCGGATTCGATGGGCTCTCCCTCAGCCACCGTTTCGAACAGGGCGCCCAGGAAGAGTTCGGGTCCCAGTTCGGCCTCGCCGTTTCTGGCCAACGCGGCCTGTTCCTGCAACGGGGGGGCGCACTCGGTGATGATCTCTTCCACTTCGCCGGGGTGGGTCTGCTCAAGGATGAGCGGTACTTTTCCAGGCGAGGCTGCGCCCAAGGCACAACCCAGGGCAAAGGCCGTGGCTGCGGCTTCGGTGACCAGGTCCGTTTCGTAGGCCACGCTTCCGTTCTGGTCTTCGTGGAAGGGTTGGTCATCGAAGAGGTAGGCCAAGACCACATCGGTGAAGAGGGTGGACTCCGGGGCGGGCCCGACGGGCTCAAGAGGTATGGTGCGTTTGGGAGGCACCGCTACTCCAGTCCCATACTCAGGCGGGCGCCTTGGCCATCGCGTCGATAAGCTCACGGACACCGTCGGCAGATTTTTCGAGTTGCTCGCGCTCTTGCGAGGTGAGCTCTATCTCGACAATCTTCTCCACGCCGCTAGCGCCGAGGACAACAGGGATGCCCATGAAGAGGCCGTTGATGCCGTATTCGCCTTCGAGGAGGGCTGCGCAGGGGAGCTGACGCTTCTGGTCCAAGAGGATGGCGTCGACCATCTCGGCCACTGCGGCTGAGGGGGCGTAGAAGGCACTTCCCGTTTTGAGAAGCGCGACAATTTCGCCACCGCCGCCCTGCGTGCGCTTGATGATGCGCTCCAGCGTTGCTTCGTCCAGGAGGTTGGCGATGGGCACGCCACCGATTGTGGTGTAGTGGGTGAGGGGGACCATCTGGTCGCCGTGGCCGCCGAGGACGTATGCCTGGACGTCTTTAACAGAGACGTTGAGTTCCTGGGCCAAGAAGGTGCGGAAGCGAGCGGTATCGAGGACGCCTGCCATCCCCACAACGCGGTTCTTGGGAAACTTGGAGACGCTGTAGGCGTGTTGGACCATCGCGTCCAGTGGGTTGGAGACGATTATCAGCGTGGCATTGGGGGAGCGTTCAGCGACCTCTTTCACCACCGATCCCATGATTTTCATGTTGGTGAAAAGGAGGTCGTCGCGGCTCATCCCTGGCTTGCGGGCTATACCCGCGGTGATGATGACAAGGTCGGAATCGGCGGTAGCGTCGTAGTCGTTGGTGCCGATGATGCTGGCATCTACGCCCAACACGGGTCCAGATTCCAAGAGGTCGAGGGCCTTCCCCTGAGGCATGTCTTCAACCACGTCGGTGAGCACCACGTCCATGTATCCACGCTCAAACAGGCGTTGCGCCGTGGTGGCCCCCACATTACCCGCACCGACTACCGTGACCTTCTTACGCATGTTCCTCGCTCGCTTCGTTGGTTATTTTGAGGCTCAGACCAGCCTTGCACACGGACTTATCTTCCCAAGACTACGTTTTTCTATCCAAAGTTGCGATCCCCCCCCTGGCCCTTCCTGGCCAAGTAGGGGAAACGAGGAAGATGCATGGACAACCCTCTATCCCCCGGCAAGGGGGACTCGTCCCTCTGCACACCCCAGGCTCAGGGTTAACGGGACTGGGGGTGGCAAAAGGATGCGGGGGGCAAGCAGTCCCGCATATCCCTTCGCCAGGCCTACTTGGTGTGTACGTAGCCTTCCCAGCGCTTATCCAAATCGGGGTCTTGGACGGTCTCCATGAGGTAGTTTCCGAACTCCTCGCTGGTCCCGCCGGTGTCACGACCGGTGGTGACCACCTTCCTCTCGTATTGGCCGCAGACGTCCAGGGCCTTGAAAAGCTTGGCGGCCTTGTCTTGGAAGCCGATGTGCTCCATGAGCATGCCGCCCGCACGGATGACCGAACTGGGGTCTGCGTATTGTGCCCGGTTTTCCTTAACCATGCGGGGCGCGCTGCCGTGGATGGCTTCGAACATGGCGTAGCGTTTGCCGATATTCGCCGAACCAGCTGTGCCGACGCCGCCTTGAATCTCGGCGGCCTCGTCGGTCAGGATATCCCCGTAGAGGTTGGGGAGCACCAGTACTTGGAACTCGTTGCGGCGTTTGGTGTCGATGAGCTTGGCGGTCATGATGTCGATGTACCAGCCGTCCCATCCGATGTCGGGGTACTGTTCGCTCACCTCGCGGGCGACATCTAGGAACTTGCCATCGGTGGTCTTGACCACATTGGCCTTGGTGACCACTGTCACCTTGGTCTTGCCTGCCCGTCTGGCGTGGGCGAAGGCCGCTTCGATGATCCGGCGCGACCCCGGCGTGGTGATGACTCGGAAGTCGATGGCCAGGTCATCACCGACGTTCACGCCCTGGCTCCCCACGGCATAGAGGTCCTCGGTGTTCTCGCGGTAGAACGTCCAGTCGATGCCCTCGGCGGGGATGCGCACGGGCCGGACGTTGGCGAAGAGATCCAGGGCCTTGCGCATGGCCACATTGGCACTCTCAATATTGGGCCAGCCATCGCCCTTCTCTGGGGTGTGGGTCGGACCCTTCAGGGTGACGTGGCACTCTTTGATGGCTTCGAGTACATCGTCGGGGATGGCCTTCAACTTGGCCGCCCGGTTTTCGATGGTAAGCCCTTCGATAGTCCTGAACACCACCTTGCCGGCCTGCAACTCTTCGGCCAGTAGGTATTCGAGGACGCGGCGTGCCTCTGCGGTAATGGCTGGACCGATGCCGTCGCCACCGAGGACGCCGACGATGATGGGGGAGAGCGTGGAGAAGTCGGTCCATTTCTCCCCTTCATTGAGTCGGTCGACCCGGTCGAGCTGCTGGTCAAGGACGGTGGCGAATTGCTTTTGGGCTGCTTCTATCAGTTCGCTACGGTTGGCCATGTGGGGTTCCTTTTCTTTGGGCGAGCCCATGAAGATGTTCTCTGCGGCGTATCGCGCTGGTGGCGCTTTGGGATAACGAGTCAGCAGAGGGGACAGTGCCGTTTAGAGGCCGCGCCACGGTCTGAGTCAGCGGCGCCATTATAGACGTGGGATAGAGGGCGGGCAAGGGTGTGAATGCTACTCTGCATGAGGGTTCACGGGCGATTCGTCTAACGGGACTACGTCCTCCATAACCAAGTAGGTGTGGTCCCACCGGTCGTAGGCGATGGTCTCCGCTTTCGCCGCTGCCTCCTTCCCGGTGGAGGCTTCGATGATGGTCTGGTAGCGGACTTCGTGGCCGACGCGGAATTGCATGGATTATCCTCTGGGTTTTGGGAGGTATGGATGGTCCGCTGCCCATCAATTGATATGGGATTATTCTACAGGTTCGGTATGGTCTGCGGATAAGGCAGGGTCTTCAACTGGAGAGGCTCCGCGCAGGGGGTATTTGATGAAGCCGACCCAGGCGGTGACAAGAAGGAAAATAACTGCGGCTCCACCCAGGGACCACCGCAGGCCGTAGAGTTCTCCAATCAGACCGATGGGCAGGGCCGAGATGGCACCCAATCCGCCTGCGAGGCTCCACAAGCTGGCGACGCGTCCCAGCAGCCGAGGTGGGACTGAGGTCTGGAAGATGGTGTGGGCGACTACGGAGAGGGTGGATGTGGCGAGACCGTAGGCGGCCATAGCGATGAAGGCTCCCGTTTGCCAGGGGTTGATGGCTAAGGCGATGATGCTGAATCCGAGTCCGACACAGATGCCGACGAACAACGCGCCCTGGTTCCTTACATGCAGCAACACCAGTACGCTGCTCCCGGCTACGGAGCCGACGCCGCCAGCCATGACGAAGAGGCCTGTCTCACCGGCGCTGAAGCCCATGACCTCTCTGGCGAAGCCCGGTGCCATATTCAGGAGGGATAGGGCAAAGAGGCCCACGGCCATAGCCAAGGTCATAACCATGCCCACCAGAGGCGTTGACCAGGTGTAGCGAAGCCCCTCCGCTAGATCGCTCAGGGGTGAGGTACGCCCTGCGTTGATGGAGAAGGTGACGCCCCGGATTGGCAGCAAGGCGAGAATGCCGACGATGGAGCAGGCGGCATTGAAGTAGAGCGCGGGGCCCAATCCTAGAAAAGCGATGATGCCCCCCGCTAAGGGGGGCCACAAGATGCGGGAGGACTGCTGCTGCAGGGAGTTCAGAGCCACGGCGTTCTGAAGGTCTTCTCGGTCGACCAGGCTTCTGATCAGCGCCTGACGGGCGGGCATGGAGAGGGCTTGGGTGAGGCCAGCAATCATGGAGGAGACGTAGACATGCCACAGCTCGACCTGTCCGGTGGACCACAGAACCGCCAGGATGAACATATTGGTCATGGTGCACAGTTGGCCGTAGACCAGCAGCTTACGCCGGTCGTAGCGGTCGGCCATGACCCCGCCGAACAGGGAGACGATGGCCATGGGCACGCCCTGCATGAAGACCACTAAACCCAACTGCGCCAAAGAGCCGGTGAGCACCAGCACCATCCAGGCAAGGGTTAGCTGTCTGATGCCCTGAGCCGCGGTCTGTCCTAGACCACTGAGCCAGTACCAACGGTAGTTGACGTGGCGAAGCGCCCGCAGGGCGGGAAACCGCGGAGGGGGAAGGGATGCTTGGGTAGAAGTGCTCACTCGGCTATATTAGCCTCGCTAAAAGGGGTAGTAGCTTGTGCCTTCGTGTCGGCTTTCTGCTGTGGTAGGGTTGTTCTATCGTATTATTAAAGTAAGAAAGGCAGGAGATGTATCATGCCGGAGACGGTTATCAACGCCTTCAAGCACCACTTCGAGGATGTCGGATCCGGTGAACCATTGGTGATGCTGCACGGTGCGGCGGGAAGTGGCAGGGGGCTGGTGAGTCAGGCCAAGGAGTTGTTGGGGGACTTCCGCGCCATCATACCCGACCTCCGCGCAATGGGCCAGAGCGCCCATGTGGAATCGGCCCCTTCCTCAGCATGGGTGGACGACCTACTGGGCTTGCTGGACCACCTGGGCATTCAAGCAGCCCACGTATACGGCGTGAGCTTGGGCTCGCGCATAGCGCTTCGCTTCGCCATCGACCACCCAGAACGGACGCGGTCGGTGATCATGGACGCAGGAATCATCGCCAACGACCCCTCGGGTAACGCCGCGCTCAACCGAGGTCATGACCCGGATGCGCTGCCGGCCGAGCGCCAGGAGATGGCGCGGCTACAGCATGGGGACGACTGGAAGACAGTGATGACCAACTACTTTAACATCCGCAATGATGCCGCTCTCCAGGAGTACTACAATCTGAGAAAGCTTGCCACCAGCGTGCAGGTGCCGGTGCTCATCCTGCGGGGGGATGTGGATGACCCTGTCCACCCGTTGGCCCATTCGCTGGAGTTGCACCAGAGCATTCCTGTATCGCGTTTGGCGATTTTGCCTAACAGTCCCAGCGGCGCACTCCGTGGAGCGCCGGACATGGCGCAGCAAATCATTCATCAGTTCACGACTGGCGTGGCGGAGGTGGATGTTAGCTAGGGGCGAGACCGGGCTAGTTTACGTTTCTTGTAACGGCCCGTGCTTCGAAGTGGTGCTCTGTTTTTGAGGGATATGACCGACACTCCATAGCTGCAGATGGCGACGGTGTTTTCAACTTGAATGTCTACCACCTGCCGGTGTAGTTGAGGAAGGCGACACGGTTGTCGGTCGATAATATGCAAAGGAACGCCCGTAGCCCTTGGGTGAGAGGTTCACGAGGCCAGCGGTGGTCGGGCCGTCTTGGAGATTTGGGTCGGCGGTGGCGACGAAGGACAATCGAGCATGCTCGATGAGTTCTTGCTGTTCGTCGGTGATCAGGGAGTAGAAGTCGGCGAGGGGGGGCTCCCTTCTTTTATGTTTGCGCCCGACTGAGCGGGGGTTCTTGCGCGCCACGCGCCATTGGATTAGAGGGGGATGTTGCCGTGCTTTTTGGGTGGCAGGGTCTCTCGTTTGTTCTGGAGCATATCTAAGGCTCGAATTAGCTTGCGCCGGGTGTCGGCGGGGTCGATGACCTCGTCGATGTAGCCGCGCTCCGCCGCCTGATAGGGGGTGGCGAAGGCGTCGCGGTATTCTTTAATTAGCTGTGCGCGCTCCGCTTCGGGGTTTTCCGACATCTCCAGTTGGCGGCGGTTGATGATAGTCACTGCTGCTTCAGGGCCCATGACAGCAATCTCAGCGGTGGGCCAAGCGTAGTTCAGGTCGCTGCGCAGGTGCTTACTGCCCATGACTAAATAGGCGCCACCGTACGCCTTGCGGGTGATGACAGTTAGCTTGGGCACGGTGGCTTCGGCGTATGCGTAGAGCAGCTTGGCGCCCTGGCGGATTATTCCCTGGTGCTCTTGGTCCTTGCCGGGCATGAAGCCGGGCACGTCGACGAAGGTGACGATGGGGATGTTGAAGGCGTCGCAGAAGCGGACGAAACGGGCGGCCTTCACCGAGGCGTGGATGTCGATGGCTCCGGCCAGGTAGGCGGGCTGCTGGGCGACGATGCCAATGCTGCGACCACCCAGGTGGGCGAAGCAGACGATGATGTTGGGCGCGAAGGCGTGCTGCACCTCCAGCATCTCGCCCGAATCAACGACGCGGCTGATAATTTCCATCATATTGTAGGGCTGGGTGGAGTGGTCGGGGACCACCGCCCGGAGCTCCTCATCAACGCGGTCGGGGTCGTCATCCTGGTCGCCTGTGGGAGCGTCGTCGAGGTTGTTCTGGGGCAGGAAGCTCAGAAGGTGTCGGACGGTGTCCATACACTCTTCTTCCGAGTCCAGAACGAAGTGCGCGACACCCGATTTCTCAGCGTGGCTGTCTGCGCCTCCCAGCTCCTCCAGGGTGAGGTCCTCGCCGGTCACGGCCTTGACTACCTCTGGGCCGGTGATGAACATCTGGGAGATGCCTCTCACCATAAAGGTGAAGTCGGTAATGGCGGGTGAGTAGACGGCGCCACCGGCGGAAGGTCCGAGAATTATGGAAATCTGGGGGACCACCCCCGATGCCAAGGTGTTGCGTAGAAAGATGTCCCCATAGCCGGCCAGGCTCGTGACCCCCTCTTGGATACGGGCACCGCCGGAGTCGGCCAGGCCAATGACAGGTGCGCCGTTGCGCATGGCCATGTCCAGTATCTTGCAGATCTTTTCCCCGACCACCTCTGAGAGGGAGCCGCCAAAAACGGTGAAGTCCTGGGCGTAGACGTAAGTTAGCCGACCGTTGATGCGGCCATAGCCGGTGACGACCGCATCGCCGGGGTAGCGATTGTCCATAGAGCTGTCGCCGCTGCCACGGTGGGTGACGAAGGAGTCGAGCTCTTCGAAGCTGCCGGGATCGACCAAGAGGGTGATGCGCTCGCGGGCGGTGAGCTTCCCCTTGGCGTGTTGCTGTTCAACACGCTGAGCGCCGCCGCCCGCCTGGGCGGATGCTTTACGCTGCTGGAGGTCTTCAAGCCGCTCGTTGGTCCTTTTCTGAATGGCCAACGTCTACTCCATAGAACCGGCGCAAGGGTGAATAAGGGTGAATAGGCTACCGGAAAGGCCTCCGTATGCTACCACCCAGCCCTTTCGCATCGCAAGTTGGATTACTGGAATCATAGGACTAATTCTCAGACGGGGTAGTCGCGTATTTTGCGGAGAGCGTACGAGCGACGGCCTAGATGCCCGTGGGGATGTTCACCCCCTCGAGGTCACTAACTGACGTAGGAAAGCTCTTTTGGCATCCCTCTGCCCTTCTCCTTCGCCCCAATCGCATCGGAGTCAGGAGGGGCTTCAGACTACTGGCTCTGGCGGGGCTAGGGTGCATTCCACACCGCGCTGCCTTAACTAAGCGGGAATTCCCACGGCTTCCAGTGCCTGCAGGGCCTCCGGCGGGAGATCGATGTCCACGGCTTCGCAATTGGCTATGACCTGTTCAGGACGGCTGGTCCCGGCGATGACCGACCCGATGACCGGCTTGGACAGCGCCCAGGCGAGGGTGAGGTCTGTAGGTGAATGGCCGGTGGTTTTCGCCACGGCCTCGATGCGCTCCAGGGCGTCGAAGTTGGACTCAGTGAGATATCGTCCGGCGGCCTGGGGCCTCTTGCCGAGCCTACTGTCGGTGTCGGGCTGCTGGCCCCTCTGGTATTTTCCGGTGAACATTCCGGCTTGGAGTACCCAGTAGGGGGTGATTGTGAGGCCTTGGTCTTCGCACATGGGGAAGATCTCCCGCTCCGGCTCACGGGTGAGGAAGTTGTACTGCACCTGAATGGACCGAATGGGGTCCAGTCCCAGTTTTTCGGCAGTCCACAGGGCGCTCATGGCCTGCCACGCTGAGAAATTCGAGACGCCTACGTAGCGCACCTTACCCTGTTGAACGAGGTCGCCCATAGCGCGCAGGGTCTCTTCTAGAGTGGTCTCCGAGTCCCAGAAATGGAGGATGAAGAGGTCGATGTAATCGCTTTGCAGTCGTTTGAGGCTGGCCTCGGCAGATGCCATGATGTGGGCTCGACTGTTGCCTTTGTCGTTGGGACCTTCGCCCATGGGCCCGCTTACCTTGGTAGCGACGACGGCTTCACTGCGGCGGTGCTTGAGTGCTTTGCCGATGGCCTCTTCGGAGCGCCCTTTGCCGTAGATGTCGGCGGTGTCTATGAAGTTGCCGCCGCTATCCAAGAAGGTGTCGATGAGCCGAGCGCTGGCAGGGTCGTCGACGTAGGCGCCCATCATGTTCGTTCCCAGGGATATTCGGGACACCTTGAGGCCGGCGGTCCCAAGACGTGTGTATTTCATGTTCGTCCTCTCCTTAGAATGCCGGTTGCCGGCCCGCTGGCGACCACGCTATCACACCCATGCATAGCGATGCCAGCACGGTGAGCCGACTGCAAAATAGCTGGTAAATGGACTCTGTCGAGCGTGTTCTGGCGTGCTGGATTTCTGGTATCATAAGCTGGTGTGCGTTGCTGTTTCCGGAACGCTAGTGGCACAAGCTGAATCCGTCGATTGGAGTGCGCATGTCCACAGACCCCAACTATCAGTCGGAAGAGGAGTTGCTTCGGCGGTTGCAGCAGCACTTGGCGGAAGCCGCAGGAGCAGATACGCGACCTGCACGGCGCGCCCGCTTGGCCGAGGAGGCCAATGCGGTCGTGCTGATTCTTGCCGACCGCATCTATTCAGATGCGCGGCGCTGGGGTCTGGGCAATGTCCCCCCTAATCTGCGCGAAGATGTAGCGCAGGATACGCTACTGAATCTGCTGCAGAATGCGGGAGCCATAGGGGGGCGGGAGAATACCGTTGCCGATTGGTTTGGCAAGCAGAGCGAGCGGCGGTTCCGGATCCTCTGGCGCACGATGGAAACGGCCGCGCAGTCGCCAAGGGAGCCGGAGCTGATCTCCTCAGATCGAGTGACGGAGTCATCAGAGCCCGTTGCCGGTCCCGGGGTCGATGAGCCAGATGGGCCGTGGCACAAGTTCGAGCAGGAATTTCCTCGAGATGCCTTCGTGCTGCGGCTGCGCTATATTTTGAGGCGCTCTCCCGGGGATATGGCCATTATGCTGGATGCACCCAATATCAATGCTATTAACTCACGCCTTACCCGGGCCCGAGGGCGCATGCTCATGTTCTTCGAGCAGTCGGGGTTCGACCAAAAGGCCATAACAGAAATCATGGACCAGTTTGGAGAGAACAGCGGCTGAGATCTGTTGGTGGGAACCGCTGCGAGGAGGAACGACTGTGACGATTGAGCAAGAGGAGGGGTCCGCTGGTCTGGGCATCAGCAAGAGTGCGTGGCTGCGGTACGCGACGGATGTAACCAGCCGCTGGTTCCAGCACCGGGGGGGCTCTCTGGTCGAGATGGAGAAGTTTGGGGCCTACCTGCGGGAGCAGCGCTACCGGGTGGGCATTAGGCTTGCGGAGTTGTCTACTGACTTGGATATCCCCTACGAGCATCTAGTGCTCTTGGAGCAGGGGATGCTCCGGCCTTCGGAGGTGCCAGCAGGGGCCTGGGTGCGTCTGATGCGAGTCCTTGAAGGCCGCGAAGAGTTGGTGGCCCCACCAACGGCTGTGGGTTCGGAGTATCTGGTTGCAGAGTCGGTAGCGCAGGTTCCCGCAGCGGCGGATGAGCCGCAAGCCCCCGCGGTGACTATGCCTCTGGAGGGCTCAAGCGAGCCGGGCCCCATTGGGGTGGCGCGGGTGCGGGCCATCGGTGTCGGCGGCGGGGGGTCCAATGCTGTGGCTAGGATGTACCGTCAGCGCATCCCCGGCGTGGAATACCTGTCCGTAAATACGGATGCCCAGCATTTGTTGCGGCTCGACGTGCCGGAGAAGTTGCGTATCGGCGACCAGCTAACGCGCGGGCTTGGTGTCGGGGGCAACCCAGATCTGGGTTTGGAGGCGGCGGAGGAGTCGAGAGAAGAGCTGTATGAGGCGGTGCGGGGCTGCGACCTGGTATTTATTGCAGCAGGCATGGGTGGCGGTACAGGGACTGGCGCGGCACCTGTCGTGGCCGATATCGCCCGGCAGAGTGGTGCGCTGACGATTGCGGTGGTTACGAAGCCCTTCAGCTTTGAGGGCCGAAAACGCATGCAACAGGCAGAGGCAGGTGTCCAGGCGATGCGCGATAAGGTGGATACGCTGATCCTGATTCCCAACGACCGTCTGCTCACCATTTCCGATGAACATATGACTGCGGAGAATGCTTTCAAACTTGCCGATGAAGTGCTGCGCCAGGGTGTGCAGTCCATCGCGGAGTTGGTGACCATTCCGGGAGAAATTAACCTTGACTTCGCCGATGTGAAGACCATCATGAGCGGCGCGGGACCGGCGTGGATGGCCATCGGCTACGGTAGGGGAGAGGGACGGGCTGTGGCGGCGGCGAAGGCTGCCATTGCGAGCCCGCTCCTGGACGCGCCTATCGAAGGCGCGCGCCGAGTGCTGCTGAACATTACGGGAGGTACCGATTTAACCTTGCAGGAAGTACAGCAGGCCGCGGACTTTGTGTCGAAGAACGTTGACCCGGAGGCCAACATCATTTTCGGGATGGTCACCGACCCCAAAATGGAGGACGAGGTTCGGGTGACGGTCATCGCCACCGACTTGCCTATCTACGACGAGGACGTCCTCAAAACGGGCAGTTTGGAGATGATGCTGGAGGAGACCGTGGGTGAGGTGGTTCAGGAAGAGGTAGAACGCACCGATTTGGGTTCTTTCTTAAGGCGGTTCAGAAGCAAGGGTCGCAAACAGTAATGAGTGGTTCGCCAGCGAGGCGCTTTCTTTCCGGACGGCTCTTAGCCCCTCCAGGCCCCTTGCATTTCGGGTTGTGCGGCCATGAGGCTAGGCTTTAGCGACACTGAATATGAGTTGGGCTCGCTGTCGGGCTGTAAGGCTCTCCCGCGGAGCAAGAGTACCCTCCAAGCACAAGTAGCACGTATTTCGTAATTAGCAAAAATGCCCCGGGAACTCCGGGGCGTTTTGCTAATTTTTAATCGCGCAAGCTGGGATATCGGTGCCGCACTGCCAACAGGACCAGGATGCCGGTCCCGGTAAGGATGGCCAGGGACTTCTGAGGATCTAGGGACTCGGCCAGTTGCCCTAGGACGATCAGGCCCAGGGGATTGAAGCCTATGGCCAGTGCGATGGCGCCCATAGCGCGGCCTCGCATGCCGGGCGGCGCGGCTTCCAGGACGATGACTGGCTGCAGGATGGAGAAGGCCGACATGCCGAATCCGGCGGCGAAGAGTAACAACAGTGAAAGCCAATAGATTTCGGAGAAGGAGAAGGCGAACACGGCGGTCACCAAGAGCGTTGCGCCAAGGGAGTAGAGCGTTCCATGAGATCGGAACCGTCCGCCAGCGATGAGCAATGAGCCCATGATGGCGCCGACGCCGTATCCGGATGCTAGCAGTCCGTAGAGCACTGACCCGGTGCCTAGGACGTCGCGGGCGATGACGGGGACCATCTGCTGGAAAGGAAACCCGAAGAGGTTGAGCGCAACGGTGACTATAAGGGCTGCCCAGATGGTGCGGTTGGCCCGGAGCTGCTTGAGGGCCTGAAATTGCGAGATGGGGGCCTCCGCGTTCTGAACGGCCTGTGGTGTCCGCTTCGGAAGGAAGTAAATGAAGAGGACTCCGAGCGCGTAGAGCGCAGCGACGACCACGTAGGCTCCCGCGAAGCCAAGCCAGAAGATGAGGAGCCCGGCGAGCAGGGGTCCCATCATGTTACTGCCGGTCAACACCGCAGAATCCAGCGATACGGCGTTCACCAGCCTTCGTCCGCTGTACCATTCTGAGAGGAGCGATCGGCGAGACGAGAAGTCGGTGGTCCAGGCAATGCCGGAGATGAAGATGGCGATGTAGGCGTACCAGAAGGGAACCCCACCGGTGAGGAGGAGGATGGCCAGGGCAGCGGCGACGGACGCGGTAAGGGTCTGGGCACTGAGTAGCAGCCGGCGTTTGGGAATGCGGTCGGCCAAGGTGCCAGCGGCGAGGCCCAGGAGAAACATTGGTGCCGTACGGAACGCACCCACCAAGGCTACTTTTCCTGGGGAGTCGGTTAAATCCAGCACCAGCCACAGCAGCGTGGCCATCTCCATCATGCGCGCGACGTAGTAGCACCAGGAGGCCGCCCAGAGGCGCCGAAAGGAGGAGTCGTTCAGCGCCTGAAAGGTCTGTGCACCCCTGCTGGTGGGCAGCCGGATCTCTTCGGAGGAGGCCAATGCCTAAGCGCCGGCCGCAATGCTGAAAGCGTTGTGGTGGATGGTGCGGCACAGTGGCATGGCCTCTTTTTGCGAGCAGGTCGTGGTGGGGAACTTGGCCATGCGTGTGCTCCTATATTAGCCTACGGGAAATTCTTTCGACCATCCCCTGGTGCTCTCCCTAACCAGTAGAGGGAGTATAGCTGAGAGGGCCCCTCAGCTATACTTCCGGAAAATGGGCTCCCTCCCCTTTGTACAGCCGCTATTCAGTAGTCTGTCCGAACAGCAGGGTCATGCAAAGAGGCACCATGATAGCGGCATGTCGCTACCATGGGCGATACGGTTGAGTGCATGCGTAAACGGTTGCGGCGAATCGGGTGATGCAACGGGCGATGGGGTCTGGCATATGGATGGGCTATGAACCTATGGCCCGCAGCAGGTCGCGGCACGGGATATCTGTGAATTCTGCTTCGCAACGAAGGAATCGGAAGGCCTGGGCGCCGTCGATTCCAGTGTAAAGGCACGCCCTTTCACGGCCAGCCTCTAGGGGAAAACGGGCCGGACCGTTAGGAGAGATGACATGAACAAAACGGACCGTGGTCTGTCGTTTATGCTGGGCGCTCGGATCCATATATCAAGAGTAGAGGATGGGGCCGCAGTGTCTCTTCGGATTAGAGTGTGCTTCAGGGGGTGGTGTGTACCCTAGCGTGCGGATATGGGGCCTGATGCAGGCGGCGGTGCGCCCAGCACACCGGATGCTGGGAAAGCCGGTTCGCGAAGGCGCCTATTTCGTGTATCATTTGCAACTGACTGGCTAAAAAATAATAAATGGTAGAGGGGTGACAATGGCTACGGCGCAATTGACCCAGGAAAGCACGAGCAAGTTTGTCCAGACCAAGCACTGGAAGCTTCATTACAACGAGGCTGGCGAAGGCCATCCGGTGATTATGCTCCATGGTACCGGCCCCGGCGCCACAGGCTGGAGCAACTTTAACCGCAACATCGGTCCGCTGTCCGAAAAGTACCGAGTGATACTGTTGGACTCTCCCGGATGGGGCGAGTCGGACACGGTGGATGTTGCCAAGTTCGGCCAGGCGAGGGGAGACATCAATGCTCTCGCGGTCAAGGAGCTTATGGACGAGCTGGGAATGGAGACGGCCGCCCTGGTGGGAAATTCTAT
Source organism: Dehalococcoidia bacterium (assembly GCA_963579845.1). Classification (GTDB taxonomy): domain Bacteria; phylum Chloroflexota; class Dehalococcoidia; order Lucifugimonadales; family Australimonadaceae; genus CAUZHS01. The sequence goes on along the minus strand of CAUZHS010000006.1, from coordinate 576 downwards.
GGGAGGGGGTTGTGTCCAGGCGTTCAATATGGCCTTCCCCGAGCGCTTGAGCCACTTTATCACCATGGGGTCAGGCGCGCCCGGCACCAATATTATCCAGGCGGGAGGCCCCCTGGAGGGCATCCGGATTATCCGAGAGACCTATGAGAACCCCACACCCGAAAACTTCAAGCGTCTCATCGAGGTCATGGTCTACGATTCCGGATTCGTGACGAGCGAGTTGGCGCAGCAGCGTGCAGACAACGCCCTGGCCAACAAGGAGCATCTGGCCAACTGGCTGAAGAGCTTCGGTGTCGGAGGTGCTCCAGCGGTTCCCAACCCCAAGCTGGTGGAATCGCTACTTAATTGCAAGGCTCCGGCGCTGGTCTTCCACGGGCGCGATGACCGCACGGTTCCCATCGAGGGCAGCCTGCGGTTGGTGACCATGCTTCCTAATTCGACGTTGGTGGTGTTTAACAAGTGCGGCCACTGGGCCCAGGTGGAGCACGCCGATACCTTCAACTGGATGGTGTCTGAATTCATCGCTAAGAATTAGACGGCGATATGCGGAGTGAACACAGAGAAGAGGGGCAGCCA
>CAUZHS010000005.1:0-48978 GCA_963579845.1 Dehalococcoidia bacterium | reverse complement strand
GTCCACGAAAGCGAACAATTCACCCTTAGCAGCTGCGAAACCCTCCATGATGGCTCCTCCCTTGCCCGTGGGCTGAGGAAACTCCAACAAGCGTAATTGAGGCACGTGGGCTTGGACCGATTCCACCACTCCCCGCGTATCGTCGGTGCAGCCGTTCATCACCACGATGATCTCGTAGTCGTCGCCGTAGATTCGGGTGAAGTAAGTGGCGTACTCCTCAAGCGTGGGCCGGATACGGGCCTCCTCGTTGTAGGCGGGAACGATAATGGAAAGACGGATCATCGGCCCTTCGGGCGAGTTCACGAGGTGCCCTGGCCGGCCTTTTGGAGCTTGGCAAGGCTGCTGAGTAACCGCTTGATGCCGGCGTTGCCAAGGAATGCAACGGTTACCTCGTAGTCGCCAGCCTTGGGTTGGCAGCTCACCACGACACCCTTGCCGAAGCTCGCATGCTCCACCTTTTCTCCTGCCTTGAAGGGCGACGGAGCGACAACCACAGCGTCGTTCACTTGTTGGGCACCGGGCGTGCCCCAACGGTCGTAGGCCACAGCAGCAGAAACGACAGGCTGGCCCGCCCGCGCTGGGGTCTGCACTAGGTGAGCCGGGATGTCGGCCAGAAACCGTGAAGGCGGGTTGGGCTGGCTCATGCCGAAGAGGCGGCGACGGAAGGCCCGCCACAGATAGAGCCGCTCCCTGGCTCTGGTCATGCCAACGTAGGCCAAGCGCCGCTCCTCCTCCAGCTCATCGGGGTCCTCCATGGAGCGTGCATGTGGCAACACCATCTCTTCCATGCCGACCATGAAGACCACGGGGTACTCCAGTCCCTTGATTTGGTGGAGCGTGATGAGGGTCAGATACTGCTGCTGGTCTTCCGTAAGGGCGTCCTGGTCCGCAACCAACGCCGCGCTCTCCAGGAACGGAGTAAGCGAATCGGTGGCCGGTAGGCCGGTGAACTCGGAGGCTACGCCCCGTAGCTCGCGCAGGTTGTCCAGCCGGTCCTCGGCGTCAGCCTCGTCCGATTCCACGAGGCTTCGACGGTAGCCGGTGCGCTCGATGACTTCGTCGATGAGCTGCGGAAGGTCCAAGTCCTGCACACGCTCACGCAGCCCGTTGACCAGGCCCAGAAACCCGGTCAGCACCTGCGTCTGACGTGCCCCGAAGGGAGACTGCATCGTATCGTCGGCCAGCACCTGGAGCGCAGCGTACACCGGAACGCTTATACCGGCAGCCCAGGCGGTGAGCTCGTCCACCGTGCGCTTGCCGATACCCCGAGTTGGCACGTTAATGACCCGCTCCAGGCTAACCTGGTCGTAGGGGTTGTGTAGGAAGCGGAGGTAAGCGAGAACGTCCTTGACCTCCTTGCGCTGGTAGAAGCGGACGCCGCCGATGAGCTTGTAAGGTACGCCGTAGCGGAGGCACGCCTCCTCCAGCGCCCGGGACTGGGCATTAACGCGGTAGGTCAGCGCCATGTCCCGGAGGTTGTAGCCTTCCTCTCGGGTAAGGCGGTCAGCCTCCTGGAGTACTGCCATCGCTTCCTCTTCCTCATTGTAAGCCTCGCCCACGATAATGGGTTCCCCTTGGTCGTTCTCGGTAAAGAGGTCCTGATCAAGGCGTTGACGGTTGGAGGCGATGACCCTCCGAGCAGCCTCGAGGATGGTCTTGGTGGAGCGGTAGTTCTGGGAGAGGTTGACCACCTTGGCCTGGGCGTAGTCGCGCTGGAAGCTGAGGATGTTGCGGAGGTCGGCATTGCGCCAAGAATAGATGGACTGGTCGGGGTCGCCGACTACGCAGAGGTTCTGGTATTTTCCGGCCAGGTCGCGGGCGATTTGATACTGGGCCGTGTTGGTGTCCTGGAACTCGTCCACCATGAGGTGGATGTAACGCTCCTGGTACTTGTCTCTCACCGAGGGCGCCTCGCGGAAGAGCTCCACGGTCTTGGCGAGGAGGTCGTCGAAGTCCAGGGCGTGGTTTCGGGACATAGCCTCCTGGTAGAGGGTGTAGACGCGCTGCACCAACTCGTCGTAGTAGCCGCTGCGGCGCAGAAGGTACTGGTTCGGCGGAGTGAGCTGTGACTTGGCTGAGGAGATGGCGCTGAGCATGGCCCGGGGCGGCGTCTGCTTGGGGTCGAGCTTTGCCTGCGCAATCGCCTGCTTGACCAGCTCCATCTGGTCGGAATCATCGAAAATCACGAACTCCGGCACCACGCCTATGGGTTCACCGTCGCGGCGGAGAATCATCGCGCAGAGAGCGTGAAAGGTTCCGGCGGTAAGCTGCTTAGAGCGCTGGCCGAGGAGGCGTTCGAGGCGCGATTGCATCTCGCGGGCGGCGCGGTTGGTGAAGGTGACGGTGGCGATGCGCCGGGGGGAGATGCCAACGTGGAGCACAAGGTGGGCGATTCGGTGGGTAATGACGCGGGTCTTGCCGCTGCCCGGCCCGGCCACGATGAGCAGGGGACCGTCGATGTGCTCGACAGCCTCGCGCTGGGCATCGTTCAGACCTTCCAAAAGCGACTCTCGCCTATCCATCCTTCCAGTATACAAGGGCATGCCCTTGAGCCACTTTGGCGAGAGAGAGGGGGGTATTTGCTTGATCGTTTGTTAAGGTGCTACGGCGTCCAGACCAGCGGCGTTCAATCCTCCTTGCATGGCGAGGGAGGCCCGTCCCCACATACCAGCACACGTGCAACGAAGACACTGATGGAAACCAAGGGGATGCCCAACTGGCAACCGGTAGGCCAAGTCAGCCGCTAACTGGCGCCTGGGGTGCCCGCTCATACAGGGCAAGCGACTTATTCCATTAACGAACGGTTGTTCCTTTTTATAAAGGTTGGGCTGGGGGTGATGCTCAGCGACGAAGTTGGGGCCATTGGAGAAAGAGGCGATTTATCTGAGGTTGGGGATGATGTCTTCGCCGAAGATGGGGATCTGGTCGAGGATGTGGTCTTCGGGGATGCGAAAGTGGAAGGTATCGATGCCCTCGTCCCGGAAGCGCTCGATGGCGTCAATGACCTGTTCAGGGGTGCCTTGGAAAGGCGAGACCACGGTATAGGCGGGGCCGGGTGCTCGGCCTGAAGCTAGGGATTCCATGGCTTTTTCGCCCAGGGCAGCGGGAGAGTTGAGTACCCTCCGGATAATCCGCGGGTCACGACCCGCCTGCTCGGCGCCGGTCTCCAGGAGGGCGATGAGGCCGCGCAGTTCCTCCATGTCGGCGGGTAGGCCGCGGTTCTTCATCCAGCCATCGGCCACGCGGCCCGTGTAGCGCATCATGCGGGGACCCAAGGCGCCAATCCAGACGGGAATGGAGCCTCCTGCTGGCCTCACGCCGATGGTGGCATCCTTCACGGAATAGACCGGTCCATCGTAGCTAAAGGTGTCGTTGGCCCAGAGGCCACGCATAATGGCCACAGCGTCACGCAGGCCTTCGAAGCGCTCGCCAGGAGTGCCGTAGGGCAGCCCGTAGGACTCGTACTGCTGCTGCTGTCCTCCGGCGCCCATCGTGAGTTCAACTCTGCCACTCCCCGCGATGGTATCGAGGCTGGCAGCCATTTTGGCGGTGACGGCGGGGTGGCGGAAAGGCACGTTCAGGGTGGCGTGGGTAAGTACCAGCTTCTTGGTCAGCGCACCGATGGCCGAGGCGACGGTCCAAGCCTCCGGGGCAGGGGACGGGGGCTGGTCTGCGAAGGAGATAGTGGAGAAGCCGTTGGCCTCGGCGGCCTGGGCCACGGCAACGAGCTTGTCGAAAGGCTGAGCGCCCACGCTGATGCCAAAACGGACGGGGTTCGTGGTACGCGTCATAGAGCCCTCCTACGTGCATAAGACTAAGGTACCCCGCCCTGCAACTTTCAGGCTGCAACGCCTTATGGAACCGGAATAAGTGGGGCGGAGAGCTCGTGAATTATATACAGTTTGCCACGAAACGAGTCACCCCTGCGAAGGCACAATCCTGCCAACCCTTCTCTGGATCCCGACTTCCGCCGGAAAGACGAGGGCTGCCGTTATACCCATCACGCGACTAGCGGCGGTCGACGAACAGCCCTGGGCCTTGGTGGGGACACCGCCGCCCGTCACGCTTGGTGTGGTCCGGCAAATCATCGTCCACGTCTTCTACCTCGAACTTCTTCTTACAAGTCATGAGTGGACACTCGACGAGGGCCGGACGCTTTTTCCGTTGAACAGTGCTCATAGAGCGAATGTAGCACCAAGAGGCGCAATGGGCAACAGGACGGCCCCTCGGGAGGCGTCACGATACCTTGGCTAGTTTGCGGTGTAGTCGCCGCGCTGTCCGCCACGTTTCGAGAGCAGGTGCACATCGCGCAAGACAATAGACCGGTCGGCGGCTTTGCACATGTCGTAGATGGCCAACGCGCTCACGGCGACGGCGGTCAGCGCCTCCATTTCCACGCCTGTCTTGGCGGTGGTCTCCACCGTGGCGGTGATGGTGACTAGTCCCTGAGCGGCAGCGGACTCAAAGTCCACTGCAACCTGGTCCAAGGGCAGCGAATGGGCCAAAGGGATGAGCTCGTCTGTGCGCTTGGCGGCGTTGATGCCGGCCAAACGAGCAACGGTGAAAACATCGCCCTTCTCCATGCGCCCGGCCAGGGCCAAAGCCAGGGTTTCGGGATTCATGACTATGGTGCCCTGGGCCACAGCGGTACGGCGGGTCTCGGGCTTAGCGCCCACGTTCACCATGCGCGCGCTGCCCTGGGCATCGATGTGGCTGAGCTTGGGCTTCACCTCGCCGTCGCCACGGGCAGACAGGCGTCGGGCCGCACCGGTCATGGCCGCCTTGGCCAGGCGGTCGGCCTCCTCGTTCAAAGGGTCGCCCGCGTGAGCCTTAACCCACTTCCAACTGACCCGGTGCCGTTGGGCCTGCCTATCGAGGTGCTCCCAGAGGTCGTGGTTCTTCCCGCGCTTGTACTCGCCCAGCATGGTCTTTATCACGTATTGGCTATCGGAGTGGACCGTGACGGTCGAACCAGGCGACAGTGCCTCCAACCCTTTAATGACAGCCATCATCTCCATCTTGTTGTTGGTCGTGTCTAGGTCGTCTCCAGAGAGCCTCTGGCGGCTCTCGCCGACGCCGATGACGGCGGCCCAGCCGCCGGGGCCCGGGTTCTTGAGACAGGAGCCGTCGGTATAGATATCGATCATAGAACTATCCTGTAGCCTTGAAGTCGACCCTGCCTGCCTCGGTTACTCTCCGAGAAGCGTCGAGGATTTCAAGAGGAACAAGGTCGCCGTGTGTGTGATGGTCGAGGATGATCCTGTGCTTTTCCTCATCACTCCCGGCAACCTGTGCTTTCTTGAGCACTACCATCAATGTGTCGTTCGCCTGATTGCAGGTGATCTTCATGGCTATCCCTCCCAGGACTTCTGGTCTTGCTCCTCCGGCAAACGGTCCCTACCTTCGCATGGCTCTGGTCCACGTCCACGAAAGCGCGGAGCAGATACCATGCTACTCGGCTCACCCAGTCGCATCTGCGACTCGAATACCACACGGCCTGGTTCAAAATCAGCACGCTGCTCAGGAGCGGGAAGCACACGACGGACTGTCACTTCGGGAATCTGTCGCCATTCCATTTCAAGGGTCGAGTGCAATGTGATGCGATAGTCCAGTACCGAATCGGCTGGCATGCCCTATCCGCCAATCTGATACATCTCGATTTTGGGCTGGGGCGCATCCGGGTAGGCAGTGCGGAGCTCGGAGTAGCGATCGGCGCGGCCACGCCAGACCCCGATAATAATAGCCGTTAACTCGTCGTCGGTGGCCCCGGCTCGCAAAGGTTCCCGGAGGTCGGTACCCGAGCCCGCGAAGAGGCATGTGTATATCTGACCCTCCGGTGAGAGGCGTACCCGGCTGCAATCGCCACAGAAGGGCTGGGTGACGGAGGAGATGAAGCCGATCTCGCCGGAGCCGTCCCGGTAGGCCCAGCGCTTGGCCACCTCTCCACGATAGGCGGGCTCCAGGGGCTCGATGGGGAATGTAGCGTCGATGCGTTCCACCAGCTCGGCGGAGGGGACTACCTGGGCGGACTGCCACTGGTTGATGGTGCCCACGTCCATATATTCTATGAAGCGCAGGATGTGACCAGTGCCTTTGAAACGCCGGGCCAGATCCAACACCGTATGGTCGTTAACGCCCCGCTGGACGACGGAGTTGATCTTGATGGGGTGCAGGCCGGCCCGCTCAGCAGCGGCGATGCCCTCAAGGACGCGCTCGGGGCTGAAGCCGCGTCCGTTCATTTCTGCAAAGACCTCGGGGTCCAGGCTGTCCAGGCTAACAGTGATGCGCTGGAGACCGGCATTGCTAAGGCTCTGGGCGAAATCGGACAGCAGGTAGCCGTTGGTGGTGAGCGTGAGGTCGCGGACTCCCTCGATGGCTGTGAGTTTACTAAGTAGCTTCGCAACGTCGGCCCGCACGAGGGGCTCGCCGCCGGTAATGCGCACTTTCGAGACGCCCAGGCCCACAAAGAGGCGGGCAAGCCGCTCGACCTCCTCGTAGGTGAGGAGCTCCGGCTTGGGCAGGAACCGGTAGCGCTCTCCAAATACCTCCTGGGGCATGCAGTAGGGGCACCGGAAGTTGCAGCGGTCGGTAACAGAGATACGGAGGTCGTGGACCGGCCTGCCGAACGTATCCTGGATAGGGTTCACGGAAACGGTCACGATAGCACCTGTCCGCTGAGGGCAAGCCTATGGAGCAGATTTGCAGCTTGGCGAACTGCCCTGCCCCGGTGACTGATAGCATCTTTGTCCTCATCGCTCATCTCGGCGATCGTCATGCCCCGGTCCGGGAGGAAGAAGATGGGGTCGTAGCCGAACCCCTCCATTCCCACTGGTTCCTGGGCAATTGTGCCCGAGCAGACGCCTTCAAAAAGTTCGGTGCGGCCCGTGGGCCACGCCAGTACGATGGCGGCAACGTACCTGCACCCACGTTGGGCCTCCGGAACGCCCTCCATCTGCTGCCAGAGACGCATCATACGGTCGTGATCGGTGAGCCCCGGGCCGCCGAAACGGGCGGAGTGAATGCCCGGTTCGCCGCCAAGAATCTCCACATCGATGCCAGAGTCGTCGCCCATAGCCAGCACACCAGCGGCTTCGGCATAGGCCACCGCCTTGAGCGTAGCGTTTTCAGCAAAGGTAGCGCCGTGTTCATCTACATCAAGCCGCATCCCCAAGTCGCCCGGGACAAGCAACTCATAGTCCAGCTTCTGCAAGATGCGCCGAAGCTCGAGGACTTTACCCGAGTTGGAGGTGGCCAGCAGCAGTTTGGGCCGGTTCATGCCTCTATCATAGCAGAGGGAGATGGAGGTCACATATGATACGTTCCATATCAATCTTATTGACTTTATAATATATAGATTACATAATAGTTTTAAGTCATAAGATTGATGACTTCAGCCTCGTTGGTGACCGGAGAACAGCGGGCATATGGATAAGAAAGAGAGAAGGAGGCACGTGATGGTACTTCAATGGTGGTACCCCATGAGGGAGTTGCGCAGGATGGAGGGGGTGGTTGACCGCGCGTGGCGCGGGTTTGGCTCTGGTTACCGTGAAACGCAGACGGAAGGCTGGGGTATTCCCCTGGACGTGGTGGAAAAGGAGGGTCATATTGTGATCCAAGCGTCAGTGCCGGGTATCAGTCCTGGCGATATTAACGTGACCGTGGAAGATGGCCTTCTGGCCCTCACTGGACACACGCATCAGGAAACAGAAGGGGGGCAACCGAGTTATCTGATTCAGGAGCGGCGCTCGGGCACCTTCTCTCGGTCACTCCGGCTTCCGGACACGGTGGACGCCGAGAAGGCGACGTCCAGCTATGCCAACGGGACGCTTACGGTGAGCTTCCCGAAGTTGGAGGGGAAGAGGCCGCAGAAAATCACCGTTGAGGTGCCCAACGACAAGGCTGCTTAACCCGGCCAACAAACAGTAGGAGTCGCCACGTCACGACGCGGTGCCCCTCCATGAGCGGGTCTCGTTGCCGGTATATACCGGCAACGAGACCTTTTGTTCTTTCTCTGCCACCCGTATAATCCCCGGAATGCGCCGTGGCCAAGGCCATGGAAAGAGAATGCGTGAGGCGGATTATGACCATTGAGTCCCATCTGGCCAGCTTGGAAGCGCTCCAGACTGCCGCCCTGAGCGAGCTCGGCACCGCTGAGGATGATACGGCCATAGAGAACTGGCGCATCACCTACCTCGGTCGCAAGGGACGCCTCACCGAAGTGTTGCGTGGGCTAGCGTCGCTGGAACCGGAGGCCCGCAGAACCGTGGGCGCGACATCCAACCAACTGAAAACGCTCTTGGAAGAGCAACTAGCAGAACGCCTGGCCCTCTTGCACGACGCGTCCATGCAGGGGCTGGCCTCAGACCAGGTCGACATTTCGCTGCCCGGCAGACCGGTGGACATGGGCCGCTATCACCCGCTGACCATCGTGGTTCGCGAGATATCCCAGATCTTTAGTTCCATGGGCTTTCAGATCGCCGAAGGTCCCGAAGTCGAGTGGGATTACTTCAACTTCGAGCGCATGAATATCCCCAAGGGCCACCCGGCCCGGGACCAATGGGACACGTTGTGGGTGGACTCCATGCAGGGGCAAGACGGGGAATACCCGATGCTGTTGCGGACCCACACCTCGCCCATGCAGGCCAGGGTCATGGACAGCACCGAGCCACCCGTCCGCGTGCTGGTGCCGGGAAAGTGCTGGCGCTATGAAGCCACCGACGCGACCCACGAATCCCAGCTCTTCCAGGTCGAGGGGCTGGTGGTAGACAAGGGAATCAGCTTCGCCAACCTCCGGCACACCCTCTACAAGTTCGCCCGGCAGATGTTCGGCGAGGATCGGAAGGTCCGATTCCGCTGCGACTACTTTCCCTTCGTGGAACCCGGAGCGGATATGGCAGTGGATTGCTTCATCTGTCAGGGCGCTGACCTGGAATGCAAGGTGTGCAGGGGCGAAGGGTGGATCGAGATTATGGGCGCGGGCATGGTGCACCCCAACGTGCTCCGAATGTCGGGCTACGACCCGGAAGTCTACTCCGGTTTCGCCTTCGGTATGGGGGCCGAGCGCATTGCCATGGTGAAGTACGGCATCGACGACATCCGGCTGTTCTACGCCAACGACATCCGCTTCCTTCGCCAGTTTCCGTAACCCCTTCCCCGTCTCTGCCGACCCAGTGAACTCCGTGAGGGAGAAGCCAATGGCCTATAGCAAAGACCTGGCAGATCGGATTCGGATGGTCCTCCTCAAGCGCCAAGGGCTAAGCAAACGAAAGATATTCGGCGGCATCTGCTTCATAATGCATGGCCACATGTGCTGTGACGTCACGGGAGACGAGCGCATAGTGCGGGTGGACACAGACCGCCTCGAAAGTCCCATGACCGGGTTCGTGTACGTCGATCCGATGGGTCGCAAGCAGACGCTGAGCTGGAGCGCTGGGTGCAGCGGGGCGCAGAGTTCGCCGCCACGCTCCAGTGACAGGCTCCCGTCCGCATTTTGCCTACACACCCTTTTTACCCCTCTCAGCAGATCTCCGAAACAATGTGGATGCGCACAAGCTGAGGGAACCTAACGCTTTATGGTACGCGACATCTCTTCCATAGACGAACCCGTTCTCGACGATGACGAGCCGGGGATAGCCGCCCTCCCAACCGAGACGAGAGAAGCCCGCAGCTTCTCCTTCAGGAACACCTTCGCCTCTTTGGCCTACCGGAACTTTGTGTTCCTGTGGCTGGGCCAGATGACCCATGCTGGCGCACTGTGGCTGGAGATGGTGGCGCGGCCACTGCTGATCTTGCAGCTCACCGATTCCGCAGCCCAACTAGGAATGGTCATGGCCTTGCGCACCGTGGCGTCGGTCACCTTCGGTATGTTCGCCGGAGTGGTGGCCGACAACTTCGACCGGCGCACGGTGATGATTGTCACCAAGGTCCTCGTGTTGGGATTGAGCATCATCTTCGCCGCTATCCTTGTCTTCGGTCAGATTGAGGTCTGGCATATTTACCTTTTCACGCTCCTTCGCGGCGTGACCATGGCCTTCGACCAGCCAGCGCGGCGCGCCATGATACCCTCCATCGTGCCCGCGCACCTAATCACCAACGCCATGACCTTAAGTACCGGCAGCATGCAAGTGATGCGCATCGTGGGCGCGACTGCCGCCGGGTTCCTCATCGGCTTCGCAGGTGTCGAAGCGGCCTTCGTCACCATCGCGGTGGTCTACGTCCTTGCCGTCATCTTCACGCTGATGCTACGCGTGGTGCCCCAGAAACGGCGGGGGGAGCGAAGCGCGAAAAGCATGGGCCGCGATCTAGTGGAGGGATTTAAATACGCCTGGAAGACCCCCGATATCCGGGGGGTGCTTATCATCGCCCTAGGCTACTTTGCCTTCGCTATGAGCTTCATGCAAGTATTTTCTCCCCTCTTCGCGACCCAGATCATGGACATTGGAGCGTCGGGCTTCGGCTTCATGATGGCCGTAGCAGGCGCGGGCGGTGTGCTCGGTTCGTTAGTGCTGGCGACCCTCAGTCCCAGCACGCACCGTGGGATGATTATGATGGGCACCCTGGCGGCGGTCGGCGCGCTCTTGGTGGCCTTCTCCGCCTCGACCTACCTGGACACGGTCCTCCTAACCTTCGGTGTCATAGCTGTCCTAGGTTTCACCCAGTCCATGTTCATGCCGCTGGTAAACACCTCTATCCTCCACAACGCTCCCGACGAAATGCGTGGGCGGATGATGGGTCTCATCAGCATGGACAGAGCGCTGACGGCCTTCGGCGGCGCTATCGCCGGGTTCTCGGCGGCGGCCCTGGGCCCGCAGGTCGCGCAGATTATCTTTGGCGTGGCGTGCGTTGTCACCGCCTTCATCATGTTCGTTGCTTACCCTTCCCTCAAACGAATCAACTAGAGTAGGACAGGAAGGCTCGCATACTCGACCGTGGACTCGTCCTCGTAAAGTCGCCCGAGGGGGAGGTGGGGGACAGGCCCGGGTCTTTCAAGGGAGCCTGAGCATGCCGGGCCGCGCCAAGGTCTGGGATGGGCTGCTCACACCGTCCGATTCTGGCCGGGACGATTTCCTTACACACTTCTTGGATAGCCCGGTCCTGCTGGAGTTCAACGACAAGACGGAGCCGACCGTGCTGATCGAGATGGTCGACTTGGGCATGACCCGGGGCCGCATGACCACATTCCACGTAGTCGCCGTCTAGCAACCAAGGTCTACCTCCGATAAATCGCGCCGCTTGAACCTTGACCCACTTGCGGGGGCGCGTCATTCCGGCCTTCTCCGGAATGACAGGGCTAAAGCGCCGCTGGTTCTCTCGGTAATGAGTGCAGGGTGCGCCCTCCCTTCGATGCGGGAAGCAGGCGGCTCGGCTATACTAAGAACCGCCTTTCCCCAAACACATCCACACTCCCGGAGACCGGCTTACACCATGAAGGTACCCCTCGCCTGGCTAGCCACATACGTCCCACTCAACCTACCCCCTGCCGAGATTGCCCACCGCTTGACCATGGCTGGAATCGAGACCATCTATGAGCCCGGCGCCAGCGCAGGGTGGGACCGGGTGGTGGTAGGCCGCGTGGTGAAGCTCGAAGCGCACCCCAACGCCGACCGTCTCCAGCTAGCTACCGTGGACATAGGAAACGAGGCCCCGACAGTGGTCTGCGGCGCGCCCAACATCGAACAAGGCCAGCACGTCGCCTTCGCCCAGGTGGGCGCCCGCTTAGTGGACTCTGGGGGCGGCAGTCACTTCACCCTGGAGGCAGCCACCATCAGGGGAGTCACTTCGGCGGGCATGGTCTGCTCGGAGCGGGAATTGGGGATGGGGGAAAGTCACGACGGAATTCTCGTATTGCCAGAAGTGGCGGCCATCGGCCAGCCTCTGGCTGATTACTTCCAAGACGCCGTCCTTGACGTGGAGGTCACCTCAAACCGTCCCGACTGTCTCTCTCTCTTGGGAATCGCCCACGAACTCGCCGCCGCAACCGGAACGCAGGTCACAGAACCAGCGCTCGACTATGCGTCCGATGGGCCCGCTATCAGCGAGTCGTTGAAGGTCGTTATCGAGAACCCGGAACTGTGCAGCCGTTACCTGGCCACGGTCGTCCGGGGCGTCAAGGTCGGTCCGTCGCCCCAGTGGATGCAAGCGCGTCTCGTCGCCGCCGGCTTACACCCCATCAACAACGTGGTGGACGTCACTAACTACGTGATGCTCGAATACGGTCAGCCCCTTCACGCCTTCGACCTGCAGAATGTGCGGCAGGGGACCATCGTGGTACGGGCGGCGCGCGAGAAGGAAAAATTCACCACCCTGGACGGGGAGGAATATGAGCTTCAACCGCCCATGCTGCTCATCGCCGACCCAGAACGGGGGATCGCCCTGGCGGGGATTATGGGCGGCGCCAATAGCGAAATGGCTAAGGCGACCACCGACGTGCTCCTGGAATCGGCCACCTTCAACGGGATTAACACCCGGCGGACCACCCAGCGCCTGAAGCTCCGCACCGAGGCATCGACCCGGTTTGAGAAGACCCTGAACCCCGAGATGGCGATGCGGGCCCTCCAACGAGCAACGGGATTGATTCTAGAGACCGCCGGGGGCACTGCGGACCAGAGCGTCGCGGAAGCGTTCCCAGGAACCCGGGAGATCCCGCCAGTAGCCATGCGCCGCCAACGGCTGCAGGACCTCATGGGCGCCGAGTTCTCGTATGACCAGATCACCCAGGTGCTTGAAGCATTGGGCTTTGCACTTGAGCCCGAACCGGGGAGCGATCCGAAGGATCCCGAAGTCGTTCTCGCGACACCGCCCTACTGGCGAAGCGATGTCTCCATCGAAGAGGACGTGATTGAAGAGGTCGTCCGCATCCTCGGATACGATTCCGTACAAGGCGAACCTCTCTCCGGCAGACTGCCCAACTATGAGCCCAACCCCACGCGCGATATACGCGAGCGGATCAAAGACCTGCTAGTCACCTGCGGACTCCAAGAGACGATCTCCTACTCTCTGGTAAGTGCCACCGTGCTAGCCGAAGCGGAAAGTCCCATCAAATCGGAAGGTGCACCGCTCCGATTGGCCAACCCTATGAGCCGTGAGCAGGAGTATCTGCGCACGACGTTCCGGAGCAGTGTTCTCCACAAGCTATCGTCTGGATTACGTTTGCCTCCGAACAGGCTAGGCGTGTTCGAGGCCGGAAGCGTCTACCTCCCGCGCTTGGAAGATCTGCCGGAGGAGCGCCAGGTGATCTTTTCCGCAATGGCCGGCCCTAGGGGCGATTCGCTGTGGAACAAGGGGGCGGAGCCCTTGGACTTCTTCGACGCCAAGGGGATTGTGCTTGAGATGATGGACCACTTAGGACTGGAGACCACAGTGGAACGCGGTGATGACCCGATGTTCCACCCCGGCCGTTCCGCCCATATCAAGGTGCATGGCCGCACGGTGGGCACGCTTGGAGAACTGCACCCCAGCGCCGTCGTTCGTTTCGGGCTGCCGGTCAAGCCCATCGCCTGCTTTGAGATCGACCTTGATGCGCTGCTCGACGAGATGCCTGCACTTCGATACCATTACCAGCCGTTCACTCGCTTCCCGAGCGCTGACCGTGACCTGGCCCTGGTCGTCGATGAACACGTTTCCGCTGAACATCTCCGTTCCATTCTTAAGGAGCACCCGTTGGTCCGGCGGGCTGTGCTCTTCGACCTGTTTTCAGGAGACCCTCTACCACAGGGGAAAAAGTCGCTGGCCTACCGGCTAGAGCTGCAATCGGACTCCGGCACCCTCTCTCCTGAGCAGTTGAATGAAACGATCCAATCGCTGGTTGGCGAATTAGAGGCACAAACGGGCGCTATCTTACGCGTGTAGGCGATGTTGAAGAAAGGAGGCCCATGGCAGCGCAACATCACGTTCATCCCCATCGGGCCGATATGCTGAGCGTAGAAGAGGCCAGGAAACGGGTCTTGGCCCTGATGGAGGAGCTTCCATCAACTGAGGTGCCGTTGCTGGAGGCCGATGGGCTAGTTCTAGCTTCCGACATCCACGCGCGCTTCGATATCCCTGCCTTGGCCAATTCGGCCATGGACGGCTACGCGGTCCGCTCGGACGATCAGGCAACCGTGCTGCGCGTGGTAGCCCAGGTGCAAGCAGGCCAGATGCCACTCACTCCCGTAGAGGCGGGAACAGCGGTGCGCATCATGACCGGCGCGCCGCTACCGGAAGGCGCCGACGCAGTGGTGCCTTTCGAGATGACCGACGAGCCGAAGCTGCTGGCAGCGGGCCTGCCGCTGACCGAAGTAACCATTCACGAAGGCCCGCTTTCCGGCCAACATATCCGGCCTGCCGGAGAAGACGTTGCTCGAGGGAGTCTAGTGCTCAAGCGCGGCCACCTGCTCGACCCGCCGTCGATCGGGAGCCTCGCTTCTCTAGGGTACGCACAGGTGCCGGTGGTCCGTCGGCCCCGCGTGGCCATCCTCGCCACCGGTGATGAGGTCCAGACCCCAGGCGAATCGCCAGAGCCGGGAAAACTCTTCGATAGCAATACCTACACGGTGGCGGCGGCGGTGCGGCGCTACGGCGGTATACCACAGCTCCTGGGCATCGCGCGGGATGATAGGGCAGATTTA
The DNA here is from genome assembly GCA_963579845.1 of Dehalococcoidia bacterium. GTDB lineage: Bacteria > Chloroflexota > Dehalococcoidia > Lucifugimonadales > Australimonadaceae > CAUZHS01. Next base: position 34,372 of record CAUZHS010000005.1, on the reverse strand, counting down.
AAGGCGAAGCTACAACAGGGGCTTAGCGCCGATATGCTCATAACCTCGGCAGGGGTAAGCGCCGGGGCCTTTGATATGGTGAAGGATGCCCTCGATGATTTGGGCTCCATCTCCTTCTGGGCCGTGCGCATGCGACCATCTCGTCCGCTGGCCTTCGGCACCTTACAGGCCCCCGATGGGCGCATGGTGCCGCACCTAGGCCTGCCCGGCAACCCCGTCAGCGCGCTGGTGGCCATGGTGCAGTTTGGCAGGCCAGCCATGGCGAAAATGATGGGCCGGCCGCCAGCGCCGCTCCCGCGAATCGAGGCAGTGTTGGACGAACCCATCGTCAACGCCGACGGACGGCGCGTCTACGCCCGCGTACTCTTGGAACGTCGTGACGGCGAGACACACGCACGACTGGCTGGTGGACAGGGTTCGAATCTGCTCACCTCATTGGTCATGGCACAGGGCCTGGCCATCTGTCCGGAAGAGTTATCTGAGAAACCGGCAGGAGCACGGGTCACCGTGGAAGTCCTGGACTGGCTAGACCCGTGGGAACAATTCAATTCAGTGAGGTTAACCGAATGACCACCGACTCATCCCCAGAGGTCTCCGGAACGGAGATCCAAGAACGCTTCTTCGCCATCAATCCCAACGCTATTGAGGCCGCCGGGAGGTCAGTCAACGCGTTGCTGAGCAGCCGCCTGTGCGAAGCCTCCCGCGCAAAGCTGAAGTCATCCGATGCGTGGAAGACGATGAAGTTCAGGGAACTACGCAGGTTGATAAAGCAGAATTGCGTCACCGACCCAGAATTCTTCAATCCCCAATTTTCGGTGATGGAGATGAGCTTCCGCATTCTCCTGACCCATCCCAAGGACCCGCTGTCCCTGACCCAGCTGCATTACGAGATAATGCACGTATGGATGGAGTCTTCATGGCCGCGTCACATTGACATAGCGTCGCTAGGCAGAGTGCTGACCCATGACACGTATTACGGGGTTGTGGAAGTGACTCCGCAGTAGTGCGGAGGCTACGCAGCCACTGCGAGCTGGGCTTTGGCGACCGTCACCAACTCGGTGAAGGCAGTGATGTCATTGATTGCCAACTCGGCCATCACCTTCCGGTCGACGGAGACATTAGCCTGCTTTAGGCCGTACATGAACTGGCTGTAGGAAAGACCCTGGGCCCGAACGCCAGCGCCAATGCGGATTATCCACAGGCGCCGCATGTCCCCCTTAAGCTCTTTCCGGTGACGATAGGCATATTTCAAAGCGTGAAGCATGGCCTCGTGAGCCCGGCGGTACAGCTTGCTCCTACTACCGCGGTGGCCCTTGGTCAACGCCAAGACCTTCTTGTGCCTTTGGTGGGCCGTTACGCCTCGCTTGATGCGCGCCATGGGATCCTCTCAATTAGCGTTATCAGTTTTCGCTTTCGTATCTCTCGGGCAATCCGAACAATACCAAACTCTTAAAGGGTTGCGGGAAAACCATTCCTACCATCCCCCCTGACCCTCTTTCCTTTGACGGGGGCTCAGGACACCTTCTTGACCAGCAGGGGGAGAGGGGGGTATAAATAGCTGAGGGACTCGGTCAGACTCCCGGCCCCGACAGGTCGGGGCACACACCTTATTATTTCATCAGTTTCTTCTAGCGCCTCAACTTCGGAAGCAGCGTCCTCACGCGCCGCGTCTGCGTGGAGCTCACGGGAATCGTTACATCGAACTGCCCACGTACGTCCTTGGGTTTCTTGCGTCGCAGGTGACTACTATGGCGCTTCATACGTACCAATTTGCCGGTGCTTGTCGCCCGGTAGCGCGCAGCAGCGCCCTTATGCGTTTTTAGTTTCGGCATCTTCCCCACTCTCCGGAGCTTCTTTCGTTTCGGCGCCAACAAGGGCTTTTGCCGGAGCCAAGACAATGCTCATCATTCGCCCTTCCAGATTTGGGGCCTGCTCCAGCTTCGATTCCTCTTTCAAGGTCTCCGCAACCTCGCGCAGCAAGTTCATGGCCACCTCTGGATGCTCCCGCTCCCGGCCTCGGAACATGACGGAGACCTTCACCTTGGAACCCTCACCAAGCAAGCGGTGGACCAAACGTTCTTTCGACTCGATATCGTGCCGTCCGATACGTGGGCGGAAGCGCACTTCCCGCAAGGCGTTGGCCTTATTGGACTTGCGCATCTCCTTCGCTTTAATGGTCTGGATATAGCGAAATTTACCGTAGTCCAGCACCCGGCAAACAGGTGGCACCGCGTTGGGCGAGACTTCCACCAAGTCGAGGTCACGCTCCCGAGCTAAGGCCAGAGCCTCGCGGGTCGGTATCACTCCCAACTGCTGACCTTGGTCGTCGACAACGCGGACCTCCGGGATGCGAATGCCCTCGTTTACGCGAAAGTCCTTGGCGATGTTTCGTCGCCTCCTTCCCATGAACGCAGATGGATGCCGCACGACCACGGCATCCTCTCGGTGTTGACTATAGCACTACTCAGCGGGCTGTACAACGACCTAACTCCTGTTCAGCCCTCACTAATCTGCTCTCTCTCCCAGCCGCCGTTCCGTCCCGCGGAGCAGACGGACCACGTTGCCGTGGTGTGCCGCCGCTATCAGCAGCCCCCCCGCCCACGCGAAGGCCAGGTAGGGGCCGGGATACACCCCGGCGAGGTACAGCACCGTGTGGGCCACCGCTACTGCGAAGACGCCTACGACCGACCCCACCGAGACGTATCGAGTCAGGGCCACGATAGTTACAAAGACGGCTGCGCCCACCAAGCCTGCCAGCGGTATCAAGGCGCCAGCAGCAGCAGCCCCGGTGACGAGACCCTTGCCGCCGTGGAAACCTGCCCACACCGGCCATATGTGGCCGGCGATGACCGCGAGAGCCACACTAGCATGCACTGCGTCGGTCCCGGTGAGGAGCTGGGCGAGCACGACCATTACCACCGCCTTTACGGCGTCTCCTGCGAGGGTGAGCAGCGCGGGGCCCTTCCCCGCTGTGCGCAAGACGTTGGTAGCGCCCGTCGTACCGCTTCCGTAATCACGGACATCCACGCGCAGGACACTCTTAACAATCAGCAGACCCCAAGGGATTCCACCCACCAGATACGCAATGGGCACCAACCACCAGAAATCCATGGCCTACCGGGCCGGACCCTTCCCGCCGCTCCGCACTTTCGGGCGCGTGACGCCCCCCCGGTGACCGCCGCCGACGCGGACCTTGCTCCTGCCTCGAAACTCCAGACGCAGATGCACTCCCCGAAAGTTGAATGTCCTACGAATGACATTTTCCAAGTAGCGTTCATAGGAGAAATGGAGCAGGTCGGGGTTGTTGCAGTAAAAGTAGAATGTAGGTGGGCCCACCGACTCCTGTCGAACCCGGTAAATCTTCATCGAGCTGGTCCGCTGCTTGGGAGGAAGGTGCTCGGCAATGGCGTCCATGACAACGGTGTTCAACTTGCGGGGATCGACCCAGCGTTGACCCTGATTGTACACCTCGAAGGCGGTGCTCATCAGGCTTTCGATACCCTCTCCGGTGAGCGCGGAGGTGAAACGCACAGGGACACGGTCCATGAACCGCAACCGCGAGAGCACCCGCCGACGCATCAACTCCTCGTCCCGCATCGCTTCAGGCACCAGGTCCCACTTGTTCACCACCACAACAGCCCCACGGAACGACTCCCGCACCTGACCAGCTATGTGCAAGTCCTGCGCTGTCACCAACTCTGTGGCGTCCAAGACCACGACGGCGACGTGACTGCGATCGATGGCCCGAATGGCGCGCAACACGCTGTAGCGCTCAATACCGGGCTGAATCGCGCCTCTGCGGCGTATGCCCGCCGTGTCGATGAGCACGCCTCCTTTACCTTCGAACTCCCATGTCGTGTCCAAGGCGTCTCGTGTGGTTCCGGGGATTTCACTCACGATGGAACGCTCCATGCCCAGGACAGCGTTGACGATGGCCGATTTCCCCACGTTAGGGCGGCCAACGATGGCGAAATGCGGAACGCCGACGGCCTCCTCGACTGCTTCGCCTTCGGGAGGCAGCACGCCCAAGACGGTGTCCAGCAGGCCGTCCAGACCTCGGCGGTGCAACGCGCTCACCGGGTAGGGCTCTCCCAGGCCCAACTGGTAAAATTCGGGGACGAGGCTCTCGCGGGATGAGCTATCTACTTTGTTGACCGCAAGGCCCACGGGCCGGCCCGACTCCCGGAGGAGCTGCGCGACATGGCGGTCATGGTAGGTCACGCCTTGAACCGCATCGGTGACGAAAATGACGGCGTCCGCCTCGCCCACGGCAGCCTTCACCTGCCAAAAGACCAGTTCGTCCATCGTTGTTTCGGCCTCGGGCACCAGACCTCCGGTGTCGACGAGCACGATGGTCCGGCCCAGGTGGACGACCTCTGCCGAAAGACGGTCTCGCGTGGTACCCGCGACCTCGGAGACGATGGCGGTTCGGTTCTCAATCCATGCGTTGAACAGGCTGGATTTCCCCACGTTCGGACGACCAACAATGGCCACCATTGCATGACCCCGGGGCGCGTGACTGGGGCGTGTGGGAGCGGGAATAGTGCTGGGGGCTGGCTGTTCCATGGGTATTTCCTCAGCTATGCGCCGACCACCAGCAGCCGCAAGACTGCCTTTTGGACATGGAGGCGATTCTCGGCCTGGTCGTAGGCCGCCGACTGCGGATGGTCAAGCATGCCTTCGGCAAGCTCCTCTCCGTAGTGGGCGGGCATGGGGTGCATGAGGATGGCGCCAGCGCCGGCATGGGCCATGAGCTCGGCGGAGACTTGGTAGCCCGCGAAGTCCCGATAGCGCTCTTCGGCCTGATGCTCCTGGCCCATGCTAGTCCAGACGTCGGTATAGACGACATCGGCCCCACGAACCGCTTCCTGCGCGTTGGCAACGGTCTGAACCCGCATGCCGTTGCCGCCGTAGCGCTGGTTGATGGAGGCCAGGTCTTCGGGCCCAAAGCCGTACCCGACGGGTGCAGCAATGCGGAACTGAGCGCCGACGGCGGCGCAGCCCAGAGCCAAGCTCAAGGCGCAATTGTTGGCATCCCCTATGACCGCGACAGTAGCGCCCTTCAGCGCCCCCAGGCGCTGGCGCATGGTCAGGAGGTCAGCCAGCGCCTGGCAGGGGTGTTCAACGTCGGAGAGTGCATTCACCACAGGTACGGCTGAGCTTTCGGCGAGCCGTCGCAGGCTGTCGTGCTGGAAGACACGGGCAACGATAACCGAGACCCAGCGCTCCAGCACTCGGGCTATGTCCTCCGCCGTTTCGCGGGTACCCATCCCCACCTCTTCCCTGCTCATGTAAATGGGGTGTCCGCCCAGCTCGTAGGTGGCCACCTCAAAGCTGACCTTGGTGCGCAGGGAGGGCTTTTCAAAGAGCAAAGCAACGCTCTTACCAGCCAGAGGATGGCCTTCCGCCGAAGCCTCGCGGTAGACGTCACCCGCGTCCAGGATTTCAAGAACCTGCGCGCTGGTGACGTCGTTCATGGAGAGGAGGTCTCTGATCATGGCCTTACTACGTAGTATAGCAGTTGCACTCGCCTGACTTAGGCGCTGGGCCAATCGGCCTTCGCCTTGAGCACGTATAGAAATTACGCGGAGCGCTTCTCTGAAGGCTGTTCCGGTGGATGGGATCGTTACCTTCAAAAGCATCGCCTTGGGTTGACAGAGACAGGAATACTGAATGGCCGCTTCTCGAAAACGTTTGGGGATACTGCCATTGCTGGTGGCCGTAGGGCTGGTGGCAGCCGCCTGTGGCGGCGGCGGCTAGACGACCACCGCGGCCCCTTGCACCTGCATCACCGCTCGCTTTCAGGCCTTCGCACCGCTCATGGAGATGGAGCCGGCGTTCCAAGCAGCCTTAGTCGAGTAGGCGCCCCTCCACTCTCTAGCCCCTCCCTCAGACAGAACTCGGATATTCGCCGCACGACACGCACGGCGTCATGCCGAAGCTTGGCAAAGGACGCCGGCAAAATGCCTTGACTTCCGATGCTCCTCTCCTTATAACGGATGCTGCCGCACAGACGTGGAACAATCCGCGTCTGGGAACACGGTGAATTCCAAGCGGTGAAAGCCGCGACCAGGCACCAACAGACGGAAGCGACCTTCTGTAGCGGTGCGAGCACTCAAGGAGGATTCATGATGAACGCCAAGCTCGACTACCGGGCAGCAGCAGCAGAGCTGATTGCCACCTTCTTCTTCGTTTTCCTCGGTGTCGGTTTAGTTATCGTAACGGGCAACATCTTGGGTGGAGGAATGGACACTGGCAGGCTGATTGCCATCTCCCTCGGACACGGTCTTGCCATCGCAATGCTGGTCTCTGCAACCGCCCACCTGTCGGGCGGCCACATCAACCCGGCGGTAACCTTCGCCGCGATTATTACCCAACGTATCAGCGCTGCCAACGGCATTTTCTACATCATCGCGCAGATAGCCGGTGGAACATTAGGCGCGTTGGCCGCAGGACTACTCATCCCCGAAGTGATGGGCGGCGGACTGGGCGAAGGCGCTGGGACACTGGGCTCGCATGCCCTTGCTCCCGCCGTGAGCGTTGGTCAGGGCCTGGGCATCGAAATTATCCTTACCGCGGTTTTGGTCTTCGTCGTCTTCGGCGCGGCCATGGACAAGCGAGGGGTAGGCTTTGTCGCACCCTTGGCTATTGGCCTTGCGGTAACCGTCGCCCTACTCGTTGGGGTGCCCCTGACCGGCGCCTCCATGAACCCTGCCCGAACGTTGGGTCCGGCCATCATGGCCAACACGTGGAGCGACGTCTGGGTCTACATTGTCGGGCCACTGGCCGGTGCTGCCATAGCAGGGTTGGTGTACCACTACGGGTTCAAGAAGGACACCGCCTAAAGCGCGTTGAGAATGGATTGCAAGAACAGGGGGGCCAACTCTGGCCCCCCTGTTCTGTTATGGGCCCGCTTCATTGACGCGGTCAAGCCGTTTCCGTAAAATGCAAGTGTTCTACTTATAGACACGTTAGGGGAGCCGGGAGAGCCCGGCTGAGAGGGTGGCCCCAAGATGCCACCGACCCTTTATACCTGACCTGGGTAATGCCAGCGGAGGGAGACGGGATGCGCAGCACACCATGAACAAAGGTCGCCTTTTCAAGGCGACCTTTTGCTTTTTACCCGATTCGTCACGCAGAGGAGAACGTCCATGAAGCAGACCACGCGGAACAAGCAAATACCAGTAGACAAATCAGAAGTCCCAGACCCGCAAGCCTCCACCAGCCGAAAGGTGTGGCAGGTAGGCTCCCGCCCGGATATTCGGGTGCCTTCGCGGGAGATCACCCTTTCTCCCACCACGGGCCAGGCGGGAAGTGAAGAGAATGCGCCAGTGTGCCTCTACGATACCGGCGGGGCCTACACCGATGCCACCGCGCTGACTGACTCCCGAAAGGGGCTGCCTGTCTTGCGGCGCGCGTGGGCAATGGAACGCGGCGACGTGGAGGAGTACATCGGCACCCCAACCCTCGCGGAAAATAGCGGCAATGATTCCTTCAAACTGGGCCGCCCTCCGCTGCGGGCCAAGGCCGGACGCAACGTCACGCAGATGCACTACGCCCGGCAGGGGACAATCACGCCGGAGATGGAGTTCATCGCCATCCGCGAAGGTGTGGAACCCGATGTGGTCCGCCGGACCGTGGCCAGCGGCACAGCCATCATTCCCTCCAACATCAACCACCCCGAGAGCGAGCCGATGATCATCGGACGCGACTTCCTGGTTAAGGTCAACGCCAACATCGGCAACTCAGCGGTCACCTCCTCCATCGAGGAAGAGGTGAGCAAGATGACTTGGGCCATCCAGTGGGGCTCCGATACCGTCATGGACCTCTCCACCGGATCGGACATCCACACGACCAGGGAGTGGATTCTCCGCAACTCTCCGGTGCCCGTCGGGACGGTTCCCATCTACCAGGCGTTGGAGAAGGTGGGCGGCGCCGCCCATGACCTAACCTGGGAGGCCTATCGGGACACGCTCATCGAGCAGGCGGAGCAGGGAGTGGACTACTTCACCATCCACGCAGGGGTGCTCCTACGCTACATACCCCTCACGGCCAACCGGGTGACCGGCATCGTCTCCAGGGGAGGGGCCATCCTTGCCGCCTGGTGCCTAGCCCACCATGAGGAGAATTTCCTCTACACCCATTTCGAGGAGATCTGCGAGATCATGAAGACCTACGACGTCTCCTTCTCTTTGGGCGATGGGCTACGTCCTGGATGTATAGCAGACGCCAACGACGAGGCGCAGTTCGCAGAGCTGGAGACCCTGGGGGAGCTGACGCAAATCGCTTGGAAACACGACGTGCAGGTGATGATCGAAGGCCCAGGCCACGTGCCGATGAACAAAATTAAGGAGAACATCGACCTTCAACAGAAGGTCTGCCAGGGGGCTCCTTTCTACACACTGGGGCCGCTGGTCACGGATATCGCTCCCGGTTACGACCACATCACCTCAGCCATCGGGGCTACAATGATTGGCATGTACGGCACTGCCATGCTGTGCTACGTGACCCCCAAGGAGCACCTGGGCCTGCCGGACAGGGACGATGTGAAGGCGGGAGTCATCGCCTACAAGATCGCCGCTCACGCAGCCGACTTGGCGAAGGGCCATCCAGGAGCCCAGGAACGGGACAATGCCCTCTCCAAGGCCCGTTTCGAGTTCCGCTGGCAGGACCAGTTCAACCTATCTCTTGACCCCGATCTCGCACGCGCCTACCACGATGAGACGCTCCCCAGTCCAGGAGCAAAATTGGCCCACTTCTGCTCCATGTGCGGCCCAAAGTTCTGCTCTATGAGCATCACTCAAGACGTGCGGGCATATGCCAAAGAGAAGGGGTTGGACACCCAGCAGGCCCTGGCGCGTGGCATGGAGGAAAAGGCCCACCAATTTCAGGAATCGGGGAGCGCAATCTACCGCCAAGTCTAGAGTACTCAGGGAATAAGGAGTCCAGAGGGATTTTGCCCATCTATCGGGAGTTTGGGGATGTCCCTCAAGCATAATTCCTGCCCCCTTCCTGGTCAGGAGGTGTCTTTGGCCCCTTGAAGGGGCAGGGAGGCCGATCGAAAAATTCTCCCGAGGCCCAGACAAAGGCAACGCGTCAAACTCGACTAACAAGCGAGGAAATACATGACGGCCAAAGTGCCGGTGGCACTCACCATTGCGGGGTCTGATTCGGGCGCGGGCGCGGGAATTCAGGCCGACCTCAAGACCTTCGCAGCGCTGGAGGTCTACGGGGTAAGCGCCATTACCGCGGTGACTGCCCAGAACACGCTGGGGGTCATCGGTGCCCAGGAATTGGAGCCGGCAATGGTGGCTGCTCAGATCGACGCCGTAGCCGTGGACCTGGGCGTGGATGCCGTAAAGACCGGCATGCTGAGTAGCGCACCTATCATTGAGGTGGTGGCGGAACGCCTGAAAGCTTTGGGACTCACGCGCTTGGTGGTGGACCCCGTCATAGCCGCCAGCAGCGGGGAACGGCTGCTGCGCGCCGATGCGCTGGACGCGCTTCGGCGAATGCTCCTTCCCCTGGCGCTAGTCGTTACACCCAACGCCGCCGAAGCCGAGGCCCTGAGTGGCCTGAGGGTGAGGAGCCTTGAGGAGGCCCGCACGGCAGCGCAGGCCATCGCCGCCCTGGGGCCGCGATACGTTGTAGTCACGGGAGGCCATTTTGGCGAAGAGGCCACCGATGTGCTCTACGACGGGACTCGCTTCACCACCCTTTCCGCGCAGCGCATCCCCACCAGGAGCACCCACGGCACAGGCTGTACCTATTCGTCGGCCATCACCGCGGGGTTATCGCATGGGAAACCCGTGGACGAAGCCGTTCACATGGCCAAGGAATACGTTCATGGGGCCATCGCAGCGGGCTTTTCCCTTGGGGCAGGCCACGGCCCGCTGAACCACTTTTTTCGATGGTGGCGAGAGGACTTTCAACCGGACCACGGCACCGGAAATCCACGGAACAAGGCCGTTAACGGCCAAAAGGGGTAGCATTGCACGAAATCGTGTGTTATATATACGCCCGCGCAAAGGTAGCGCTACCATCGAAATGTCGAACTTAGGAGGTGTAGTCTTGGCCACGCTACGAAAGGGAGATTTGGCAGCGAAGGTTGCCGGTAAGCTAGGGGGACCCCGCTCTCAAGGCGACACGGCTCTAAACGCAGTGCTTGATTCCATCCGCGAAACATTGGCATCAGGCGACCGCGTAGTCCTGACTGGATTTGGCGCCTTTGAATCCCGAAGCGTCAAAGAGCGGCAGGTCCGTGCCATTAGGGGTTCGCAAGCTGGTCAGCGGGTGACCGTCCCGGCTCATAGCCGCGTGGGATTCACCCCGGGTTCAGAGTTGGCGGGAGCGGTCCGTTAATACCCACAAAGGCCTCTGCGCCTATCGCCGAGCCGCGGTAGAGTGAGAGTAGAACGTAAAGGGGACTATGTTTCATAGTCCCCTTTTTTATGGACTAGATTCCGTCCCCGTCGCGCCGTGGAAGAGGCGCTGCCAATGTGCAGCGTCCACCTTATCGGTGCACATCGTCACCAGCGCGATGCAGCCAGCAGGCCGCCAGCGAAGCTCCTCCTCGGTGGGAGGCAGTTGGCTCTCCCACACGTCCACTTCAGCGAACTGCTCGCGGAGTAGGTCGATGGCATCCTCGTAGACCTAACGAGAGGCAATCACCCTGCCCTCAATTATGCACTTCCGTTCTTGGATTATTATACGGGGCACCACAGGGCCGGACACCACACCCTGGCGGTCGGGAACAACCTTGCACTACCATACCGGAGCTTTATGGAACACCAAGCGTCCCGGACTGTGGCCCTCGTCGACCTCGACGCTTTCTTCGCATCGGTGGAGGTCATTGAACACCCCGAGCTAAAGGGGAAGCCGGTGCTTATCGGAGGGTCTCCCCAAGGAAGGGGCGTAGTTGCGGCAGCCTCCTATGAGGCCCGTACTTTCGGCTGTCACTCGGCAATGCCTATGTCCCAAGCCCTGCGCCTGTGTCCCCAGGCAACGGTGCTTCCCACCCGCCACCACCTCTACCAAAACTACTCCCGACGGGTGATGGATCTGTTGCATGAGACGACGGAGCTGGTGCAGCAAGTGTCCATCGACGAAGCGTATCTGGAGTTGACTCCCGTCGCCCCAGAGTTAGAGGAGGCGGTGGGCATTATGCTACGAGCCCAGGCGCGGGTGAAAGACGTGGTCGGTCTCGCCTGCTCGGTGGGACTTGCCTCTAACAAAATGGTGGCGAAGATTGCCTGCGAGGAGGGCAAACCCAACGGATTCATGGTGGTGCCAGCCGGCGCCGAAGCATCCTTCCTCGATGGATTAGGAGTCCAGGCGTTGCCTGGAATCGGCCCCAAGTCGGCAGAGCGGCTGCGGGCGCGGGGATTTCAGACGCTGGGACAGGTTGCCCGAGCTCCCCTCTCCAACGTCATGGCCGTTTTGGGTCCCCGTGGGGCCGTTGTGCAGCATCGCGCCCTCGGACAGGACAACTCAGCCATCACTACAGGCCGCGAAACCAAGTCCATCAGCTCCGAGGGGACATTCGCCGAGGATGTCGACCAAGCGGAGCCGCTGCACCATGCGATCGCGCGCATGGCTGCAGAAGTTGCGGAGTCGCTGGACCGGCATGATCTGCTGGCCCGAACGGTGACGCTGAAATTACGGTTCTCCGATTTCACCACCATAACCCGCTCGATGAGCAGGGCTCGGGCCACGGCGGCGAAGGAGGCCCTCCAGGAGACGACGAACCAACTGCTTAAGGCCAACTGGTTGCCCGGTCAGGCGGTGCGGCTCGTCGGCGTGGGGGTGAGCAACCTTCGCCATCAGCAGGAACCGGGCCAACTGGCATTGGAGGACCTCCTGGCCGACCCGGAGTATGCGCCCGCTGTTGGAATAAATAAAATGGTCTCCAGAAATAAACCGGAAGGCCACGGAGGCGTCGATGCTGCTATTGAGTGAGGAAAACGTGCGCGAGCTGCTTCCCATGAAGGAGTGCGTGGAGGTTATGGACCGCCTGTTCCAGGACGCCGGAGCTGGTGGTGCAGTGAACGCCAGCCGCTATCGCATTCCGTTGCCCGGCGGCGGGTCTCACCAGGTCATGGCGGGCATGTCCACGGCCTTAGGGGCTACGGGGCTGAAGACCTACGCAGGAGGCCGCGGCTCCGGGTCCAATATGCTGGTTCTCCTATACGGGCTCAACCCGGTGGGGCCTGTCGCTCTGCTGAGTGCCAACGCTCTGGGCGCAATCCGCACCGGCGCCGCCAGCGGTGTGGCCACCAAGTACATGGCGCGCGAAGATGCCCAGAGCGTCGGTGTGATTGGCAGCGGCAGGCAGGCCAGAACCCAGCTGGCCGCCATCTGTGCGGTCCGGCCCATCACCCAGGCATGGGTCTACAGCCCCACTCCGGAGCGGCGTGCCGCCTTCGCCCAGGAGATGGCCGCGTCGCTCGGTATCGCCATCGAGGCCGTGGAATCGGCGGAGGCAGCCGTGGCCAAGGCGGATATCGTGGCCACCATCACCAACTCACGCGACCCGGTGCTCAAGGGCGAGGCCATCCGGCCTGGCACGCACATCAATGCCGCCGGGAGTAACTCCTGGATGCGCAGAGAACTAGATGAGACCGCAATAAAGCGTAGCGCCCTTATCGTGGTGGACGACCTGCCTCAGGCGAAGACCGAAGCGGGGGACCTCATCTGGGCTTATGAGCAGCGGGCGTTTCAATGGGAACAGGTGGCCGAGCTCGGCCAGCTGGCTGCGAAACGTATCCCCGGCAGGCCCTCCACTGATGCCATCACCCTGTTCGAATCCCAGGGCATCGGGATGGAGGACGTGGCCGCCGGAATGCACGTGTACAGAAAGGCCATCGAGCGCGGCCTCGGTCAGCAGGTAGAGTTGTAGGGGGTGGGGAGGGCCAGTTAGACTGGAAAGAGACGTCGCACTATCCGTTAGTTTTATGAATGCGTTACTTACGTTAAAGGAGGATATCTCCGTGGCTGACCCCATGTTCGAGCCCAAACAACTCCAGGTGGCTGATCAAGGACTGGAAGTCCTGTGGAAGGACGGGCACCGGACGCTCCTGACTAGCCGGTATCTCAGGGGCAACTGCGGCTGCGCCCAATGCGTCGATGAGCTCACCCACGAGCGCGTGACGGGCGTGGAGGACGTAGATGTCGGGGTTTACCTGGCTGATTCCGTTGAGGTCGGCCGCTACGCCGTGAACCTGCTCTTCAGCGACCTGCACAGCACCGGCATCTATCCCTTTGAGTTCCTACGCAAGCTGTGCGACTGCCCTGAGTGCCAGGTGCTCAGGCAATCTGGCGCTCAGGCGTAGCTTCAGGCTTCTGGACGTCTTCCTGTCCGAGCTTTTCCTTCAGCGTAACGATAGCTGGATGGCTGCCGTAGAGCGTGGTCAGCTTTCCGTTGACACGGACCTTAACCTTCCCGATGTGCCCTCCCTTGGACAGCAACCATAAGGACCAGTTCAAGGCCGAGCGCTTCAAACGGGGGAACACCCGGAGCAGCTCCTCCCCTTGGTACTCAAACACCTCGTCCCCACGGCGCTCTAACTCCTCGTAAATCATGGCCTGCAGGGGAGGCAAGCCGCCAGTGGCGGGCATGCTGTACTCAGCGATTTGAGAAATTTTCATGGGTGTGTCACCTTTAGGTAATTTCTTAGATTTGAACTATCTGAAATAGTAGGAATATCTTTGCGTATTGTAAAGCACTTAGCAGTGGAAATTAGCACAGACATGTGCTTACCGCTATCCTATAGGTAGACATATATATATTTTTCTTTAACTTTTCCGAAATATCCCCTCCCCTTATCATGGGACTGTACATTAGGGCAGTGTCGCCCTAAGATGCAGTCCACCGCCATGCTGCAGCCTATTTCCACGAGGTCACGAAGCCAGCCATGACCAGCCCTCAACAACACACGGAAGAACTCAGCACAGATGAGGTCAGGCACATCGCTGCGCTGTGCCGCATCGGCCTTACCGCTGACGAGGCGGACCGGATGCGCCGAGAGCTGACCACGTTGCTCAACGAGGTTCGCGTGATCCAGGCCACGGATACGACCGAGGTGCAGCCCACCGGACACGCCGTGGAGGTGGACTCGGTGATGCGCGCCGATGTTCCCGGGCCAGTCATGCCCGTGGAGGAGGTCCTGGGCAACACGCCTAAGCGAGAAGGCGACTACATCCGCGTGCGGGCGGTGATTGAGGAGTGATGCCCCGACCATGGTAGATGCACTCCACTATTCAACCCTTCGCGAGATGTCCGAAGCACTCCACCGCAGGGAGTTGTCCTCATTGGATCTGACCGAGGCCCATCTGGAGCGCATCGAGCGTCTGGAGCCTCGGTTGGGCGCCTTCCTCGAAGTTACATCGACCGTGGCCCGTCAGCAGGCCCGCCAAGCGGACGAGCAGCTTGCGGAGGGGTCGGCGGGGCCATTGACGGGAATCCCCATGCAGCTAAAGGACAATATATCCACCAGCGGTGTGGCCACCACCTGCGGGTCACTGATGTTGGAGGGTTACGTCCCGCCCTTCGACGCCACCGTAACCCAGCGTTTGCGAGATGCAGGGGCGGTGCTCTTGGGCAAAGGGAACATGGATGAGTTCGCCATGGGCTCTTCAACAGAAAATTCGGCCTACAAGACAACCGCGAATCCCTGGAGCACCGACCGGGTGCCGGGAGGTTCCAGTGGCGGGCCGGCGGCGGCGGTTGCTGCGGGAGAGGCAGCCTTCTCCCTGGGATCAGACACCGGAGGCTCAATTCGTCAGCCCGCCTCTTTGTGCGGCATCGTGGGACTCAAGCCTACATACGGGCTCATCAGCCGCTACGGGCTGGTGGCCTATGCCTCATCTTTGGACCAGATTGGACCGCTGACCCGCACCGTCGAGGACACCGCGTTGGTCCTCAACGCCATCGCCGGTCACGACGCCAAGGATTCAACCTCCATCAAACAGGCGGTGCCCGACTACACCCAAGGCCTTAACAAAGGTATCGCTGGGCTGCGTATCGGTGTCGTGAAGGAGTATTTCGGCGATGCCGTGGATTCCGAGGTTGCACGCACCACCAAGGAGGCCATCCTGAGACTGGAGGAGCTGGGCGCCGACGTGGTCTGGGACATCTCTCTGCCCTTATCCGAAACGGCGCTGGCTGTCTATTACATTCTCGCGCCCTGTGAGTGCTCGGCCAACCTAGCCCGCTACGACGGCGTCAAGTACGGCTACTCCGACATGGAGTCTCAGGGCATGCGCGCGGCTTTGGAGGAAACGCGGCGTCAGGGGTTCGGCGCTGAGGTCAAACGGCGCATCCTGCTCGGCACCTATGCCCTCTCCTCCGGCTACTACGATGCCTACTACCTGAAGGCCCAGAAGGTACGCACTCTCATACGACGGGAATTTGCTCAGGCCTTTCAACAGGTGGACCTTCTAGTGACTCCCACCTCTCCCACGGTGGCCTTCGGGCTGGGAGAGAAGGTTGACGACCCCCTGGCCATGCACGCCAGCGACATCTGCACGGTTCCGGTGAATATCGCCGGTATCCCCGCGGTGTCCGTCCCCTCCGGCTTCGCGGACGGCCTGCCCGTAGGCCTTCAACTTATAGGCTCGCCCATGAGCGAGCCCATGTTGCTTCGCGCTGCTCACGCCTACGAGCAGGCAACCGGCTGGCATGCTCAGCATCCGGCGATCTAGCAGGTCTGGCGAGAAAACTCTCGTCCATCCCCCTAGCCCACGTTTCCTTCGACGGGTTCAGGACTCCGCCTGGGCCAAAAAAGGGAGAGATTTTATCTGCAGGACACCCTCAGGCCCCCGCCACAGAGGTTTCGCCCCTGTGTGCACACCCCCCTATTTCATAAGGCTAGCTCAGCGGGCGATGTCCCGACGTTGAAAGACCACCAGCGCGGCCAGAAAGCTCACTCCCGCAACCCCCAGCAACACACCCACGTCTCGCCAGGGGATTCCACCCTGCTGGGCTATAGCCAACGGGTCATAGTAATGAAAAACGCTCAACGGGCCAAAAGGAGCGACGGGGATCCAGAGCGTCGCCAGAAAGTCCAGGAAGAACAGGGCGATGGTGATACCCGCGGCGACGGCAGCAACGTGGCCGCCCTCATTATCCAACGCTGAAATGAACAGCGTATAACCGCCCATCGCCAATCCCAGCGCCATGATATTGAACAGGACGCGCACAAAGAGACCAAGGCTGACCTCGCCGGTAAGGCCCGTAACCATCAGCCCCACCCAGGTGCCGAGCCATGCACCGACCATCAGAACGAGCAGGCTCACCACAATGGCTAGGGTCTTCGAGGTGAGCAGCTTCCAGCGGGCGATGGGCGCCGACAGCAGGACCAAGATGGTGCCCCGTTCTATTTCCTTGGCCACGACTCCACTGGAGACCGCAATCACAAAGGCGGAGACCGCGATCAGATAGATGGGATGGCGGTAGCCGGAGGCCAAATATCCGTTCGCGTCGGTGGCAAACCCTCCCTGGGTCTTGAGCAACGCCTTCATACTCTCCGGGATCAACTCTTCAAACTCCCGTGCCGATTCCAGTCCCCCGAAGGCATCGAAGGTGTAAACCAGCAGCAGGCTCACTCCAAAGAGCCCAATGGTGGTGAGCGCAGTGCCGAAGCCGTATCCCCCGAGCGACTGCGTAAAAAGACTACGCATGCTGGGCGAGTTCCTCCGTTTCGTAATATCCCATGAACATCTCCTCCAAGCTGGTACGCTCGAAGACGAGGTCGTCGAGATCGTAACCGCTCAGCTCACGAAGCAGCGGATTTATGTCCCCGGAAACGGAGAGCCCCCAGCTCCTCCCCTCCTTGGACACGACCTCCACGCCGGACGCTGAAAGGCTATCGGGCGGCGGCTCTCGGAAGATCACTTGCATCCGTCGTCTGTAGCGTTTGCTCAACGCCTCCACCGACCCGATGCTCACCAGCTTGCCATCGCGAATAATCGCTACCCGATCGCACAGTTCCTGCACGTCGGGAAGAATATGGGAGGACATGAAGATGGTTGCTCCGTGGCTATTTAGCTCCCGCATCAGGCCGAAAAAAGCCCGCCGTACCAGCGGGTCAAAGGCATCGGTGGGCTCATCCAAGATAAGTAGGTCCGGTCCGTGCTGTATCGCTTGGACCAGCATTACTTTCTGTTTCATCCCCTGGGAATAGCCCTTGAGCTTGCGTTGCAACGCCGAATCCGAGAGCTCCAACCCGTCCAGAAGCTGCCGCTGAAGGGGCGGCTGCCGCCTGCCGTGCAGCCGTCCGACGTAGTCCAGGAATTCGCGCCCGGTGAGCCCACCGTACAGGGCGGCTGAGTCAGGAAGGAAACCCATCCTCCGCTTCAATGCCACCGCATCACACCAGGTGTCCAGACCAAATACATTGGCGGAACCACCCCCAACGCGAATGAACCCTGTGAGAATCCGAATGGTGGTGGTCTTCCCTGCGCCGTTGGGCCCCAGGAATCCAAATATCTCACCCGGCTGAACGACTAAGTCCACTCCAGCAAGGGCCTGGATAGAACCGTAAGACTTGGTAACTCCGTGAAGGCTGATGGCAGGGGTTACCATGCCCTACTAAGCCCCGCTCGCGAAGGCCACATCATCAACCGCAACCCCAATCCGACCTTCGACCATACGCAGACGGTGTGCGCCATCGAGATGGGCTTCCGACACATCCTTCTCGTCCGCCGTGGTCACCAGCACCTGGGGGTATGCCTCCACCGCCTCCAGCACCAGAGAGCGCCTACGTTCGTCCAACTCCGAGAGCACATCGTCGAGCAGTAAGACTGGAGGGTCGCCACTGCGTTCGCTGAGGTAGGCGCCTTCTGCCAGACGCAGGGCGAGGGCTGCCAGCCGGGCTTGGCCGCGAGAGGCGTGACGCGCCATCTCCACACCGTCGAGCACCAACCGCAGGTCATCCCGGTGTGGGCCCACCACGGTTTGTGCCAGCATCTGCTCCTGACGCTTGGAGCGTTGGAGCGCCTTCATAAGCGCCTGTTGAAACCGATGCCCGTCCTCTCCCTGACCGGCAGGCGCTGTGGCGACGTACTCGACATCAATCTCTGGGCCACCGCCTACCAGCCGCTTGAAGTTCTCCTGGACAAGGCCCATCAGCCGTTCCATGGCCTGGTAACGGATTTCCAACACCGTCCCCCCCTCCTGGCACAGGGATTCATCCCAATATCCCAATTCCGCCTCCTTCGCGCGTCCATCGCGAATGTTCCGAAGCAGGTAGTTCCGCTGGAGCAGCACCTTTTGATACCGCTGAAGCGCCCGGACATAGGCCCGGCTCACCTGGGCCAGCATGACATCCAGGTACCTCCGCCGCACCGACGGCGAACCAAAGACCAGCTCCACGTCGTCAGCAGAGAAAAAGACCGCGTTGAGAAGTCCCAGTAGGTCTGAGGCCCGCCTGCCCACGCCGTTGATACGCACCCGCTTCCTCACCTTGGCGTCGACGCCCTGGCCCACCAAACATTCCAGCCCCACCCTAATCTCTACCTCTCCGCGACGGCGAGTCACCATGCCGCTGACCATCGCGTAGCCACCCGACTCAACCGTGGCCCACGACACCAACTCGCGGTCCGTCGAAGCCCGATAGGACTTGGAGAGGGCGAGCAGATAGACCGCCTCCAGCAGGTTGCTCTTTCCCTGGGCATTCTCGCCGGCAATCACCACCAACCCTGCGGGCAACACCAGTTCCATCTCGGTGATGTTGCGGAAGTTGGCAATCTGCAGGGATCGTAACTCCATAACACCATTCTACCGGACTCCGCTCCGCCGGGGGACGCATAGTGTGCCATCGTGGGTTGATTATTAAGCGGCGGTATTTGATACTTCCCAGCCTACGGCCTTACCCATAGTGACGCTCAGGGAACCCATGCAAGCAACTCACGGAAGAAAAAAACTCGCCCTGCTCAGGGCCGGAGCCTTCAGCCTGCTACTCCTGGCCCTGGTTGCGGCCTGCAACGACGAGGACCCCACGCCAACCTCGACACCCACCGTGCTCCCTCCCATCAGCGTTACTGCGGATTCCACGGGAGGTGATATCTTTTCCCAGCTGCCTGCTTCGGAGCAAACCTGCTTGGAAGAAGCCCTGGATACGAACGAGTTTGAACAGCTCCTAGTGGCAGGAATTTATGGCGACGTCCTCAGTTTTCTCAACGCGGAAGAGGTCATTGACTGCTTCAGCAACGACTCGGTCGTTCGCTTGTTCATTGGCGAACTGGTCAGCGAAGCTGGTGTCTTGAGCGATGGCACCATCACCTGCATCCGGAACACGCTGGGCAGCGTTGACCTCCAGACGGTGCTCTCCCGCGGCACTACCGGAGGACAGTCGGCGCTGGGCGGGCTCACTGGGATGCTGCTCTGCCTGACAGAAGAGGAGGCGGAACGCATCAGCCTCAGGGACCTTCTCGACAGCGACCAAGGTGATGTCCTCACGCTGGCCGATGTCCGGTGCCTGGCTGAGCATGTAGACCTGAAGGAGCTGGAGGCGCTGGTTTCCGGTCCGGACAACCTTGAGTTTCCTGAGTCTCTACTCACCGCGCTGGTGGAGTGCGGCACCTTCACCGAGGGAGATCTCGGTATCGACTTTGACCTTCCGTTGGGGCTAGAAGCAAAGCAGATTATGTGTGTTGCAGACGCCCTTGGCCCGGAAGCCATGCAGGCGATCACCTCCGGCTCACGCCTCACGACCACTGCGGAAATGCAGGCCATCTTCTCCTGTGGCATTGACCTAAACTCCCCCATAGGTCAGTGACGGTCACGTGACATGGGCACGGGCAGAGACGAGGGCATGCCTCTCTTGACACCCCAGAGGCGCGTTAGTAGGATTCCTTCGTACAGATACAATCGAATAGCCCTTCTTATCCAGAGTGGCTGAGGGACCGGCCCTGAGAAGCCCGGCAAGCGGTTGCGTGTGGGCTTGCATACCAACCCATCACGACATCGGTGCCAATTCCGGCAGCTTGAGCTACCTCAAACTGTAAGATGAGAGGGAGTCTTGGGTGACTTCTCTCATCTGTGAGAAGTCTTTTTATTTCAAGTTTTATTTCATGCATATCCCCTACCTCCGAAGAGTAGACAGGTCGGCCATGCCGGAAATCCAACCCATACTCTGGCACGAGGACCATCTCGTACTGCTTGACCAACGGCTATTGCCACAGCGTCAGGAGTGGCTCAACGTCCAGAACTACAGCGGTGCCATCGAGGCCATCCGTCAGATGAGCGTGCGCGGCGCGCCGGCCATCGGCGTTACGGCGGCCTACGCTATGGCCCTAGCCAGCCGTGAGGCACAAGTTGCCAGCTTCAACGAATTTATGGCCGTGCTCAGATCGATGGGTACCGAGATTGCCGCCGCAAGGCCGACGGCAGTTAACCTCTCCTGGGCCGTGGATCGATGCATCGCCACTGCCGAGGGCTGCTCAACACCCGGGGAGGCGCGCGAGCAGCTCCTGGAAGAGGCCCACGCCATCCGGGAAGCCGATCTCGCCGCGAACCAGGCCATGGGCGCCTTTGGAGCCGTATTGCTGCCTTCAGAGGGAGGAGTGCTCACCCACTGCAACACGGGAGCCCTTGCCACCTCCGGCTGGGGAACCGCGCTGGGGGTTATTCGAACGGCATGGGCGCAGGGAAAGCGCTTTCACGTCTTCTGCACCGAGACGCGTCCGTGGCTTCAGGGCGCGCGGTTGACTAGTTGGGAGTTAGTGGAGCTGGGCATTCCGGCCAGCCTCATCGTCGATTCCGCCGCCGGGACGCTCATGCGGCAGGGCGAGGTCGATGCCGTGGTGGTTGGCGCCGACCGAATCGCCTCCAACGGCGACTCCGCGAATAAGATCGGAACATACACCCTGGCGGTGCTGGCCAAGGAGCATGGCGTGCCATTCTACGTGGCTGCTCCATCGAGCACCATCGACTTTTCAACCGCTTCGGGGGACGACATGCAGATTGAGGAACGGGCCCCGGAAGAGGTGACACACCTCCAGGGTCATCCACTAGCAGCCGAAGGCATCGGTGTGCGAAACCCAGCCTTCGACGTTACGCCCAACAGCTACATAAGTGCCATCATCACGGAGTACGGCGTCATCCAGCCGCCACTTGCCGAAAATCTCGGCGCAGCACCGTGGCGTCACGGCCCGGAGGTGGTGGCATGACTGAGCCAACGGCACGGATAGGAATTATTGGCGGCAGCGGCCTATACCAGATGGAGGGATTTGAATCAGCAGAGGAGCTGACTATTGATACCCCCTTTGGGAGTCCCTCTGACGTCGTCACCATTGGACGGCTGACAGGCATGCCGGTGGCCTTCCTGCCCCGCCACGGCAGGGGGCACCGCATTATGCCTACCGAGATTCCCGTGCGCGCCAATATCTATGCCATGAAGCAGCTCGGCGTTGAATGGCTCATCTCCGTCAGCGCCGTGGGCAGTTTGCGCGAAGAGGTGCGCCCGCTAGACATGGTGGTCCCCGACCAGCTCATCGACCGGACCCGATTGCGTGAAAACACCTTCTTTGGAAACGGCATCGCCGCCCATATTCCCTTCGGAGACCCCTTTTGTCCCGACCTGAGTGCCCTTCTAGCAAACGCGGCGCGGACCGAGGAGGTCACCATCCACCAAGGCGGCACATGTGTCGTCATGGAGGGCCCCGCCTTCTCCACCAAGGCGGAGTCTCACCTCTATCGGAGCTGGGGAGCCAGTGTCATCGGCATGACGGCACTTCCCGAAGCGAAGCTAGCCCGGGAGGCGGAAATCTGCTACGCGCTACTGGCCTCGGCCACCGACTACGATGTCTGGCACGAAAGCGCGGACCCGGTATCCGTGGAGATGGTGCTGGCCAACCTACTCAAGAATATGACGAGCTCCCAACGCGTGCTCCGTAGCCTTGCGCCCCGGTTGGACTACCAGCGGCAGTGCGTTTGCGCCCACGCTCTGGAGAAGGCTGTCATTACCTCCCGTGACTACATACAGCCTGAAGTGAAACAACGCTTGCAGGCAATTCTTGGCAAGTATATCTAACCCACAGAACGAGCAAAAGGAGAGAAAATCATGACGGAATATGGAAGACAGGAAGCCGGTGAGCCCTATCGCCGGATCTCCGTTACGGAGGCGCTGAAGCTCCAGAATCAAGGAGCGCTAGTGGTGGATGTGCGAAGGGACGACGAGTGGGAAACTGGCCACCCTGTAGGCGCCGTCCACATTCCGGTGGATGACGTGTTAGCCCAGGCCGAGGAAAATCTGCCCAAAGGCAGGCAGCTGCTGTTCATTTGCGCCGCGGGCGTGCGGAGCGGCCTGGCCTGCGAGATGGTTTCCGCGCTGGGCTACGAGTCCGCCTTAATCTTCAATATCGAAGATGGCATGCCGGTCTGGATGGAACAAAGCCTGCCCACCGAGTATGGAGCATAAGCTGACGACCGCATCGACTGAACACACACCCCCGGTCCAAGCGCTGCTGCGTCCAAGGGCCTACAATTCTGACAGACACTGGCACCAGAGCATGTATCACCGAATACGTCCTGCCAAAAGAGACCCTTCGCCAACGCCTGGAGGAACGGACTTCCAAGGGCACCGATGCCTCCGGCGCAACCTGGGAGGTCTACCAACAGCAGCAAGCCCCCTGGGAATCGATGAGCGAAGCGCCGGGGATCTGGCACATCCAGTTGGACTGTCATCCCACCGATCGAGGAAGCAGGCCGCGCTCGTCAATGACTTCTTCGTCCATACTTCGAGTGTGCATCCATAGTTCTTACGCCGTGAGCGGCCAACCAAAAAGGAGTTGCAATGCAGATTGACGGGAAAGCGGGTGACGTGAAGGACCCAACGCTTGCGGACGAGGGAGTCCGCCTCATTGAGTGGGCAGCACGGGAAATGCCGGTGCTGCGCCTCATCGGTGAGCGTTTTGAGAAGGAGAAGCCGCTGGCAGGCATGCGGATTGCCGGGTGTCTCCACGTGACCACCGAGACGGCCAACCTTGCCCTGGCCCTGAAGGCGGGCGGCGCGGATGTGACCATGTGCGCCAGCAACCCGCTGAGCACCCAGGACCCGGTGGCCGCGGCACTTGCCTTGGCCTACGGTATCCCCACCTACGCCATCAAGGGAGAGGACAACGATACCTACTACCAGCACATCCACGCGGCACTGGACACAAAGCCTATGGTCACCATGGACGACGGCGCCGACCTGGTCGCCACCATCCACACCCAGCGGCATGACCTGCTGAGTGGCATAATGGGCGGCACCGAGGAGACCACCACGGGAGTCGTGCGTCTGCGAAGCATGTCGGAAGCGGGCGCCCTCAAGTACCCCATCATCGCTGTCAATGAAGCTGATACCAAACACCTCTTCGATAACCGTTACGGGACCGGCCAGAGCACCCTCGATGGCATCACTCGGGCCACCAACGTCCTCTGGGCAGGAAAGACAGTGGTTCTGGCAGGCTACGGTTGGTGCGGCCGGGGCATCTCGATGCGGGCCCAAGGAATGGGCGCCAAGGTCATCGTGACCGAGGTCAACCCTGTACGCGCGCTGGAGGCGATCATGGATGGCTACCGAGTCATGCCCATGGCGGAGGCAGCATCCCTCGGCGATATCTTCATCACCGTGACCGGCGGGATCAACGCCCTCGACGCCCACCACTTCCACGATATGAAGGACGAAACGCTGGTTGCGAACAGCGGCCACTTCAACGTTGAGATCAACATCGAAGCGCTGGAGGACATGGCAGTAGAGAAACGCCAGGCACGCCCCATGGTTCAACAATATGTCATGGCTGATGGCAGGAGACTCAATCTCCTGGGCGAGGGGCGACTCATCAACCTGGCCGCAGCCGAAGGACATCCCTCGGCAGTTATGGATATGAGCTTCGCCAACCAAGCCCTGTCCGCAGAGTATCTGGCCGCCAACGCAGCAAGCCTGGACCCTGGTGTCTACCCGGTACCCCTGGACCTGGACGTCCAGGTAGCTCGCGTTAAACTCGAGGCCATGGCCGTGGGTATCGACCACCTGACCCCAGAGCAGGACAAGTATCTAAACAGCTGGGAAATGGGCACATAACACACGCATCCAAGCTGCACACCCCCTAGGAGGATTAAAGGAAATGGCTGACTCCAGCTTTCGCAACGCACCGTCTTACCTCTACTCCTCGGAGTCAGTAACCGAGGGGCACCCGGACAAGCTCTGCGACCAAGTCTCCGACGCGATTCTCGACGCCATCTACGCCCAGGACCCCGCTGCCCGGGTTGCCTGTGAGACGGCCACGACCACCAACCTGGTCATGGTCCTGGGAGAGATAACAACCACTGCAACGGTGGACTATGAAGCCATCGTCAGAAAAACCCTCAAAGAAATAGGGTATAACGACCCGGATACCGGCATCGACTACAAGACATGCCGGGTGCTGGTCGAGCTCCACGAGCAGTCACCCGACATCTCCCAAGCGGTAACCACCGCCCTGGAACACCGGAACGCCGACAGCGGCACTAGCGGCGAGGTTGAGACGCTGGGCGCCGGTGACCAAGGGATGATGGTGGGTTTTGCCTGCAACGAGACTCCAGAACTGATGCCTCTCACTATCGTCCTTTCGCACCGGCTCACCCAACGCCTGTCCATCGCACGTAAAGAGGGAGAAATCTCCTATCTTCGCCCGGACGGCAAGTCCCAGGTAACGGTGGAATACGCTTATGGCGTGCCCAAACGTATCCACACCATTATCGTGAGCACTCAGCACCAGGAAGGGATTCCCTTGGAGGTCATCAGCAAGGACATCCGAGAGCGGGTCATCAACCCCATTGTGCCGGAAGGGCTCATTGACGATGAAACCAAGATTCTAGTGAATCCCTCCGGGAAATTCGTGGTGGGAGGTCCCCACGGCGACGCTGGACTTACAGGACGTAAGATACTTGTCGACACCTACGGAGGAGTTGCGCGTCACGGTGGTGGCGCCTTCTCTGGCAAGGATCCAACGAAGGTTGACCGCTCAGCAGCCTACGCTGCCCGCTACGTGGCGAAGAACGTGGTCGCCGCCGGCCTTGCAGACCGCTGCGAAGTTCAAGTGTCCTATGCCATCGGGGTAGCGGCTCCCATCTCCGTCTCGGTGGAGACCTTCGGTACCGGCCATTGCTCCGATGAGACCATCAACAAGGTCATCAATGACCACTTTGACCTGCGGCCTGGAGCTATCATCCGTGACCTTGGCCTTCGCCAGCCCATCTACGCGAATACCGCCGCCTACGGGCACTTTGGTCGTGACGACTTGGACCTGCCGTGGGAACGGACGGACAAGGCCGAAGCGCTGCGGGTCGATGCAGAGCGTACAGTGACCGGCTAAGCCAAAGAGTCCCCCCTTAATATGGGTCCAGGGCACGCCCTGGTATACTCTTTTACATCGTGGCCACGAATATCACCGAAATTAAGTTTGGCACCGACGGATGGCGAGCGCTCATCGCGAAGGACTTCACATTCGCCAATGTCCGCGCCTGCGCCGAGGGCGTTGTACGCCTGCTGCGCGAAGAGGGGCTGGCGTCCCGCGGACTGGTGGTCGGCTACGACACGCGGTTCGGTTCCAAGGACTTCGCCGACGAAGTGGCGCGTGTGAGTACTGTCCTGGGCGTTACCACCTACCTCTGTGATCGCCCCACACCCACTCCGGTGGTGAGCTATAGCGTCCTTCACCATCATGCCGGAGGCGGCATTGTCATCACCGCCAGTCATAATCCCGGCGCGTGGAACGGCTTCAAGTACAAGCCCGATTACGCGGGCAGCGCTACGCCGGAGATTGTCGCGCGGCTGGAAAAGCATATTGCCAGCGCCCAGCATAACGGCACCGAGCAGACCATGCACTTAAGCACCGCCAGGGAACAGGGTCTCCTGGTGGAGTTCGACCCCACAAGTCCCTATCTGGAGAACGTGGGCAAGTCCATCGACCTTGAGGCCATCCGTCAGGCGGGTCTGCGCATCGCCGTAGATAGCATGCACGGGGCCGGAGCGGGCTACCTTGCCCAACTCCTAGCCGATGGAAAGAGCGAGGTAACGGAGTTCAGGGCATCGGTCAACCCCAGCTTCCCCGGTATGGCCCAACCAGAGCCCATCGCCCACAACCTGGAGGAGACGGCCAATGCGGTACGCCAACAGGGCTTCGATGTGGCCCTCGCCACCGACGGCGACGCCGACCGCCTGGGCATCCTCGACGAGCACGGCGAGTTCATTACAACGCTGCAGACCTTTGCACTCCTCTGCCTTCACCTGCTGGACATTCGCGGCCAGCAGGGCCCCTTGATCAGGTCGCTGACCCAGAGCGCCATGATCGATAAGCTGGGCGCACTCCACGGCCAGCCGGTGACCACCACCTTGGTGGGGT
Source organism: Dehalococcoidia bacterium (assembly GCA_963579845.1). Lineage (GTDB taxonomy): Bacteria > Chloroflexota > Dehalococcoidia > Lucifugimonadales > Australimonadaceae > CAUZHS01. Next base: position 8,002 of record CAUZHS010000005.1, on the reverse strand, counting down.
TCAAGTACCTGGGCCCAGTGATGATGGAGCAAGACGCGCTGGCTGCGGGTGAAGAGAGCGGCGGATACGCCTTCCGGGGAAATATTCCGGAGCGCGACGGTATCTTTAGCGGACTACTTTTCCTAGAGTTGATGGTTCGGACGGGCAAGCGGCCATCTGAACTGGTACGCTGGCTCTATGACATCGTCGGCCCTCACCATTACGACCGCTGGGATGTAGCCTTGGAATCGGGCTCACAACCACCTTCGCGAGAGGCTATTCTGGCCAGGGTCCCGAAGGAGTTGGGCGGGTTGCGCGTCCTTGATACCTCAACAGAAGACGGCGTCCACTTTCTGCTAGAAAGCGGCTTCTGGGGGCTGGTGAGGACGTCGGGCACCGAACCACTAGTCCGTCTTTATGCCGAGGCTGGAAGCGAAGAGACTGTCCAGCAGCTGCTCGCCGATCTCCGCACGCTGGCGAACATCTAAAAACTAACCCGTTAGCGTTTGGTGTATTGAGGGGCGCGGCGAGCCCGCTTGAGCCCGTACTTCTTGCTCTCTTTAATCCGTGAGTCGCGGGTCATGAAGCCATGCTTGCGCAACTCCGGCTTGAGCTCAGGGTCTGCCACCACCAATGCTCGGGCTATCCCGTGACGGATCGCATCCGCCCAAGCGGATATACCGCCGCCCTCCACCTTCACCACGACGTTGTAGCGACCGGCCACCGACGGAATGGAGGTGAACACCTGATTGGCACGGCTCTGCCAGTCAAGCCAGGTCAGGACCTCCTCCATTGGCTTCCCGTTCACCACCATGCTACCGGTTCCCCCAGGATACAGGCGAACCCGAGCCACCGCGGACTTCCGTTTTCCGGTCCCGTAGTAGTACTGGGAGCTTGTCGTCATTTAACTCTCCGCCTTCTTCCTTGGTGCTCGGGGTTTCTTCGGTACATCAGTTGTTGCCGACGCAGTCTTCTGCTTGGGTGTACGTCTCTTAGCCACCGACGCAGCTTTTTGAGCAACGGCTGGGACCTCTTCGGCTACCGGGTCGGCAGCGATTTGGGCCTGCTCCACCAGCGCCTCAGCTGTGGCGTGGGCTGCTATGGCTTCTTCTCGATGGCCGTAGGTTGGTCGCCGCTTCGTTGGGGAAGCCGCAGCGGTCTGCGAGGCCGACCGGGCTGCGACCCGAGCTCCCGTTCCCTCGTTGACTTGGGCCTCGTGGGGATGGGAATCTCCACGGTAGACCTTGAGCCGACGAAACATCTGGCGGCCCAAGCGAGTGCCCGGCAACATGCCCTTGACCGCCTTCTCGATAACGCGGTCAGGGCGCTCCACGAGAAGCTCAGCTTGCGGTTTGCTCCGAAGGTGGCCTACGTAACCGGTGTGCCGGTAGTAGGTCTTCAGTGCCGAGGGATTCCCGGTGACCTCCACCTTCCCTGCGTTGACCACAATTACGTAGTCACCCATGAGTAGGTGGCGGCTGTAATCCGGTTTATGCTTCCCCATAAGCAGAGTCGCCACGGATGTGGCAAGCCTGCCCAGTCGCTGGCCGCTCGCGTCAACGACCTGCCAACGTGGGTTCGACTTCTCCGGTGATCTGTGTTTGGTGATTCGACTGCCCTTCATGGTTTCCTACAGGGAACTCCTTATAGTGGACTTCACGCAGGCATAGCCCGTGAGCAGGCAACACCAGCGCAGCTATCCCACGAATTGAACTCTCGGTCATGACCTGAAAACCAGCAATGGTCATCTTCCCCAACCCCACCTCCAAGACCGCCGCCGCCATTCGCCGCACCTGCTGCGGCAAGAAGGAATTGCCTTCTAGCTCCAAATGCACCTCGTCGCCCTCTCGCCAAACCTCTGTCCTCATCAGACGACGAACCGTGGACTTGCTTGCCTCGACGTATCCCGAAAAACAAGCGAAGTCCCGCTCCCCCTCGACAGACGCCAACGCTTGATGCATGGCCGCAATGTCCAAGGGCAAGGGCACGTGATAGGCAAAGGCCCGACGCAGCGGAGAACGGCCCTTCCGATTCAGCAGTGTGTAGCGGTACACCCTCGCCGTGGCGTCCCGTCGTGGGTCAAAATCCTTGCCTACCGAATAGGCCGCCTTTACTGCAACGTCGTTGGGCAGATAGTGGTTCAGCCCGCTATGGAACCGCTCATCGGGCAACTCAGAGGTCGTTTCGAACACCGTTACCTGGCCCTTGGCATGGACGCCCGCATCGGTCCGCCCTGCCGCCTTTACCCGAACGGCGGCACCGGTAAGCGCTAGGACTGCCTCTTCCACCACCGCTTGAACGGTGGGCGCATTCTTCTGGAATTGCATGCCAGCATAGGCCGTGCCATCGTACTCCAGCACCAGGGCAATCTTTCGCGATACCTTGAACGTAGAAGCTCCCACTACTCCACCAGCTCCAGCAAGGCCATAGGCGCCGCGTCTCCGTTACGTGGCAGAAGCCGGATGATACGTGTATAGCCACCCGACCGCTCGGCGTAACGGGGGGCCAAGTCATCGAACAGCTTGGAGACCACAGCGCCATCCTTCACCACCCGCAGGACCTGACGGCGCGCGTGAAGCGTCCCCGCCTTACCCTTAGTGATAATCTGCTCGGCCATCCGGCGGGCCTCACGAGCTTTGGCCTCCGTGGTTGTTATACGCTCGCGACTGAACAGCTCCGTTACCAAATTATGCAGCATCGCCAGGCGGTGCTCTGCCCGGCGTCCAAGGGTACGGCCTATCACACGATGACGCATTACCTTTTACTCCTGCCCCTCTTCGGCGCTCTCAGCCCCGGCGCCAGTAGGCCCTTCCGAATCTGGGGCCCCTGCTTCCACAGCGGAAGGCATATCCTGAAGCTCGGGATGGTGAATCCCCATCTCAACCAACTTCTGATTCAACTCAACAAGGGATTTCCCCCCAAAGTTACGAATTCGGAGGAGTTCGACCCGGCTCTTCGGCAGCAGCTCTCCCACCTTGTGGATAGAGGCCCGTTTCAAGCAATTGAGCGTACGGGCGGTCAAGCCCAGAGACTCTACCGTTATGTTATGTATCGACGGGGAAATGGCAGCAATCCAATCAGGCAAATCGCTCTCCGGCGAGTCAACCTCGTTGAAGTTGGAGAAACGAAAGAAGTGCTCAACCAGTTCTTTACCCGCTTCACGAACCGCATCCGCAGGGTTGATGGTACCGTTGGTCCACACATCCAGAACCAGGCGCTCGAAGTCCGTCCGCTGCCCTACCCGCGTTTGCTCCACGGTGTAGTTCACCTTGCGTACCGGGGTGAAGATGGCGTCCACCGGCAACACCCCAATGGGAAGCCCCGTTAGCGCAGAGCCGGGTTCGTAACCCTTGCCCTGCTCCACATTCAACTCCATAATCAAGGACGCGTCCGGCCCGTCCAGCGTGGCGATGGAAAGTTCCGGATTCACAATCTCGAAATCGGAGGATGTCATAATATCCCCCGCACACACCTGGCCCTCGCCCTTGACCTCCAAGCGAAGCTTTCCCGGACGATTGGTGAGAGAGCGCAGGTGGATTGACTTCACATTCAGCAGAATATCCACCACGTCCTCTTTCACGTGGGGAATAGTGGAATACTCATGTTGGACGCCCTCGATTCGCACCCACGTCACCGCGGTGCCGAGGATGGAACTCAACAAGGCGCGGCGCAACGGGTTACCCAGGGTGGTTCCGTAGCCACCTTCCAATGGTTCGATAGAGAATGTCCCGTGGACATCATCCAACTCCCCCACCTTCACCGTCGCCACGGGAATGGGCACCGCCTCCAGGGCTATTTCGCGGGGTTCCTCGTAGCTGTATTCAAACATAGGGTCCTCTTCCTTTGTGTACGCGGACGGGCAGTCCTCCCTTTCGATTCGACTAGCCACACATTAATGGGGGCCAGTCCCTCGGAAGACTCCTACCGCGAATAGTGCTCAACAATGAGACGAGTATCAACCACCGGCGTAATATCGGCCTCTTCCGGAAGCCGACCAACGTTGGCAGTCATGGCTGATTTATCCAGCTCCAGCCAGTCGGGAAGGGGTCGTTGACCAACGGATCGCACTGCTTCCAGGTAAAAGGCGGCTTTCTTCGTTTGTTCCTTCCAACTCAGCACGTCACCCACCTTCACCCGGTACGAAGGAATATCCATCTTTCGGCCATTGATAGTGAAGTGACCATGGAGCACCCACTGACGCGCCTGCTGACGGGCATCGGCAAATCCCAACCGGTAGACCACGTTATCCAAACGCCGTTCCAGCAGTCCCATCAAGTTGAAGCCCGTTTGCCCGGGACGCCGGCGCGCCAAACGAAAATAATTGGCAAACTGCCGCTCCAGCACTCCATAGGTCTGCCGTGCCTTCTGCTTCTCTCTCAACTGGATGCCCCAGTCAGAGAGGCGGCGGCGGCGCGGCACCTGCGCTCCCGGCGTCACCCCTCGGCGACGCTCCACAGCGCACTTGGGCATGTAGCAGCGCTCCCCCTTCAGGAAGAGCTTTACTCCAGCCCTTCGGCACTGCCTGCAAACCGGTCCTGTATATCGTGCCATATCGTTCTTAAACCCTTCGCCGCTTCGGAGGGCGGCAGCCATTGTGCGGAATAGGCGTCACGTCCCTGATACTGGTCACCGTTAACCCGTTCGCCTGCAGTGCCCGAATCGCCGCTTCGCGTCCGGTACCAGGTCCTTTCACCAAGACATCCACGTGACGAAGGCCATGCTCCAAGGCTTTACGGACCGCCGTCTCAGATACCCGTTGGGCAGCAAAGGCGGTGCTTTTCCGCGATCCCTTGAACCCCACACCACCACCACTGCTCCAGGAAACGACGTTCCCTTCCATGTCGGTAAGACTCACAATGGTATTGTTAAAAGTGGAGGTGATATACGCCTTCCCCCTAGGGACGAACTTGCGCTCGCGTCTTCTGCTTCGTGTCCTGGACCGTGCCATACCCCTCCCGACTCAGCCACTTCTGCGGCGGCTGGATGCTTCCTTACTTCTTTGACGCAACCCGTCGCTTGCCGACCACTGCCCGCCGACTGCCCCGGCGAGTCCGAGCATTGGTCCGGGTCCGCTGGCCTCGAAGAGGCAGGCCACGCCGGTGCCGGAGACCTCGGTAGGTGCCAATATCAATCAGCCGGCGAATGTTGTCGTTCACTTCCCTGCGGAGGTCTCCCTCCACCATGTAGTCGCCATCGATGAGCGTTCGCAATAGATTCAACTGACCCTCATTCAAGTCTTGAACCCGAGGATTACCCTCCAACCCTGCACGCTCCGTAAGTTGGCGAGCCCTAGTCCGGCCTATGCCGTAAACACGGGTCAGTGCAATCTCCACCCGCTTCTGGTCGGGGATATCCACCCCTGCCACTCGCGCCATAACCTACTCCTTATCCCTGCCGCTGACGGTGCCGCGGATTACTGCACATGATACGCACCACACGGGCACGGACAACAATCTGACACTTATCGCACCGCGGTTTTACCGAAGCACGTACCCTCATGAGCGACTCCTCTGTCTATTTTCCATCCGCATTGCTTACCTAAACCGGTAGGTGATGCGGCCTCGTGAGAGATCATAGGGTGAAAGCTCAACCAAGACCCGGTCGCCCAGCAATACCCGGATGCGATTCATACGCATTTTACCCGATACGTGGGCCAGCACCCCGTGGCCGTCAGCCAGCTCCACACTAAAACTGGCGTTAGGAAGCGCTTCAACAACCTTTGCCTCTACCTCAATACTCTCTTTTTTCGCCATCAACGCATTCCTTGCAGCTCTCGTTGTTACGCTTTCGGCGTGCTATCGACAGCCGTAAGTACCTCGGGACCGTCCTCCGTGATAGCCACGGTGTGCTCAAAGTGGGCAGAACGCGTGCCGTCGGCCGTGACAACAGTCCACTTATCCCCCATCACCTTGGTCTCATCACCGCCGATGTTCACCATGGGCTCGATGGCTATCACCATACCAGGGCGCAACAACAAGCCTCGATTTGGCTGCCCGAAGTTGGGCAGGAATGGCTCCTCATGGAGCGCTCGCCCAATGCCGTGGCCACCATACTCTCGAACCAGTCCATACGTTCCCCGGCGTTCCACCTCACCCTGAATTGCTGCGGAGACATCTCCCAGCCGGGCACCAGGCTTCGCTTGCTCAATTCCGGCCCACAGGCTTGCTTCACAGACCTCAAGCAGACGCTGCTCTTCTTCAGGAACTTCGCCCACGACGACTGTAATGGCCGAATCACCGTACATCCCTCCGACGATGGCACCGAGATCAAGGCTGACCATATCGCCCTCTTGGACGACCAACCCACCTGGAATGCCATGCACGATCTGGTGGTTGACCGACACGCACAACGTGGCAGGAAAGCCACGATAGCCCTTGAAGGCAGGCTTTCCGCCCATGCTGACGATGTCCCGCTCAGCAATGGCATCCAATTCACGCGTCTCCATGCCGGGCTCTACGGACATCCGCAGCGTCTGGAGAGTGCGGCCCACTATTTGGCCCGCCTCCCGCATGAGGTCCAATTCCTTGGGCGACTTGATACTCACGCCCGAAGGGCGGCCTAATTCGTTCATAGGGTATGTTGGTTGCTTCTTATCCATATCGCGAACGTGTATTGTACCTCGTAATCCTATAGAACAGCAAAAGGGGCTAACTCAGGCAATCGCCAACAACAGCACTCCCGCCACCACATCCACCGGCTGAGCGCCGTTCACACGCCTCAACTTCCCCTGCCTTTCATAGTAATAAATCAACGGCGCCGTTTGACTGTCGTACACTTCCAGCCGCTTCTCGACCGCTTCAGGCCGGTCGTCCGGCCGCTGAGCCAACGTCCCACCGCACACATCACACGCGCCCTTCTGACGTGGCGGAGCGGCGTGCTCGTGGTAGGGCGTCTGGCAGTCAGTACAGACCCACCGCCCACCCAACCTCGCTCGCAATTCCGTCTTGTCCACCTCGATCAGGGGTGCCCAATCAATGGCCTCCCCCTGCTCGGCCAACGCCCGGTCAAGGGCTTCGGCCTGCTCCATTGTCCGCGGAAAGCCGTCCAAAACGTACCCGATCTCCGCGTCTCGTTCTTTAATGCGCTCCAGCACCATCTGGACAGTTACTTGGTCAGGGACCAGCTCGCCTTTTTCCATATAGGTCTTCGCCAAATTTCCCAGTTCTGTTCCCTCCGCCTGGTGCTTGCGGAAGAGGTCACCTGATGCGACGTGGGCCACCTTTCCCGACGCTGCAAGCCGCTTCGCCTGTGTCCCCTTCCCCGCTCCTGGCGGGCCGAGCAGAACGATACGCAAGGCCACCCCCTATCGGAGGAATCCCTCGTAGTTGCGCATCAATAGCTGGGCCTCCAACTGCCGCATCGTATCCAAAGCCACCGCCACAACGATTAACAGACTGGTGCTACTCAGGGTCAGCGACTGGACACCAGTAAGCTGAGTGAAAAAGAACGGCGCAATGGCCACGGCACCAAGGAAGAGGGCGCCACCCCATGTTATCCGCAGCATCACTCGGTTCAGATACTGCTGGGTCGGCGCTCCGGGACGAATGCCTGGAATGAACCCTCCATTACGTTGCAAGTTTTCAGCTAACTGTTGCTGCTGGAAGCTGACCATTGTGTAAAAGAAGGCGAAAACAATCACCAGCACAAACACCAGTATCCAATAGTAAAAAGAGCTGGGACTTAGGGTCGTGGCCAGAAACAGACCAGCCCGGGCCAGGAAAGCATCACTGGACGGGTTGGCAAAGTAGTTGGCAATAGTACCGGGAAGAATCATGATACTAAAGGCAAAGATGAGCGGAATCATACCGGCCGAGTTGACCCGCAGCGGTAAGAAGGTCGCACCTCCTTGCCGGTACATACGGTTGCCCCTGAACACGCTGCGCCCGTACTGCACTGGGATCCGGCGTTGAGCTTCGGTGAAGAGGACGATCACGTAAATCAGGCCCACCCCGACAGCAACGAGAAGCAACAGCCCACCGACGTTGCCACTCTGCAGGAAACCTCTTCCCACCATCTGGGGTAG
>CAUZHS010000004.1:0-51782 GCA_963579845.1 Dehalococcoidia bacterium | reverse complement strand
GGACGTGGAACTCCCACGCCTGGGCCTTCGAACGGGCCTGGATGGTGGATTCCTGCCGCTAGGCTTCCTGCACCCAAGTCTTTAAAAGAAAGAGGGGGAGCGCAATGCGCTCCCCCTCTTTCTTTTTCATTCCAAGACCAGCCCCTCTCCCCACGCAAATCCACAACCCTCGACCTTAATAGCGGTTGCCACAAGAGCCCCGTCAGCAACCCCGGTATAAGCCCCCCTTCTGGGCAGCAAGAAAAAACCTTGGGCCAGAGCATGATCCCTAAGCACGCGACGCATCGCCCAGTCCAATTACCTCCATGATAGCCCTCGGGCACCCATGTGCCTCAGCCCCCCTCCAGGACGACTTCCATGGCGCTGGCTGGGACAATCGCTGCAGAACACTGGGCTTCACAAAGGGCCAAGGCCTCGATGAGGACGTTGGGCAGGCCCCTCCCACAGAGACGACAGCACGAAGACTGGCGCCTGGCCAAGGTACGGGTAGGGATTCGCCCCGAATCCGGAAAGCAACAACTCTAATTGGAGTCCCCGTTGCGCCACCAACGCCACACCCACGGGAATGAGCACATTCAGCAAAATCAGATCCGCTAGGTGGGCGTGAAAGCAGGCCACAATGGAGTTCTTCTCCGTGAACCCCTCTTGCGCGCGTCGCGTATTAGGGGCAAGTCAAGGTACATCACGTGAGGAAGGTGACCTTGTACATGGTCCCACGCGAGAATGTCACAGCGGCCTGAGCAGCACCGCCATACCGAATCCTCTCCATCAGACCGAGCTGCCATGCGAGAAACGAGCCCGGTTAGTTCCTTCCACCCCTGTGCTCAAAAGAAGTCGGGCTCCGTATATCTACGTAGTGTTTCATCCTTCGTTACATTCTACCTTCGCGCAAAACAAACGTAGAACCTCCGAGGCCGCGGTTCTGAGAGAAAAGCAAGACGCAAGCCCATTGCCCGAAGCTACGCAGAGAAGGAAAATATTCGGGAAAAGAAGAGGTTGCAAGTGGTGGCAACGACGGGATTCGAACCTGTGACCTAGCGCTTATGAAGCGCCCGCTCTGCCGCTGAGCTACGTTGCCACCCAAGCCCGGGGAGCCAACCGCTCAACCCGGAGCCGCGGTTACCCATGATACTCAAGCGCTCCCAAAGCTGTCAACGAGGCCACGAAGCCATCGCTGGCCCTTTACACAATCTTGGCCTTCTTAAAATCCCCTCTGGAATTGGAACATCTTCCTCTTGACACCGCTCAGTCCCAAGTCTCAAACTGACGGCCTACCATCTACAATATCTTGTGCTTCTGCGACTCCATTCCACAAGTCTCTGTAAGGAGATTCCATGTCTACCGCCAAGACTCGCACCCTCATCCAGCGCCGCTTCACGCAAAAGGGCCAGGATCCATTCGACACCGTCACCTGGGTGAAGCGCGATGCCGTCATCAAACGTCCCGACGGCTCCACAAGTTTTGAGCAGCTTGGCGTGGAGTTCCCCGACTACTTCACGCAGACCTCGGTGGATGTGGTCACCCTCCAGTACTTCTGGGGTCAGCTTGGCACACCCCAGCGCGAGACCTCCTTGCGTGATGTTATCGACCGGGTGGCCTCCAGCATGCGGGACTGGGCCGTGAAGGATAATCTGCTCACCAAGGCCGAATCTTCGGTGTTCTACGATGAATTGGTCTACCTGCTGCTCCACCAGATGGCCGCTTTTAACAGCCCCGTTTGGTATAACGTTGGCACGCCGGAGCACAAGACCCGCAAGCCCCAGGCCAGCGCCTGCTTCATTCAATCGGTCGATGATTCCATGGAATCCATCATGGAGTTGGCCAAGAATGAGGGGCTCCTTTACAAGTGGGGAAGCGGCACCGGCACCAATTACTCCACCCTACGCGGCTCCAATGAACCACTCTCTAGCGGGGGCACCTCCTCAGGACCAGTTGCCTTCATGCGGCTGTTCGATGCCGTGGCCGGATCCATCAAGAGTGGAGGAAAGACCCGCAGGGCTGCAAAGATGGTGATTCTGGACAGCGACCACCCCGACATTGAGGAGTTCATCAACTCCAAGGTCTTAGGGGAGGATGTTGCCCAGGCCCTTATTGCCGCGGGGTTTGACGGCGACTTCAGTGCTAAAGGCGGGGCTTACGAGTACGCTCCCTTCCAAAACGCCAACCACTCCGTCCGCCTCAACGCGGCATTCATGCAGGCGGTGGAGCAGGACGACGACTGGCATCTGGTCAACAGGACCGATGGCAAGGTTGCCAAGACCCTCAAAGCACGCTCGCTCATGGACCAAATCGCCAACGCCGCCTGGCGCTCTGCCGACCCCGGTGTCCAGTTCGACGATGTAGTGAACCACTGGAATCCGGTCTTAGACGTCCAACGCATTAACGCCTCCAACCCCTGCAGCGAATACATGTTTGTGGACGACTCCGCGTGCAACCTGGCCAGCATCAACTTCATGCGCCTCCGGGACAAGGATGGCAATGTGGACGCGGAGCTTCTACGGCATGTGACCACGTTGCTCATCACTGCCATGGAGGCGGTGGTCAGCAACGCCTCCTATCCCAACCAGCTCATCGAGAAGAATTCCCACGACTTCCGGCCGTTGGGGCTGGGTTACGGAAACATGGGTGCGCTACTCATGTCCCTGGGCCTGGGATACGACACCGCTGCGGCCCGACGATACGCCGGTTACCTCTCCTCGCTCATTTGCTCCCAGGCCTATCTGACCTCAGCGCAGTTGGCTGAACGGGTAGGACCCTTCGCCCGCTTCCCTGAGACTCCCGGCAGCTTCACCCGGGTTATGCGCCAGCACCTTCAAGCAGCCGAGGCCATCCCCGCCGACTTCGATGACCGACCGGACATCGCAAACTGGCAGAAGGTGGTCGAGGCCTGCGCCTCCGGCAGAGGCGTCCGCAATGCCCAGGTCACCGTGATCGCTCCCACCGGAACCATCAGCTTCCTTATGGGATTCGACACCACCGGCATTGAGCCGCCCTTCGCCCTTCAAACCTTCAAAAAGTTCATTGACGGCAGCATCAAGCAGCTCACCATCGACTGCGCCCGTCAGGCACTCGAACAAATCCAGCCCCAGCCCTCCGTCGGCGTGGTAGAAACGAATGAAACCCTCCGTCAGTGGCGGGAGGGACTCTGGGAGTGGATCAACGAGCATGGGACACCTGAAGGGTACCTTCGGTTCAGGGCGCAAGACCTCTCCATTTTCGATTGCGCCGTGAACTCCGGCGAGGGGACTCGCTACTTGAGCCCCCTGGCCCACGTGCAGATGATGGCGGCCGTCCAACCCTTTATCTCCGGCGCCATCTCCAAGACTGTAAACCTACCCACCGAAATCAGCGTAGATGAGGTCTACGATATGCACTTGGTGGCATGGAAGCAGGGCCTCAAATCGCTGGCCATGTACCGTAACGGCTCCAAGGGCAGCGCACCGCTGCGAACTACCGTAGACGAGGACCAGAAGCAACTCTCGAAGCCCGCAGCGGTCACCTCCACCAACGGCCTCGCACCGCCGGTAGGCGAGCCCGTCCGACATCGCCTACCGGAAACGGCGGCAGCCACTCGTCACAAGTTCTCCATCAGCGGCTACGAAGGCTACATCCACGTAGGAGAATTTGCGAGCAAACATCCCGGTGAGGTCTTCGTGACCATGTCTAAGGCAGGCTCAACCATCAACGGATTGATGGACTCCTTAGCCACCATGATCTCCCTGCTGCTCCAGTACGGCGTCCCCCTGGAGAAGATTTCAGAGAAGATGCGCCACCAGTCGTTCACACCCCAGGGCATCACAGGCAATCCGGATATCCATTTCGCCACGAGCCCGGTGGACTACCTCGCCCAATACCTGACGTTGCACTACGATGGGGAGAAGCAGATACACGGCTCCAAGCCGTTGCAGGACTCTCTGGACGGCGTAACTTTCGACAACGTACCCACCGTGGCCCAAGCAGCCGCAGCCGTCCGCGTGCAGGAGATGGGTACGAAGCAAACGGAAATGCAGTTCCCTATCGCACTGCTAGCCAAGGTTGGTTCAGGTGCGGAGACGGGAGAAATTTGCGGGGAGTGTGGCAATACTATGCGCTTCGTCGGTACCTGCTACATCTGCCCCCACTGTGGGAACAACTCAGGCTGCTCTTAGGCCTCTCCGTACACAAACACAATTCTTTCGCCCCGCGCCTCAACGGATATTTATCCACGGGCGCGAGGCGAAAGCCCTTACCAATACCCATCTAAGCCACTACAATCAACCCCATGGGCGCAGCCACTCTCAACGGCAAGATCGCATTGGTAACCGGAGGCAGTCGAGGCCTCGGCCGAGCTATCGTAATGGCCTTAGCCGAAGCAGGGGCCACCATCGCCTTCTGCTACCAATCTGATTCCCAGGCAGCTGAAGAAGTTGCCAGTGCAGTGCATGCAGCATCAGGCCGCCGTCCCTTCTTTATGCGAGCCGATATCACCAAGCCCCAGGACAGGAAAGAATTGTTCACCGCTGCTACTAACGCCCTGGGCAGTCCAACGATTCTGGTCAACAACGCAGGCACCAAGCGCGACGGTATCGCCATTCGTATGGGCGACGCATGGGAGGAGGTCATTGACCTTGATTTGACCGCGCCCTTCCGGCTATCCCAAATAGCAATCCGCGTTATGATGGAGCAGGGTTGGGGGCGGATTATTAACGTGGGAAGCGTAGCCTCCCGAATTGGGCTCGCCGGTCAGGTAAACTACACTGCGGCGAAGGCGGGACTCGAAGGACTCACCCGTTCTTTAGCACAGGAGTATGGGAAGCGCGGGATAACCGTAAACACAGTAAACCCTGGCTTTCTGGAAACAGACCTGACAGAGAACACCAGCTCCTTAATCAAGGACGAGGCGCTGAAGCGCTCTGCACTCCAGCGGTTTCCCACGGCTAAAGAGGTTGCAAACGTGGTAACCTTCCTAGCCTCCGACGAAGCCTCGGCAATGACTGGACAGACCCTGAATGTGGACTGTGGGTTCGTAAAGTTGTAAGGGCTCGTTTCAAGAATGAAGCAGAACACTCATGGCTAAAGTTGTTGTTACAGGAATGGGCACGGTGAATCCCATCGGCTCTAGTGTCAAGGAGAGTTGGAGTAGTCTTATGGAGGGCAAGAGCGGAATAGACCGCATCTCAGCCTTCGATCCCAAAGAGTATCAACTCAAGACCGAGATAGCCGGAGAGGTCACCGAGTTTGACCCTGAACGCTGGATGGACCGGAAGGAAGCCAGACGTATGGATCGGTTCAGTCAACTCGCCCTGGCTGCGGCTGTCGAGGCCATGGGCCAGGCAGACTTAGCGCTCAGCGATGACCAGCGCTATGGGGTAGGCTGTATTGTCGGAAGCGGCGTAGGCGGCATTTCCACCATTGTGGAACAGAGTTTCAACCTCCGGGACAAAGGCATCCGGCGAGTGAGCCCCTTCACCGTTCCGATGCTCATGCCCAACGCGGCATCCGGTGTCGTCTCTATGCACTTGGGCCTGTGGGGGCCAACCTTCTCCACCGCGTCGGCGTGCGCATCCTCAACAGATGCCATCGGTGTTGCGTTTGAAGCCGTACGCAAAGGGAGAGTGAAGGCTATGCTCGCAGGGGGAAGTGAAGCGGTGATTATCCCCATCTGTGTGGCATCGTTCGAGCAAGCCCAGGCTCTCACCAGTAGCCACAATCACGAGCCACAGAAGGCCTCAAGGCCCTTCGACCGCGATCGGGACGGGTTCGTCCTCTCGGAAGGCGCCGCAATGCTGGTCCTGGAAGACGAAGCACACGCTCGGGCCAGAGGCGCCAACATCTTGGGTGAAATCGCTGGTTACGGCGCAGCTGCCGACGCGTACCACATCACCGCTCCAGAACCCAGCGGACGCGGCGCCACGGAGGCCATGCGCGCCGCGCTAAAAGATGCAGAAGTGGGGATCTCGGAGGTCGCCTACATCAACGCCCACGGCACCTCCACTCAATTGAACGACAAAGTGGAAACCCTCGCCATTCACAAGGTCTTCGGCGAAGTAGCTCGAAGCATCCCCGTCAGTTCCACCAAGTCCACGACAGGCCACCTCGCAGGTGCAGCGGGCGCACTGGAAGCAATCATCTCTATAAAGGTCATCCAGACTGGATGGGCACCACCCACCATGAACTACGACAATCCTGATCCGGAGTGCGACCTTGATTACATCCCCGGTACGCCCCGAGAACTGCGCCCGGGCTTGGTCATCTCAAACTCCTTCGGGTTCGGAGGCCATAGCTCTTGCTTGGCCTTCCGCAGGTACAATAACTAAGCGCTAGCACGGATTGGAGTGTCCAAAGGCAGGGACATGAAAGAACAACACCTGGAATACATCTACGAGCCCTTCGCTGAGACCGAGGAATATCGGAAGCTGAACAGCGCCATCGTAGCGAGATGGCTTGAAGTCATGCGGGACAACGGTGCCCGGGGAATCGACCGATTACTCGACATCGCCACCGGCGTCGGCACCATGGTCACTCTCTTTTTGGACAACCTGCCCAAAGGTTGGGATACTCCTTCAGTGGTGTGTCTCGACATGAGTGAAGAGGCGCTTGAACAGACACGCATCCGCCTGGGGCCATCGGTGTCAGACCTGAAACTAGTCCATTCAACCGTCCAAGAAATGTCCATGCCCGACAACAGTGTGGATGTTGCAGTCTGGGGCAACGGCATACATTACCTGAACGCCCAGGGGCAAGAGGAAGCGCTCCGTTCCATTAAGCGCGTCGTCAAACCCCAAGGATGGTTCGTTTTCAACTCGGCCTTCTATCAGGAATCGAGGCCACCGGAAACGAGCACTTTCTACCGCTCCCAAGTGAGAAAAGCGGTGGAACAACTGCGCTCAATCGGCGTGCACCGCCAGGAGAGGACCGCTCGACCCGAGGCAAGCGACTTCCTCCCTCGCTCCCACTACGAAGAACTCATGCAACTCGTTGGCTTTAAGATCGTCGAAGCGAAGGAGACGGCATCCCACATGTACCGGACTGCTTGGGAGCACATCAGTGGATTCCACCAATACGCGGCAGGTGCCCTCCACGGCTATGACCCCGAGGCCGCTGCCGACGCCATGCGTAAGGCTGTGGCACCAGCCCTGGAGGAGCACGGCACTCGTGACGAGCACAACATCCCGTACGTCCAACGAAACTGGCTGAGCATTATCGCCCACGCATAGGAGCTCTAGTCAACATCCGTCGGGCCGCCAAGTCTACGCCGCCGGTGAATACCCCCCAGCACTAGGACTGCTCGCCTAATCCACTCGCTTGATGAGCGTGCCACTCTCTTGATCCTCCACGTGGGCACGGTCGGGGCGTCCAAGCCTGGCCAATGATTCTTGGGGTAGTTGCAAACGGCCTGCTGCGTCGATGACCACATATTCCTGCTGCACCACCTCTCCAGGACGGCGGTAGGTAGGAGTCATCACTGCCTCGGAAGCGATGCGTCCGTCCCTGATACGCACAACGCGGTGGACGAACTCGGCCACACCGGGATAATGACTCACTGCGACTATCGTCACACCTTCCGCTTCACAAATGCTCCTGAGCGCCTGAAAAACCATCGTCGCAGACACGGTATCAAGCTCACCCGTCGGCTCGTCCGCAAGCAACAGAGGCGGGCTATTGGCCAGGGCCACGCTAATCGCGACCCGCTGTTGCTCTCCACCGGAGAGTTGGGCCGGAGAGCGGTCCGCCTTTTCCGCCATGCCCACCGCGCTAAGGAGTTCCATCGCCCGCTTGGTCCGAGCAACCCCTGGAACCCCGGCGATGACCAGGGGCAACTCGACGTTCTCCCTAGCGCTGAGGTACCCAAGCAAGTTACGACCAGTCGCCTGCCACAAGAAACCCACCTCTCGCCGACGATATTCGGTACGGTCTTTATCTGACATCTCGACCAGGTCTCTGTTGCCAACGCGCACCTGCCCGGCTGAGGGTTTGTCCAACCCGGCAAGAACATTCATCAGCGTGCTCTTCCCTGACCCACTGGACCCCACGATAGCCAAAAACTCACCGGCATGTACCTCCAGGTCGAGCCCACGAAGCCCCACGACCTCCAACTCCTCACGCTTGTAAATCTTAAACAGGTCTACACATTCTATGAACGACTCACCGCCTGGCCGTAGAGGCCTCCCCAGCGTTGCGGTTGTTTTCTTCATGTATCTCTCCACCCCACCCTTATCCTTCACCATGCCGAAGCACCCGTTGCACATCCAGATGCGATACTGCCCATGCCAAGGCCCCCACCGTCGCCACGGCTGCGACGGCAAGCATTCCATACGTTGCCCCTAAAACCGCCCAATTGGTCTCCAAAACCATCGGTGGCGTGACGCGCACCCCTTCTTCGGCCATTTCCAAAAGGGGAATAAGCGAACTGCTAAGCCACCTCCCACCCACCGTGCCCAACAAAGCGCCACTCACCACGGCCAGGCTGAGATTGAACCAGAGAACGCCGTTGATTTGCATCGAAGAGAAACCGATAGTCCGCAATAACGCAAATTCTTCACTCCGTTCCCGGGTGTCGATGTACATATAGAGGATGAGTCCGGACGAGCTGGCCAACAACACCGTCACAAAGGAAAGAGCAAGCAACCCAGACCAGCCGGCGATAAGCAGCGGGTCCCCCACGCGAGCCGCGACCATGTCCGCCGCCACGAAGGTCTCCATAGGGCTACCGCCCTGTGCTGAGAGAGCTTCGAGCACAGAGGGGACTTCCACCCCCTCATCTAGCTGCAGCCACGCCTCTGCCAAAGGTTCCAGAGGAGTTTGGACCCGAAGGGCAGTAAACTCCATAAGGGAGCGCAGGTCCATGACCAAAAACGGCCTGTCTTCGGGGAAGAGCGTTGGGAGAAACTTCGCAACTCTGACAATCTGTATTGGAATTGATGCTCCACTATAAGCGATGGTCAACACCTCTCCCACATCAGCCTCATTCTTCTCCAAAAACGACGGGCTGACTATGGCAGGCAAGGCAGTTTCCGGCATCCCGTATCGCATACCACGAATCCCAGCCCTACTACCTGATCCGCTCCACGTCAGCCCGACGCTGCGACGACCGGAACGCGCTACCGCCTCACTCTCCTCCAGAGACGAAAGTCCGGGAGAGGACGCATCTTCCAAAACGTGCCACTCCTCTAATCTCTGCAGAGAGGCGATGTCCACTGGCCCATTGGGAGTCAACGCTTCAAGCTGGTCTAAAAACAGGGCTCCCGTTCCCACCCCACGAAAACCAGAACGAACCCAAAGGGTGTGGAGCGTATACGGCGGCACGGGCGTAATTCCAGGGTCAGTCGGCTGAGCAGCCTGCCCTCCAAACCTTCGCTGGGCGGGGCCGACCGGCTCCAAAGGTGCTTCGAGACGGCGCCATCCTCTACCTATAAGACTTCCGAAGCCCACATCGAAATAGACACCTTCACTATCCCGAAGCCTGGCCAAGAGGTCAACGCTGCGGGAAAGAAGACCTGTCTCGACCCATATGCTCAGGCTATCCGCATCTGCGGGCAGCAACAGGCCAGCCGGAGCCCTTTCCTCCGGTACAATCGATTCCAGCAGTTCTGCCACGGAGCCATCGGAGAAATCGCCGCGGGTCCATGCAACGTCTGGGAAAGCTATCGGCTGCACCCCCAGAACGTCGACAGCACTGGAACCACCATCCTTCACCACCCTGGAGTTTGACCGCACCACGTCCATGGCGGCCAGCACGCCAGGGACTGATTCCAATGACTCCGCAACGCTCTCTCCCTGGACAAGCCATTCGCCCAGGTTATGACTCACCCGCAAATCGGCTCCGGCCGCGTAGAGTGCCTGCTCTTGCTGTCCTCGTTCCAGGGTGGCCGTCAACGTGGAGGCGAGTACACCCAAAGAGACTGCCAACGCCAGAAGCAGGAGAATCGAACCCAACTGCACCGGAGCGCGACCCACCCTTCGGAGCGCGTGGGACATCCACATGGGTGCTACCGGGTCCAAAATCCAACTCATCGTCAGCACCACCCACGGGAAGAACCGGAAGAGCAGCAGTCCCATGCCCATGACCCCGAGCACCGGACCCAGGAGCAGCGTCGTATCAATCTCCAAATCGTCACCCGTTAACGACTGCACGAGAAAGGTGCCCCGGGACTGGAGCTGCCACCATGCCAAAGCAATAAAACCCAGCGCCGCCAAGTCGAGATAGTACCGGTGGAGGAACGGCATTTGCTCCGGCCGTGCCCCCGCTCGCCGGAACTCCACCATTCCATGCCGTGCAGTGCTCAGCGTGGTCAGGGTCAAGACCATCACTGCGAGCAGGGCGCCACCAGCGCCCATGAGGAAGACCATTCGGGAGAGGTCGACCGCTTCCAGCCCCATGCCTCCCGCAGCGGCGGGGAACAGGCTCCCTGTGACGTTAACCAGGGCCAGGGCCGTGAAGGGGCCAAGAATCACGGCGGGCACTGAGAGTACCAGACCCTCCAGGAGCAACAACAGCCCGACCTGCGGAATGGATGCCCCTCTGCTCCGCAGCAGCGCCATCTCAGGAGCGCGGACCCGGCCCATCAGCCCCGCAATGAGGAACAGGTAATACAACAGCATACCGATTGCGATGAAGACCAACAAAAGCAAGGGAATACGCGCAAGCGTAAACAAGGAATCGAACTCATCCAGTAGTGACTCCAGTTCCGTCTCCCATGTTGAAGATGGCCACAGAATGAACACATCTGTAAAGGCGGTCCGCAGCTTGACACGCAACGCGTCTACTTCGGTTGCGCGAAGTCCCTCGCGGTCCAAAAACAACAGCCGATAACTATTGGAACGCAGACCCGGGAAGGAAGGCCCGAGCGTTACCGCCAACGCGTCCACGGAGGTGTACATAGGTATCGTGACCCAACTGTCGTCCGTTCGTGTGTATCTCTTGGGAAAGCCGACTTGCCAAAACTGGTCATCCGGGTTACGAGGCTCGAAAATACCAACAACCTTCACCGGGAACGGCAGTGCGGTCTCATCTATCGTCACCGCCGGGAAGATTTCGAACCTTTCGCCCACCGAAAGTCGCAACTCCTCTGCCCCAAGAGCATCGATAATGACCTCCAGTTCGTCTTGCGCAATTCTGGGAGAGCGTCCCTCTAGTAGATCGATGTGATCGTCTAAGCCCGTTACTGCATGAATGGGGCCTCGGGGTCTTTGGGGAGTAGGCAGCTCAAACTGCGGCAGACCACTCAGGAAGAAGGTCGAAGTCTGTACGAAAGCCGGCGCATACGTTAGGTACTCTTGAAGGGGATCAACAACCCGCTGTTGCACCAGCCCGCCCGATTCATCCAGAGCCTCACGGCTCACCACGGTCGGTACGCCCACTGCTAGATCCAGCTCTAGGTCCGAAGCGCCACGCAAAGTATGCTGCAACGCCGTCTCCCGGAGCGCATTGGAGAAGATGACGGACGAGGCCATGAGCGCCACCGCCAACAGCACTCCGAATCCAGCTGCCACCTGAAGCCGCCAGTCCGCAGCAGTGCGGCGCAGTGCCATCCGGACTGCGAATCTCAACAGTCTTAAAAACTGCATCCCCACGCCTTATCAACATCCTGGGCTTGGTACTGTTTGCACATCGAATAGCCTTACTCTTCGACCCGTAAGACTTCTGCAAGCCTCATCTTTTCCATCTGTGCCAAGGTGAGGACCGTAGCGGCTGCCAACGCAGCCATGACTCCACCGAAGGCGGCTGCCAACCTCCCGTCGTCCAAAACGAGCACCAGCGACGGTATCACCGTTTTTCCCTCGGCGGTGACATCCAGGTACTGGAGCGTCCAGCTGCCCAACCATGCTCCGACACCCACCCCTGCTCCCACTCCAGTCAAGGCTACGAGGAGCCCCTCCAAGCCCAGCAGGACTCCGAGCTGGCGACCTGTCATACCCAAAACGCGGAGCAAGCCCAGTTCCTGCCGGTGACGTCGAAACGCCAAGGACGCATAGAGAACAAACCCAAAGACCGCCACGCCAGTAAGAGCACCCAAATACAGCGTGGTCAGGCCGCTCCAGGCTTGGCCGGCCAGCGGATTATCCTGCTCCTCCCGCACCTGCGCTTCCCTATCTTGGACCTGGGTCGTGGAGCCGTCGAGCCCCCGCAACGCATCCACAACCACTTCGCGGTCCGCCCCTTCACCTAAGGCTAGCCAATAGGCCTCGGGGGCCAATCCGGACGACTGCTGCAATGTTTTGACATAGGTAATCAGCGTACCCGCATCGACCAGCAGAAAAGCGCTTAGTCCTTGGTTGGAAGTGGGCAGGTCTTTAACCACCTCTTTTATCGCGAAAGGGATGACCACGGAGTCGAGTCTGGCCTTGATCTGCTGTCCAGGTGAGAAGACCTCACTCCCCAGGGCCGGAATCGGCAGGGAGATGGGCGAGATGAACATACCACGCGAACCCGTACCGCCTAAGCCAGGAGGCCATGAGAAAAGCGCCCCGCTCTCCCCCGTATGGGCCGCACTTGCACTCAGGATAAAGTCATCCGAGGCACCCGATCCAGTAGGGATGACCTCCCACCCGCCGCCACTCTCAAACCCCTCCAGTAATATCCGTTCCTGGCCCACGATAGCAGTAACCTCATCCAGGGCTATCCAGCCGCCGGGACCCCTCAAAGACTGAGCACTCAGGTAGACCGAGACCAGACTGAGGGGCGGGGTGAGGTGCGCTCGCTGCAGCAGTGTAGCCTCTATATACGTCCACTCGTTCTGGGCTACTCGTCCCAGTTGCAGACTATCGTAAAGACCCGCGCTGTCCCGAAACCTTGCCCAGAGAATATCTCCGCCCGTTAGGCCCTGTGGACTCAGCCAGAGCCCTATCGCCTCAGTCCCTTCCGGCAATGGCACACCATGCCGGGTTTCGAGCGGCACCTGCAACGGACGGAGCAATGAGGAGAGGTCCTCATCCGCAAAGTCTTTCCGGAACCAGGCTGCTTGGGAGAAGGCACCAGGGTCGACGGCGGTGAGCGACGCGTTGAAACGCGCCGCATCCTCAGTCGTTACGCGCACCACCTCGTTGTAGATGGGAGTCACGGCTTCCACTCCCTCCACCGATTCCAGTGCCCGTTGGCGCTTTGCAACCGGCTCAGCCTGAAAGCTCACAGGCGACGAGACCACCACCTCGCCTCCTATGGCGTAACGCACCTGGTCGCCTTGCCCACTGATCAACGTCGGCCCGAAAAGAGCGCCGAAGGTCCCTAGGCCGGTGACCAGCATCAGCAGGACGGCCATCGCACCAGAGGGAAGCGGATCACGCGCGACGCGGTCCAACCCATGGCTTAGCCACACCCACCTCGAAAAGCTTGCCACGAACGCCGCCAAACGGAGCACCCAGGGCAGCACACGCAACAGTACCAGGCTCGCGCCCAACATCAACAGCGCCGGACCCAGTAACACCGTTAGGTCGATATCCAGATCGTCGCTCCCGAGTTCCCTGGACAGGAAACCTCCACGCCCTCGGATCTGCCACCAAATAAGGCCAATTCCTCCCAGGACCAGCACGTCGATGGCGTAACGGTACAACGCGGCCTTGCCCGACGGACGAGCCTTCTCACCCAGGAATTCGACAATGCTCCGTCCCGCCAGACTAACCCCGCTCAGGGTAAAGAGCAGAAGGGATGCGAAGCCCGTTATCCCCACGGCCACCAGAAGCCGCAGCGACAGCCCGGAAGCGTCATTCGCAAACCCAGGCGTATCGATGGGCATGAGCCGATAGGCCATCAACGCTAGCAGTGGTCCCACCACCACGGCGGGGATGGTGAGCACCAGGCCATCCCCTACTCCCAGCAAGGCGCTAATCTGCAAGCGGCCGGCCCCGCGGCTCCTGAGCAACGCAGCCTCCGGTCCGCGATTATGAGCAAGCATCCACGAGACCATAGCCAGGTAATAGAACACCACGCCGACCACCAAAGAGCTGAACAGGAACACCGGTATCCGAGCAAGGGCAAGTTCCTCGTCATACCGGTTCAATATCCTGCCAAGCCCCTGAAAAAGCGCCGAACGAGGAAAAAGACGGCTTACCTCTGCTTCCATCTCAACAAGCGACTGCTCTACCTCGAAAGCTCGCTCCAACGTGACGGCCTCCACATCTAAGGGAACGAACCACCAAAAGTTGCCGAGCAGCGAGGGGAAGCGCTCACCCAAGCCGCTGAAAAAGTCTTCCTGTCGCACAAAGACAGGGGCCAAGTCCGCCTCGCTCTGAAAGTCTTCTATGTCCAGCCGCGGGAACCCACCACCCCAAAACCGGTGTGAGGAATCTATCGCCTCCACCACGCCCACGACGTTGAGGACGATTTGTTCCGTCGGGTCGTCAGCAAAGGGGACCAATGCAAGCACCGTTCCCTCTCGCCAACGCATCAGCACCGACAGGTCGGCTCCAATCAATGCCTCCAGCGGTCGTGGCGCACCGTCTGGTTGCACGCTCACGTCCTGCGGCATGCGGCCCGAGACGAGGCGCACGTGGTCTTCGAACCCCTCCTGGAAATAGATGTAAGCGCTCCGGGGGCCGCGAATCTCCTCGTCAGATAAAACTCTCAACGGCAGGGGTTGGACCTGGCCCAGCCGGTGAGTCCCCTCATTGAGAGCGCCCACGTGAGCCTCGATGCTCCGCTCCACCTTGCTTCCGAGCCGTTGAAAATCGGCAAGCCCTGTGGGCCGGTCGTTCACCACCAATTGCACATCGAGAAATTGCGGGGGCGTGGCGCTCAAGACATGGCGCAGGCCCAGGTTGGACATGGCGTCCGAATAGACCACGGCCGCCGCCACAACGCTCACCGCGAGCATAACACCCAGCCAAGAAGCGAGCATAAGCCGCCAAGACCTTCGGACTCGGCGAACGCTCAACCACCGGATGAATTGAAAACTTCCCATGTACATTGCTCGTCCACCGTCAGCATTGCCAACCAGCCAACCTGTGGCAGGGATCCACCAACCCTGCTCCGCGAGCACCAGGTGATACCCGACGAGCCACCATTCAAGCGGCCTCCGATTGCGGCCTAACTAAGCAGCAGTCTCGACTTAGATAGCAAAACACAGTACTTTTGCCGCGGTTTCTCGCAACTCAGTCAACGGTTTGCTACTCGGCCCCTTCAGGAGCCAGGCTTTGAAACTCATCGATCCAGACCTCTCGCTTCCCGCCGCCATCCTGGCAGCCATCATTCACTCGCCGTAGAACAAAGAAGGCACCATCTGGACGTGGTGCTCCATAGACAAGACATTGCTCAAAAGACCCGAGCACTAGGGTCTTATCCACCCTGGATAAAGTCTATAAGCACCTGGTCATGTTCCTCTGGCTTCTCCCATTGCGGCCAGTGGGCGGCATCCTCCATATTGTAGAACTTCGCACCTGGAATGAGATTGGAAATGTACTCGCCAAAATCTGGGCCTTCGCCAGGATTGTCCTCTGTCCAGAACACCAGCGCAGGCGGTTTGAAGTCCAGCAGGTCTTTCTCCTGCCACTTTGGCTTGAACTGCCAACCACCCTGCTCCCGGTCAATGCCGTATACCCGTTTGATGGATTCGTATACCTCTGGAAAGGCGTAGAGCTGCACCCTGATATCCACCATCTCATCAGTCATGCGGCTGGGGTCCGCCACCAGCCATTCCATGCGCTTCCGCATATTCTCAAAGGAGGGCTCTAGGATGGAGCGCTGTGAAAGCTCCTGAAGGGCGCTGCCACCTCCGGGGTTCTCCTTGAAGTCCGTCTTCTTTAAGTCAATCGCACCGGTTCCGGTGTTGAGGATTAGCTTCCCGCAGAGGTGCGGATACCGCATGCCGAGCTCGAAGGCGATCTCACCACCCATGGACTCGCCCTCAACGTGGACCCATGAATAACCCAGGGCCTCAATGAGGTCCGCGACGCCCTCCACCTGCATGTCTCTCCACCCTTCGTCGTCCCACGGTTCCTTGCTGGAGAAGCCATGAAACAGAGCGTCGATGGCATACACATGAAATCCGTGGTTAGCCAGGTTATGCAAATTCCGAGCGTAGGTTTCCGCATGGCCGCCAATGCCATGTATAAGTAAGAGTGGCTCCCCCTTGGTGCCGCACTCGATGACGCGGTGGCGAAAACGCTTCCCCTGGACCATGCGCGTCTGCGTGCCCAGCAACTCCGTAGCCACCGACTTCCATTCGCTGAGGGGCTTTGCCGACACAGGCTTAATTTTCAACGTATTGGTCATCAGATCCTCCTTCGTTCTTTGTTATCGATACGGCCTCCATCTCAGCGGCACCTCAGAAATTCCAGCCAAAGACGCTGGGCATCTCTATTCCAGGCCCGTTCCGAGCGAATTCTCCACGCGGACTACTCGAAGGTCAACGTGCACACCTCCCGCCGCGTGCCGCCCCATAGCTATCAATGAAAATAACTAGGCCACCCTCTCGTGACGCGTAAATCTGGCTTGCCCTGCACCACGGCCAAAGATATAGTGCGGTTAATTGTTGACACGCCCATTGATAATCGTAACTGAGACCCATCGCAAACACCACGTTGTGTTAGTTAAAGGGAGGGCACCATCGTGACCAGTCAGAGCATCACTCGATACGTCCGCTACGCCAACGGCTCGACCACCGCCTATGGCCTTCGCGAAGGCGATACGATTCACGAACTAAGCGGCGACATCTTCGCGAACCCCAGCCGCACAGGAAACACTGTGCAGGTATCGGATGTTAAATTGCTGGTGCCCATCGACCCAAGCAAGCCAGGCAAGGTCATCGGCGTGCCCGGCAACTACAACCGGCAAGACGAAGCGCCCCGGACCATCAGCCACCCCCGATGGTTTAACAAATTCCCCACGTCGCTCAATGCGCATGACGCCGACGTTGAACATCCTCCCGGCGCCAACAACCTAAACTTCGAAGGCGAGCTCGTCATCATCATCGGAAAGCAGGGGCGGTTCATCTCCATGGACGATGTGCCCAGCTACATATTCGGGCTGACGGTGGGCAACGACTGGAGCGAAAATACCTGGATGGGTGAGCGCAACGTAATCGAAGGAGATGGGCCACGCCAGCGCTACCTTCAGGAGCCCAACCGGATGATCTCGAAAAGCATGGATACCTGGGCCTGCCTGGCAACCGACATTGTCTGTGGCATGGAGTATGACGAGTACACAAACCTGGCCATTGAGATACGCCTGAACGGCGAATTGGCCGCTGAAGGCTCCACCAAAGACATGAGCAACAACATCAAAGAGCTCGTCCACTACCTGAGCTATTACTGCACCCTGCTCCCCGGCGACATGATCTACACCGGCACCGTCGCGCCGCCTTCTCTCCCCGGCATCCGCCGACAGATGCAGCACGGCGACGTGGTAGAGGTGGAAATCGAAAAGATTGGCCTGTTACGCAACCGGATTGTAACCCTGGACCGACCAGCGCCGGTCATCGGTCAGAAGCCCCAGCAGCAGGTGACGTCATGACGGAACAGGTGGTGAACGAGCGAGTCAGTAGCGCGGTCCCAGCCTTCCAGATTGACCCCTACTGGCCCAAGCCCCTGCCGAACAATTGGATTCTCGGTGCTGTGGCAGGCGTCGCGGTGGATACGCGGGACCATGTGTGGATCATCCAACGGCCGCGTACCCTCACCCCACGAGAAGCCGGTGCCGTGCAGGACCCGCCGCTTTCCGAGTGCTGCGTGCCTGCCCCGTCGGTGATTGAGTTCGACCCGGAAGGCAACGTCGTACAAGCGTGGGGTGGGCCAGACCATGCCGATTCCCAACCGTGGCCCGGGACCGAACACGGCATGTATGTTGACTCCGACGGCAATGTCTGGACAACGTTCATGGGGGCGGATGACCACGTCGTCTTCAAGAGCTCACCCAGCGGTGAGCGGCTGCTGACACTGGGTCAATTAGGTAAGGGTGGCGACAGCAACGACACCGTCCTGCTCGGCCGGCCTACCGACGTGTGCGTGGATCCAGCGGCAAATGAGGTGTACATCTCCGACGGCTACATCAACCGGCGCATCATCGTGTTCGACTCCAAGACCGGCGCCTACAAGCGCCACTGGGGCGCCTACGGGGAGCGGCCGGATGATAGTGAGCTACCCCCTTATGACCCCGAGGGCACACCCATTCGTTCTTTCCGCAGCCCCATGCACGCTGTGCGAATTGGAAACGACGAGCTCGTCTATACGGCTGACCGGGTCAACAACCGTATCCAGGTCTTCCAGAAGAGCGGCAAGTTCGTGAAAGAGGCGTTCAATGCCACAAACACGCTGGCCATGGGCTCCATCTGGGACTTGGAGTTTTCGCCCGATCAGGACCAGACCTATCTCTACGTGCCGGATGGGACCAATCAGAAGGTATGGATCTTCACACGTGAGAACCTCGAAGTTGTGGGTGCCTTCGGCCGCGGTGGCCGGATGGCGGGATACTTCGGCTGGGTTCACAGCCTGGCCGTGGACTCCCATGGGAATATCTACACCGGCGAGGTGGAGACGGGCAAGCGCGTGCAGCGGTTCGTCCCCAAACCCTAATCGCGACCCAAAGAGTACCTCGCGTCACTGCTCCTAACAGGTGCGCCGATATATAATGGCTAGCGCTGGGAACACCCAACGCACACACACGGAGGGACCATCATGGTCGATACACAGGGTAAGACCGCTGAATACACAGTGATCGGCACTCGGCCCATCAGGCACGACGGCATTGACAAGGTCATCGGACGGGCAATCTACGGCGCCGACTTCAAGTTGCCGGGGCTCGTCCACGGCTACGTTTTGCGCAGCCCCCACGCCCACGCCCTGATTAAGCGTATCGACACCTCCAAGGCCGAGAAGTTTCCCGGCGTGCTTGCGGTGATGACCGGCGCTGACATGCCCTTCGCCCAGAGCAAGATGGAGGACATCGGCGAAGAGATTGTGAACATTCTGTACACCAGCGACAAGATTATGGCCAGGGACAAGGCGCTATACAAGGGCCACCCGGTCGCGGCGGTCGCGGCGACGGACCTAAACACTGCGGCGGAAGCCGCCAAGCTCATCAACGTGGAATACGAGGTGCTCACACCTGTTCTCAACGTGGACGAAGCCCTCGCGCCCGGAGCGCCAATACTGCTCCCCGACCTTGTGGGGAACCACATGTCGGAGAAAGTCCCAAACACGAACCTGGCGCGGAGCTTCCGGCACGAGTTTGGTGAGGTGGATGCGGTGATGGCGCAGTGCGCTGTTGTAGTTGAAAAAGAAATAGAGGTCGGCTCGGCGCATCAGGGATACCTGGAGCCCCAGAGTTCCACGGCCACTTGGAATCCGGACGGACGCATCACTATCTGGACTAGCATGCAGGGCCACTTCGGTGCCAGGAGTCAGACTTCCGGCGTGCTCCGCATCGACGAGTCGCTCATCAAGGTTGTCCCCCTGGAGATCGGTGGGGGATTTGGCGGCAAGCTCAGCGTCTACCTAGAGCCCATCGCCGCAATACTATCGAAGAAGTCCGCCAGGCCTGTGAAGATCACGCTGGACCGGAAGGCAGTGTTCGAGGGCACGGGACCGGCCCCTGCCGCAAAGATTAAAGTCAAGCTCGGCTGCGACGCCCACGGCAGGCTGCAGGCCGGAATCGCGGACATGCGCTACGAGGCGGGAGCCTACCCCGGTTCCTCCGTGGGCGGCGGTTCCATGTCGCTCTTCGCGTGCTACAACATTCCAAACACCCGGATTGAAGCCTACGACGTAGTGGTCAATAAGCCCAAGACAGCTGCCTACCGGGCACCGGGAGCGCCGCAATCCACCTTCGCCACCGAATCGGTGGTAGACGAATTGTGCGAAAAGCTGGGCATGGACCCCATCGAATTCCGCCTACTCAACGCAGCGAAGGAAGGCGACCGCAGGGCCGACGGCCCCCTGCTACCCCGCATCGGCGGTATCGAGACCTTGCAGGCAGCCCAAGCGTCACCCCACTACGCAAGCAAGCTCCAGAAGGAGACCCCCGACGGTAAGTTGCGTGGCCGTGGCGTGGCCATGGGCTTCTGGTTCAACGGCGGCAACCGCTCTACGGTGACCATCAACGCAAATAACGACGGCACCTTCTCGCTGGCCGAGGGCTCGGTGGACATCGGCGGGACCCGCACCTCCATCGCCATGCAAGCGGCAGAAATCCTCGGCCTCCCCGCGGAGGCGATCCGCCCTGTGGTGGCGGACACCGAGAGTGTGGGCTACAACGACAGCACCGCGGGCAGCAGGACAACCTACGCCAGCGGAGCTGCGGCTGCAGCCGCAGCTCAAACGGTGCTGGATGAGTTCAAGGTCCGTGCCGCGAAGATATGGGACATCCCCGAAGATCAGGTGCTCGCCGGAAAGGGCAATTTCTCTTCTAGCTCCGACCCTTCGCTTAAGCTCTCGATAAAAGATGTGGCCAAGGCATTAGCCCGAACGGGTGGACCCGTCAGCGCCAGCGCCACCACGAACATGCAGGGTGGGTTCGCCGGGCTGGCCACGCACATCGTGGACGTGGAGGTGGACGCAGAGACCGGCAAGGTGGACGTGATCCGCTACACCGCCGTGCAGGATGCCGGCAAGGCCATCCATCCTGCCTACGTGGAGGGCCAGATGGAAGGTGGGGCTGTCCAGGGTATCGGATGGGCGCTCAGCGAGGAATACTACATGAGCGAAAATGGCGCCATGGAGAACGCCACCCTTCTCGATTACCGTATGCCCACGACGCTGGACGTGCCCAAGATCGAGACGATTATCGTCGAGGTGCCCAACCCGAACCATCCCTTCGGTGTGCGCGGAGTAGGTGAGACGCCCATCGTCCCAACCCTGGCGGCCGTCGCCAATGCCGTACATGATGCGCTGGGAATCCGCTTTCCCAAGACCCCCATAAAACCCTCACGCGTGCTGGACGCCCTATCCCAGACCACGAAGAGCGGCTGAGGGCGGCGCTGCATGGCACGGGTCTTCATCCCTCCTCCTATGCGCGGGCTGACCGGCGGGGAGGCCGTAGTCCAAATTGAGGCCGCCAATCTAAGCGCGCTCATCGAAAACCTGGAGCGGCTCTATCCTGGCATGCGGGAACGCATCATCGACGATGAGGACGAGAGTCGCCTGATACCTGGCCTTGCCGCGGTAATTGACGGCGATGCCTCCACCCAGGGGCTGCTCCACAAGCTGGTCTCCGCTACGGAAGTCCACTTCCTGCCCGCCATCGCGGGCGGCGCCTGAGCCAGGCAGCGGGGCGACGGCCTAGCCTTATTGGTACGCTTCCATCACGATCTCACCAATAAGGCGTTCCCGTACCATGCCCGGACGTATTTCAGTCATTATTTTCGACCTTGACGACACCCCCGAAGAGGCGCTGCCTGCACGGGCATCTGCCGCTGAGTCAGTATTCAAGGAAGTTGGGCTCACTTCATTGGTAGGCACAGCTTTTGGGAAATGTTATCGCGGCATTATCATCGCCGAATCCATGAGACATCTTGAGCAGGAACACCGCCTTTATGCGGGCTGTTCAAACGATGCATAACTGCATATTGGTCAATGGGCTTCCAGAGCTAGAGGTTTCATGAAGGCATCTCTACCCTACTGAAGGACCGCTCCCCCAGGAGGGTTCCCATACGAGTCGTGATTTCCAAAGGCAGAGACTTCGAGTGGGGAGGGAACACTGATCAATCCCTAGCGGAACTTCCAAAACTCCCGAGAACAGCAAAGCTCACGTCAGTCCATTAATCATGGCGAATGGGTCCCAATTAGGGTCTCGATTCCATTTGTACTCTGTTCGATTGGCGACTTTTTCGGCCACTGCTTCTCCTGCATAGCGCTCGATGACATGGAGGGCCATATCGATTCCTGCCGAGACTCCCGATGATGTCACCAAATTGCCATCATCTACCCAACGCGCCTCTGTCACCCACCGAACGTCTGGGCCGTGGATGGCCGTCAGCTCCCACGCGCGTTTGTTGGATGTCGCATTTCGGTTGTCCAACAATCCCGCCTTTGCCAAGAGCAGAGCACCGGTACACACCGAAAGTATGAGTTGCACTTGGGCTGAGCGTTCGGCCAACCAGGAAAGAAGCGTCCGATTGTCCACTTCGGTCCGTGTTCCCATACCTCCTGGAACCATCAAGATATCTAACGCTGGGCAGTCCTCTGTGCTGTACTGAGCCATCACCTCAATCCCTTGAGTGCTTGCTACAAGTCCCCGTTGCTGCGCAACGGTGACCAATTTGAAATGCTCTGGGACAACACCGAACATCTCGGCGGGCCCACAGACGTCTAGCAACTCAAAATTAGGGAAAAGCAAGATGCCCAAATTCTTCATGGTCTTTCCTTTTCGTCACAGGGAAGGGTGTCGTTCAACTCTTGTGGAGTTTCGAGCGTTCCATGAACGGTACCGACCTCTCCCCAAGAGTCGCACCATCAGTCACGTTAGTCTGTTGCCCCCCCTAACCGGGAAGGAATTTAGGCGAGGGGCGGGAGCCTTGATGGAGCCGCAGGGGCAGCACCACCAGTCCTGACAGGATCACCACAATCCCCGAGAGCAAGAAGACTGAGTTCATCCCGTAGACGGTGATGAGCACTCCGGCGGCGATGGGCGCGGGCAGAATCAAAAGCTGGGTGGCCAGATTATAGAGCCCGGTCGCCGACCCCTGCACGTTAGGCCCCGCCACGTCCAGAACAATCACGGCCGTGATGTTGCTCAGGGTGTAGTAAAAGACGCCGATAGCGGTGATGAGCAGCCCCAATTGGAGCCCGGGGTTCGCAACACCCAGTAACAGAACCATGCCCCCCATCATCAGCAGGGACGGAAACAGCACCACCTTGCGGCCCCAGCGGTCGGCAAGCACACCGATGATAGGCTGCGATACGATGCCCATCACGTTCAGCAGCATGAGATGGAAGCCCATCACAAACGGGGAGTAGCCCAGGTCCTCTTGTAAATAGATGGGGAGGAAGGTCAGGAGAACGATGCGTCCCATCATGAGCAGGCCGTTGGACAAGGCAATGCTGAGAAACACGGGGTTCTTCGCAACAGTGCCGAGGTCGGCCAGCAGACGCGAGCGGGAGACGCCCTGGGAAGGGGCGTCAGGGAACTGGTTGGCCAGCGCCCGCCAGATAACCAGCGCCAGCAGCAACGCTACGACCACTTGCAGTTGGAGCACGTGACGCCACTGGAAAACGACCAGCAGCCCACCTACCACCAAGGGAGTGATTGTGTCGCTGAAGGTAGCTCCCATACCGTGCATGGCCAACGCCGTGGCACGCCGCTCCGGAAACCTGCCGGAAAGAGCGGCAAAGGCCGTGGGGTGCCACAGCGAACCGCCGAGAACAATGAGGCCCGTGGCCGGCAACATCCAGATGAAGCTGGGCGCAATCCCCACCAGGAGGTAGGCCACACCTCCAAAGAGGAGCGCGGCGGCCAGGACAGCAGCCCGGCGGCGGACCAAAGTATCGGCAATTATCCCTGTGGGTAGCGTCAGGGTCAGCCCCACCATCTGTTGAGACGATGCAAGAACCCCGACCTGCACATCGTTCAAACCCAACGACTGCTTGATGGTCGGCAACATCACCGGAAAGATGCCCCGGTAGAAATGGACTATAGAGTGACCGCCCGTCAGCACTCCCAGGAATTTTCCGTTGCCTGAGCCAAAATCCGCCATCTGCGCCAGCGCATTTCTTACGCCAAACATCTCACCGCCTCCTAAGGCTACCCGTGCCGCTCGCCCATAACTCTGGGCCCACGCGAATCACCTTTTTCCTCGACGTGAACCCAGAGTTATAGGCTTTCCCAAAGTATCACCTGCAGCGATCTATCCCGCCTCCTTTTGAGCTAAAGGCTGGCCTTATGCCGCCGGCTGGTCATTCTTAAGGAAATCTATCACCATGGCGTTGAATTCGTCGGCGTGCTCGTACTGAACCCAATGACCGCACCGATTGAACATGTGTAGTTGGGAGTTCGGTAACACCGAAAGAAGCTGGAGTGCCGACTCCGGCGCCACCACTCGGTCGTTGCGCCCTTGAATGATTAACGTGGGCGCGGTCACCTTCGGCAGCTCACTGAACAGGTTGCGCACGGGTCCGCCCCGGGACTGACGCCACGCCTCCAAGTGCGCTTCGCTAATCGAATTGACCCGGGCGCGCAGCACATCGTCCGACACCGCTTTACCGTTGTAGAGCATGATATCGAAAAATTTGCGGAAGGTCTCAAAGGACTGCTCGAAGTAGCAGGCCTGCAGCGCCTTCCCTCCCTCGGAAGGCTGCTGAGCGAAGAGGGTCGGGCCACCACCGCCACTGCCCATGAGCACGACCTTGGCGAGCCGGTCAGGGTAGTCAACCGCAAAGGCCAGGGCAGTGGCTCCTCCCATCGAGTTGCCGATGAGGCTCGCCTTTTCAATGCCCAACTTGTCCATCAGGTCCCTCACGGCGCGCGCGTTGGCCGTGTTGCGTGGCTCCGAATCCGCGACCCACGGGTCCGACTTGCCGTAGCCTGGCTGGTCCATGGCAATGGTTCGGTAGTGCTCTGCGAAATAGCCAAAGTTGAGAACGAAGTTGCTCCATGAGCTCGCGCCAGCGCCAGCGCCATGCAGCAAGATCACCGGCGGGTTGTTCGTCCCCGCGTCGTTATACCCAATCTTGGTCCAACCCAAATCCTGCACACCCTTGGTGGATTCCTCGGAATACTGCGTGCTCGTCGCCATGCCTTCCTCCTTGCGTATCGGTTGAGAAGCGATTATATACCGGGCGCATCAGGCGATCGGTATAAGCCCGTCGGCAAAGCCATCGCAACCCAGCCTGAGCGCGGCCTAGACGACCTCAGCCAGCACGAAAATGCGCCCCGACGTCATCGCTTCATCCGGTCGATACTCGTAGGTCTTACCGGGGGAAAGTTCCTCCTCGTACAGCACTTCCTCCCTGCCACCTCCCCGAACCACCAGCGCGTAAACGTCAATCTGTGGGACCCACAGCCTCACGTATCCTCCGCCATCCATCCTGTACGTCCCCCACGCAGCAACGAACACCTCGCCGTCGAGCACCGGCACTCCCTGCTGATCAAGTACCCGCAGCTTTACAACGCGACCCGGGAAAACCCACATCAACACCCGTTGGGTCAACCGGCTCGGGTGTCCCGGCATCGGCCCCGCGGGGAGGTTCTCGATTACCTCCTTGCCATAGCTCAGCTGGTTGGGCGTGATCCAGGTCGGTCCGTACTTGATTCGCAGGTACTCCTCCGGCGGGTTCGCCACCAAAAATTTTTGGCCCAGGAAATCAATCTCCCGCAGATCCTTGAATAAGCCAATCGGAAACCGCACGCCCGGGAAGTGCACGACATGCCCCTTCCGCACACGTAAACACAACCAATCAATCCTGATGTTGTCCTTCATGAGGCCCAACCAGGTCTCGCCAGAGAACTGGTCCCGTTTCACGTGAAACCCACGAGTCCTAAACGCGTCCACCAACGGTTCAATCATGCTCTCATCGAACCCGTGCAGCCCCACGATGCTTCCGATATCGATGTCGTCGTCCCACGGGATGAACGCATGGTCGCGGATCGCTCCGAGGCATGTCCCCTGCCGCAGAAAGAACGTCACCCCCTGCGCAGCAAAGATTTCCCTCGCCTCCAGCAGCAACCTCGCCGAAACTTCCACATCCATCGGCGGGGTCGTCCGCAGGCCCTGTTCCATCGCCGCGTCCAATGCCACATCCTCTCCCTCACTCATTGTGCCTCTCCCACATACCAAGATGCACGGAGGATAACCCACGCCAGCCATAGGTATCGCCGTCCAGGTAGCAAAACCTACCATCGCCAACAGGTGAACCACCTAACCCGTGCGGAGTAGAGACGAATCACTCCGTTTGGCCCCCCCTCGCAGAAAGCTGATATCTGAAGGTACTGTATGCGGTCTCTGAGGGGGCTCCCATGGATCTAAAAGGGGGCCGCGAGCCACCTCAGTGACCCTACACACTAGTAGGAGGCCCTTACCCGAGGGAGAGAGCCTCGCGCTTCAGGCGTTCTATGTCGGGTGGGCCGCTCTCTCGGTAATGCTCGCGGCCATCTGCTGCGAAGACAATGAACGTCGGAGTAATGCTCACGCCCAGCCTGCGTGCGGCCCGCTTCCCGACATCCTCACCCAAGTTCAGGCGAATGATGACGGCCTTGCCATCTAGATCAACCTCCATGGCGTCCACCGAACGCTTGCTGCTTAGGCAGAGGATTCAGGTATCTGAGTAGAACTCCATCACCACCGGAGTTCCAGCGCTCAGGATGCCATCCATCTCGGCGATGGTCGCGACGTTGGACGGCCCCTCTCTTGACGTCCAATAACCGCCCACGAGTACCAACGTGATGCCCGCAATGACAACTAGGGCCTTGGCGCTGCGGCGGCGCTCCCATGCGAACATGCCCATGATGCCGAAAACGCCCACGGCGATGAACAGTGCTGAGTTGTGGTTGATGAAGTCGCCCATGTATTAGTCACACCTTTATCGGTGGTTCCGTCGGTCACTGTTCCCGTGTGCTGGTTGGATCGCGTCCGTATCAGTTCCCTAAAATCGCAAGGGCACCCTCCGTTGTCTAAATATAGGCCGC
Source organism: Dehalococcoidia bacterium (assembly GCA_963579845.1). Lineage (GTDB taxonomy): Bacteria > Chloroflexota > Dehalococcoidia > Lucifugimonadales > Australimonadaceae > CAUZHS01. The sequence continues at coordinate 25,255 of CAUZHS010000004.1, read as the reverse complement.
CCTACCCCAACCGACTTTAGTTTGAAAGCCAATTTGAAAGCAACACCGGTGACATCCCCTCCGGTGATTTGCAAACCGCAGGTCAACGGTTCGGCACCCTCTTAGGTGCCCAGTCCCGCCAGCGAATTCATTGCCTTACGCTTCTGATCCCGCTCCATGTCCTGGTAGTACTCAGCAGTGATTGAGATTTAAGAGTGGCCGAGTACCTTGGGCCCCTGATCCCTACCCGTGGTCTACGTGTGATAGCTGTTAATCGCAGGTGGTGGTGATGAGCAAGGGGTATGCCTTAGTGTTTTTTACGCTGGTTAGCACCCTCTATTTTGCAAGCCTGCTGTTTTCACCATCTACCCGAAGTTGTTCCAGTTGTTCCCACCGTGTGTAGGCCTCAGCCAAAAGCCTTTTCAGTTGTTCTAGCCTATCGTTCGTGGCCACAATAACAGCCCTGCCTTTTTTATAGAGTCCAGGATCTCCCGTGGTCTGGGCCAACTGCTGCTGTTCCCTTTCGAGGCACTCGATAGTCTGGGGAAGTGCATCCAGTTCCTTTTTCTGGCTGGACTTTAATTTCAATCTCGTCTTGGGTGCCTGAGCCGGTGGGGCGCTTTGACTGCTCGCAAATGCCCTATTCGGTTTTGCTACCTCAGGGCGCTGACGCAACCAGTCATCATAGCCGCCCACATACTCCTTCACGACGGAGCCGCCTTCAAAAACGATGGTGCTCGTCACGACGTTGTTAATGAAGGTCCTGTCGTGACTGACGAGGAGAATCGTTCCTGTGTAGTTCATCAAAAGGTCTTCAAGGAGGTCGAGGGTCTCGATATCTAGGTCGTTCGTGGGTTCATCCAGCACCAGGAGATTGGAGGGCAGCGTGAAGAGACGGGCGAGCATTAGGCGCTTGCGCTCTCCCCCGGAAAGAACAGAAACAAGGGAGCGAGCTTGATCTGGAGAAAACAGAAAATCTTGAAGATAGCCAAGGATGTGGCGGTTTTTCCCGTCAACGGTAACTGTGTCACTGCCGTCGCCAACGTTTTCTATGGACGTCTTGGTTTCGTCCAACTGGTCAAGGAGTTGGTCAGAGTAGCTGATTTTCAAGTTAGCGCCGAGGCGGATTGTTCCAGTAACGGGACTGAGCATGCCAAGAAGAAGGCGCAAGAGAGTGGTCTTGCCGCTGCCGTTGGGGCCTAGAATTCCAATCCTATCGCCCTTCAGAATTGCGGTGGAGAATTTTGAGATTACCTGCGTATCCCCATAGTTGAAACCGATATTGTCAGCCTTGGCCACCAAGGTTCCGGAACGCTCGGCCTCCTGCGCTTCCATCTTCACTTTCCCGGGCTGGTCCCGTCTGGACCTGCGCACCTCGCGCATTTTCCCCAGTTCCCTCACGCGGCCCTCGTTGCGCGTCCGCCTCGCCTTGATCCCTCCCCGAATCCAGTGCTCTTCCTGTTGCAGCTTCTTATCGAACAGAGCATTCCTCGTCTCTTCTGCCTCGCGGTCGGCGCTTCGCCGTTCCAGGAATGTCTCATAGTCGCAGGTCTGATCAAACAGCCGGCCTCGATCAATTTCCACTACCCGGGTAGCGATTCTCTGCAAGAACATCCGGTCGTGGGTAACGAAGATCAAGGCACCCGTAAACCGAACTATCAGCTGTTCCAATTCCTTAATTGAATCAATATCCATATGATTAGTTGGTTCATCAAGGAGGAGGATATCCGGCTCACCAACGAGTGCCCTCTTCAAGAGCACTCGCCGTTTTAGGCCGGCGGATAGAGAACTGAAAGCGCAACCAGCATCCAACCCAAGTTGCGAAAGGCTTTTGTTGACCTGTGCCCTCTTATCCAACAGATCTTCCGTCTCTAAGTTATGGTGGATATGGCCCGATCCTTCGTGGAGAGGCGGCGTGCCTTCCTCAAGCAACCTGGCGCCTTCGCGTGGATTCCGTCTGACCAGTTCAACGTATTCTCTGCTCCCGCTGGCCACTACATCAAACACGGTTCCGGGTAACTCTTGCGGCACCTCTTGTGAAAGATAGGCGGTGATTATGCCCTTTTGGAGGGCTACAGCTCCGGAGTCTGGTTTGGTGCTTCCCTCTATCAGCCGCAGCAGCGTTGATTTCCCCGACCCGTTCCTGCCTACCAGGCCAACCTTCTCTCCTCGCTCAATAGTTAAGTTAACCCCATCAAAAAGTGGGATGCCAGTGAAGGAAAGGGATATTCCTTGCATACTGATGAAAGCCATAACCGGAAGTTACCTCGCCATCCTTATTTTCTTAACGCGAGCCACTTGACCGCTTCCCAACTTACCTTTTATGCCCTGTCGCATCGAGATATGTTGAAGACGGGAAAACCCTGCTACAACGAAATCAAAACCCAAAGGGTAACACCTTTCGAATCAAGCATTCAGCGAATTTACCCCTGAGTGGATGCGAACCAATTCGCAGGTTAATAACCGGAGGAAGCGATGGAACGCAGGCAAATACGGCTAGTACCTCAGCAGCCTGCACTGGGATTCAGCCCTGACGACCAACGTTGGCTCCAGACCCAGAACCTAAGCCTTCATGAAGCACTCCCTAGAAAGTCTTATTGGTATCGCTCTAATGGGATCAGTTCAGTAAGGCTGATTGGCAGGCAGGTGCTATCATGAATTCGTATCGACCGGGAGACTTGACGAAGTTCGTATGCTAGCAAGAGTTACAATAAGGCGACACTAATTTTCGAAAATCGGTTATGGGAGGTAACGAACCAATGAAGAAGCAGTGGGGAATTCTGCTCGTTGTACTGGTCGCCGGCCTTGCTTTAATTTCTACGATTTCCGCACACGCGACCGACAGTAAGGATGGGCCCAATGCCCTTGCTACTCGTGTGGCCGATATCCTTGGCCTAGATCACGAGGTCGTTGCCGAAGCTATAACGCAAGCCAAGCGCGACCTACGTGAAACAGTACTCGAGAAGAAAACGGATGCTGCCGGGGTGAAGTTAGATGGCCTTGTCGCGACCGGAGAACTCACACGAGCGGAAGCGGATGCGAAACTCGCTGCAATCTCGGTCTCGCCGCCCAAGAAGCATCGCACCAAACACGGTCACAATGGCAAGCGCCTTCCGTTTCTACTTATTGAATCTAAACTCGATTCCATGGTCACATCCGGCAAGTTAACTCAGGCCGAAGCACAGGCCAAACTTGATACAATAAAAGCTGCTCCCGCAAAAAAATCTGGAGCACACTGAACTTGCGGAGGAATATAGTGGCTGGCATCGTCCTGCGGAGATGCTACAGCTAGGCCGACGGCGTTACCTCTCCGCCGCGCAGAAAACACCCCTTTAAAAAGGCGATCCAGTACTCAACCATCCGTAAACAGTGAAGCCGGAATATTCGCTGTTGCCTTTAGTAAAGTATTCATTGAGTAGAAATGTCTATTCGTGATGCCGTCAGAGACAAGCGCTCTGTACCGGCTAGGAGTCCCGTGGGGGATTAGCCGCGACGGGGGGCTCATCTCCCATCCCTACCTCACACTGGCCTTATCTCTAGTAACTGTCATCCAAACTGGCCCACCGGCCAGCGAACTACCGTAGTCGCAGCGCCTCCTCCGAGGGTGATCAGCACGGAGTGTCGTCAGATGGTGCCCTTAACAAACAAAGTAGCGATCTTCCGACTAGGTTGCTAGATCAACGTTACAATTTTGGGCTCTGCTACACTCCCTCCATGTTCTGGCTCCAGACTCGGTTCCTCTTAGCAGTCATCGCCTCTGTAGGGATTGCTGCTCTCTTCATTTGCTACTTGCGATTGGCCTATGACACCCCATTGCTAATTGAGTTCGGGCTCGGATCGGTGGTATTGCTTGGGGCCTGGTATGCTGCAGCGAACTGGCTCATCCGAGCCGAATCGCTCGGGAGCGCGGCTCATCGCGTGGGCTTGGCCTTGAAGGTGCTGGCTGCGTTGGCAGTGGTGCCGTTCGGGTCTTTGCTTTTCGGCTACTTCAACGAGGATCCTAATCTCCTGGCCCGTGGCCTCAGCTGTCCTGATTGCCCATCAATAGCGGTCACTCGTGTTATCGACGGCGATACGCTTGTTATTTCCGGTGGTCTGCGTGTACGCCTATTCGGTATAAATGCTACCGAAGCAGGAGAACGTTGCTCGGAAGAAGCAACTGCCGAATTAAGGCGGCTGGCCGGAGATCGAGTGCGGACCGAGGATGGACCGCGACTCATTGACAATTTCGATCGCCGGCTGGCCTATCTCTATCGCGAGAACGGCGACAGTATCGATGCCGAGTTGATCAGAAAAGGGCTAGCCTTTGCCTGGACACGCGATGGCCAGCATCTTCAAGAGCTTGTGGCGCTTGAGGAGACGGCCAGGGAGTCTCGAGTAGGGTGTCTCTGGTAAAAGAAGTGGCTCTCAAGGAAAGTCGCTCTCACAGCCTCTAGACCCAGGCACCTTGTATGACAGCGTATTCGGCTATTTGCTGATCAACCAGCAAAAAGCCAAAGGAAGCATAATTGCAGCCATAGTGGAAGGAATCAAAGGTCCTTTATAGCCCCAGGCATCCGACAGCATCCGCCCACAGACCCAAACCCTCACAGCGGATGGCTACTTGGGCGATGCCTTGAAGTCGGAGACCGTGACCTTGCTGGCCTGCGGGCTCAATTACGAAGCGCCTCGGCCTTTGCGAAGTCGTGGGCTGCTGCCTCAGAGAGCCCTATGGCCTGGTACGCCACCCCTCTGTGATAGTAGGCGTAGGCGAACTCCCGGTTAAGGCGTATGGCCTCATCATAGTCTTGGATAGCTCGCTCATACTGGGCAAGCTTGTAGTACGCGAACCCCCTGTTGGCATAGGTACCCGCGTGTTCCGGGTCGAGATGGATTGCTTCATCAAAGTCCCGGATCGCGCGTTCGGTCTCGCCTAGACGACCGTAAGCGATCCCTTTTTGTTCGTAGGCTTTCCGTGAGTATCCTAGAGAATTGTTTGGATCCAATTCGATGACTTGTTTGAAATCAGCGATGGCTGTCTCAAATTCCCCTGACCTTCCTAAGGCGATTCCCCTTAGGAAATAACCAACCGGGTGTGATCCCTGTGGGTCGGCTTCCGTCACATTGAGAAACATATTGTGGGGATAGCGGCCCTCACCACACCCTTTAGGGAATATCCGGTCCAAAATGTACTCCGTTGGGTGTCCATTCCAGGAACAATCAATAAATGCGGTGAAACTTTCGATGGCTTTTGCATATAGCCCGGAAGCTAAATACCCATTCCCCTCTATTAGCCACTGAATGGATTGTTGCGTCTCAGAATATCTTGCGACTTCGGAAACCGGTGTTAGATTTTTTTCAACATCCATATAGTGATCAATGTTGAGGATTGCATCATCAAGTAAGCCTAATTCAAACGACAGCCAGCTAATGACGGTGAACATACCTTTACGGTAGATGATTTCAACCGACTCGGGATCATTCGAACTTATAGGTGTATTGGGGATGATGCGGGGAAGGTTTATAGCAATATTCATGTCATCTAGAGCATCTTGGTATTTATATAGTTCCGAATACGCCATAGCTCGGCACACATACGATTCTGGATCGCTTAGTTGGGATTCCATAGCTTTGGTGCAGGCCTCGATTGCTTTCTCCCACTGTTCAGTTTCGGAATATTGCCATCCGCGTTCCAGATAGTTGATGCTAGGTGTTGCGGTGGCGGTGGCGGTGGCGGTGGCGGTGGCGGTGGCGGTGGCGGTGGCGGTGGCGGTGGGCACAGGCGTCGGTGTTACCGCAGCCTGTAAGGCTTTAGCGACCGCAGCGTCGACCTCCGCCTGCAACTGTAATTCTTCTGCAGCGCGTGCATCCACAGTCGCCAGGAGATCGGGTGTAGGTGCCCCCGGTGCTAAACTACAGGCTGCAATCACAAATGGGGACAGCACCAGCAGTCCGAGCAGAACCACAAGATTCCTATCGACTCGCATTAAGCTCTGCATCGGTTACTCCATTACCTGATTCGCCACGCTACCCGTAACTATCTAGAATCCTCAATACGAACGGGACATTGCAAGCAGGGGGTCAGGAGTTCACTCATGAAGCTTAAGCTCATATCTCTTCCACGTAAGGTAGCTGGACTGTAACGAGGCGGGACACCGGAGAAGAACCACGACCTCAAAGAAGTTAATCGTAACATGTCCTTGCGGCGGCGTACCTGGAGGTACTTTTATGGGAACAGCAGTAGTCGAAATCTCGGATTTAACGAAGCGGTACGGCAAGTTAACCGCTTTAGCTGGGCTTAATTTAACGCTTAACGAAGGAATCATACATGGGCTTGTTGGCCCGAATGGTTCAGGTAAAACTACAATTCTTTCAATAATCTCAGGACTCAGAAGGAAAACTTCTGGAGAAATCACATTCGGTGTCCCAACTAACAAAGTTATGCTTATGCCAGACACCCCTGATTTTTTCCCGCTACTAACTGCTCGGGAAATGGTGGATTTAGCTCGTCATCCCTTCCGAAAAGAAGTTAGTGAAGAATCAGTTACGCAGGTAATTGAGCTAGTTGGATTGGGGGACTCCATCGATCGTCGGGTTGGAGGTTTTTCCAGGGGTATGAAACAGCGTCTTGGGTTGGCTACTACATTGATTGGAGAACCTCAACTGCTCCTCTTAGATGAGCCCTGTTCGGCACTTGATCCGATTGGACGAAGGGAAGTATTGGATGTCATATTGCGATTAAGAAGCAAATCTACTGTGCTGTTTTCAACCCATCTCTTGAGTGACGTTGAAGCTGTCTGTGAGTCGGTCACCGTGGTAGACCACGGAAAGACTCTGTATGAGGGTACTGTGAGCGGCATTAGGAAATCTAAAAAACAGTCGTTTGAAGATGCGGTTCTGGAGCTCCTCCAACCTGGAAGAAGTACCAAATGAATTTGTGGACAATGGAACTCATTCACCTGTTCCGTAGTTGGCGGGGCTGGTCCTTATTAGGATCATTCATATTAGCAAGCGTATTGTCGCTTGTTATAGGTATATTCATTGAGCGAGCTAATGTTCATTTTTCCTTGGCCGAGGCGCTTGAGATATACCTGATATCCTCGATTGTGGGGACACTACTGTTTGTTGGTATTGTTGTCTCTTCCCTAGCTTTTGATGGTAATAAGGATTCATCGATATTCCTCAGAACTAGATTCTCAATGAAACAAATTCTTCTCACGAAGGTACTCGTCTATTTCCCATTATCTACAATTTTTTTCTTTCTGGGATTTTTTCTAACTCTTATCGTCGGTCTGCTAATCTTTGATTCATCTGACACCCTAAGCCTTAATTGGTTCTTGTGGGGAACGTTCCTGTCCCTGGTTTCCAATCTTTTTTATGTAGCACTTATGCTGTTTACCTCATCGATTTTCAGAGGCTCAGTCGCTTCTGTTTTATTGACGTTGGCAGTACTTATAGGGATACCGCTAATAGGAGGCACTGTTATCACCGTTGAGTTACTTATGCGTGGACTCATTCAGACGCCACCGGCGCAATGGGAAACAGTTTCTTACGTAGCGAGAATGCTGCTTTGGTGGCCAGCTGCGCTGTCCGATACCCAAGCCTTCCTTAGCGTGACCGAGTCAGAAATAAGGACCGGAACAATTACTTATTTCGGACAGTCCTCTGAGCTGGATCCGCACTTCAGATATAAGTCGTTCATCAGTGCTTTAGTCGTGAGTCCGTTGTTTGCACTATTTGCCTGGCGTAGATATACAAGCCGAGAGATGTGAAGCTAAACGAAAGTCGATTCTGTGCTATGCAAGCAGCGGGTCAGGGGTTCGAACCCCCTCAGCTCCACCAGGTAACCGGCAGCATGGTTAATTCATTTTGACTAGTACCGGACGTGCTGCCTGATTGCAACCGATCCCAACATAACCATAAGGAGGTCGTATGGCTAATCTGGAAATAGGGGATCTAGCTCCTGATTTTACCCTTAGCGATTGCTACGAAAACACCATTTCTCTTCTTGAACTACGGGGAAAGAAGGTGCTGCTGTATTTCTATACCAGCTCCGGTGGCGGCAACTGAACCCGCATGGCTCTCGGGTACCGTGAGCATGCAGATAAAATGGCTGCCAAGAATCTAGTGGTCTATGGGATGAACGATAAGGATGCAGCAAGCGCCCGGGCATGGATCGAAAAGGAACAACTACCTTTTGTTGTGCTCTTAGACCCAGATCGAAGTGTAGGAATCGCCTATGGTATGTCCGATGCATCTACCGAACGATATGTTGCTAATAACGTTGAAGGACGCCGCCCGGCTGTGGTGATCGACGAAGCTGGGAGGATTGCAGCTTGGGAGCCGGATATGAACAGCGTGGATCAGATTGACACCCTAATATCCCGACTTTAAAGAACTACTCCTTAGGCACAGCTATGTATGGAACAGAACATTCGGTTAATAACAGTTGACTATACCGAGCCGTTGACAATTGGCCATATTCGATCAGTAACAGAACCTAACGCCTAGGAGTCTCATGGGGATTAGGTACAACGGGGATACATCCTTCAGGAAGGAAACCTAGACATGGATAACTCAAACTACAATACGCTTTCTCCAAAAGAGCAGCTCATAATTGAAAATAAGGGGACCGAACCCCCATTCTCAGGTGAGTACGACGGTTTTTTCGAGATCGGCACATATGTCTGTCGGCGATGCGATGCTGAGCTGTATAGGTCCATTGACAAGTTCAATGCCCATTGTGGTTGGCCATCCTTCGATAAAGAGGTGCCAGAGGCAGTAACCCGGTTGCCGGATCCTGATGGTCACCGGACAGAGCTCGCTTGTGCCAATTGCGGGGGTCACCTAGGTCATGTATTTCTTGGCGAGCGCTTTACAGAAACAAACACTCGACATTGCGTGAATTCACTGTCGATGACATTTGTGAAATCGGAGCAGGGTTAGCCGTGGTCAATGGCGGGGATGAGATGAAGCTGAAGGCCATACCACTACTACTTTTACTGCAGCCAGGGCGCGGCAGTTCGCACTCGGGGCAGACGCAATCATCATCAATAGCTTCCCGGGGGACGTGTAATAAACGGTGGAATCATGAAGGGTCCAGGGCAAATGGAGTCCCTAATGGAGTCCCCGGAGAATAATGGTCAACAGGTGGTGATTAACCGAGGAGGCTGTTTACCAGTCTATAGACTGGCGGGAGTGCGTGGGAGTCGAACCCACCCGGGAACGGGAAGCCGCCCCCGCAACGGTTTTGAAGACCGCGAGACCCACCGGAATCCATCCACTCCCACATCCAACGAAACGGCGCCCCGATACCACCGGGACGCCGCTATTTTATTCAGATTCCCTCAACCCCACAAAGGCCAGGGACTTTAGACGCCCAACACCTTGTCCAGTTTCTTCTTGAGCACCGCCTTGGGTACCGCCCCAACGATCTGCTCGGCCACCTCTCCACCCTTCATCACCAGCAAGGTAGGAATGCTGCGAATGCCGTAGTTCATGGCAATCGTGGGGTTCGCATCCACGTCCAGCTTGGCGAAGCCAACCCGACCGTCATACTCTTCCGCTAGCTCTTCCACAATCGGCGCGATCATCTTACAGGGCCCGCACCAGTCGGCCCAAAAGTCAACCAGCACCGGCTTGTCAGCCTCCAGCACCTGGTTTGAAAAGTCTGCATCAGTTACCGTGAATGGTTTTGCCATCAAACTTTACCTCCTGAATCTTGTCCTCATCTTGACCATATCTGGAGAAGGCGTTTCGTGCTTCCTCACAAGGTCAGATGCGTGCCCCGTTCGGGAAGGGTACATCACGCCTCGTAGTCTATAGAGGAAACTGCATCCGCGTCAACGGATAATTGTGCATCCCTCACGCTACCCTCCGTAGACGACATCAGTCCAGAACATCACGACCTGCCTCACGCCGCAGTTCAGATACAATAACGACCATGAACGCATCTGGCAAAACCCAGCGCATAACACCCGCCACTCCACTGGTGGACTGCCACACCCATTTGGACCAGTTCGATGACAAGGAGCTGGGCGATGTCCTGAGCCGCGCCCAAACCGCCGGGGTCGCGTTAATCGTCGTGGCGGGCACCACCTTGGCTTCGTCGCAAAAGGCCCTGGATATGAGCGAAACCCACCCCATACTCTATGCCGGGGTCGGGCTTCACCCCGCAGACCTAGATGGCCCCGTGGACGACGCCACGTTCTCGGCGCTGGACGCGATGGCCCGCCATCCCACGGTGGCTGTATGGAGCGAGACGGGATTGGACTACCTGCCCTCCTCACCAGACCACCGTATGCAGCAAGACGCCTTTCGCTCGCAGATTCGTCTGGCGCTGCAGCACAGCCTACCCCTGGTGGTCCACGCCCGGGAGTCCACCGACGACACACTGCGGCTGCTGCGCGAGGAGCACGCCGAGGAGGTAGGCGGAGCATGGCACTACTTCCAGGGTACGCTGGAGCAGGCCGTAGCCGCCCTAGACATCGGCTTGAACATCTCTTTAGCCAAACCATTGCTCCGGCTGCCGGAACTTCAAGCCGTGGCCGCCCAACTTCCCCTGGAGCGCATAGTGCTGGAGACCGATTCCTTCCCGCAGCCCTTCAAGAAATACCGGGAGCGCTGGACCGAACCGTGGCACCTGCCTCAGGTGGCCGCCAAGCTCGCTGAGCTCCAGGGCACCACGGTGGAGCATATAGCCCAGGCAACCACTTCCAATGCTCTGCGGATGCTCAAGGGCCGTATAAGCCTGGAAGGCCTGACACTCCCGACCGGCACCTAAGGTGTACCGGCTAGGGGCACCCATGCATGTAGCCCGCCGCTCCAGCGTCTATAATATAAAGGTGCACCCAGCACCCTTACTCTAGGAGGATGCGCTGGCTCCCAGACAGCGTACGGAGAAAAGACCATAACGCTACCCACATCGTGCGCTGCAGCTTTCAAGGAATGGGCCGTCGCCATCAAGGCGCTGGACACGGGCCAACAGCTTTTGCTCATCCGCAAGGGAGGCATCCGTGAAAATGCCAACCGCTTCGAGGTCCGTCACCAGGAGTTCCTTCTCTTTCCCTCCTTCGAACACCAGCAGGCGAGCCTGCTCAAGCCCGAACACGCCGAGGGCATGGCAGGCGCGCTTCAGGAGCACGCCGACCCCGACTGGCTGATTTTCACCCATTTCGCCCAGGTCCACAGAGCGTTCCCAGTCTCGGAGCTCACCGAATTACAGGCGCTCTCGCCCCATCACATCTGGTCCGACGACTACGCCAAGGCACGCCTGCGCTGGAAGCCTCAGCAAACCTTGACCGCCATGGTGCTCAAAACGTTTCGCCTGAACAAGCCGGTGATCGTACCTATGCGACCTGAATACGTCGGCTGCAAGTCCTGGCTGGACCTGACTGAAGCCATGGAGATGGGCAGTATGAACGCGGTGCTTTCCGAGGAGACCTTCGCCGAAAGAGCAAACGCCATCGACCGGGCCATGGCCTCAAGCGTCCCCATGCTTCTGTAACACCCCTAACGAGCGCACCCGAGGAGCGACCGTGAAGTACCGAAAACTTGGCCCCACTGACCTATCCGTGTCCGAAGTCGCCTTTGGCGTCTGGAGCGTCAGCACCGGCTGGTGGGGCAAGGTGGAAAAACCCGACGCTATCCGGCTGCTGCAAGATGCCCATGAGCTTGGCATCACGCTGTTCGATACGGCGGACACCTATGCCAACGGCTACGGCGAGGAGATACTGCGCGAAGCCCTAGGCAATCAGCGGCAGCAGATCATCATCGGAACCAAATTCGGCTACGACCTCGATGCCCCTCGGGAGGGACACCAGAAGGAGCGGCCCCAGCGCTGGGACCCAGAGTTCATCCGCGCAGCCTGCGAGGCTAGCCTTAAGCGGCTTGGCACCGACTATATCGACCTCTACCAACTCCACAACCCTCGACTCGATACCATCCACAACGACGAGGTCTTCGCGACCCTGGACGCGCTGGTGAAAGAGGGCAAGATACGCTACTACGGGGCGTCACTGGGCCCCGATATCGGCTGGCGGGCCGAGGCCGATGCCTCCATGGCGGAGCGCAAGTTACCGAGCATGCAGATCATCTACAGCATCGTCGAGCAGCAGCCCTCCCGCTACTTCTTCCCCAGGGCCCACGAGCACGGGACCGGCCTCTTGGCGCGGGTCCCCCACGCCTCGGAGATTCTGACCGACCAGTTCGAAAAACAGGCAACCGTGGAGTTTGACCCCTCAGACCACCGGGCCCACCGCAAGCAGGAATGGCTGGACCAGGCCTTCCAGAAGCGTAATCTGGTGAAGTTTATTGCCCAAGACACGGGCCGAACCCTGGCCCAGGCGGCTATCCAGTTCTGTCTCAGTGAATCCACCATCGCCGCGGTGCTACCCAATATCGTAACCCAGGAACAGCTCCACGAATACGTGGCAGGCTCCGAGGCTGCGCCGCTCACAGGAGAGGAAATCACCGAACTCTACCGCCTCTACGACGAGGAGTTCTCCGCACTAGAGGCCATCCAGCCGCAACGGACCTAGAGCCGCCTGATTCCCGGCAGCACCACCACAGCCAGCGCAACCAGGCCCATCACCGCGATGCCCATCACCATCACCACAACCTGGATATCCCACATCTCAGCCAGAACGCCCAGGGCCAGAGTCCCCAGGGCAATCATACCGTGGCTCAGGTTGTAGATGCTCATCACCCTTCCCTGAAGCCCGTCGGGGATGCGGCTTTGCACCAGGGTCGCATTCACCGCGAAGTAGACTGTTTGCACCATCCCGATGAACCCCAGGGCAACGATGGCAGCCAGGAACCAATCTGACCCTCCCAGGGCCAACAATCCCACTCCCAGACCGAAGGCCATCACCAAAAGCAGTCGACCCTTCCGGCGGACGTTGCCTGCCGCAACCAGCACAGACGTCCCGATGAGCGCTCCGATACCCATGGTGGTGTAGAGCAGGCCCAGTCCGTCGGCCTCCATGTCGAAGACAACAGCGGCCCATACGGGCAGGAAATTGGTAATCGGCATGGAGAGGAACATCACCAGGAAATGGACACCGAACAATGTCCGCAGAGTACTGTGCCCAAGGATATACCGTAAGCCCTCGGCCAGAGCGCGGATGAATGGCTCCTGATTGGCCCTGAGAGTTTCGGCATCGGGAGGCGGGATGCGCATGGGAAACGCGGCAATCGCCACTCCAGTCAAAAGCACCGCCTGAAGGAGAAAATTCCCACCCACCCCAAGAGTGACGATGAGCAAGCCGCCTATAAATGGTGCACCGATGCGCGTTACCGTGAATCCCGTAGTGTGTAGCGAAATGGCGTTCATCAGCACATGGGGCGGGACCATCCGAGGAATCAGGGCCTGACGCACCACGTGGATGATGGTGCTCTCGAATCCACTGACAAAAGCAAAGACCATCAAATGCCACGGCTCCACATACCCCAGCAGGATGTCCACGGCCACGGCCACGGCCAAAAGAGCCATTACAGATTGAGAAGCGATAAGAATGCGTCGTCTGTCCAGGCGATCGACAAGGACTCCGATAACAGGTGCTGTAAAGAGCGACGGAAACTGATAGATGAAGAGCACCGTGCCTAGGAGCAGAGCCGAGCCCGTCAAATCAAAGGTCAGCCAAGCCAAGGAAATTTGCTGGACAGTGCGAGCGGCGCTGGAAAAGAGCGAGGTCATCCAGAGGAACCGGTAGTCGCGGTATGCAAAAGCCGCCAGCGAGCGCCGCCAGCGGGAGGCCGGTTCAATCTGTCCTGATGCCACCTCTAGCTCGCTGGGATTTACCTCGGTCACGCTTCGGCCCCTTCACCAGCTTTGTTGCTAGGCGCCCATGATGCTGTACCCGGCGTCTACATACAGTACTTGTCCGGTAACACCAGAAGCGAGGCTGCTCGACAGGAAGAGGGCAGCTTTCCCCACTTCTTCCTGTGTGACGTTGCGCTTCAGCGGAGCACGCTCGGCGGCCATGGTCTGCATGTCGGTGAAACCGCGGATGCCCCGGGCAGCCAGGGTGCCGATGGGGCCCGAAGAAATAGCGTTAACCCGGACGTTGCTCGGCCCGTACTCAGCCGCCAGCAGCATCACCTCGTTCTCCAGGGCCGCCTTGGCCACGCCCATCACGTTGTAGGACGGGTAGACCTTTTCCGACGCATGAAAACTCATGGCGATAACACTCCCTCCGTCGGGCATGCGCTCAGCAGCAAAACGGACCATGGGCACCAAGGAGTACGCACTGATGCCCAAGGCCGTATGAAACCCCTCCAAGGTCGTCTTGGAGAACTCGCCCTCCAGGTCGTCCCGCTGGGCAAAGGCGACGCTATGCACAACGATGGCCAGGGGTGCCGCACTGGCTGCGGTGTCGAAAGCCGATTCCAGTTGCACCATGTCCATGACGTCGCATTCGACCGCGTTGGCGCGCTCCAACCTTTCCGTCAGTTCGCGCACCGGCTTCTGGAAACGCTCGTTCTGATAAGTGAGGGTCAGGTGGGCTCCGGCTTCATGCAGCTGTTGGGCAATTCCCCAGGCGATGCTGCGGTGATTGGCGACGCCAAAAACAATGGCGGCTTTACCAGAGAGATCAATGGAAACGCTCACTTAAGAAAACCTCACGGAACGGCAGGAAGTCTATCGAGGGCACAATTGCTATCCGGGTCGAGCTCCACCTTCATCGCTGGGTTACGGCGATGCTTCCGCATCTCGTCCTCCAGCATCGCGAAGTCCAGCTTAGGGACCAGATGTAACGGATCAAAGAATGCCATGGGCCAGTCCTCCGGAGTCCACTTGCGTACATATTGCATCCGTGGCGCAATTAGCCGGGCATCGATGTACTCGTTCTCCTTGGGCACGACACTCGGCCTAAGCTTCACTCGCCAAGGGTAGTCTTCATGCAGATTGGAGGCGGGCCAAACGGGCTCGTGGTCCTCGAAATAGGTCGAGTTTATCGTGGCGGTGGCGGTAAACAGGCGCTCGACGCTAACGTAGAAGAGGACGCGGTCACCCACTTCCATTCGCTGAACTCGCTTCTTTTGCGCCTTGCCCATGCCGAGAACATCGAAGTTGCGGCTGCGAGAGGCTTCGAAGTACTCCGGGCTGACCACAACCATCCAGTAATTACGTGGTGTGCTAGGCATGATACTACCTAACAGTTTAGCATCTACATGTTTGGCCTTGCAGCAGATGGGGGCCAGGATAAAATCCAATCCCGTCCCTTTATCGCTCTATCCCAAGGAACCATCCATGCTTCATGACACTCGAGAGGCTTTCGCAGAGGCGTCCCCGTTCTTGGTGGAGGCGGGGGCCAGCTCGGAGTTGAACAGTGGGAGGGCCCTGGCCTACGCGTGCGGACCATCCGGGAACTGAGAGCCCACGCAAGCGGGGCCCTGTGGACGGTGGAGCGGTTTACCGCCAGCCCGGCCACGCAGGTGGACATCGAAGGCTCC
This sequence comes from Dehalococcoidia bacterium, assembly GCA_963579845.1. Classification (GTDB taxonomy): domain Bacteria; phylum Chloroflexota; class Dehalococcoidia; order Lucifugimonadales; family Australimonadaceae; genus CAUZHS01. The sequence goes on along the minus strand of CAUZHS010000004.1, from coordinate 9,841 downwards.
ACCGAATACTACCTAGCGGCACTCAGCAACCCCACCGGCCATGCAGCGATTGCCACCGCGGGATTCGCGCCCAACGACTGCCCCGAACCCTAGGCGCAGCGGCAATCGCTGCAACAGCCGACCGCGTGTCGAAACTGGTGGGGACTTTCTCGGACAACTACCTCGTGCCGACCCAGGGGGTGCTATACGGCTCAGCGCTTATCTGCGCACTCACGTCTTTGAGATGACCAGTCATACCCTACTTGGGCATCGCCCAGGCAGCGGGCACTAACATCCATCCGCCTCACTCCACCCTGGCCGCAACGCTGCACCTGGACGTGGAGCTTGCCGTACGGTCGGGAAAAGGCTCCGTCCTCGCCATGGCCGAAACATGAGCGCGGCCCGCTGCCGGAGGGATTAACCGTGCTGGGCTGAAGCATCACAAACCACCAGGGTAGGAAGCGCACCGTCTGGCATGTATCATAAAGAGCCTACATCATCAGGAGCGTACAGGGAGCGTACAGATGGCCATTGCAACCAACCTTGGATTCCCTCGAATCGGTGCCAACCGCGAACTGAAGCGTGCCGTTGAGGCCTTTTGGGCCGGCAAGCTCGACGAGGCAGCGCTTCAGCAGACGGCGTCAGAAATCCGGCGTGAAAACTGGCTGTTCGCCCAGGCAGCAGGCATCCAGCACATCCCGTCCAACGACTTCTCCTTCTACGACCAGATACTGGATACCACAGCCCTTGTAGGCGCCGTACCGGCCCGCTACGAGCACTCCGGTGGCATGCTAAACTCTGCCACCTACTTCGCCATGGCCAGGGGCAACACCAGCGTCCCTGCAATGGAGATGACCAAGTGGTTCGACACCAACTACCACTATATCGTGCCGGAGTTGGAACCGGACCAGATCTTTGCGCTCTCCTCCACAAAACCCATCGACGAATTCCTTGAGGCCAAGGCCCTGGGCGTCCACACTCGTCCGGTGCTGGTCGGCCCGGTAACCTACCTGCTGCTAGCAAAGTCGACGGACGGCCATTCCAGTACCCTTCCTCTCTTAGAGCGTCTCCTACCGGTCTACGAAGAGGTTCTCCAGCAATTGGCCGCAGCCGGTGCGGATTGGGTGCAGATTGACGAGCCGATGCTGGCGATGACGCTGAGCGATGAGGAACGCCGCGTCTTCGGCCCAGCGTACGCCAAACTTGCGGCAGCAGCGCCCTCGCTCAAGCTGCTCCTGGCGACCTACTTCGGCGACCTGCGCGAGAACCGAGACACGGCACTGGCGCTGCCTGTGGCAGGGCTGCACGTAGACCTGGTGCGCGGGGCCGGACAGTTGGAGCAGCTGCTGACCAAGCTATCCTCCGGCATGGCCCTCTCCCTAGGCGTGGTGGATGGCCGCAACATCTGGAAGACCAACCTTGACGGTGCGCTGGCCACCGTGGAGACGGCCATCGCTGCCTTGGGAACGGACCGGGTGCTCATCGCCCCGTCCTGCTCGCTGCTCCACAGCCCCGTGGATTTAGCTATTGAAGAGACCACGCTAGACGCGGAGATGCGCTCTTGGATGGCCTTCGCTCGTCAGAAGGTAAGTGAAATCGCGACCCTCAGCAGCGCCGTGAATGCTGGCCGCGCCAGCGTGCAGGCGGCGCTCGCCAAGAACACCAAGGCCATGGAGAGCCGTCGAACCTCGCCGCGCATCCACAACCCCAAGGTCAAGGAACGGCTCGCAGCGGTTGACGATTCCATGCTGCGCCGCAAGAGCGCCTTCCACTCGCGCCGCCAACTGCAACAGCAGGCGCTGCATCTCCCCGCATTTCCCACCACCACCATCGGCTCCTTCCCCCAGACCACGGAGATCCGCAAGGCACGCGCCTCATTCAGGCGCAAGGAGGTCACACCAGAGCAGTACCAGCAGTTCCTCCGAGAAGAGATTGCCCGAGTGGTTCGCTTCCAGGAGCAGGTAGGCCTGGACGTGCTGGTGCATGGCGAGCCGGAACGCAACGACATGGTCGAGTACTTCGGAGAGCAGATGGAGGGGTACGTTTCGACCAAGAACGGCTGGGTACAGAGCTACGGCTCGCGGGCGGTGAAGCCGCCCATCATCTTCGGTGACGTGAATCGGCCTACACCGATGACGGTGGAGTGGGCCACCTACGCCCAATCACTCACCGACCGGCCCCTCAAGGGCATGCTCACCGGACCTGTGACAATGCTCCAGTGGTCGTTCGTCCGCGATGACCAGCCCCGGAGTGACACCTGCTACCAGCTTGCCCTAGCCATCCGTGACGAAGTGGTCGACCTGGAGGCCGCGGGTATCCGGGTTATCCAGATCGACGAGCCGGCCATCCGAGAAGGACTTCCTTTGCGACGAGAGGACTGGGCCGTCTACCTCAAATGGGCGGTGGAAAGCTTCCGGCTAACCTCCTCCGGCGTGACTGATACAACCCAGATTCACACCCACATGTGCTACTCCGAGTTCAACGATATGATCGCATCCATCGGAGCGATGGATGCGGATGTCATTTCCATCGAGTCCTCGCGAAGCCGTATGGAACTTCTCGAGGCCTTTGTCCAGTACAAATACCCCAACGAAATCGGCCCCGGCGTGTACGACATCCACTCGCCTCGGGTGGCCGCGACCCAGGAGATGAAAGGGTTGCTGGCAAAGGCCATGCATGTGCTCTCGCCAGACCAGCTCTGGGTGAACCCCGACTGCGGCCTGAAGACGCGGAACTGGCCGGAGGTGGAGGAATCGCTGGCCCACATGGTGGAGGCGGCTCGGGAGCTGCGCCAGGCGGCCAAGGTATAGCACACATCCCCCATAAGTCATCACATGAGGTGCCTCCTTTGACCACCGCACTCCGCCATACGCCTCTTTACGAGAGTCACGTCGGGATACACGCCCGCCTCGTGCCCTTCGCCGGATGGGAGATGCCCATTCAGTATCAGGGTATCCTTGCCGAGGTCCGGACCGTTCGCACCGGCGCAGGAATCTTCGACGTCTCCCACATGGGCCGCATCGTCATCGAGGGGCCCGGGGCTCGACATCTCGTTGACTGGGTGCATACCGCCGACATTGGCCCTGAGATGCCCGTCAACCGCGCCCGCTACGGGCTCCTCTGCAACGAAGAGGGGGGGATCATCGACGATGGCATCGTCTACCGGCTGGGGGAGGAACGCTATCTGCTGGTGGCCAACGCCGGGAATACAGCCGCGGTCCTCGCATGGCTGGAGCGCTGGCGGGCCGAGCGGTTCCCCGATGCTCTGATTCGGGATGATACCGCTAAAACGGCAATGCTCGCCCTCCAGGGGCCCCAGGCCTTGAGCATCATCACCCACCTGACCGACTTCGACCCGTCGACGGTGCGGCTATTCCGGTCCACACAGGCGGCCTTCACGGACAACGGTCAATCCGCATTCATGGCCCGCACCGGCTATACCGGCGAGGACGGTGTCGAGGTCATGCCGCTGGCAGAAGCTGCCCAGCGCGTATGGGATCTGCTCGTGGAGCACGGTGCGATACCCTGTGGCCTAGGCGCACGGGACACCCTGCGGCTGGAGGCGGGCCTCCCCCTTCACGGCTCCGACATCGATCTCACCACCGGCCCCATCGAAGCAGGGCTAGAGCGCTTCGTGAAGACGGAGCGGGAGTTCTGCGGCGCGGGGCCCATCCGTCAAGCACGAGAGCATGGGACGGAGCGGCGGTTAACAGGATTCGAGACAGTGGGGAGAGGACCGATTCCCCGACCCCACGCCACGCTGCTGGCCGATGGAAAGGCCGTGGGAGGGGTGACCAGCGGAGGCTACTCCCCAACGCTTGACAGGAATATTGGCCTCGGCTATGTTCCGTCGCGGCTCGCTTCCCCAGGCACGAGCCTGCGCGTGGACATCCGCGGAAAGCTGACCAATGTGGTCACCGTTCCCCTGCCCTTCTACGCACGGCCGAGGTAACCATGGAAACACCGAACGACCGCAAATATTCCAAAGAACACGAATGGGTGCTACTCCAGCCTGACGGCACAGCCCGGGTGGGCATCAGCCATTTTGCCCAAGACCAGTTGGGCGACGTGGTCTACGTGGAGCTGCCGAAGCTAGGGGCCACGATAGAGCAGTACAAACAGATGGGCGAGGTGGAGTCGGTCAAGGCGGTATCAGATCTCTTCTCTCCCGTGACCGGCGAGGTAGTGGAAATCAATGAGGCGGTGGGCGGCGAGCCTGAACTGTTGAACACCGACCCCTACGACAAAGGATGGCTCCTCCGCGTGAAGTTGGCCGACGCAACGGAGCTCGACTCGCTGTTGGACGCCTCTCAATACGACGCCTCCACCTAGACCTAAGACTCGTTCCTGCCCCTAAATCTGGACCGGGAATCGATCCAACGCGCTTTAAGCGCATCGTGGTGAATATGGCACAGCAAACCTTTAGTTCTCCGTACATCCCCAATACCGAAGAAGACCGCACGGCCATGCTCCAAGCGGTAGGTATAACATCGACGGACGAGCTCTTCACCGATATTCCTGAAGCATTCCGCGACCCGGTTCTCCGCCTGCCGCCTCCCCTCTCGGAAATGGAGTTGCAGCAGGAAATGGAGCGTCTTGCGGACAAAAATCTTCACCTAGGCCGGCACGCCTCCTTTCTGGGCGCGGGAGTTTACCGCCACTTCTCTCCAGCCGTGGTGAACGCACTGGCCAGCCGGGGAGAGTTTCTGACCTCCTACACGCCCTATCAAGCTGAGGTAGCCCAAGGTACGCTACAAGCTGCCTATGAGTTCCAGACCATGTCGGCCCAACTCCTGGGTATGGAGGTAGCCAACGCTGGTATGTACGACGGCGCCACCAGCATGGCAGAGGCCGCGCTCATGGCATGCCGGGTAACCCAGCGCCAACGCGTGGCTATCCTCACTACCGTGGCGCCCAACTACGCCGAAGTCGTCCAGACCTACACCGCCGCCCAGGGTATCGAAATATACACCGTAGAGCCGGACGTGCGAGAACTTCAGCCCGGAACGGCGTGCGTATTAGTCCAGCACCCCAACTTCTACGGCTACATGGAACATCTCGATACCCTGGCTCAGACCGCCCACGGACAGGGCGCACTGCTCTGCGCATCGGTGGATCCGGTGGCAATGGCCCTCTTTACGTCTCCGGGCGCCTCCGGGGTAGACATCGCCACCGCCGAGGGCCAGGCCCTGGGCATTCCGCCCAGCTTTGGCGGGCCTTACGTAGGCCTGTTCGCCTGTAAGCAAGAATACCTACGCCAAGTGCCCGGACGCATCGTAGGCAAGACCTCCGACTCCGATGGCCGAACCGGCTACGTGTTGACCCTCCAAACCCGCGAGCAACACATCCGGCGCGAGCGCGCCACCTCCAACATCTGCACCAGTACCGCCCTCATCGGGCTCATGGCCACCATCTACGCCGCCTGCATGGGCAAGCATGGACTGCGCCACGTCGCCGAGCTCTGTTACCAGAAGGCCCACTACGCTGCCGCGGAAATTGGCCACCTCTCCGGCTACGGCCTACCCTTGCAGGGAATCTTCTTCCAGGAGTTCGTCGTCAGTTGCCCCAGGCCGCCCGAAGAGATAAGCCGAGCGCTTGGGGCAAGGGGCATTATCAGCGGACTGGACATCAGTGACCTCGTGCCCAACGGCCTTCTGCTCTGCGTGACGGAGCTCAACAGCCGCCAAGAGATCGATGCGCTAGTAACGGCGCTCCGAGAGGTGGCCTAGCCATGCGGACTCCAACCCTCTCCGTTAGCGACCAGGAGTACCAGCGCCGCCTGCTGATGGATCGGAGCGTTCCCGGCCGAACCGGCGTCTCGCTCCCCTCATCCGATGTTCCCGAACAGGCGATGCCACCGGAGGAGCTGCTCAGGGACGACTTGGAGCTACCAGAGGTCACAGAAGGCGAGGTTGTCCGCTACTTCTCCAACCTGAGCCAGCTCAACTTCTCGATAGATACCAATTTCTACCCGCTGGGAAGCTGCAGCATGAAGTACAATCCCCGGCTGAACGAGCAAACGGCGGCGCTCCCTGGCTTCGCCCAGCTCCATCCCCGTCAGAGCACCAGCCAAATTCAGGGAGCGCTGGAGCTGATGTACCGGCTTCAGGGCTACCTAAACGAGATCACCGGCATGGATAGCGCCAGCCTCGCACCCCTGGCCGGAGCTCACGGAGAGCTGACCGGCATCCTGATGATCCGGGGCTTCCACCAATCCAAGAAACAGGGACACCGGACGAAGATGCTGGTTCCCGATACGGCCCATGGCACCAACCCCGCCTCCGCCGCCATGGGAGGCTACCACGTGGTATCCATCCCTTCCGACGAGCACGGCAACACTGATTTGGACGTGCTGCGCCGCGAGGCAACCGCCGACTTAGCGGGCATAATGTTCACGCTGCCCACAACCCTGGGCCTATTCGATACCAACGTCGTGGAGATGTGCCGCATCGTCCATGAGGCGGGCGGGCTGGTGTACGGTGACGGAGCGAATATGAACGCGCTCCTGGGCAGAGTGAAACTGGGCAAGCTTGGCTTCGACGTGGTGCATCTCAACTTGCACAAGACCTTCAGCACACCCCACGGAGGAGGCGGTCCGGGTGCGGGGCCTGTCTGCGCCAATGAAACGCTGGCGCCCTACCTGCCTGACCCTATGGTGAGCATGACCAGCGACGGCGATTACCAACTAGCTAGGGCAAGTGAAAGCATCGGACGCATCGGTGGCTTTTACGGCAGCTTCGGGATGCTCGTCAGGGCCTTCACCTACATCACCCTTCTCGGCGCCCAGGGCATGCGTGATATCAGCGCCAACGCCAACCTGAACGCCAACTACCTACGGGTCAAGCTCCAGCACCTCTTTGCGCTTCCATACGACCGGATCTGCATGCACGAAGTCATCTTCTCAACCCTTCGAGAGCATCCGGGCATCCGCGCCTTGGACATCGCAAAGCGCCTGTTGGACTTCGGGTTTCATGCGCCAACCATGTACTTTCCCCTGGTGGTGCCAGAGGCGCTGATGATTGAACCCACGGAGACCGAATCGAAAGAGACTCTGGACGCCTTCATCAACGCCCTCCAGCGTATCAACGATGAAGCGGCCCACGAACCGGAACTAGTCCAGAGCGCACCCCACAGCACGCCGGTGGCGCGTCTCGACGAAGCCAAGGCCGCGCGCCAGCCTAACCTCCGCTGGCGCCACTCCTAAACGACACCAAGCCTTCTCTTTACGTAACCCCTGCTGTGGCATATGCTCTTGAATAACCTCGCCCCCGCAAAGGATTATTATGGTTGACATAGGCCAATCTGCACCCGATTTCAAACTAATGGACCACAATCGAGAAGAAATCAGCTTGAGCCAATTCAAGGGAGAGAAGTGGGTGGTACTTCACGTTTTTCCCTCCGCCTTCACCGGCGGCTGAGCGAACCAAACCTCCTCATTTAGCCGGGCAACCCGGCAATACGAGGAGAAGGGGGCCCAGGTTCTGGGCCTAAGCGCAGACAGCTCACCGTCACTCCGGGCCTTCGCCACTGGCTTGGGCGGTGTTTCCCATCCCCTGCTCTCCGACTTTCATCCCAAGGACACCCTCCGGAGCTACGGCATTTACAACGAGGATTCCGGCGTTGGACGGCGTTCGGTGTTCATCATCGACAAAGAAGGCACGATCCGCTGGAAGGAGATCTACGAGCCGGGCACCCTCCCCGATGCCACCGTTATTCTCGGAGAGCTCGAAAAGCTCCAAGGCTAACTAACAAAGATACCTATAGAAAAGGGACTGTTCCAATGGAACGGTCCCTTTTCTATAGCAACTGCGCTCCACGCTTAGTGTCTTACAAGGCGAAGGTAGATCTGAATAGTCCCTAGCGCAGAAGCTCCTCCCACGATGGTAGTTCCATTTCGCTTGGGCCAAAATCGGGCGCAGGCATGTGCGCAGGTGTGGTCAGGGGCGCAGCGACGCGCTCTTGAGATTTCAGCCCTGGGGAAAACCCTTGGAGAGGATGCTGGGGAACGGACTTCCCAAAGGCCGCGACCTTGAAGGAACCCATGCCGTCTTCGCGAACCAAGGTATCCATCGCCCAGAGGTTCGCATCCCGCACCTGACTCGGCAAACCCCTTCGCTGTTCGATATCTTTGCGAAAGTCATCCAACCCAAGATTGGCCAGGAATTCCGCCTGCAAAGCGAAGCCCATCTCCACGAGGCCCAGAGAGACCGCAATATTGCGTACGGAGCTAAATTCGACATGAACGCTGATATCCTGCTTGCCGACATGCCGCAGGGGGTTGGCATTCAGCGTATGGCGGTAATAGCAGCGAAGTGTCCCACTAGCCCGCGCCGCACCGTAGAAATCACGCGCTTCGTGGCCATAATCAAAAAGGAGCAAATAGCCGCTTCCCAGCGCGGCGGCAGCAGCCTCAAGCCATGGCCGCAATTCCAAATTAACCTCTGTCCGGTAGTCGTTCGGCAGCGTAATATTCAGCGCTTCAAATCGCTCGGCCAAGGCCGGAGTGGACGGCTCTCCATCCAGTTCGACCAGTGTCCCCGCCTCGTCGAGGGTGACGAAAATCTCCCTGAGTTCACCGTTCCGCATGTGCACGCGGTGCACAGGGAAGGCGTCCAGCAACTCGTTTGCCAGAATGCAACCTCGGACGCCCCGGAGCGGAAGGCCGGCAGACCGCAGCCACTGGAGAGGACCGGGTGCGCAGCTCGCAGGATGAGGTTCGATGGCAACGTACCGAAGAGTTTCGTACATTTCTGGTGCGAAGGCCTCAGCTGCACGCAAAATATCCTCAGCCATGCGGCCCACCCCGGCACCGGGCTCGATAATCCAGAAGGGGTTCGGCTCGCCCAATATCTGCCACATATGTCGAAGCTGCACCATGAGAAGCGCACCGAAAGCAGGATGCGCCAAAGGCGCTGTGTAAAAGTCGCCCGCGGCGCCAAAGGGTCCAGCGCCGTTGTAGTAACCACCTCGCGGCCAATAAAGGGCAATCCGGTGGAACTCGGCAAAGGTAATGGGGCCCTGGGAGAGAATGCGCTGGCGCACTTCCTGCTCTGGCCCGTGGGTATTTGCAATCATCGGCCTACCTTACCGGGTAGCCGTCCACCTTGTCAGCAACCGGACACGAAAACGCCCCGCGCTTAGGCGGGGCGTTCATCTTCAGCGGGAATGACTATAAAGACCTGACTACGCGAGTTAGGTCTGGGTGCGGTTCACCTGGTTACCGTCTGATTCCCAACTGGTGATCTGGATGGAATTTTTAAACTCGCGGACTTCTCCGCATGCTTTGCACCAACCTTCACTTGTCGGGCCGCTGGGACTTTCAATTACCCAGTAGTGACTGCAGTCGTTTTCCGAACTCGCGCCATTGATAAGGTCCACGCTCTGCATCGTTTACTATTCGCTCCTTGCGTCAGATTTCGACCGGCCTACCCTCTTTTTTCGATGGGGATGTATTCCAAGTCCTCAGGTCCAACATACTGGAGTAGCGGACGAATAATGCTACTGGTCTTCTGCTGCTCCAAGACCTGTACCACGTAGCCCGGGACTCGGGCGATAGCGAAAATAGGCACAAACAGGTCTTCGGGAATATCCATAAGGAAATAGGCCGACCCTGCCCAAAAGTCCACGTTCACACAAATGCCCCGTTCCGCATAGGGGGCCATGAGTTCCTCAACCTTGCTCAGAATCCTGAACCACTGCGGTTGGCCCATCTTCTCCCCGAGGCGTTTTGACCCCTCGCGAAGGTGGCGGGCCCGGGGGTCCTCCACCTTGTAGACAGCGTGGCCAAAGCCCATGATGCGCTCATTGTTGGCTCGCTGTTGCTCTAGGTAGGCTTCCGCGTTCGACTCGTCGCCAATCTCCA
>CAUZHS010000003.1:0-93900 GCA_963579845.1 Dehalococcoidia bacterium | reverse complement strand
TTCCTACTCGACGCAACCGGATCCGTAGCATAAACGCTGCAACCGCCTCTCAATTTCTTGAACAAATCACTACTCGGATTGTAGGCGTCGGCCCCTGGGATGTCAACGGTAATGGCCTCGCGCAGGCGGTCTTTTTACGCTTCGCGTCACCCCCGCATCAGGCGCTGCCTAATCTCAGAGTGAGCCGTCATATCCAGCGCTGTCCACGCCATGGCAGCCGCCGCATCCACCACCGCTTGGTCTGCGGCAGGCGTGACGCAGTGGGCTGCGAACTCCGGCTGGTGGTTGACCGCGGGGAAGGACTCGATGCCAATCGCTGGGTGGATGGAGGGCATTGCCAACGAAACGTTGCCCATGTCGGTGGACACGGCGAACTTCCCTGCGCTGGAACCCAGGGCCACGAAGCTCCGGCCCAGGACGGTGGCGTTCCCCTGGTAGAGGGCCGACATGACGTGATCGTGGACCATGTGCGCGTAGGGCTTTTCGGCGCCCTCAATTTTCAGCGCTGCGCCCGTGGCCAACGCGCCTGCCTCGAAGCATCGAAAAACCTTGGCCTGAACGTCACCCAGCTCTTCGAGAGTCGCGGCGCGAGCCATGAACCGCGCAGAGGTGTGCGCCGGGATGACGTTGGGCGCATCTCCTCCCTTGGTAATGATGCCGTGAACCCGATCGGTAGGCCGGATGTGCTGTCGAAGCAGTCCAATGGCGGTCTGGGCAATGGTCAGAGCATCGGCGGCGTTGATGCCCAGCTCGGGGAATCCAGCAGCGTGGGCCTCTTTGCCGGTGTAGAAGACGTCGAAGGTAGAGGCAGCGATGATGCCTGGCTCCACCACGTCGGCAGGGGCCGGATGCACCATCATGGCGGCGTGGATGCCCTCGAAGGCACCGCGTTCCAGCAAGAGTATCTTGCCTCCGGCGTCGCCCACCTCTTCGGCCGGCGTCCCCATGACAGTGACGGTGAGCCCGGCATCGTCAGCCAAGCGGGCCAGGGCCATGCCAGCGCCCAGGGCGGAGGCGGCGATGATGTTGTGTCCGCAGGCATGGCCAATCACCGGGAGGGCGTCGTATTCAGCGCAGATCGCAAGGTGCAGAGGACCGCTTCCAGCGGTAGCGCGGAAGGCAGTAGGCAAATCGCAGATACCCACCTCCACAGCGAACCCTGCATCCGCCAGAGCCTCGGCAAGCCAGGCCGACGCCTTTTCCTCCTCATAACCCATCTCAGGATTCGCGTGGATGCGGTGGCTGAGGGCCAGAAGCTGCTCCTTGGCCTCATCGAGGGTTGCCTTGGCGGCGGCTTTCATTTCCATGTCATCTCCTTAGTAGGGCAGTTCGCGCCTTCGCGCCATTAGAGGATAACACCCCCACAAGGGCGTGCCTTTAACCTACATTCGGAAGTTAGAGCGCCGATCGCATCAGCTCTCGGCTAAGCCCACCGCCGTGAGGGCAAGCAAGTACACCGCGGCCCCATTCCACAGTTATATATCGGTCCAAGACCCGTCCTGGAGGCCCATTTTTTGCGCTGGAGTGCCGTTACGGTCGATAATGGGACCATGACCACCGTGCACGATGTGGGTGAGTTTGGCCTCATTGACCGCCTGGCCCGAATAGTGGCCGATGCGCGGTTGGACGCGCCCACGGCGCCAGGATTCCGCATGCGCCTTGGTATTGGCGACGATGCTGCTGCCTGGCATGCCGACGACGGAGTGATGGTAACCACAACCGATACCATGGTGGAGGGCGTGCACTTCGCCCAGGGGACCACGCCGTGGCGTGACGTGGGCTGGAAGGTGATGGCGGCAAACCTCAGCGATATCGCGGCCATGGGCGCGTTGCCGCTCCACGCGCTGGTCACCCTGGGGTTGCCCGGTGAGACACTGCTCTCGGTAGTGGAGGAGATGTACTACGGCATGCTAGAGGCGTGCGACCGCTACCGGCTGTTATTAGTCGGCGGAGACACCGTGAGCGCCTTCAACTTGTTCATCTCCGTTACAGTGACGGGCAGATGCACCTCTGGGCCGTTGACCAGAAGCGCTGCGCGGCCCGGTGACGCCATTGGAGTGACTGGGTCCATGGGTGGCTCGGCTGGCGGGCTACGCCTCCTGCAATCGCCCGACTCTGACACTCTTCAAGGGAGTGCCGCCCAGGTGTTGGCCCAGGCCCACCGGAGGCCCGCCCCTCGATTAGAGGCGGGCCAACACCTGGTACGGGCTGGGATTCGATGTGCCATGGACATTTCGGACGGGCTGCGGGCAGATGTAGCAAAACTGGCCCTGGCCAGCGGCGTGGGCGCGCGGGTGCAAGCAGCACAGGTACCCGTGGAGCCGTGCCTCACCGAGCTGCTGCCCAAAGAGGCGCTCCAACTCGCCCTGAACGGTGGCGAAGAGTACGAACTGCTCTTCACAGGCCGTCCGGAGGTGGTGCAGCGGATTGTTCGGGAGCTACCGGGCGCAGCGCTCATCGGCGAGGTCACGGCGGACACGCCAGGAAGCGTCGTGGTCATAGACGAGGACGGCACGGAACTGAGCGTAATGAGACTCGGTTGGGATCACCTGCGTTAATGGAGCGGCACCTGAACAGCACTATGTTGGATAGAACGACCACGAATCCCGGTGAGACCCACGAACTGGGCCACAAGCTGGGCGCCCAGATGCAGGTAGGCGACTTGCTACTCCTGACCGGCGAGCTGGGGAGCGGCAAAACCACACTGACCCAGGGCATCGCCTGGGGTCTCGGTGTTGAAGAGTATGCCCACAGCCCGACCTTCGTGCTGGTGAACGAATACCAGGGCAGGGTCCGGCTTTACCATATGGACCTCTACCGGCTAGAACACGGACAGGAGGTCCATGAGTTGGGTATTCATGAAATGCTTACGGAAGGAGCAGGCGTGGTTGAGTGGGCCGAAAAGGCCCTGGAGGAGCTCCCTTCTGAGCACCTTTCCATCAGTATTACCGAGACGGAGCCGGGAAGCCGCTTGTTCCATCTGACCTCCCGCGGAGAGCGGCATGCGGCCTTGCTCCAAAGCCTGGATTCCACCACGGCAGTGGGCTAGCACGTTATGTATCTAGTCATAGACAGCTCAACCAAGAACGGCGCCGTGGGCTTGTGGGAAGACGGCCGCCTGGTGCAGACGCTAAGCTGGCACTCGCAGCACAGCCACACCGCCGAGCTCATGCCCTCGATCGATGCGCTGCTTGCGCTAAAGCATCGCGCCGTCAAAGACCTGACGGGAATCATCGTCGCCACCGGCCCCGGCGGGTTCAGTGCCCTCCGCGCTGGCATGGGGGCCGCCAAAGGCCTCGCCTTCGCACTTTCGGTGCCCCTGGCGGGGGTCAGCACACTGGAGGCGTCCGCCTTTCCCTACCGTGAGCTCGGCTACCCCGTCTGCGCGATGCTGGAGTCGGGCCGCGACTCCGTGGCCTGGGCCCGGTTTCAGCTAACGGCATCCGGTTGGCACCGCCGCACTCCCGATCGGGTAACAACCCTGGAGGAATTTCTGCGCTCACGGAGCCGTCATTACCTCTTCTGCGGCGAGGGCCTGGAAAGCTTCGCAGGCCCCCTGGCTAAGGCGATGGGGACCAAGGCGCACCTGATGGCCGAATCGGTGCCCCTGGGGCGTCTCCAAGGCGCGGCAGTCATCGGAGCGCACCGCCTAGACGTTGATGATTCCGATTCCGTGGCGGCACTCCAGCCCCATTACCTGCGTCCGCCAAGAATTACCCCGCCCAAACCGCCCCACGCCATCCGCCTCGGTGCCGCCGCCCAACGCTAATGTGATAGGGTCACCTCATTCACCAGCAAGGAGACCTTCATCCCATGGAGAGGACTTTAGTGTTAGTAAAACCCGATGCAGTACAGCGCGGGCTAATAGGAAAAATCATCACCCGGCTGGAAGAGCGGGGCGTGAAGATCGTCGGGATGAAGCTGGTACAGATGGATATGGACAAAGCCCGCGTCCACTACGAAGCGCACGTGGACAAGCCCTTCTTCGGAGGACTGGCCGCTTTCATGACCTCCCGGCCCATTGTGGCCATGGCGTTGGAAGGCACCAACGCCGTGGAAATGGTGCGGCAGACCATGGGGGCCACCGACCCGCAGAAGGCTGCGCCGGGGACCATTCGGGGCGACCTGGGCATGGACATCGGCCGGAACCTGGTGCACGGCTCCGATTCACCGGAGGCGGGAGCGCGGGAGTTGGCGGTCTTCTTCGATACAGGCGAGTTGATTTCCTACGAGCGCGAAACCGACCGCTGGATTACTGAATCCTGACCACCTGTTTGGCTTCATGCCAGACCTGCTCCAGCTTGTAGAGGTCACGCTCCTCCTCCGCGAAGATGTGTACCACAACATCCGCATAGTCGAGGAGCACCCAGCCAGAGTCGGCCGTCCCTTCCTGGTGGTGGATCTTGACCCTCTCCTTTTTCAGACTGCCCGTTACCTCTTCAGCTAGGGCCGCCATCTGACGGCGGCTGGCCGCACTCATGATCACCAGGTAATCGGCATAGCTGACGATTCCCCTCACATCCAAGAGGAGGATATCGGATGCCGACCTATCAGAGGCAACATCTACCACGAGCCGGGCCACGGTGGACGGTTCGGGGGCGAGCTTTGCTGGAGGAGTAAGGGCTGCCATGCACGTCCATTATAGCCGGGGGCCATGCTCGCCGCACGGGCTGGCGGGCGAGTTGGGTATAGGGGGCTGCCCTGCGGTGCCATCCGGAACAACTCAAGCTACGTGGCGTCGGCACCGAAGAGGCTCGACGAGTCGACCTGGTTCCAGGTGTCATAATCCAAATGATTGCTGTCAGGGCCGTAGGTCTTCCAGTAACCCTGGGTCCGGGAGCGCCACCATCAAGCTGTTGCCAACGTCCGCAACCCGCCGGCTACGCGCCCTGCCACCCCAGCCCGTGACGCAGGCCCCGGACGTAGGCGATCTGACCTGCGTGTTGCATGTTATCGCTGATGACACTCACCAGACGTATGCCGACGGTGACCGTCTCTTTCCATTGAGGCTCGTCAAGGACGCGATCGAGGTCTCCGGACGAGAGCGTGGCTAGATAGGCCTTGCTCCTCGCCAGCACCGCAGCGTGGTAGTCCAATAGCATCTGGGCGTCAGGCGAACGGAACGCGGAAACCTGTTCAGATGTATGTCCCCAGCCCCGGTCCTTATCGTCGGAGTCCATGTCGAAACGCGCGTGCCAGCCGTCGGCCGTCCAAGCCTGCTCCCGGCCCGCCAGGGCGGAAAGGTGATCGTCCTGTATCCGGGTCAGATGCCAGGCCAACCAGCCCATGGGGTTAGTATCCGCAGACGGCTGCCAACGCAGGTCTTCGTCCTTCATCTCACTCAAGCCGCGCGCCAGCGTCCTGCTGATGCGTTCCAGAGCATCGACAATCAACTCGGCAGACTCCATAATGCCCCTCCTCCCAAGCGTAAGTACTCAGCATGATAGCCGAGCGGGAAACGAGATGTGCATATACTGGTAAAGCGGCCATCCTCTCCAGGATACGACATCGAACCGTGTGCTATGATTTCGAGGCAGTGGAGGGCCCATGCCAAGACGCCATATTCAGCTCCAGGTATTTCCTGCCCACCGCACTGTGGCCCCGTTAACGTGGCTTCGGAAGGTCACGACCTCGGCTCTCGAAACCGCCGACCCTTCGGGTCAGAAGGGCGCGAACGTGGTCATCGCCGACGATACGACACTCCATGACCTCAACCATCGGTTCCGTGGACTGGACCAGGTGACCGATGTTCTCTCGTTTGGTGACATTTCCGCCGAGGCCGTTGCTGCAGATGGGAGCGGCGGAACGGACGAGCCGGCCCCAGAGTTTCCCAAGCCTCCCGCCAAAGAGGCCATCTGGGGCGAGGTGATTATCTCGTGCCCCCAGGCGGAGCGTCAGGCCGGGGAGCACGGATGGGACGTGGAACATGAACTTGCGCTTCTGGTGGTGCACGGGGTCCTGCACCTGGTTGGATACGACCACGCAGAGCCTGAAGACGAGGCCCTGATGAAGGGCTTGGAGGAGCAGGCGCTCGCCCGATTCTTTAGCGCGACTCCCGGGCTGCCCAATGAGCGCTGAAGTGCTGTACCGCAAGTGGCGTCCAGGCCGCTTTGCCGACGTGGTGGGCCAGCAGGCCATGACCAGGACCCTTGAGCAGGCCGTCATCACAAGCAGGGTAGCCCACGCCTATCTATTTTGCGGTCCCCGGGGCACTGGGAAGACCAGCACCGCCCGGGTGCTGGCCAAGGCCGTCAACTGCCTTAACCGTCCGGAGGGCACCGGAGAACCCTGCGGGGAATGCGCCGTCTGCCAGGCTGTCCCCCAGGGGAACTTTATCGACCTTATCGAGATTGACGCCGCCAGCAACCGGGGCATCGATGAAATACGCAGCCTCCGGGAGAAGGTGCACTTCGCGCCAACCCATGCGGCCGTCAAGGTATATATCATCGACGAAGCCCATATGCTCACCGACGCGGCTTTCAACGCCTTCCTAAAGACCTTGGAGGAGCCGCCTCCCCGCACGCTCTTCGTGCTCTGCACCACCGAACCCCACAAGCTACCCGCCACCATCATCTCCCGATGCCAGCGCTTTGACTTCCATCGCATCACCGCCGCCGATATCGGCCAGCAGATGGCCCACATTGCCCAGGCTGAAAACGCTGAGGCGTCACCCAAAGGGCTAGAGTTGGTGGCCAGGGCCGCCTCTGGCAGCCTACGCGATGCCACAAACCTCCTCGACCAGCTCCTTTCCTCGCAGGGTGGTTCGGTCACGGAGGAGGGGGTGCGAGATCTCCTTGGCCTCGGCGGCGAAGAGCAGGCCGTGGCAATGGTGCAACACCTCCTATCCGGCGATACAACTGAGGCCCTGAATGTCATAAACGCGGTGGCCGCCCAAGGGTTGGACCTGAGGCCTCTGCACCGAATGACCGTGGACCACCTGCGGGCTGCGCTCCTCATGAAGAGCGGCGTGGACCATATCGCCGAAATATCGGACGAAGCGAAACAAGTGCTAGCCGAGCTCGTCCCGCTCGTGTCCATAGAACGGCTGTTGCGGGCGCTGAAGCTCTTCGGCCAGGTATCGCTGAAGCATGACCAACCATCGCCACTGCCACTTGAGCTGGCCGCAGTGGAGCTGGGCATGGAGCCAGAGACTCTCTCTACCTCGCCCGAAACAAGAGTCGCACAACCGGCTATCACACCACCAACACCCCAATCGGTAAGTCCGGCTCCCCGGCCACGTCCTGCGGTCCCCAGCGCACCTGCGCATTCCCAGCCCATGCCAAACTCACCATCACAAGAGCGGCCTGCCGCACAGACAAGTGCCAACGGCATCCAAGCTACGCCACCACCAATTCCTGCTCCAACGGGGTACACGGGTGACCCCCAGGCCCCGCCGGAAGAGCGACTGACGAGTCAATGGCCCGCCATTGTCCGCACTCTGAGCCGTCAGCGAGGCAAGCGCTTTGACATAGGCGCCCTGTTGCGGACCTCCAAAGGCCACTACCTAGACGGACCCGTGCTGGTGGTCAGATTCTCCCATCAGTCCACCTCCGAGCGCCTGACTTCAGAGCTCGAAGAGCCCCGCTGCCGGATAGCCATCGAAGAGGTGTTGGCCGAGTTCCTGGGTGCCCCCTTCACGGTTCGAGTAGAGACTGAGGAAAATCGGGCCACGAACAGGCCTGCCCAGGCGGAGAGCCACCTCGTCCGCGCCGCAATCAACATGGGCGGGCAGGTTGTGCCGGAAACGAGAGAACCAGACCCTTGGGAGGAGAAACCGGATGAATAAAAACTTGCTCCGACAGGCACAACAGATGCAGGCCCGCTTAGCCAAGGTACAGGAGGAACTGGAGAACGCCACGGTAGAAGCCTCAGCGGGTGGTGGTATCGTGCGAGCTATCTGCTCTGGCAGACAGCACATCGAGTCCATCATCATTGACCCCAGCGCGGTGGATCCAGATGACGTTGAACTGCTCCAGGACCTAGTCCAGGCCGCAGTGAACGAGGCGTTAGAAAAATCTCAGATCATGGCCAACGAAAAGCTGGGTGCGGTAACTGGCGGACTGAACCTCCCGGGGCTGTAGCCAATGGTCTTCGATTACCCATCTCTAGCCGGACCGGTGGCCCGCCTCATCGAGCAGTTCCACAAGCTACCCGGCATCGGGCCGAAGATGGCCCAACGGCTCACCTACTACCTCGTACGCATTCCTCGTGAAGAAGCCCATGCCTTCGCCGAAGCCATTAGCGCGGTCAAGGACCAAATCGGCTACTGCGGCCAGTGCCAGAACATCACCGATGTCGACCCCTGCACCATGTGTTCAGACCTGTCCCGCGATGCAACGCGCATCTGCATCGTGCAAGAGCCGATGGACGTGCTGGCGGTGGAGCGGACAGGCGCCTTCAAAGGGCTCTATCACGTGCTCCACGGCGTTATCGACCCCATGAGCAACATTGGGCCGGATGACCTGCGGATTCGAGAACTGCTGGATCGGCTCACCGGCGGCGGCGTGCAGGAGCTTGTACTGGCGACAAACCCCACGGTGGAGGGGGAGGCGACCGCCATGTATATTCAGCAACTGGCACAGCCCTTGCGTGTCGGAATTACTCGGTTGGCCCGGGGCCTTCCTGTGGGCGGCGATCTGGAATATGCCGACGACCTGACGCTGAGGCGCGCCATCGAAGGCCGTCAACCGCTGTAGGGGGCGGGCGCGCCGCAACCAGACGAAATGCATCTTCCGTCGTTAGCCCAGGAATCGCCGGAGGTGAGCGGCCTCCTCCACGTAGTGGTTGATGTGGTAATCAGAACCACCCTGGCCTATCCCGGCCATGACAGCACTGGTCAGGCCTTCGTGAATGCGGTCCACGCCGTCCGCGAATCGGCCAGCAAGCCGAAGGTACTCATCTCCCAAAAGCTCCTTCACATGGCGCTCATTGGTGAAACGCAAGGCCTCGCGCATATCCCCATCGAAGCTGGGGTAGACCTCCCGCACGAAAGCCAAGTCATCGCCATCGAGAGCGGTTAGCCCCAGCAGCTCCGGTGGAACGCCGATGGAGTAGAGCGCCGCGCAAAAGCCTATGGCCCGGGGAAGCGCCACGTCGGCGGAGCCCTCCAGCGTGCGGCCATAGCCAAAAAGGCCCACGTGCAGCTTGCGCTCACGCCGCTTGGGAACCTGGACCGCTACCGACGCGATGACAGGGGCCAAGCGCCTGACCTGCGCCTGGTACTCCTTGGTACATTTCTCAATGATCGCCCGGGCCCGCTCCTCGTTGATAGCTGTCGGTTCCTGACGCTGGTGGTTGAGAAGCTGTTGAATCCCTAACTTGACCACCGCTTGCTCGTAGTCGTACTTAAATGCGGACTGGATCGTGAAGGTCTGCGTGCTGGGGTACTCGCGCAGGACACGGTCCACATTAACCGGGCTCAGGTGCCCCCTGAAGGGCACCGCCCCCACCCCCACGATGGGGTATAGCGGAATACCCAGGCGCCCTTCCAACTTGTGCAGGCGAAAAAGGCCCACCTTCAGCATCAACTCCGCCGCCACCATGCCATAGTTCAATGCCGGATCGCTCCGTGCCAGGAACACCCGCTGATACGCCAGATCCTTATCCTTGAGGTACTCCTCTACAATAAGGTCGCTGGTAAGCATGTGCTCCACGTCCTCGATGAGCGGAATGACTCGGACCGTCTTCGGGTAAAACTCCCCCACCCAGTCCTTCACCAAGCGCCCATTAAGAAGCGGTTCGCTCTCCTTGCCAACCACGAATTTACGGTAGTACGCTTCGATGAAAGACAACTCCTCGGCCGAGGTGGTAAAGGGCAGAATCACCTCCTGAATGGGTGCCTCCGCTTCGCCACCGTAGAACTCCTTCGCAACGTCCCGGGCCGAAGGAATGCTCTCCAGCGCTTCCACCATGGACTTGCGCATATCCAATTCGATGGACGGGTTGGGTACCCGAAGGGTGAGCATGGAATCAACACCTAGGTGGTGCTCCCGGAAGAAGTCGGGATATCCGGTAAGCATCTTCTTGACCACCTGGTTATCCACCTCCTTGCCTTCCGAGTCCCACATCTGCTCATCACAGCCCAGAGAAAAGACTTCCATGGCTTCGAGAATCTCTCCATCGCCCTTGAGGACGCCGTCCGCGTCCGCGAAAGGAGGAGGGGTCACGTTATCAGGGTGCTGCGTGCTCATAACCTTGGGGACGAATGACATGGGGCCTCCGAAAACAATGAAAGCATAAGGTTGGGGTCGGGCAATAGCATACCCAATAGGCGGCAGGCCGCATAGATACCGGCTCCCTCGCTCGAGGCCACAGTGCACAATTCGCGGACGAGCAGAGCAAAGGAGTGCTGTTTTACCAGGAAACTGGTAAAACAGTTTGCTATAAATCTTGACATCCGGCTAGCCATATACTAGTGTCACGCGCAGATCCTGCAGGAGTTGAGCGTTTGGCCAGAGGCAAAGAGCCTAAGATCATCGCAATCGCCAACCAGAAGGGCGGCGTGGCCAAGACCACGACATCGATCAACCTTGCGGCCAGCATGGCGCTAGAGGGCTGCCGCACTTTGCTGGTGGACATGGATCCCCAAGGCGGATGCGCCGTAGCGCTGGGCATGGACACCACCGAGGTTGAGCTCTCCGTCTACAACGCGTTACTACAACCCAACGTCACCATTGCCGACGTAACCATGTCCACAGCGTTCGGTTTTGACTTGGCTCCGTCCAATATCGACCTGGCGGGCGCTGAGGTGGAGCTCAAGCAGGCCCTAGCCGCCGAAACGGTCCTTCAGCGGCGGCTCCGCGCGTCCCTGGAAAGCTACGACTACGTCCTCATCGACACCCCGCCCTCCCTGGGTATCTTGACGGTGAACAGTCTCACAGCCGCAAGCCAGGTACTGATCCCCATCGCCTGCGAATATATGGCGCTGCGCGGGTTGCGCATGCTGTTGGACACGCTGGAAAGCGTGCGTGAGGTCATCAACCCCGATTTGCACATCCTGGGGCTCCTGGCAACACGCTTCGACGCTCGAACGATCAACAGCCGCGAGGTCTACCAATACCTCGCTGAGTTCTGTGCGGGTGAGGGGCTGCATTTTTTTTCCCAAGTCATCAAACAATCGGTGCGGATCATCGAAGCCCCTGGCTATCACATGCCGCTCGTCGTCTGGCGTCCGGAGTTGGAAGGCGCCCAACGGTACAGGGAACTCGCCCAGGAGGTCATCAATGGCAAGGTCTAAGCGGCCCGCATTTACCTTTCCAGAGCTGGAGAGCAGGGGACGACGAGCGATCCTGCGCTCGGCCCAGGAGGTGTCCGCCGACCTTGAAGCCCTGGAACGGGCAACCCTCGCCGCAGAGGAGGATGGCAAAGATCGGGTGAAGGTTACCTACCGCTTCCACCCGGAAGCCGTGGAGGCCGTGGAGGACATCCGGAGGATCCTACGGCGTCAGCACGGCGTCAAGAAAGTAAACCGGGAGGATATTGCCCAGGCAGCGGTGATGGAGGCACTGCGGCAACTGGAACAGGCCGGCGGGGAGAGCTTCATCGTTCAGCATTTTACCGGCCGCCCCTGAGTCCGCATTGGCGCCCTCCCTCAGACCGTCTTGCTCACAAACCCAGCCTTGCTCCGCCACTTCGGGTTGACCTTCACCCATAGCTCCAAATAGACCGGCTTGCCCACCAGCTCTTCTATGTCGTGGCGGGCGGCGATACCCACCTCTTTGAGTGCCGTCCCCCCGTGGCCGATAAGCAACCGCCGCTGGGACGCCTTGTTCACGTAGATTGTCGCCTGCGCGTAGTCGGGCTGGTCGTCCGCCCGTTCCTGATAGTCCTCCACCTCAACCGCCACAAAGTAAGGGACCTCCTGGGCGTACTGAAGAAAAACCTTCTCTCGAATGACCTCGGCCACCAAAAACCGCAACGGCCGGTCCGTGAGCGTTTCCGGTGGGAAGATGGGCTCAGCCTCGGGGAGGTGCTCCTCCAAGAGATGGGCCAGAAGAGCCGTTCCGTCTTCCTGGAGAGCGCTCAACGGTACAACCTCCAGAAAGGGGTGGGCTTGGGCGTAGGCCTCCATGACAGGCAGGAGCTTGGACTTGCTCACCGTATCTATCTTGTTAACCACAATTATGGCTGGGGTGCCCGACTGCTGAAGAAGCGTGATGAAATGGCGTTCGACGGCACCGGGAAGCCGCGGCTCCACCACCAGTACCACCAAATGGGCCTCGCTGAAGGCGGTGGTGGTCTGGCGTGCCATGGCCGCGTCCAACTGGTCACGCCCTTTAGATAAATAGCCCGGGGTGTCAAGCAGGCCTGCTTGAAATCGTTCTCCTTGGAGCACGCCCAAAAGCTGATGGCGCGTAGTATGGGGCTTGGGGCTAACGATGGAGAGCTTCTGGCCCAGGAGCTTATTCAGCAATGTGGACTTGCCCACGTTCGCCCGACCAACGATGGCGACAATGCCGCTTCGATAAAGCGGGATCCCTTTCGTGATCATAGGGCTATTATCGTAGCCCACTGCCAGGGCCACAAGACGGCTAAGCGCAGCCTGTCACCGCTTTCGTCCACTGGAATAGGGAGTTAAGCAGGCACGGGTCCGTCGGGCTATTGGGTTCCCAACCTCCGCTGAAGAGCCTGCTCCAACTCGGCGCAATGTCATGGTCCCGGCCCTCGCTACACATGGCGTAAATACCGTGGCGCAACAGCGCGACGACTTCGTGGTCGCGCAACGGTGATTCCTCAACCCATCCACGTGCCTCGCGGAGCGCTCGCAGCCGTTTAAAGGAGTGCGCTTGGTCGCGGTTGGTCTTGCTTTTGGCGTTTAGTCATGGCCTCACCTCGCTGTAATCGGTTGGTATCTCTGGGTATAAGTGTTCGCTAGGAAGGATGAAAACACCTCGGCCAAAAGGACAGCTATACGTGTACGAAAGTTCAGTGGGACGGTCAATACAACCTACGCAAACTCACCACTTCTACGTATCTATGCACCATCTCAGCCTGGATTGACAGGTCAAGTCCACGAGGAATAAAGTTAATATAATTAGATGTTCAGTGCCGTAATGTTACGCGCGATATGCGCTATGCAGAGGAGGGCAGATGGTAATCGAACTAGACAAACTGGTTGATACTGAACGGGGCCTGGTGAACCGGAAGATTTTTGCCGACCCGGAAATATACAAGCAGGAACTGGAGCAGGTCTTCGCCCGCAGCTGGCTCTTCTTAGGCCACGAAAGCCAGATTCCCAACCCCGGCGATTTTTTCAACACCAAGATGGGCGAGGATCCCATATTGGTCACGAGAGGCAAGGACGGCAAGGTCAACGCCATGCTGAACAGCTGCCGCCACCGGGGCAACAGCGTCGAGCGAAGTGACCTGGGCAACCGCAACAACTTCATGTGCACCTACCACGGTTGGACCTACGACCTGGAGGGCAAGCTCATCACGGTACCGGGCTTCAAGGAGCTGTACCACGAGGAGCTTGACTTGGAGAACTGGGGACTGGTACGGGTGAGCCAGCTGGAGAGCTTCCATGGACTCATCTTCGCCAACTGGGACCCGGAGGCGCCAGGGTTGCTGGAGTACATGGGTGATTACGCCTGGTTCCTGGAGACGCGGGTCAACCCCCAGGGCCAAGGCTCCGAGGTGGTGGGCGGTATCAACCGTTGGGTAATGGACTGCAACTGGAAGTTCGCTACCGAGAACTTCATTGGTGACGGCTACCACGCCGGCGTCTCCCACAAGTCGGCGACCCTGGCAGGGCACGCTGTGCTCGGCCTCCGGCAGCAACAGCAGCAGCCTGGCCGACAGTTCGCGAACCAAAGCACACCCCTCAGCTTCCGGTTCGGCACCAAATATGGCAGCGGCATCGGCGCCAACTTGAGACCCGCAGATACGGCCGCCTCGGCCCCCACGGGCATGGGTGAGGCCGTTGAGTCCTACTACCAGGAACGCATCGCGAACATGGAGAAGGTGCTAGGCAAGACTCGTTCGCGCCTAGGCTCCTTCAACGCCATGTTTCCCAACTTCTCCATCAACTCCAGCGCTGACCAGATTCACGTCTGGAACCCCTCCGGACCGCTGCACACTGAATGTTGGGTGTACATCCTGGTCGACAAAGCGGCGCCCCAAGAGGTCAAGCATGCCATGCGCCTCACCGGACAGCGGCACTTCGGCCCCTCGGGCATGTTCGAGCAAGACGACGGCGACAACTGGAAGCTCAGCACCATTGGTGCGAAGGGAACCATTGCCCAGCGCTACCCACTGAACTACCAGATGGGACTGCACGACGAATGGTTCTCCGCCGACGGCGAGCTCCCTGACCGACAGCAGGGCACCAACGGCGACACCAACCAGTTAAACTTCCACCGCCACTGGGTGGCACTAATGAGTGGGAAGAGCTGGGCCGATATTCGCAATAACTCATTCCAGAAGGTAGGAACCTAATCATGGTAACGCAATCGACAACCGACCTAGGCCTCATCAACGAAGTGCAGCAGGCCCTCTACTTCGAAGCGGAGCTGCTGGACAAGCGGCGCTACCACGAATGGATGGACATGCTCGCCGACGATATCCACTACTGGATGCCGCTGATGCGCACGGTCATCTCACGGGACTCTGCGCGCCTGGAGATCGCAGACGCTCAGGCCCAGTCCTATTTCGACGATGACAAGGATATGCTCAAACAGCGGGTGGCCAAGCTGGACACCGGCTTCTCATGGTCCGAGGACCCGCCGTCCCGGACCCGACACCTAGTCACCAACATCCAGCTCAAGGAAGTGCGAGACGCCTCCGCCGGGCTGGAGGTGGACATCGAGTGCTACTTCTTTGTCTATCGCACGCGGCTAGACTCCGACACTGACTACTGGGTCGGCAGGCGGGAGGAAATGCTGCGGAAGACCGATGGGCAATGGAAGCTGGCCAAGCGCCACATCTTCCTCGACCAGGTGGTACTGCAGTCCAAGAACATCTCCAACTTCCTCTAAGCTAAGCAGCGCCCCACAAACAGGAAGCATTAGAAAGACCCCCGGAATTCTGGGGGTCTTTCTGCGTCGCCGCATGGAGCAAGCGATGGGATTCGAACCCACGACAACTTGCTTGGGAATTCGGGGGGGGGGCTGTGCTGGGGATCAACCGATCCTTGAAGCTGAGACTGCCTATCTTCCTCCTCTTTCGGCATATGTGAGAGAGCGTGTGAGCGCACACAGAGCCTTAGTCCGCATCAACAACGCACCTCCCAGCTAACTACATGACCATACGCACAAACCAAAGGCGGGCCCACGTTTGTAGGCCCGCCTTTGGTTTACTATGCTTACGAACACCGACTCCAAGCGACTTCTAAGTTTGGCTACACCTCAGAATATGACGCTTGGCCGTGCTGGGTAATATCCAGACCTATTTCTTCTTCCTCCTCCGTCACTTGGACACCGATGGTGTACTTTAGGGCTAGCAGGATAATAGCTGTAACCGCGAACGCCCAGAGCGCCGTGGCCCCCATCCCAATGAGCTGGTACCCTACTTGGGTCCCCATGGAAACATCAGACGTGAATACGCCTGCTGCTGTACCGACGCCGGCAAAGAGTCCGGTCGCGAGGCCACCCCACACACCGCCAATCCCGTGCACGCCAAACACAGCTAGAGAGTCATCAATGCGAAGGTGATTGATGAACTGGACTGCGAAATAGCAGAACACTCCGGCTCCGACTCCAATGGCAATGGCGGGCATAGGCCCAACAAATCCAGCGGCCGGTGTAATGGCGACCAGTCCAGCCACAGCGCCCGAGGCTGCGCCTACCGCGCTCGGTTTACCCCCGCGGAGCCACTCCGCACCCAGCCAACCCAAAATAGCAGCAGCCGCTGCGGTGTTCGTGACGACAAAGGCATTCACAGCCGATGCGTTAGCGGCCAAAGCGCTCCCCGCATTGAACCCAAACCAGCCGAACCACAGAAGCGCCGCGCCCAAGACAACAAAGGGTACGTTATGAGGAGGCATGCTGTCCGTCCCGTAACCTTTTCTTCGACCAAAGATTACCCACGCGGCGGCCAACGCAGCAAAACCAGCGTTCATGTGAACCACCGTGCCACCGGCGAAGTCCAGAGCGCCCAGCTGGAATAGCCAACCGTCCGAGTGCCACACCCAGTGCGCCACCGGTGCGTAGACGATGGTCACCCAGAGCACGGTGAAGATGACGAACGAACTGAATTTCATGCGCTCAGCAAAGGCCCCGGTAATCAGCGCCGGGGTAATAATGGCAAACATGGCCTGGAAGATCATGAATGTCTGTTCGGAAATGTTCTCGCCATCCGCAGCCACTGCGGAAACGCCGGCCAACCCCAGATGCTCTAGGCCGCCCAATAGCCCTCCGCCCACATCATCTCCGAAGGCCAGACTATAGCCCCACAGAACCCACACCACACCCACCAGTGCAATACACATGAAGCTGTGCATTATGGTAGCGGCCGCGTTCTTGCGCCGGACCATGCCCGCATAGAAGAAAGCCAGTCCGGGCGTCATAAGCAGAACCAACGCTGACGAGGCGAGTACCCAAGCCGTATCGCCACTATTCATTCGACCCTCCTGCTGACAGTATTGCTAACAGTGCCTATGATCAGACATAAGCTTTTCACAGGTGTTTCTGTCAGGTTACAAACTTGTTACATTTTCCCCTTGGAAAATGAGCACGACCTGGGCCACACCCATGTCACAGTCATGCTACTCCAAGGGGTTCACCCCAAGGTGGTGTAAGGAAGACTAGGCCACTCAACGATGCGTACCACGATGGACATCGACTCCCATCTCGTAGCGAGCCTACAGAAAGAGGCTCTTAAACGGCTTGTGAGGGCTCTAGAAACCTCAAAATCACAACAACCTGTAGGACTTTGCCCAAGAAGAAGCCCTCTGGCTGATAGCCAGGGGGCCATTTCGCTCCTAAATAGTGGAGCGGGCGATGGGATTCGAACCCACGACAACTTGCTTGGGAAGCAAGTACGCTACCGCTGCGTCACGCCCGCGCTCGCGGCCATTCTACCAGGGCGCGGCATGCACCCACAAATAACGGGCATCGTTGAGGAAATGTTCGCCGCCGTGGCCTCTCGAGAGGCCACGGCTCTGGCTACGCGCGCAGGCGCGATGTCGCGGATACCAGAGCAATCACACCACCGATAAGAAACCACAGGTCGATGAAGACGACACCGTTGAACACCCTACCACCCAGCATAGACAGCCCTAAAGCCGTAACCACTCCGCCGGCGGCCATGTATTGAAAGGGCCTGCCACGGCGCTTGTTCACCGCGTTGCTCACGCCTTCACCTATGGCAGAGCCCAGGCCCAACATGATCAGGAACCGGAAGAATCCCATGCCAAGAATATTGTCCAAGATAAAGAGGACAATGCCTCCGGCCACGCCCAAACCCACCGCCGCCAACACGCCACGAATGAGGTAGGAAGTGGATACCCGATAGGTGGGTAACTGCGCTGTACGAACGCATTCCTTGCAGCGCATGCCCACCGGATGCTGACGCATACACTCCACGCACATGGAATTACCGCATCGGGAGCAGCTCAAGCCCGTTTCCCGTTCAGGGTGCCAACGACACGTCTGGGATACCGCCACAAAAGCTCCTAGGCCCTAGGCCCGCCCTCGTTAGCGTGACGCCCCTGACGCATCCACGACGACGGGTCGTCGATGTCACGGTCGAAGACTAGTCGGTTCCACATGAGCCGCGGGTACCGAACGCCACTTCCTCGCAATTTGTTAGATACCAACCGTTTCACAACGGTGATGGTGAGGATACCTCCCATGAGCAAAACCGTAGAGGCCGGCCTGTCCAAAAGAAGGCTCCACAATGGAAGCAGCGCGAAGGAGACGAGGACCCAGATAGCGGAATTTCCCATGAGACGCCAGCCCACTACCGATACTACGATGAACAGGGTGAGTTCGATTCTAGCCAAGGCGACAAGCACCCCTATGGTGGGAGCGACCCCTCGTCCGCCCTGAAGCCCAAGAAAGGCAGACCAGTTGTGCCCGACGATGGCCATGAGCCCCCCGACGACCTGCCACTCAAGGTCCAAATCCAAGAGCGAACGGGCCAACACCACCGGAGTAAAGCCCTTCACGAAGAGATCGAAGGCCCCCACGGGAAATATCCACAGCTTTCCAACGTTGTGCCAAACGTTGGCGGCACCTACCGTGCCACTCCCGACCTTCCGGAGGTCGACGTCCTTCAGGGCGCGTCCTACGACGTAGGCTGCATTCAACGATCCCAGCAAATAGCCGTACAGCAAAACAATGGCAATTTTCAGGGGCTCTTCCATGGCACCATTCAAAGGGTCAGCAGGGGGCGTTACCCGGTGGTCAAATGCTCCAACTCACGGAGGACTTCCGCAGAAGGGCCAGCAGACCCCGGCAACAACTCACCTTTCGTCCCGAAGGCATGATAGTCGCTGCCGCCGCAGGCTAACAGTGCGTAGCTCTTCGCCAAACGGCCAAGATGTTTTCGGGTATCGGGGCCGAACTCCGCGTAATCGACTTCCATGCCCACCATGCCCAACTCCGCAAACCGCGGAAGGTACTCTTCGTAGTCTGGCACGAAGATGGGATGGGCCAGCACAGCCACTCCTCCCACCCTCTTGATGAGCTTCACCGCCTCTTCCGTCGATATATGGGAGCGGCCAACGAAGGCCGGGCCGCCATCTTCGATATACCCCGAAAAGGCAGCCTTCACATTACCGATGTAACCCTTCTCCACCATGGCCTGGGCAATATGAGGCCGGCCAATACTGGCATCGCCAGCAATTTGTTTCACTCTTTCCCATTGCAGAGGCATGCCCAACCTGCTCAGCTTCTCCACCATAAGCTGGGCCCGCTCCAGCCTGCCCTGGCGGAAGCCCTTCAACTCTTGCTGGAAACCGAGGTCATGGTAATCCAAAAAGTACCCCAGAATATGCAAATCGCCGCTGCCGTCCGGGTGGTCCGCGCTCATCTCGATACCGGGGATCAGGCGCAAGCCTGTCTCCTTCGCCGCCTCAAAAGCCTCATCGAGGCCCTCGGTTGAGTCGTGGTCGGTGATTGCCGCAACGCGCACACCCTGCTCCGCCAGCAGGTGCACCATCTCCGTAGGCGTCAGATTACCGTCGGAACGGGTAGTGTGTAGATGCAAATCAATGGAGGAGCTAGGCATCGTCCGTCACCCTGTCGACCCGCTGGATACCCAACGCCTTGCCAGTCGTGTCGTCCACGTCAATTAGCACCGAATTGAACTGCGCTGGACCCGATTCAGCCACGTTCAGGCGTCGGGGTAGTGCGGTAAGGAATCGGCCGAGCACATCCTCGACCTTGCTCCCAATGATGGAGTTCACTGGGCCAGTCATCCCCAGATCCGACACGAAAGCACTTCCCTGGGGCAAGATACGCGCATCCGCCGTCGGCACGTGGGTATGCGTACCCACAACCGCCGTAACCCTGCCATCCAGGTGCCAGCCCATGGCTCCCTGCTCCGACGTCGCCTCGGTGTGAAAGTCCACCAGGATCACCCCGGGGGGGTCCTGCTTCATCTCCTCCAGTATCTCGTCCACCCGGTCAAAGGGAGAATCCAAGCCCTCTGGCATGAACACCCGGCCTTGCAGATTGATAACCGCCGTCCGTCCGATACGAAGGTAGCCGTGTCCGGGGGCCACGGCCGGGTAGTTTGCGGGGCGCAGGATGGGCATCTCGCCATCAAGCCACGGTAGGATGCCCTTATTGTCCCAGATGTGGTTCCCAGAGGTGATGACGTCGGCTCCAGCATCTAGGATTTCGTCGGCGGTCTCCTCGGTCAAGCCGAAGCCACCAGCCGCGTTTTCGCCATTCACCACCACAAAGTCGATACCCTCCTCCCGTTTGAGGCGGGGCAGCACCTGTTTCAGGGCACGCCTCCCAGGTTTGCCGACCACATCACCGACCATAAGTACTCGCACCGTGCGTTCGTTTCCTTTCTGCTCCCCCGACGAAGACGCTACTTTGCCGTCTCCGTCGCCCGGGTCTCCCGCACCACTGTCACCTTGATATGCCCAGGGTACACGAGATTCTCTTCGATCTTCTTGACCACGTTCCGGGCAAGGTTCGAGGCCTCCATGTCATCAATCGCTTCTGGCTGCACCATGATGCGGACCTCACGCCCCGCCTGGATTGCGTAGGATCGTTCGACGCCCTCGAAGCTATTAGCGACGTCCTCCAGTGCTTCAAGTCGCTTCAGATAGAACTCCACCGTGTCACGCCTGGCCCCTGGTCGGGCCGCGCTCATGGCGTCAGCGGCGGCCACGATGAATGCCTCCGGAGTCCCCCGCTGATCGTCGTGGTGCTCCACAATGGCGTCACGCACAATCTTAGGTAGGCCGAAGCGCTGGGCAATCTCATCTCCGATCTCGGTGTGCGTCGCCTCTGTCTCGTGGGTAAGCGCCTTGCCGATATCGTGTAGCAGACCACCGGCCTTGGCCGCCTGAACATCGCAGTTAAGTTCCCCCGCCACCAGACCAGCCAGGCGCGATACCTCGACCGAGTGTTGGAGAATGTTCTCGCCGTAGCTGTAGCGGTACTTCAAACGGCCAACCAGGGTCATAAGATCCGGATGCAGACCCCGGACACCGGCGTCGAGGATCGCCTGCTCTCCTGCTCGCTTGATGGTCTCATCAACTTCTTGCTGTGCGTGCTCCACCGTCTCCTCAATCCGGGCTGGGTGGATACGGCCATCCTGGACCAGTTTGGTAAGCGCAATCTTCGCCACCTCTCGCCGAATAGGGTCAAAGCAGGAAATGGTCACCGCCTCAGGCGTATCATCAACGATGAGGTCCACACCGGTAGCCGCCTCGATGGCCCGAATATTACGGCCTTCACGACCGATAAGCCGCCCCTTCATGTCGTCGCTGGGCAGGGGCACCACAGACGTGGTCGTCTCCGACACAACGTCTGCCGCCAGGCGTTGAACGGCGCTGGAGACCACATGCTTGGCCTTCTCATCGGCCCCGGCCAACATCTCCTGCTCCATTTCGAAATAGCGCTTTGCAAGGTCATGCTTGGACTCATCTTCCGCCTTTCGCATGACCATGTCCTTTGCTTCACCTGTACTGAGGGAGGCCACCCGCTCAAGGGAAACAAGTTGCTCGCCTTTTAACGTTTCCACTTCCTCGCGTTGACTATCCAGGGCCTTCTCCCCTTCGGAGACGTTTTCCTCTTTGGCCTCCAGGCTCTGCTGCCTACGGTCGAGGCCCTCCTCACGGTTGGCCACGCGGCTCTCGCTGCGCTGGATCTCCTTGCGGCGCTCGCGGATCTCGTTCTCCGCCGTCGTCCTATCCTGGAGCGCGCCCTCTTTGGCCTCCATGACCAGCTTCTTGCTCTCCTGCTCAGCCTCCCGGACGATGGCGGAGGCCGTAGCACTGGCGTTGTTCATTCCTTGGCGCAACAGGAGTTTCTGGAGGGCAGTGGCTCCACCCACACCCACACCTACTGCTACTACCGCTACGATAATGACTACGATTGCATCCATAGGGACTTCCTTTCCGAGTTGCCCTCCCTTGCCGAGCTGGGCAACCCCTGGAACATTTTGTATCCCGTCTGGATAGCAAAAACTACCACCCAGCGGGCTGGCAGCGTAAGAGAAGAACTGTTTTGCACAGAGAAGAGCGCGGCTTAGCTTACTGGGCGGTGGCCCCTACAGGCTCCGAATGCTCCACCGTCTCGGTTGAGTCGGCGGGAGGGGGGGTCTCGACTTTGGCCTCGCTGCCATTGTGGACAGCACGAAGCTCCCGTTCCAACTCCTCCATGACGGCGGAATTGCTCAGGAGAAACTCTTTGGCTTTCTCCCTGCCTTGGGCCAGGCGAATCTCGCCGTAGGAGTAACTGGCACCGGCCTTACGGACGATATCCTTCTCCACGCCCAAGTCGAGCAGGTCTCCCGCCTTACTGATGCCCTGATTGAACATGATATCGAACTCCACCTGTTTGAAGGGCGGAGCCACCTTGTTCTTGACCACCCGGGCACGCACTCGAGAACCAACCACATCGGTACCCTGCTTGATACTCTCAACCCGGCGCAAGTCAACGCGCACCGAACTATAGAACTTGAGGGCCCTGCCACCGGGAGTAACCTCGGGGCTGCCAAAGAAGACTCCCACCTTTTCACGCAACTGGTTAACGAAAATGACGGCGGTTTTGGAATGACTTGTCGCGCCCGTCAACTTGCGCAGCGCTTGAGACATCAGCCGGGCCTGGAGGCCAACGTGGGCATCGCCCATGTCACCTTCCAATTCCGCCCGGGGCGCCAATGCCGCAACGCTATCGATGACAACCACGGCCACCGCTCCGCTGCGGACCAGGTACTCGACAATCTCCAAAGCCTGTTCAGCCGTATCGGGCTGGGACAGGAGGAGGTTGTCGACATCCACGCCGCAACGCGCCGCATACGTCGGATCCAGTGCGTGCTCAGTGTCAATATAAGCTGCGGTCCCGCCCAGGCGCTGGGCCTCGGCGATGATATGGTGGCATAAGGTGGACTTCCCTGCCGACTCCGCCCCGAAAATCTCGCTAATCCTGCCTCGGGGAATCCCCCCGATACCCAGGGCAAGATCCAACGAAATAGAGCCGGTGGGGATACTCTCCACCTGCCCGCGATGGGATGCTTCTCCCAAACGCATGATGGCACCACGACCGAATTGACGCTCGATTTGGCCTAGGGCAAGTTCTAGCGCTTTATCCTTTGCTTTGTCCTTCTCTGACACGCGTACAGTCCTTTCCTCAACACCACACAGGGTTGGATCACAACCGTGCGGTGCCACTGCTCTGCACTGCGTACATGCTACCACGGTGGCGAAAGCCCTCACAACCCAACGATGGCACAGAGACACCCTCATTAAAAGGGCTACAACACACTCGCACTTGGAGGGGGCACGGAATCAGGTGGGCTGGAAGCGATTCACAATGGGCAGACGGCGATCGCGGCCAAAGGCCCGGTGGGTAATCTTTACCCCCGGAGGCGCTTGACGCCGTTTGTATTCGCTCTGGTCCACCAGACGAACGGTGCGAAGTACCGCGTCCACCGTGTGTCCGTCGCCGATCATCTCCTCCACGCTGGCGTCGTCCTCTACGTAGGCCTCCAGGATGGGATCCAGTACCTCATAGGGCGGGAGCGAGTCTTCGTCCCGCTGCTCCGGCCTGAGCTCGGCAGTGGGGGCTCTGCTGATAGTGGATTCAGGGATGACGGGCCTGCCATCCTGGGTGTTTCGGTGCATGGCCAGTCTCCGAACCAGGGTCTTGGGCACGTCTTTTAATACGGCGAACCCCCCAGCCATATCCCCATAGAGCGTGCAATATCCGGTGGCCATCTCACTCTTGTTCCCCGTGTTCAGCACAAGCCAGCCGAACTTGTTGGAGGCAGCCATGAGCAGGGTCCCCCGAATGCGCGCCTGGATGTTCTCCTCGGTCACGTCCGGCTCTCTGCCCGCGAACAGCGCTCCCAATTCCTTCTGGTACTGACCCAGGGTCTGGTCGATGGGGATAACGTGAAGGGCCACACCCAGGTTGGCGGCCACCGCCTCAGCGTCTTGCCGTGAAAGGTCTGAGGTGAAACGGGACGGCATGAAGAGAGCCGTCACATTCTCCCCGCTCAGGGCGTCGGAGGCCACAGCGACGGTCAGGGCCGAGTCGATGCCACCCGATAGGCCAACCACGGCCTTGGCAAATCCGCTCTTGCGTAGATAGTCCCGCGTACCAGTGACCAGGGCAGTGTAGACCTCAGCGAGGGGATCCAGCGGCTCGCAGACCACATTCTCGATGGGCGGTCGCTCCCGTTCTTGACCATCACTCACATGCAGGTGCACGGGCACGCCGATTTCACGCACGTTGGCTTCGAGGAGGCTTCCGTTGGAAGCGGCTGCGCCCACGGCATCGGCGTCGACGTCCACCACCAGCAGCGCTTCCTTGAATTGGGGCCCCCGGGCCACTAGCTCGCCAGCCGGGTCCAGCACCAGGCTCTGGCCGTCGAACACCAACTCGTCCTGTCCTCCGACCATGTTCACATAAGCGATAAAGAGGCCGTGGTTCAAAGCGCGCTTCGCCAGCACATCCTGGCGGTACCTACCTCGTCCCTGATGGTAGGGGGAACCGTTGATGTTCACGATAACCTGCGCACCTGCGACCCGCTGGACGGTGGTGGGACCCACGTCGTACCAGATGTCCTCGCAGATGTTCACCCCCACCTCCACACCATTGACAGTGAACACAGGGCATTCGGCGCCAGGGGAGAAATAGCGGGCCTCATCGAAAATGCCGTAGTTCGGGAGGAAGAGCTTGTGATAGGTGCCAACCAACCGGCCGCCGTGGGCCACCGCAGCCGCATTGTACAGTTTAGCGGTCGCCTCTCCGGGACTCGGCACAGCGGCGAGGTTGAAGGGCCCTTCCCCTTCCAAGTGCGGTGTGCCGACCACGACGGTCAGTTCACCACTGGCATCAATGATTCGCTGGAGACAGGCTTCTGCCTCGCTCAGGAATTGCCGTTTGAACAGCAGGTCTTCGGGGGGATAGCCGATAATCGCCAGCTCGGGGAAGGCGACGAGGTCGGCGCCCTGAGCACGGGCCTGCTCCATCATCTCCAAGATGCGGGCCGTATTGCCTGGCAGGTCTCCCACCGTGGGGTTCATCTGGGCCAGGGCCAGCCGCAGCTGCCGCACTCTTCCCTCCCGCAAGCTCCAAGGGTTTAGGTCCCGGAGGGGACCAAAATTCAACGTGTTTGGAGTATATCAGGCAGCGGCCGTACCTGTAGTAAATAAACGCGGCCTCCCCTGTCAGAGGGAGGACTTACGTTGCCTGCGTCTTTACGAGGCCAGCCGCTAAAGGCCGCTGCCGGTACGGCGGCGACGGCGAGCGGAGCGACGGGCAGCCAACCGTTCCTTCTCGCCCTTGGAGCGAAAAAAACGTCGGTCCTTGTGCTGCTTGAGAATCCCCGAGCGTGTTACCGCTGACCGAAACCGGCCCAGAAGTCCCTCGGGGGCCTCATTATCGCGAAGCGTCACAAAAGCCATAGCGTAATTACACCTCTCATGCTAAGGCTACCCGAAGGCGACCTTGCGCCCTGGCGCTCAGGCAACAGGGGGAGTCCCTTACTATTCTAAAAAATGCCCCGTCGTTTGTAAAGCTACCTAGCCAACACCGTAGCCATCCCGTAGTGGCCGACCATTAACGCAAGGTCTAAGAGGATGCCTTGCGCTTGCGGTCGCCCCACCAGGCTTCGATGCGCTTGGCCACCTCCTGCTCGTAGCCCTCACTCCCCGGCTTGTAGAAGCGTTTGCCCTGGAGCTCTTCAGGCAGGTTCTGCTGGCCGGCGAAGTGGCCGGGATGGTCGTGGGCGTACTCATAGCCCTCACCGTAGCCCTGCTTACGCATCAGCGGAGTTACCGCGTTGCGCAGATGCAGTGGTACCGGATACTGACGGCCAGTGCGCACCTCTTTCAGCGCCTGGTTCAGTGCAGTGTAGGCCGCGTTACTCTTGGGCGCCGTGGCCAAATAGACCGTGGCCTCGGCCAGGGGGATGGCCCCCTCCGGCAGGCCCAAGAAGTGCGTCGCCTGCTGGGCCGCCACGGCCACGGGCAGCGCGTGGGGGTCGGCCATGCCCACATCCTCGACGGCGAGGATGACGATGCGCCGCGCGATGAAGAGCAGGTCCTCTCCCGCCTCCAACATCCGCGCCAACCAGTAAACCGCCGCGTCGGGGTCCGAAGCACGAACTGACTTGATGAAGGCGGAGATAGTGTCGTAGTGAGAGTCCCCCGCCTTGTCGTAGAGCGGTGAGCGGTGTTGCAACACCTCCGCCATATCCGTCTCCGACACCTGCCGTATACCGTCCTTGCCCGGAACCGTCAGCGCGACAGCCACCTCCAAGGCGTTCAGCGCGACCCGGGCATCCCCCGCGGCCACGGTCAGCAAAAGCTCCTTTGCATGGTCCGTCAACTCTAAGTGCTCGGTGCCGAGACCCCGCTCCTTGTCGACGAGCGCCCGGTTGATCAGGATGTTGAGGTGCTCGTCGGTCAACGACCGCAAGGTGAGCACCCGGCTCCGCGAGAGGAGCGGCGCGATAACCTCGAAGGATGGATTCTCCGTGGTAGCCCCGATGAAAATCACCGTGCCGTTCTCCACGTGGGGAAGGATCACATCCTGCTGGGCCTTGTTGAAGCGGTGCACCTCATCGACGAAGAGGATGGTCCGCTGGTTATTCGTGCCCCAGAGATCTTTGGCCTTGTCCACGGCCTGCCGGAGGTCGGCCACGCCCGAGGTGACAGCGGAGACCCCGATGAAGTGGGCCTTAGTCATGTGGGCGATGAGCTGGGCGATGGTGGTCTTGCCCACGCCCGGAGGGCCCCACAGCACCATGGAGGGTATCTGGTCGGTCCGAAGCGCCCGTTCTAGAAGGTGACCTGGGCCCAACAGGTGCTCCTGACCTATGAACTCTTCCAGGGTCCGAGGACGCATGCGGGCGGCCAGGGGTGCCTGCTCCTTCTCACGCTCTTTGCGGAGGTGCTCGAACAGCGTCTGATTCCCGCGCATCCTGGCCATAACTGTTTCCCTCGATTCACCGGAGCGGCCGACATCCAGCGGTCAGTGCAAGTGTATCACTCGGCAAGCCGTTTCCCATGCGTCGAAACCCGCCCGCCCGCTGCTATAATCACCCCATGTTGACGCACATTCGTCTCTTTGCGACCTACCGAGAGCAGGCCGGTACCGACCGGATGGATCTGACGCTGTCCGACGGCGCCACGGTGGCCGATGTGGTAGCAGATTTACTCAAGCAGTGTCCGGGACTGCCCCGGGACTTCCGCCCGCACCTCATCGCGGTGAACGAAGAGTTCGCCACCCTCGACTACCTCTTGCACGACGAAGACGAGGTGGCGCTCTACCCGCCGGTGAGCGGCGGTGTGGACGCAGCCTTTACCACCAAGCGAATCGATACGTTCGCCGTGGCCGACCTGGTGCGGCGCGCCAGCAATGGCGCCGTAATCACCTTCGAGGGTGCCACCCGCAACGACACCGATGGCAAAGCCGTGAGCTATCTGGAGTACGAGGCCCACCTGCCCATGGCCCAGAAGGTGCTGGCCCAGGTTCTGGAGGAAACGGCCCACCGCTTCGACGTCGAGCACCTGGCAGCGCGGCACCGCACCGGCCACCTGGAGATTGGCGAGACAAGCCTGGTGGTGGCCATAGGCGCGCCCCACCGTAAGGACGCCTTCCTGGCGGCCCAGTACGTCGTCGACCGCATCAAGCAGATTGTGCCGGTCTGGAAGAAGGAGTTCTACACCGACCAAGAGGGCACAGCCCTCCACGCACATACGGGGGCTCGAACGCCGCGCTAAGGAAGGCCTCGGTTAAGCCCACTACAGGCAGGGTGTATGACGCTCTATACAAGTGCATCTACTACCCACCGACGGTCATCGCCTGCTGGATCATGCAGCTGCGGCCCCGGGGGGCATCCGTATGGACCCGGCGGACGCCTGGGACAAAGCCCTAGCGCCGTCCTGGAAGCTTCTCACCACCTACCGTTACCGCACTGGTCAAGCATGGTGGGGAAAGTCCACTGAGCGCTATCGAACCGAGATGTCCACGCAGTCCAAACCCGTAGCCACCATCAAATGTGTTTCGCAAGCGCGCCGGGCGTGCGGGGTTAGTTGGATAGATCGCACCCACTTTTGCCA
This sequence comes from Dehalococcoidia bacterium, assembly GCA_963579845.1. Lineage (GTDB taxonomy): Bacteria > Chloroflexota > Dehalococcoidia > Lucifugimonadales > Australimonadaceae > CAUZHS01. The sequence goes on along the minus strand of CAUZHS010000003.1, from coordinate 66,200 downwards.
AATCACACCCCGCGTTGCTATCATGGAGGAGGTCTGGCTAGGGGGGGTCGCATAGTGGCCTAGTGCGCCCGCCTGCTAAGCGGGTTGGGGGTGATGAGCCCTCTCGTGGGTTCGAATCCCATCCCCTCCGCCATGCCTATTGCTTCTCCAAAATACTGCTGTAAACGAGGCCACCATGACCCAGCTCTACCATATTTGGACCGTGGGCTGCCAGATGAACAAGGCGGACTCCGAGCGCATGGGCGCCGCCCTGGAGCAGATGGGCCTAGAGGAGTCCGCCACCCCTCAGCAGGCCGACGTTGTTGTGCTCAACAGCTGCGTCGTCCGCCAGCACGCCGAGGATCGGGTCGTCGGCATGCTCACCAGCCTCAAACCGTGGCGAGAGCGCAACCCGGACAAGACCCTGGCCCTTATGGGCTGCATGGTCGGACCCCAGCAGGACGCCCTGAAGCGGATCTACCCCTACGTGGACCTCTTCCTGCGCCCGCAGCAGTTCGATCCGCTCATCCAGCGCGTCGGCGAACACCTGGGCGTGGACACCGACGGCTGCATAGGCCCCTTCGTGCCGGGCCACCCTAGCGTGGCCACTCACGTACCCATCAGCCACGGCTGCGATAAATTCTGCACCTTTTGCATCATCCCCTACCGCCGGGGCCGCGATGTGTCGCGCCCTTTGGAGGAGCTAGTCGCTGAGTGCCGGATGCTAGCCCAACGAGGCGTTCGGGAAGTAACCCTCCTGGGCCAGAACGTGGACTCCTACGGCCACGACCTCCCAGGCTCACAGGACTTGGCCGACCTGCTTCAAGTCGTTCACGACGGCGTGCCGGAGTTGGCACGTATCCGCTTCCTCACCTCCCACCCCAACGACATGGGCCAACGCATCATCGACGCCGTGGCCCGTCTACCCCGGGTCATGGAGAGCATCAATCTCCCTTTCCAGGCGGGCGACGACACGGTACTGGAGCGCATGCACCGCGGCTACACCAACCTCCAGTACCGAGAGCTGGTCCAGCGCATCCGCGCCACCATACCCGACGTATCCATGGTCACCGACCTCATCGTAGGCTTCCCCAGCGAGACCTCCGACCAGTTCGAGCGCTCGCTAGAGATGTTGCGCGACCTCCGGTTCGACAAGGTCCACGCCGCTGCCTACTCGGAGCGGCCCAACACCATCGCTGCTCGCACCATGCCCGATGACGTGCCCCACGAGGAAAAGCAGCGCCGGTTACGGGCCATCGAACAGCTCCAGGAGTCCATCCTCGCCGAGATCAACTCCAGCCACCTGGGCACCACCCAAGAGGTGCTCATCGACGGTCACAACAAGGGGAAGTGGCAAGGCCGCACCCGAACCGACAAGCTGGTACACGTGGAAAGCGACGAAGAGCTGCTGGGCATGCTGGTGGACGTCCGCATCACCCAAACCTCGCCATGGTCGCTCCAAGGACGCGCCTTTAACCCGATTTCAGGGGCCGGTACGACGAGATCACCTCATGTCGCTTGAGCCCGACACCGGACCAAAATTTGTGGGCCCAGGGAGCACTCTGACCATCGCTGAGTTCATCACAGGAGTGCAGGACTCGGACATCCCCGACAAGATTGTCCACCAGGCCAAGCGCACACTTATCAACCTCATGGCAGTCTCCCTGGCTGCCGCCTTCGACGAGCCCTCTGCAATCCTCGCTCGACGTATCGAGGCCGAGGGATCGGCACCCGGGGCCACGGTCATCGGCCGCGGCCTGCGAACCTCTCCGGCCAGCGCTGCGCTCCTGAACGGCTACCTTGCCCACCTCTACGACTACGATGACACGCACTTCCCCACGGTGCTCCACCCCAGCGCTCCAGTCTGGCCAGCGGTACTAGCCCTAGCAGAGCAGCGGGGACTCTCCGGACGGGAAACCCTAACGGCCTTCGTTCTGGGCGCCGAAGTGGCCTGCCGCGTCGCTACGTCAGTACACCCCTGGCACTACGACCAAGGCTGGCATATCACCGGCACCGCCGGAGCCTTCGGCGCCGCCGCAGGGGCGGGCAAGGTTCTGGGGCTAACGGCGGCGCAAATGGTCCACGCCCTAGGAGTGGCGGGTACTCAGGCCAGCGGCGTGCGCGAGGCGTTCGGCAGCCATACCAAGGCCCTCCACCCAGCCAAGGCGGCCAGCAACGGTCTCCAGGCCGCTCTCCTAGCCCAGGATGGCTTCACCGGCCCGGAGCAGATTATCGAGGGACGACGCGGCTTCTGGGCCGTCCTCTCCCCCGGAGGACACAGCAAGCCCGCGCTGCTCGAAGGACTTGGCCAGAGGTGGGAGCTGGAGCGTAACGGGCTAAAACCCTACGCCAACGGCGTGGTGTCCCACCCCATCCAGGACGCCATCATTTCCTTGCGTAATATCCACGGGATCACCCCGGATCAAGTCAGCAGCATCACTGCCCGGGTCCACCCCTTGGTACTGGAGCTCATGAACCGGCCCGCTCCCACCACGGGCCTGGAGGCCAAATTCTCCTTCCAGCACTGTGCCGCCGCCGCCTTGGTGGACGGGGCTGGTCATCCAGCCCAATTCACCGACGAGCGCGTCAACGACCCCATAATTGCCATGGTGCGCTCAAAGGTCTCAGCCAGCGCCGACCCGTCCATAGAGGAAGACGAAGTTTCGGTCACCCTCACGCTGGGCGGCGGCCGCACAGTGGAAACCCGCGTGGAGCACGCCACCGGCTCGCCATCCAACCCCATGACGGATGCCGCGCTCGAGGACAAGTTCAGCGCCCTGGCGTCCGCAATCCTTCCCCGTGAACAGGCGGAGGGTTTGCTCAACGCAGTGTGGACTTTGGATGAAGCGGCCGGACTCAGCGCCCTCATCGGCCTGATGGTCAGGCCCGAAGAAGCAGGGCGGAGCTAACGGCCTCCCCGAAGTGCGCTTTCCTTGGTGGATTGGTATCCTCGAAGCATCGGCCTGACGCCTCTTTTACCAAAGGCAGCCCAATCTCCGGTTTCGAAGGGGAAGAGAGATAGGGATCCCCTTGCACACCCACAAGGCGTGCCCTTGACCCCCAACCAGGAAACCGGAGGTGCGCTTAATCGACCCCTGACCCTACGCAGCCTCAACCACCGTCTCATTTTTCCGCGGCGGTACGGCCAAGAGCGCCAACACCGCACCCAACGCGAACAGTACCGCGAAGGCCGCAAAGGCTGGCTGGTAGCGTCCGCCTGCCAAGTCGTAGACCACTCCTGCAAAGAGCAGTCCCGCAGCGTTCGCCGCCACCACCCCCGGCTGGACCAGCCCGCGAATGGAGCCCAGGGAACGGCGTCCAAAGTAGACGGCATAAGTCACGGGCGCAATGGTGAAGAAACCACCCATCATCATCCCCTCACCCGCCACATAGACGAAGGCCAACGCGTTCACCGGAACGTTGATGAGCACGGCCATCATCCCGACGCCCGAGGCCAACAAAAGTGCTAGCACGTAGCGGTGGGGTATCCACGAAGCCAGAATAGCCGCAAAGAACCCGCCCAGGGCCATGCCCATCGCGAAGGCAGCAACCAGAAGTCCGCCTTGGGCAACGTCCAGTCCCCGTTCCTGAAAGTAGGGCACCCGGTGGAGTCCAAGGCCGCCCCCCGCTGTGGCCATAGCCATGTTCGCGCCCAGGAGAAACCAGAGGGACCGAGTCCGTACCGCCTCCCGTACCGTCCATGCCACCTCAGCCGGAGCGCCGCCCACTACCCCGACTGGAACCTCGGTGGAAGCAACGGGCCTGCCCTCCATGGAGAGTCCCACCTCCTCAGGGCGGCGTCCGATGATGAGGAGGACAGGCAGCAGGCTCAACGATGCCACCATGGCCGCCATGACCCACAGAGCGCCGCGCCAGCCGACGACCAAGAAGAGGGCCGATGCCAAGACCGGCCAAAACCCCGTGCCGATGCGTTGACCCGTGATGGCCATAGCCATGGCCAGAGCGCGCCGTCGGTCGAACCAGTTGGCGATGGCCGTAGTCCCGGAGAGTCCCGAAGCACCCATCATTATGGACCGGCCCAGGGCGTAAAAGATGAAGAACATGAGCAGGCTTTGCAAGAAGCCCAATCCGGCCAAGGCCAGGGCAATTAGGAGCACCGCACCCGTGAGAATGCGCCGTGCCCCATAGCGGTCGGTCCACCGCCCCGCGAAGGGCGCTACCAGCGCGGCCATAACAGTACCGAAGCTGGCGCCAGCGGATATGGCGCTGCGGCTCCACCCAAACTCCTCGCTCCACGGCTGGACAAAGACACTGAAGGCTGATACGGCCATGACCTCAGTGCCAAACATGGCCCCCCCCGCCGCCCCCACGACTATCCAGCCGTAGTAGATACGCCTGCGCAGAAACCAACGTGAGATGGGGTTCATACAGTGCTCATGAAAACTAGATGCGAAGCCATAAGGCTATCACGCAGGCTATCACGCACAAGAGCACGCCCTTCACCCGATTGCGGGGGGGGCTCGGACGCCACGGTAAGCACTCCTCGGCTAAGCCCACTGCCGCGTTCCCTAGTTATGGGTCAAGAGGACACCTTTGTGTGATATTCTCCGCGACATGCTGCACCAATGGCACGGCACCATTGATCTTATCCAGCGCGCTCTGGCCGAGGACGCCGCCATGGCCGACCCCACCACGGCGTTGCTGCCATCCCACCTTACCGGACGCTCCGTCATGGTGGCCAAGGAGCCAGGCGTGGTGGCAGGCATAGACGTGGCCTTGGAAGTCTTCCGCCAAATGGACTCGTCGGTCCACTACGAAACCCTGGTACCCGACGGCGAACGCGTGGAGCCGAGCGAGGAATTGGCGGTGATTGAAGGTCGTATCCAGGGCATACTCCGGGCCGAGCGCACCGCCTTGAACTTCGTCCAGCGCATGAGCGGCATCGCCACCGCCACCAACTCCTTCGTCCAGGCCGTCGCAGACCTGAACACCACGATCATTGACACGCGTAAGACCCTGCCCGGATGGCGGCTGCTGGATAAATACGCTGTGCGTACGGGCGGCGGTCATAACCACCGGATGAACCTTTCCGACGGAGTGCTCATCAAAGACAACCACATCGTCGCCATGGGCACCTTGGGCGTGGGCCTCACCGACCTGATACACAGGGCCAGGGCCCAAGCGCCCCACATGATACGCATCGAAGTGGAAGTGGAGAGCCTGGAACAGCTGCGGGAGGCGTTGGACGGTGACCCCGACATTCTGCTGTTGGACAACATGGACATCGAGACCATGCGCCAGGCGGTGAAGCTGTGCAAGGGGCGCGCCCTGACCGAGGCATCGGGAGGGGTAACGCTGGAGACTGTGCGGGCCATCGCCGAAACAGGCGTGGACCTCGTCTCCACCGGCGCCATAACCCATTCGGTCAAGGCCCTGGACATCAGCCTGGACACAACCCCTAACCCCTCGACGTAGATCGTACTCGGTCCGCTAGCGACGCGGCCGGTGCCGTTCGGCGCTATCGATCCAGATGCTCACGGGACCATCATTCACCAAAGCCACCTGCATCGTCTCTTGAAATACTCCGATAGCGGTCTCCAGGCCCGTGGCTTGGAACCGCTGAACAAGGCTGTCGAACACTCCTCTAGCCTGCTCAGGCGACGCGGCATCGGTGAAGCTCGGACGGCGGCCCTTACGCGTATTGGCGTAGAGGGTGAACTGGCTCATCAGGAGGAGGTCCGCGTCCACATCCAGAGCCGATTGGTCGAACTGTCCTTCCGCGTCGGGAAAGATCCGCAGGTTCGTCACCTTCTCGACGATGTACGCCGCATCCTCCGGCTCGTCATCCCGTCCCACGGCTAGGAACACCGCCAGGCCTCGGCCTATACGGGCCACCTCTCGGCCAGCCACCGATACAGAGCCCTCGCTAACCCGTTGGAACAGAGCGCGCACAGGGCGGAGCCTATTCGAAGGAACCAGAAGAAGAGGCAGGGGAGGAAGAAGACGCAGAAGGCGGTTCGGCACTCGTCGTGGAAGAGTTGCTGCTGCTAGATAATCCCGACTCCTTCTTGCGATAGTCGGTAGTGTAAAAACCCGAGCCCTTGTAAATCACGCCCACGGGATGAAACATCCGCGAGGCGCTGTTGCTGCACTGAGGGCATTCCTGGCGAGTGCTCGCGTCAAATCCCTGGCGCAACTCAAACTCGTGAGCGCAAGCATCGCAACGATAGCTGTAGATAGGCATGGAGCTTCAATCCAAACTTGTTAGCACTTCATATGCCCGACTGCGAGTATTCAGCATAACGAGAGCGTCGTGGGGCTGTCAATCCTATAGAAGGCACGAATAGCCGCTTATGCAAATAAGTACAGCAACCCAGACAACCATTTTTCTGGAATACTGTAATTTGGGCTCTACCCCCTAAGCAGACTCGCTTTTCATTGCTGACAGAGGCTTTTGGCGTATACAGTGATGCCCTAAAAGGGCAGTCTCTCTGAGCGAACATTTCAGGGGTCGATCCAAGCCCGCACTCCGGCTGAGGAGGCGCTGGATGCAAAACATAGCACTCTCGGTCCTGAATCAACGGTGGCATTTTTCTCATCCAGCGCCCACAGAGGTGTGAAGGAAACGTCCCGGTGGGGGCAACATGGGGAAGCCGGGAGTCTCGCTTGATTGAGGGCTAGAGGCCCCCCTTTTTTTCGGTTCGAAGAACCGAAATATGCAACGGGACCGATGGTGAGCCCCGCGATATCGGACCAAAGGTCTCCGAAGAGGCTGTAAAGGTCGCTCCGCTTTCCGTTTTCACCCTCTCTACACCTTCGTGCGCACCGCCTTCATGGTCGCTTCGATACCGTCCAGGGCCTCGTCCACGTCTTCGGCGTTGATGCCGTAGTGGGTTACGAACCGCACCCAATTGTCCATGCCGTTGGCCAGTACACCCCGTTCCCGGAGCGCGCTCACCAATCCAGCGGGCGCAGCACCGGTAACGTTTGCATAGACGATGTTGGTCTCGATATGCGCAGGGTCCACATCGAATCCCGGAAGGCGGGCGAGTCCCTGGGCGAGCCTTTGGGCATTGGCATGGTCTTCGGCAAGCCGTTCCACCATGCTCTCCAGGGCCACCACTCCCGCAGCCGCAATGACCCCTGCCTGGCGCATGCCGCCGCCCAGGAGCTTCCGAACACGGCGGGCCCTGGCGATGAACGCAGCGCTGCCGCAGACGACGGAGCCCACCGGACAGGAGAGACCCTTGGACAGGCAGAAGGAGAGCGAATCGGCCACGCCCGCAAGCTCGGCGGGCGGGACTCCCAGGGCCACGGACGCGTTGAACAACCGCGCACCGTCGATATGAACGGGTATGTCTCGCCGGTGGGCAAGATCGGCCACTACACGCATCTCGCCGACGGAAAAGGCAGCGCCGTTGCCACGATTGTGGGTATTCTCCAGGCAGACCAACGCTGTTCGCGGGAAGAAGCCACTGGCAGGACGGATGGTGGCTTGGACGCCCCCTGCCTCCAGCATGCCGCGGCGGTCAGTGGGCACCGAGCGCATCTGCACGCCGCCCAAGGCGGTCACGCTACCCAACTCGTTGATGAGTATATGGGCGTCCTCGCCTACGATGGCCTCGTCACCTCGGTTACACCAGGCCAGGGCCGAGACCAAATTGCCCATGGAGCCACTCACCACTAGCAGAGCGGCCTCCTTGCCCATGATGCGGGCGGCCTCCTCCTCCAGGCGATTGACCGTGGGGTCCTCGCCGTAGACATCATCTCCCAGCTCCGCCTCGGCCATGGCCTGGCGCATAGCGGGAGTTGGCTGGGTAACGGTATCGCTTCTCAGGTCGATGACGGCCACTAGAACCTCTTCGGTGGACGATTCCCGCCCAGAGGGTGCTTATCGAACAATGGGCCGAAGTCCAGCCCGAGAGACTCTTCGTCCCGATGCGGACGGAACTCCGAATAACAGGGAAGCGTATTCAGCCGCCTTTCAACTCTTCGAACAAACCAGGGTCATCGGGAAATCCAAACTTTAGGGCCCACAGGGCCGTGCCCTGGTCGTGCACAGTATACCCTTCCAATTCTACCAGCCGGAGGCGGCGGCCTGTTAGACTGAGCATATGGAACGCATCGCGCGACTTGCCCACCGACACTGGCTTGCCCTCACCCTCCTAACGTCGCTCTACACCCTCGATCAAGTCACGAAGTACCTCGTTTCCCATAACCTGCGCCTGGGCGAATCCTGGCCCGCCGAGAGCTTCATAAGCATCACCTATATATTCAACACCGGCAGCGCCTTCGGACTGTTCAGAGGCCAAAACGACCTGCTAATCCTCGGCACCTTTTTAGGCATTGGTGTGCTCGCGCTGGTCTACCGCAGTCAGCATAATTCCGGGCTCCTCCTCCGGGCCAGCCTGGGCATGCAGCTTGCGGGAGCGCTGGGCAACCTAACCGACCGCCTAACCGAAGGCCACGTCACCGACTTCATTGACATCGGTCCCTGGCCCATCTTCAACGTTGCCGATTCCTCCATTCTGATAGGCATAGCGCTCCTAGCCTTCGTCATCCTAGCCAGGGGAAACGGCGAGGAGCCTACCGTAACGATTAAAGAGGAACAGAGCGCCGAGCCTCCATCAGCCGGCGTTCTCGACGCCCATGGCGAACATGCGCAGCGCAACCCCTAATCAGGCCCACCACCGTTACGTGGTGGAAGAAGCCGGCATCCGGCTGGATAGGTCGGTTCAGGCCCAGCGGCCCGATTTGAGCCGCTCCCGGTGCGCCACTCTCATCCGCGAGGGGTGGGTGCTACTCAACGGCAACCCCGCCAAGCCCTCCACCACCCTACGCGCCGGTGACTCGGTGGAATTAACCCTCCCTCAGCCGACATCATCGACACCAGCGCCTGAGGATATCCCCATCGATGTGGTGTACGAAAACTCCCATATCCTGGTGGTGGACAAACCCGCCGGGCTCACGGTCCACCCCGCACCGGGCCATCCGGATGGGACCCTGGTAAACGCCTTACTGGCCAAGGTAAAGGACCTCTCGGGCATTGGTGGCACCCAGCGCCCCGGTATCGTCCACCGGCTGGACAAGGACACTTCGGGTTTGATGGTGGTGGCCAAGACTGACGCAGCCTACAGAAGCCTCACTCGCCAGCTCAAGAAACGCCGGGTGAGCAAGACCTACTTAGCCCTAGTAACGGGTGCCATGCGCCACGACGAGGGCGCAATTGACGCACCCATTGGCCGCAGCCCACGACACCGCAAGAAGATGGCCGTGGTGACAACCGGAGGCCGCGACGCGCTCACCCTTTACCGGGTGGCAGAGCGTTACCCCTCTCACACTTTGATGGAGGCCAGACCGGTGACCGGCCGCACCCACCAGATACGCGTCCACCTCGCCCACCTGGGCCATCCATTGGTGGGCGACGGCGTTTACGGCAAGGCTTCGGTGCTGGTGAAACGCCATTTCCTTCACGCGGCCCAGTTGGGTTTCTTCATGCCTCCCGAGGAACAGGAGTGGCGGGAATTCGAGACACCACTGCCCGCAGACCTTCAATCCGTTCTAGAGATGCTCACCATCTCCCCATAAAGAGACCTCCCGTATGAGGGAGGTCTCTTCGTTCCAGTCATGAAGCGTCAAGACCCGGCTCTGGCCGTGGATTATTTATCGATCCTCACTCTCACGGGCTCAACTCCGCCAAGCCGCTGGCGCCGTCACCATGGTTGACACGACTGCGTACCCTCACGATACTGCATCCTATTCCAATGGGAGGCCCGTATGAAAACAGGCGTTGTCTTCCCCCAGACCGAGATTGGCCAGGACCCCGGTGCGGTCTTGGCTTTTGCCCAAGCCGCCGAGGGTCTCGGCTATGACCACCTCGTCGTCTATGACCACGTGGTCGGCGCCGACCCCGCAAACCGGCCCGACTGGGCAGGGCCCTACACCCACCAGCACCTCTTTCACGAACCTTTCGTCCTCTTCGGTTACCTGGCCGCTGTAACCACGAGCATAGAGCTGGTCACCGGCATCCTGATTTTGCCCCAGAGACAGACGGCATTGGTTGCCAAGCAGGCCGCCGAGGTAGACCGCCTAAGCGGCGGGCGGCTCCGCCTAGGCGTGGCCGTGGGCTGGAACCCGGTGGAGTACGAGGCCTTGGGCGAGGACTTTCACAACCGCGGTGTGCGGATTGAAGAGCAGCTTGAAGTGCTCCGAGCGCTCTGGACCGACGAGGTGGTCACCTTCCACGGAAAGTGGCACCACATCACCGAGGCGGGCATCAACCCCATGCCGGTGCAGCGACCCATCCCCATCTGGTTCGGAGGCGGCAAAACCGAAGCGGTGGTCAAGCGCATCGCCCGGCTCGGCGACGGATGGTTCCCTCAGGTCCGGCCTGACGACACGGGTAGAGCGGCCCTGGAACAATTCCGTCAATTCGCCCGGGAGGCGGGTAGGGACCCCACGGATCTAGGTATCGAGACCCGGGTAAAAGTGGGAAGCAACGGCGAGGAGTTGGAACAGGCCCTGCGCGATTATTCAACATGGAACGAGATGGCCGTCACCCACGTAAGTGTGAACACCATGGGACACGGATTCAAAACGGCAGACGATCACATCGAGGCCATCCAACGCTTCAAAGAGGCGCTGAACGCCTAAGGACAGGTTGAACAGTACGATACCGGAAAGACTTTTGTTACGCAGGAGGTTCCAGGCATGGCAACCAAGGCGAAATACCAGGTCATTGACTTGGAGAAGGGGCAGCTGGACCGACGTATCTTCAGTGACGCTGATATCTACCAGGAAGAGTTGGAGAAGGTCTTTGGTCGCGCCTGGCTTTTCATCGGCCACGAATCGCTCATCCCCAACCCCAACGACTTCTTTCTCACCTACATGGGCGAGGACCCGGTCATCCTCACCCGCGACGCCAAGGGCGAGGTTCACGCTTTCTTGAACATGTGCCGTCACCGGGGCAACCGCATCGTGCGGGCCGACGATGGCAACGCCAAGAACTTCATGTGTTCCTACCACGGCTGGACCTATTCTAATGAAGGGAAACTCGTTTCCGTTCCCGGTCTGCAAGAGGCCTACTACGGCGAACTAGACGTGGATTCGCTCGGCCTGGTGCCGGTGGCGCACTTGGAGAGCTACGCCGGTTTGGTATTTGCCACGTGGGCGGAGGACGCACCAACACTCGAAGCATACCTGGGCGATATGCGCTACTACATGGACGTGCTCTTCAACCGACGCGACAACGGCAACGAAATGATTGGCCCTGACAAATGGATCATACCGTGCAACTGGAAAAACCCCGCCGACAACTTTGTGGGCGATATGTACCACGCGCCCCTGAGCCACCGGTCGGCGTCGGTTGCGCTGGCCAAATTCAGGTCCCAACCCGCTCCGGCCCTGATCTACGACGTGCCCGGCTCCAGCCAGGTGAGCCCCGGCAACGGCCACGGCTGCAGCGCTGTCGGGTTTGAGTCCGACGAGGCCTACTATGCACTCAAGGACTCCTTCGGAGACCCGGAAGTAACCCTATATGAAAAGACCATTCGTGACGAGATGGAACGGCGGCTGGGCCACTTCCGCACCATCAGGATGCTCCCCAGCCACAACACGCTGTTTCCCAACTTCTCTTGGCTTTCTAACAACACCGTCCGGCTCTGGCTCCCCCGGGGACCGCTCAAGACCGAGGTCTGGTCATTCACCGTTATCGACAAGGACGCGCCCGAAGAGATGAAACGAATGTACCGCCGGGACTGCATGCACACCTTTGGACCCAGCGGCACCTTCGAGCAGGACGATATGGATAACTGGCGAAACGCCAGCGACGCTGGACGCAGCTTCCAGGCCCGCAAGTATCTCCAAGAGCTTTCCATGGGCATCAACCATGAGTGGGAGAACCCCAAGCTGCCGGGCAGGTCTGTGGAGAAATTCTGCGCCGAAATAAATCAGCGTTCAATGTACGCCCGCTGGCAGGAGATGATGAACGCCGAAAGCTGGGCGGATATCAGCATCGACCCCATCACCGCAACCTTCGAGGGCACCGCAACCTTCGAGGGCACCGCGGCCATAAAGGACTAGTGCTGGCCGTCAATCAGCCGAGCGGCTGGGAGAAGTCCCGCGCCATCCACTGGAACACGGCCCAGGTAGCTTCCAAGTCCTCTCGGTTATAGATGAGCACCTCGCCGATGGCCTCCTCATACGCCGTGGCGTCACCCGTTTCCACCGCCGCAATGTATTTGGCAATGGACCACTCCCCGCCATATTCTGCTTGGCTGCGCTGGTAACCTGCACGCTTTTCTACTAGCTTGAGCGAATAGCTGGGGTCGGGCAGGATCACCGTCTTCGGCACCAGGGTGTAGAGGTCCAACAGGTTATCCAGCACCCGGCCGGCCACGCCGGCGGGGTCACCGTAGCGCTCCACGTACCGGTTGATCATCCGTTTCTCGTAGGAAGCGTAGTGAACGAAGGGGATATCGCCATGCTCCTCGAAGATGTCACGGGCTTCATCCAGAAAGCCCTCCCAGCACCTCCAGTCGCCATCATCCCGGAAGGGGGCTACCGCCCCTCGGTACCACCCCTCCTGGGACCCGCCGAACACCTGCAAGCCCCATAGGTAAGCCTTCTCCCACTCCTCCGGTTGCTCAGGAACACCTTCGATATCAAACATGACGTAGGGACGATCCAAGAGGTGGGGAAAGCGTCCAATCTGGAGTACCTTTCCAGTGTACCTAGCCTCGGCATGCCGCAAAATTTTGCGCGCCTTCGTCTCGCCCACACCATTCAACTGCATCAAACCTTCGATATTGGAGCCTTGGAGCATGTCCGCGTACGAGCCGTTGCCATCGGCGTGAAGTTGGCGGGCCACCTTCTGGTCCACACCGAAGAGCACCGCCACATCCTGGCGCTGGTCGGCCCTGTCCCAACATGACAGCTTGAATGGACAGCCGGCGCACTTGCTCCAGCCCACCGGCTCATAAGGGGCTTCGGAGATTCGGGATAAAGCCTTGATACGGTCGAGTTCAGCCAACGCCTTCCGCCCACCATCGTAGGGAAGCTCCAAGATTTCACCATCGCCCAGCAGTACCTCCAACCTGAGAGGTTCTTCCCCGTACTCCTGCTCGAGAAGCCATCCGTACAACTCCAGCTGCCGGGCGATTTCAGGGTGCGTCCTATCGCTCACATGACGGGCAAGCTTGCAATCGCGCACAAGGTAGCCATCGCCTTCGCGCACCAGAAGGTCAGGAATGCCCATGATGAAATCCTGCTCACCATCCACGTCCCGCCAACCGAACATGACCGGTTGGTAAAGAATGTCCTCCCCCGTGCGGACAGCGCTCTGTGTTGCGTTACGACGCTCCTGAAAGTCGGCGTAACTGTCCGGGACGCCCGAGAGATTCACATACGCGCCAAGGGTTTCAAGATATCGCGTTTCGTGAGCTTCTCCCAAGCGCTTCAGCAGCTCGCCGAAGGGGTCGGCAATCGCCTCCGGCACCGGAGCGCCCGTCCGTTTCAGGTGGACGCGTAGCTCGCAGAGTGAGGGCTGGAAAAGGTCGTAGATGTCGGAAACCTGAAATTCTATAGCGCTCCAATCTTAGGGCGGCCGCCTACTCGTCCGGCAGTAACCAGCCTGCCTCACGGGCGAGCCGTTCTAGTTTACCGGGACTGGTGATACCGGAAACCCGGTCAAGAAACTCCGCCAGAGTAGCGGAATCCGCACGGATAGCTTGCAGCTGTGGCTCAATCTGACTTACCGACCCCGGGAAGTCTGCATAGGTCCCATTAAAAGCAAAGAAGGCGTTGTTAAGCTTGCGAATATTGTACCCATTCGCGACAAACTCCAATCTGCGTTGCTCCAAATAGGTCTCCGCTTCCTGTACCACTCCGTCGGACAGCAGTTCGTCCAACCGCAAGCGAGTCCTGCGCATCTCACGCCGGAAGTCGAAGACATCGTCCGGTAGCGCGTCCGGTAGCGTCACCGTGGGTAGACGGTACGGCTCTCTAAACACCTCCTGACCTCTTAGTTTAGTGAATACGCGGTCGCCAATTTCCCTACTGGCCATATTGGCCACTGTCTCGTTTATGCTGGTCATCTCTCCTCCGGCGAACCAGCGAATCCCCAAGGGCCGGAAGATTAAGTAGTGGTGCAGCCACTCATGGCTCGCGGAGATGAGAGTCCTGTGCAGCGAGTGAGTGAAACTCACATGGGCCGGATAGGTGGCAACTCCGCTCACCCGAACAATCAGCACCGAGAGGTCCTCGGCCTCTTCCACCCGCGCCTCCAACTCCTCCTGGGTCAGCAGGCTGAGGCTTGAACGAAGGACGATATCGTCCAGCCGGTCGATCTTGTCGCGGGGTGAGGTGACGAGCACCAGCAGGCCGTCGGCGAAGGTGAAGTCCACGGGCGGCCAGCGCAGAGGGCCCAGCTTGTCAATGATCCCCATCTGGGCGAGCGCCGCGCTAATCTCCGACTCCAGCGCCTCTTCCACAACGGGCTGTATGTCTCTTCGGTGCTTTTTCAACTCCTCGATGCTCTGCTGCAACTGCTGGGGATGGCGACTGCGCTCCTGCTCGGGCAGCGACATCTCCCGGTTGAGCTCGCCGACTTGCACACGGATCTGGTCTCCCACGGCGAAAAACTCATCGATGGCTTGGCGGCGCTCCCTTTGGTCCTCACCCACACCGGGCAGGAGGTTGCGGAACCGGAGCACCCACTTTCCCAGGAAGTGAGTGCTCTCCCAAGCGACGATGTCGAACTGGTAGGCGCTGGTGATTACCTGCTTTGAAGCGATGGCGTCGCCACCTCCCGTACCGCCAATAAGAGCCGCCACGGCTAGCAGCGTAAACACAACTCGCAGGACGATTCGGTGCATGCTGTCTATCCTATCCCAGCCGACGTTTCTCTTTCAGACTACTGCGTCCAAGACGGCATCCCATCTCCATGTTGCTCAGGCGTATGGAACCACCCAAGCTGAATATGCTGGACACCGCCGGCTATGCCGGCTCTGGGGGTGCGATAGTCTCCGTACTCCGGTTTGCTGATGCAGCGGTGCTGGTCGTCTCGATGCCTGCGAGAGTCGGGAGCGGCACGGAACAGGTCTGAGCCCGGCTGCGGCGGGCACCTTGGGCAGACAGTTCGTCGCGGTGAATATCTCAGTGGGGGCCGCGGCCAACTTCAATGCGGTCGCCAATAGGGCCTTGTAGCGTACCCCGTCGCCGACCCCTCTTCAGGGAAAAGAGTCTACTCAGCCCCCGCTCGGCTCCAAACGGTGTGAAAAGGACCCTGACCCCGAATCATCTCGACATTGGCCCGGTATTCCCACTCCAGAAGCTCGTCCAGCGCGGACTGGCAGGAAGCCTGGGCCCTCTCGAACCCTGCATCCTCCATGCGTCGCACGATGCGCTCCCAAATGCCTGATCGAGCCATGCTGGCCACCGACCCCGTCCAGGGAACAGCCGTCATCTTGTGCGTCCTACTAAGGTGGGGGCGCGCCTGGTTCAACTGGCGCAATCGGCGCTCGGCAGAACCCAGCGGCGGGGAGACGTTCACCTGGGGCGGATCCTCCTCGGAATGCCGGTTGTCATAGACCAGACATTGGCCGAGGAGTGGGAAAATAACGCACACCACCTCGGCCTTCTCAACGTTGCGTAGTATGTCCTCCATGCTGGGTTCGCGCTCTTGGTTCACGGTCCGCTCCCCTATAACTGAAGTACCCTTGTTCCTACTTATTGTACTCCACCGACACCCCTCATTGCAGAAGTGCACGCACCTGCTCGATAAAACCCGGCAGCACCTTCCGCCAGTCTCCCACGACCCCAAATTGCGCGGTTTTGTAGATGTTGGCATCCGCGTCGAGGTTTATGGCCACGATGTGCTTGGCTCCGTTGCATCCGGCCAAGTGCTGGCTGGCACCGGAGATGCCCACGGCCACGTACAGGTCTGGAGTGATGGTCTTTCCCGTGAGGCCAATCTGAGCACCAGCGCTAGCCCACTCCGCAGCACACGCCGCCCCGGAGGCCCCCACGGCCCCGTGCAGCAGTCCAGCCAGCTCCTCCAGCTGCTGGAATCCCTCGGCGCCACCCAGTCCGCGGCCACCGGCCACCACCACCCGAGCGTCTTCCAGACGAATCCCCTCTCCCGGCTGTTCCACCCGCTCAGTCAACTTTGTGCGGGACTCCAACTGGGAAGGGTGAAGGGCCAACGGAAGCACCTGCCCACCCCTTTGGGAGGCAGGCCCCGGCGTGTCAAAGACACCAAGACGGAGGGAGGCAACGGCGGGCGTTCCCAAGCACGCAATGGTGGCCAGCACATTCCCGCCGTACACCGGTCGAGTCACAAGTAGCCGGCCCTGAGAGTCGCGAGCAAGGCGAATACAGTCCTGGGCAAGGGCCGTTCCCAGGCGAAAAGCCAACCGAGGGAGCACCTCTTTGGCGAAAGGCGTACCCGTCCCAAAGACAGCCCACGGAGTCATCTGCCGTACGGCCTGTTCCGCCACGGCCACCATGGTCTCGGGGGAAGCTTCGGCCAGCGACGGCTCTTCAGCGGTATAGACAGCCGCAGCCCCCAAGGCAAGAGCCTCGGCGGGCGCACCCCCTAGAGCGGAGGAAGCCAACACCATGCTAAAAGAACTCTCCAGGGCTTGGGTGGCCGCGATGGCCTGACGGGTCGGCTCGGCAAGCCTACCCTCAGCCACCTCCCCCATGACCAATATCTTATTCGTCACCTAGATAAGCCTTGCCTCTCGCAACCGCAGCGCAAGATTGCGCCCCGCCTCGGCATCATCCGCGCCGGTGACGATCGTCACCACAGTCGTCAGTTCCGGCTGGGCCAAACCCACTAGTTCGAAGGCGGATACGACCTCAGACGGAACTATGCCAATATCCGCCAACGACCACACGGTAGGCTGTTTTCGACCCGCCGCCATGATCCCCCGTAGGTTCGGGTATCGGGGCTGACCCAGTTCACTCGAGACCGTGACCACAGCGGGAAGCTGCATTGTGACCACCTCGTATGCGTCTGCAAGCACCCGCTCCACGACGACCTCACCGTTGGCGACCTCGACCCGCCGGGCCAACGTTATCGATGGGAGGCCTAGCACCTCCGCCACCCCCAAGGGGATCTGGGCGTGATCCCAGTCGGAGGCCTGGCGACCTGCCAGCACGAGGTCAGCGCCGCCCAACTTGCGAATGGCTGCACCCAGCGCCTCCACCGTGAGTGTGGGGTCTATCCCATCTCCCAGCGCACCGTCCTGCAGGAGCACCAGCTCGTCGGCGCCCATGGCCAGTGGTTTTTTGATCACATCCATGGCGAAAGAATCACCAGCGGAAAGCACCGTAACTCTGGCATCGCCCAAGGCCTCCTTGATCTGGAGGGCCGCCTCCACAGCATTGTCGTCGAAAGCGTTCACAATTTGGGCCACGCCGGGCCCGGGAATCACACGAAGACCGGACTGGTCGACCCGGAAGGCGGATGGTGTCGCCTCCGAGTCGACCACCTGTTTGACCAGGACGACTATGCGAGTGAGCATACCAAAATGGTACCAATCGATTCTTCCGTTTGCAAGGCAACGGCCTGCTAGAGCGTAATTAGGCAACCACACGCTGTGTTACAATACCCAGGAAATCCCGTACCGGAACGGTATGCCGTGCTACCCCTAGCATTAACGCTCCGCAACTTCCTCTCCTACCGCAACGACACGCCGACACTCCATTTGGAGGGCGTCCACGTGGCTTGCCTCTGCGGCGCCAACGGCCACGGCAAATCGGCGTTGCTGGACGCCGTCACTTGGGCGTTGTGGGGCAAGGCCCGGGGCCAACGGCATGAGCAGTTGCTGCACCAAGGCCAGCAGGACATGTCGGTGGAGCTGGAATTCGAAGCCCGCGACCAGCGCTATCGAGTGATCCGCCGCTACTCCCGAGCGCGTCGTCAGGCCGCTTCCTCTCTAGAGTTAACCGTGGTCGATGGCAGCGGCTACCGGGCAATCACTGGCGACACCATCTCCGCGACCCAGCACCAGCTGGAGCGGCTCATCAGCATGGACTTCGAGACCTTCGTAAACAGCGCTTTCCTCATGCAGGGTAGGGCCAACCTCTTCAGCATGTCGCGGCCCGGCGAGCGCAAAGAGGTGCTAGCCAAGGTCTTGGGCCTGGGGCTCTACGACCGGCTGGAGGAGCGCTCCAAGGCCCATGCTCGCGAGGCCCAGAGCCGCATGGAGGTTGGCGGGCAAGCCATGGAACAAATGGAGCATGGGCTCGCGCACCGCGCCGAGAAGGAGCATGAATTGAAGCAGACGGACGCCACGCTTTCGTCCGCCCAGCAACACACCAGCATCTTGGAAGAACGACTGGGACTACTCCGAAACCATGTCGAAAGCCTGAAACGCCGTCAAGAAGAACGCCACATCCTGGACCAGCAGCA
This sequence comes from Dehalococcoidia bacterium, assembly GCA_963579845.1. Classification (GTDB taxonomy): domain Bacteria; phylum Chloroflexota; class Dehalococcoidia; order Lucifugimonadales; family Australimonadaceae; genus CAUZHS01. Next base: position 47,842 of record CAUZHS010000003.1, on the reverse strand, counting down.
CCTGCGGCTCCAAGCGCGGAAGGAAGAGGCTGAGGAAGATGTGACCAGCCTGGAAACCCGGCTCGACAGGTGGCGCGAGACCGTCACGCGGTCCGCGGACATCCAACAGGGCCACCAACTACTGCTGGCTGCTCGGAAGCGCTTGGTAGACATGCAAGCATCAGCCCAGCAATCCTACGCGCTGGAACGAGAACTTGCCCCGCTGGAACAGACAATCGTCGCAGCCAAAACGGCTATGGAAAACGGCTTGAAGTCCCATGAGAAGGCCGTGGAAGAACTACTATACCGGGTGGAGGCGTTGCCCGAACTGCAGCATACACTGACCACCGCCGAGGCCGCCCTAGCGCGCCTGGAGACCAAAGCGTCTGAAGTCGCCACCGTGGCGCGACGTCAACAACAGGCCTCCCTGGACGCGCGGCGACTGGAGGAGGAGAACGCCCACACCGCCAACCTGGGTCGGGAGACTCGCACCAAACTGGAGATGCTTGACCGCGGCCATGCCGAGGGTGTGCTCTGCCCTCTGTGCGGCACGGAGTTGGAGACCGAAGCCCATGCCCGCATCGAGCAGACCTACAGGAAAGAGATTGAGGCCTACAGCACGCAGTACCGGGAGCAGACAGAGCGGGTTAAAATGCTCGATCAAGAAGCGGTGCAGCACCAGCTTGAAACGACTCGGCGCCAGAAAGACCTGGACGCCGAGCGAAAACATCTGGCGCGCCAGCGGGCTCAATCCCTTATGGAACAGGACGAGGCACTCAAGGCGCAAGACCAGCTGAAAGAGGCCAAATCGGCGTTGGGCCAAGCTCAGGACGCCGTGGCCAAGGGCAACTACGCCCCCGAAGCACAGGCCCGAGCCGAACCGATCCGCCTACGAATCGCCGAGGCGCCCTTCGACCCCAATGCCCTGGCAAGCGCGGCCAAAGCGGCCCGTGACCACGAACACTGGGAGGAGGAGCACCGCCGGCTGGAGGATGCAAACACTCGCATGTCCGACGATGAGGCGGCGTTGGTCCGGGCCAGCGCTAGGTTTCAAGAGTCTACGCTGGAGGCCCAAGAGCTCACTGCGCTTCGCACGAAGGTGCTTGAGGAGCTCGCCGACCTGCCCAACTACCAAGCGCAGTTAACCGAAGTAGAGACTGAGCACCGTTCCGCGCTCAGCGCCCAAAGCAAACTTCAGGAGGAGCGCGGGGCGCTGGCACAGCAAGTCCATGCCCTGATCCAGGCCGAGGAGGAGCTACAACGTCGACGTAAGGAACAGAAGGCCCTGACACAGGAGTCCGCCATGTACCGGGATCTGACGCTTGCCTTCGGCAAGGGCGGCGTGCAAGCGCTCCTCATTGAGGCGGCCATCCCACAGTTAGAGGAGGAAGCAAACCGGCTGCTGCGACGCATGACGGACGGACGGATGTCGCTGAAGTTCGAAACCCAGCGCACCCGGCGCACCGGCCCGGGCCGCGACGGCGATGCCGCCATTGAGACCCTGGAAATCCTCGTGGCCGACGAGTTGGGCACTCGCAGCTACGAGATGTTCAGCGGTGGGGAAAGTTTTCGCGTGGACTTCGCCATCCGGGTGGCGCTCTCCAAACTGCTGGCCTGGCGGGCTGGCGCACCGCTGCCGACACTGTTTTTGGATGAGGGGTTCGGCACCCAGGACGCCGATGGCCGCGACCGTATACTGGACGTGATCAAGTCCATCGAGCCAGACTTCCAGCGCATCTTAGTGGTCACCCATATGGACGAAATCAAAGAGGCATTTCCCATCCGCATCGAGGTGACCAAGACAACGGCTGGCTCCACCTTCGCACTGGCATAAGGCGGCTTCCAGGTTCTAGCATGCCGCAGGAGACGAAGGGCAACGCCATGTATAAGCGTGTCCTCACACCACGATGCTGACCATGTAGCGTCCGGGGATATAAATGACCTTGGCTGGCTCCTTGCCCTGGGTGTAGACAAGAACGTTTGCGCTCTCCAGCGCAACCCACTTCGCCTCCTCCTCGCCGATGTCGGCGGACACAGCGATGCGGTCGCGCACCTTGCCGTTCACCTGTACCACCAAGGTCGCCTCTTCCACGGCGGCAAGGGCGTCGTCCCAGGTCGGCAAAGGCTGCTGGTGAACACTGTAAGGACCGCCTACTCGCTCCCACAACTCCTCAGCGAGGTGTGGCGCCAGGGGAGCCAGGAGCAGCAGCAGGCTGCATATGGCCTCCTTCCAGACATTTTCCCGGACAGCATTGGCCTCATAGATGGGGCCGAGGACGTTGGTGAACTCCATGAGCGCCGCCGCCGCCGTGTTGAACTTAAAGCACTCCATGTCCGCAATCACCCGGCGAATAGTCTGATGGGTCGCGCGAAGGACATCGCGCTCACCGGAGGCGGTCGCGTCGCCGCCGGATAGAGCGCCCGGGTCCCGAAGGCACAGATCCCACAGCCGGTTCACCCAACGGGCCACGCCGATAAGCCCCGTGTCACTCCAGTCTCCACCACCCTCCCAAGGACCGATGAACATGAGGTAAAGTCGCACCACATCGGCGCCCACTTCCTCTACGTAATCGTCAGGGGCAACAACATTCCCCCTGCTTTTACTCATCTTCATATGGCCGGCCAAGATGGTGCCCTGGTTAAACAGGCGCTGGAAAGGCTCGCCGTAGTCGATGAGGCCCAAGTCTCGAACGACCTTAGTGAAGAAGCGCGCGTAGAGCAAATGCATCACCGCGTGCTCGGCACCGCCGGTGTACTGATTGACGGGCCCCCAGAGTTTCGCCTTATCCGGGTCCACCGGAGCGCCATCGTAGCGCGGGCTCAGGTAGCGCAGGAAGTACCAGGACGAGTCCATGAAGGTGTCCATGGTGTCGGTTTCCCGGTGGGCATGCGCGCCGCACTGGGGGCAGGTGGTGTGATAGAAACCCTGGTGCAGCCGCAAGGGCGATTCGCCCGTGGGCCTAAACTCCGCGTCCTCCGGCAACAGGACAGGGAGCTGGTCCTCGGGCACAGGCACCGTCCCGCATCGCTCGCAGTAGATAATGGGGATGGGCGTACCCCAGTAGCGCTGGCGGGAGATGAGCCAGTCGCGCATGCGGTAGGAGACGGTACGGCGCCCCCAACCATTATTCTCGATCTCACTGGCAATAGCCTGGTAACCCTCGATTACCGGCATGCCGGAGAAACGTCCCGAGTTGACCTGCGTACCCTGCTCCTTGTCCACATAGGCCTCAATGAGCGCATCCCCTTCGCTCCAACCGGGAGGCGCCACAACCACACGGATTTCCAGGCCATACTTCGTGGCGAACTCGAAGTCCCGTTCGTCGTGGGCAGGCACGCCCATCACCGCCCCGGTACCGTAGCTCAGCAGCACGTAGTCGGCGGCCATGATGGGCAGGCGCTCACCGCTGAGCCGGTTAACGGCATAGGCGCCGGTGAACACCCCCGTTTTTTCGCGTTCGGTGGAGAGGCGCCCGATCTCTGACTCCCGGCGGGCTTCCTCCGCGTAGGCCTCCATCTGGTCGCGTTGAGCCTCAGTCGTGAGCCGCGCCACCAGCGGATGTTCCGGCGCCAAGGCCAGGAAAGTCACTCCAAAGATGGTATCGATGCGCGTGGTAAAGGTGCTGATCTCCTGCTCGTCGATGCCATATTCGGAAATATCGAAAGATACCTCCACGCCTTCGCTGCGCCCAATCCAGTTGTGCTGCATGCGCTTGACACGCTCGGGCCAGTCGACCAGGCCTGAAAAGTCCAAAAGCTCCTGGGCGTAGTCGGTAATCTTCAAGAACCACTGGGTCATCTCACGACGCTCCACGAGGTCATCGGAACGCTCGCAGCGGCCGTCGACGACCTGCTCATTCGCCAGGACGGTGTTACAGCCGGGACACCAGTTGACCTGGGCCGTATCTCGGTAGGCCAGACCCTTCTCATACATCTTTATGAAGAACCACTGGTTCCAAACGTAGTACTCGGGTTGGCAGGTAATAACTTCCCTATCCCAGTCGTAGACCGCGCCCACGGAGCGGAACTGCTTGCGCATGCGCTCCATGTTGTCCATGGTCCACTCACGAGGGTGAACCCCCCGCCGGATAGCGGCGTTCTCAGCGGGCAGCCCAAAGGCATCGAAGCCCATGGGGTGCAGCACGTTGTAGCCCTTCATGCGCATGAAGCGGGCGTGGGCGTCGGAGGGCGCCAGCGTATACCAGTGGCCGATGTGTAAATCGCCCGAGGGGTAGGGGAACATCGTGAGGGCGTACCACTTGGGACGCGGGTCGTCGTCGGCCACATGGTGAAGGCCATCCGCCTCCCAGCGCTCCTGCCACTTGCGGTCAAGCGCCATCGGGTCGTAGCGCATCTGTCCCTGTCTCGTGGTCGCCATGTCTGCCTTGTTCTCCCTTACCCAGGGCGTACCCTCGACCCACTTATGAAGTCAGAACACCCTCACTTCACCTGTCGGTCGGCCCGCCGCCTCCAAAAACTCTCTGTCACCCTGAGCCTGTCGAAGGGTTTCTCGGCACGGTCCTCCTAAGCGGTACTTCTCGGAACTTGCCTTGAACGCAGTCGCAGGGCTCGGCATGACACGTACCTATTCAGCCCACCACCACCCGTTCCCCAGTTATAAGTTCAGGGTGCACCCTGCCTTGAAACACAAAATCCCGCCCCTCATCAAGGGACGGGACAAGATTTCCCGCGGTACCACCCTACTTCCCCGGCGCTCCCGGGACTCTTTATCTGCGCCGTATCGGTGCGCTCCGCCGCCCTACTCATCTTTCAGGCTGGCCGCTCCGGGACGAGTTCAGGGTTCTTGCCACCACCGGCCTCGCACCATTCGCCGGCTCGCTGGGGTGAAGAGTCCCCTACTACTTCCCATCCACGCGGTATCGTAGGTAATCAACTTTAGCACGACGCCGAGACAGGCGTCAATTTGGTCACGAGCGGCCTCGGAAGGTCGCACTCCATCGTATGCCCTACCCGGGAGGGGGAACCTGAGGCCATGCGGTTAGACGGTGGGAGAGGTACAGGCCCAGCGCGATGCCGCCGATGACGTGCAGGTGGCCGTGGAACTGGGTCTGAAGGGCATCACGCCCAAAGTTGGTGAGGATACGGTATCCGTCAGGGCAGTCCTCCTCTCCCAACCGAACGGCGAGCTTCGCAGCCTTCGCAAAGAGGTCTGATATCCAGAACTCCTGCTGCGTCATGTGCTGCTTCGGGACGACCAAGAGCATGACTGGCGCCCAGATGAGCCGATTGCGAAAGGCGAGCAGCTCCTCGTCCTCGTAGCGCACGTCCCGTGGCTCTTCCCCCGTGGCGATGACGCAGAAAGTGCACGGACCCTCCGGCGCTTCTTGAGGGTATGGTTCTGGAGAACCAGCCGCCACGTCAACGGCCTCGACGCGGAGGGTCCTGCCTGCGAGCAGGCGCGGGCCGACGGCGCGCCTGCTGCCGGTAATCGGGAGCCACGATCGGGATCACGGTGACCAGCCGCGGGTCGTTGATACGAGAAGACACGGGGTCTTTGGCCCGGTCGGGGATGCCCCGCGTCGTCATGACGGTCGGCAGTCTGGCGTTATGACGGTAGACAATAATCTGGTAGAGCTTCTCGTGGGCCCAAGCGGTGGAGCTTTCGGAGCCTAGGTCGTCAAGAATTAAGAGCGGCGCCTGCTTCACCTGCTCGAAGAGTTCGTCATAGGTCACCCGGCTCTCGGGGTTGAAGGTATAGCGGAGGTGGTCCAGCAGATCGGGCACGAAAGCGAAGAAAACGCTCTGACCGGCCTTCAGGCGCTCGTTGGCCACGGAGACAGCAAGGTGCGTCTTGCCCGTTCCCGAATCGCCTAGGAGCACCAGCCAGCCTTGCGGGTCCACGGCAAAGGACTTTGCCGCAGTCAGAGCCGCCGCTAGGGTCTCTCTACCCTCTTTGTCCTCGGCCTTGCCCTGGGGCTCGAAGTTCTCAAAGCGCATCAGCGCCAACATTTGCGGCTCCACCATGCCGATCCGAGCGGCGCTCTGGGAGGTCCAACCTGCTCCCAGATCCATTACGCGGGAGGCCCGAGGATCCGTCAACCGGCTCTGTAAACGGGGGTCCATCTGGTCCAGAGCGAGGTTCGTGGTGATAACCGTAGGTGTGTTGTTCACGTAACGGTGATTCAACACTTGAAAAAGCTTCTCCTCAGCCCAAGCTGTGCTGGTATGCGCTCCCAAATCGTCCAGCACCAACAGCGAGACCTCTTTCACCTGCTCAAAGAGGAGGTCATACGACAACTCACTCTCCGGGCTGAAACTCGCCCGCAGGTGGTCCAGAAGGTCCGGGACCTGGGCAAAGAAGGCAGGGGTCCCCCGTTGCATGCACCGGTTGGCGATGGCCGCGGCCAGATGCGTCTTCCCCGTACCGCTCGCGCCCTGCAGGGTAAACCAGCCCTGGGGCTCCTCAGCGTAGTCTCGGGCTGCCTCGAAGGCGGCGCGGAACCGGCCGCGAGACTCCGTGGCAGTACCCTGGCCGTGGGGCTCGGTGGTATCGAAGGCAACCTGGGCCAGCATGCCCATATTGCTGAAGCGTTGCAAGCGATCCTGGCGTTGCTCGGCCGTAGATGTCTGCTGACACTCGCAGGGAAAGGCCTTCCCAAAGTCCGCGTGGCCCACTGGCACATCATACCGCACCCAGCCACGCCCGCCGCAGATAGGACAGCGGTCCTGCTCCGACTCCTCGGCGGGAAGCAACTCAGCAGGGTAGTTAGAAGCGGCGAAGGTATTCCGCTGCTGAAGTCGTTTGAGAATATCGCCCAGACTCTCCATGCCCTCCCCTATCGAATCCCTCTGTCGACCAGCGCTCCAAAATGCGCGAGATGTAGCGCCAGCTACGCTTGTTCTGAGCCACCGCCTCCTGAAATGCGGCCAATACCCACTCCTCCGGATAGACGTCCTCGGCATCCCGGAGCTCGTCTGCCACCAGGGGCGTCAGCGCGCCAATGTTCTCCTCGTACAGCCGGTAGATGTTGAGCCGCTCCTGCGGCGGCTCTCCTCCCACGACTTTGGAATTCGTGCTGTGCGAGGGCAGGGCTTCAACCGATCGGCGGTTCTCCGGCGTGTGTAGCACGTAACCAATCCCCGACACACCCACTTTGGCAACGAGCAGCGTTTGGCGTTCCACCGCCATCTGGAGGCCCCGTTGGACCTCCTCAGCTGACCCCAAGGCCGCCAAAAGCACCTCGTCCTGCGCCAACGCTGCTGCCGTCACCACTCGGGGCTGAGCCTTGCCCTGGGCTATATGCCAGAGGAAGCGCAAGGTGCACTTCAATTCCGCCACATCGCTGATCTCCTCCAAAAGGCTGTCGAGGAGCGGGCTGGGGACGGGCAACGAACGTGTGCCCGAAGCAAAACCAGAGAAGGATCTCATGCCCTACACCCGGGCCCGAGTGTCTAGGTTTTCGAACCGGGCCAAGTTACCCCGGAAGTAGAGGCTGAGGGTGTCTGTTGGGCCGTGGCGGTGCTTTGCAATAATGAGCTCCGCGATATTTTCCGGGTAGGCATCGCCAGGGTGACGCTGCTCCCATTCCTCCTGCGTCTCGTAGCGGTCGTCCCGATGGATGAACATGACCACGTCGGCGTCCTGCTCGATGCTTCCCGACTCACGAAGGTCCGCGAGCTGGGGTTTATGGTCAACACGCCGTTCCAAGTTACGGCTTAGCTGAGAAAGGGCCAGCACGGGGACGTTGAGCTCCCGGGCAATGGCCTTCAGCGACCGGGTGATTTCGCCCAGCTCCAAGGCCCGATTATCCTGGCGGTCGTTGGACCCGCGGATGAGCTGGAGGTAGTCCACGATGATGAGGTCTGCCCCTCGCTCGCTGAAAAGACGCCGCACCTTGCTCCGCATCTCCAACACAGTCTGCAACGGCGTATCGTCGATGTAGATGGCCAGGTCAGAGAGTGCACCCGCTCCATCAATAATACGGCTTCCTTCCGTCTCTGAGTACACGCCCAAACGCAGCCGGTGGGAGTCAACCTCCGCCTCGGATGAGAGCAGCCGTAGCGCGAGTTGCTCCCGACTCATCTCCAGGCTGAACACCGCTGCTACAGCTCCCTGAGCGGCGGCATTCCGCGCAATGTTCATAGCCAACGTGGACTTGCCCAAGGCTGGCCGAGCAGCCAGGATGAGCAGGTCGCCCCGTTGTAAATTGCCCAAAAGCCTGTCCAAGTCGGTGAACCCCGAGGGAATGGGTGCAGCCGCATGCTCCAGCGACCCCCCCATGGCTGCGGACTCTTCCAGGTACTGGTCCAAGACCTCACGAATGGTGACGAAGTCCCGGACGGAGTGGCCGCTGCGGATACGATAGATAAGGTCTTCCGCCTGAGCTATAGCGGAGTCGACGTCAGCAGCACCTCCGTAGCCGATGTTGGCGATATCGCCCCCGGCACCGATGAGTCGGCGCATGGTAGCGGTGCGGTTGATGATGCGCGCGTAGTGGTCGGCGTGGACCGAAGTGGGCACGGTGGCCACCAGGTGGCTGAGGTACGCCGCTCCGCCCACATCCTCTAGCCGCTCACGCAGGCTGAGCTCGTGGGACACCGTAACCTGGTTGATGGCGTCACCCCGTTGGTAGAGGGAAAGGCAAGCGTCGTAGCACCAACGGTTGCGCTCTCGGAAGAAGTCGTCGGGCTTAATCAACGAGGCGACACGGTTAATAGCTTCGCCATCAATCAGCAGCGAGCCAATAACCGCTTCTTCTGCTTCCACATCGTGGGGGGGGAGCTTCTCCGCATACACCGGCCTTAACTCTTCTCCTTTTCAGCTTCTGCGCTTACTGGTGCTTCCTCATCTGCTTCAGCCTCGTGCACAGCGGCAGCGGGCTCATCGGAAGATTCCTCTGTGCCCACTCCGGCGGCGGCCCGCTGGGCCTGCTCCTCCAGATAACCCTCCGGGATCACGCTTACTTTCACCGTAGCCGTTACCTCGCGGTACACGCGAATGGGAATATCGTAATCACCCGCGTCATGGATGGACTCGCCCAGCATAATGCTGCGGTGGTCCACCTCCCGTCCGGTGAGCTTTGTCAGCTCCTCAGCAATGTTCCGGCTCGTTACAGACCCGAAGAGCCGGCCGCTGGGGCCCACCCGCACTTCGATCGTAACGTGCTGCCCTTCCAGGGCTTTGGCCACCACTCGGGCGTCTTCGGAAATTTTGAGCCGCGTGTCTTGAGCCGCTTCTTGGATACGGCGAATGCCCTGCAGGGCAGTGGCGGTAGCGGGGGCGGCAAGGTTATTGGGAAGCAGGTAATTACGGGCAAACCCGTTTTTTACCTGTTTGACCTCGCCCGCATCCGCGGTGCCGGGAACATCTTCTAAAAAGACCACTTTCATAAGTCGAACAGACCTCATCCAGAAATTAGCTCCGCGCTTTGCGCGAAGCCTTACCTAGATTGTAATCGAAAAACGTGTCGATACGTGAATTCCTGTGCTCCCAGTGTAGTACATTCGCGCAATGGCCCATTATCACTGAGGCGCACCGTAGCAATCATCGCAAGCCAGTTTTTAAGGTTGCAAGTGCTCCGATGCAGGGTTTTAGATCTGCTTTTTCAACTTTTGCTGTCTTACCCAGCAACGAATTGATCTGTCATCCAGGCTGGACTTATTTGTACGCCCCCCGCCAGCCCTCCCTCATATGCCCCCGCCAGTGCGCTCACCGGCTCATCCAACAGCCCCGCCACCGCCAGGTTGCTCCCTCCGGTCAGGCCCAGCCTCAGGACGGGTACCCCTGCATCCTGCGCCCGGTTAACGACCTGGGCCTCCTGCTCGGGGCTAGCTGAGACCACGACCCGGGAGGTCGCTTCGCCAAAAAGTGCGACGTCCCATCGGCCCGTGACAGGGAGGTCGGCGCGCATGCCCACCCCATCCAGGATGCAGCCTTCGGCCAATGCCACGACCAATCCACCGTCCGAACAGTCGTGGGCGGAGCGCAGCAACCCCTCGCCAGCCAGCGCAACCAGCAGGGATTGAAGCCGGGCCTCTGCCTGCAGGTCAATCGACAGCTGTCCCGCCACCAGGTTATGGACGTGGGCAAGGTATTCGCTCCCGGCCAGGGTCTTTTCATCGCCATCAAGGGCCTCTGCTCCAAGAAGCAGCACAACGTCGCCCGGAGACTGGAATGCCGCAGTAACGTAGCGCCTGGCGTCTTCGATGACACCAACCGCACCGACCACGGGGGTTGGATAGATGGCCTCGCCCTGGGTCTCGTTGTACAGGCTCACGTTCCCACTGACAACGGGCACGCCCAAAGCTTTGCAGGCGTCGGCCATACCACGGATGCACTCCTCCAACTGATAGTAGACTTCGGGCCGTTCCGGGTTCCCGAAATTGAGACAATCGGTAACGGCCAGGGGCAGGGCTCCCGTGCATGCAACGTTGCGGCAAGCCTCGGCCACAGCCATGGCCCCGCCAACGTACGGCTCCAGATAGGTGGAGCGTCCATTGCCATCCACGCTCATAGCAATCGCCTTCGCGGTGCCCCGCAGCCGCAGCACCGCAGCGTCAGCCTGGCCAGGCTTAACCATCGTGTTGGTCTGTACCTGATGGTCGTACCGGCGGTAGACGGCGCGCTTGCTGGCAATATTGGACGCCCCCAGCAGCGACTTCAGTAGCTGGCCTGCGTTGCCTCGGTCGGGTTCAGGCGGCATTGGCGTCGCATGGAGCGCCGCCAAATAAGCCGGACGCTCAGCGTGAAATCGGTACTGGGGCGCCTCGACAAGGACCGGCACGGCAGCCTCGGCCACCAACTCCCCGTCGTCGTAGACCCGGGCCATATGCCCTTCGGTCACGCTGCCGATGGCCATCGCCTCCAAGTCCCATCGCTGGAAGAGCTCGCGCACCTCAGCCTCGTGGCCACGCTTGACGATAAGCAGCATCCGCTCTTGGGACTCGGAGAGCATCACCTCGTAGGCGCTCATACCCACCTCGCGGCGATGCACCAGTGCCACATCAAGGTCAACGCCGGTCCCACCTTTGGCGGCGCACTCCATTACGGAGCTGGTAAGTCCGGCGGCGCCCAAGTCCTGCAACCCCTCCAGGTTCCCGCTGCGCACCGCTTCCAGGCAGGCCTCGATCAACACCTTCTCCAAGAAGGGATCGCCCACCTGCACCGTGGGCCGCATTTCCCGCTCGTCCTGAAAGGTGCGGGAGGCCAGGCCGGAAGCACCGTGGATACCATCGCGTCCGGTGGCGGAACCCGCGAGCATGTAGGTGTTGCCGGGAGTAACGGCGGCAGAGTGCACCAGTTCGCCCTCATGAAGCAGTCCAACGCACATGGCGTTTACCAGCGGATTGCCGCTGTAGCTCGCGGAGAAGGCAATCTCGCCGCCCACGTCGGGGATACCGACGCAGTTGCCGTAGGCGCTGATCCCGGCCACCACTCCCTCGAACAGATAACGGTTGCGCGGTTCCGAGAGCGGGCCGAAGCGCAGCGAATTGAGAAGCGCCACGGGGCGGGCACCCATGGCGAGGATGTCACGGATGATGCCGCCCACGCCGGTAGCCGCGCCCTGAAAGGGCTCCACGGCCGAAGGATGATTGTGGGACTCCACCTTGAAGACTACGCTTAGCCCGTCGCCAATCGCCACCACGCCAGCGTTCTCCTCACCGGCCCGCACCAACACCGCGGCGCCGGTGGTGGGGAAGATGCCGAGAAGGGGCCTGGAATGCTTGTAACCGCAGTGCTCGCTCCACAGCGCGCCAAACATGCCTAGCTCCACTGGCGTGGGCTCCCGCTCCAGCCTCTGCACGATAAGGTCGTACTCGTCCCGGCTCAGGGCTATCTCGTCCAGGGTTTCCTGGGAAACGGCCATCGCTAAGCCCACACCGCGCCGGTGAAGGCGTGAAGCATCGAGCGGAATATCACCAGGCCGTCGGTACCACCGACCTCCGCTTCCACCGCGCGTTCGGGGTGGGGCATCATGCCCAGCACGTTGCCCGCAGCGTTGGTGATGCCGGCGATGTTCCGAATCGAACCATTAGGGTTCGCATCAGCCGTCACCGAGCCATCGGCCTCGCAGTAGCGGAAGACCACCTGGCCATTGGCCTCCAGGCTGGCCAGCGTTTCCTCGTCTGCGAAGTAGTTACCATCGCCGTGGGATATCGGAGCGTTGAGCACATCGCCTGGACGCGCCTGGTTGCTGAAAGGCGTAGCGGCGTTCTCCACCAGCAGGCCAGCCTCCTGACAGCGGAACTGGAGATGATCATTGCGCATGAGCACCCCGGGGAGCAGCCCTGACTCGCACAGGATCTGGAACCCGTTGCAGATGCCGATGACAAGCCCGCCGCGGTTGGCAAAATCGACGACGGCCGGCATGACGGGCGAGAACCGGGCAATGGCACCGGGCCGGAGGTAGTCTCCGTAGGAAAAGCCACCCGGCAGGATTAAGCAGTCGAACCCATCTACCGTACCCTCTCGGTGAAAGATATACTCGGCCTCCTGGCCCAGAGCGTCCCGGACCGCGTGGTAGCAGTCGGTATCACTCCAGGTACCGGGAAAGACGATGATTCCGAAGCGCACATTTTCCTCCGTCAGCGACTAATTCGCCAGGGATTCCAGAAGTTCGGCGACGACCGCATTGACCATATTACCGTCGGCCTTGCCCCGGAGCTGAGGCATGAGACGACCCATTACCTTCCCCCTATCCCCTGGTCCCTGGGCCCCAGTCTCGTGGACCGCCTGTTTCGCAAGTTCCGCTATCTGCTCTCGTAAGAGCTGCTCAGGCATGTACTGCATCACCACGGCCAGCTCAGCCTCTTCCTTGGCCACTAGGTCGCCACGGTTGTGCTCACTGTAGGCATCGATACTGTCCCGATGCTGGCGGGTCATACGGCCCATGACCTCCACCACGCTGGTGTCGTCCAACTCCTTGCCCTTGCTAATCTCCTCGTTCTTCACGGCGGCGCGAATCAACCGGATGACATCCCGTTTCAGGGTGTCACCTGCGCGCATGGCCGTTTTCATATCGTCGTTAAGCCGCTCCAGCAGCGTCATAGGGCCGCCTTTCTCACCTGGTTGCGCTGAGTGCTTTTTGCGTCGTCCTGGGCCAGCTGCCGGAACAGCTTGGCCATCTTGAGCGCCGCCAGGGCCGCGTCCCGGCCACGGTTGCCCATGACACCCCCAGCCCGGGCTGTGGCCTGCTCCATATTTTCGGTGGTCAGCACTCCAAAGGCCACGGGCACGCCCGTCTGGCGAGCGACCTCCGCCACGCCGCGAGTCGATTCGCCAGCCACAAGGTCATAGTGCGACGTCTCGCCTCGGATAATGGTGCCCAAGACCACCAGCGCATCGTACATGCCGCTCTGGGCCATCAGGAGCGCCGCCTGAGGCAGCTCCAGCGAGCCGGGGACCCAGGCCACGGTCGTATCCTCGTCCCGAACCCCCTGGTCTCGCAGAGTATCCCGAGCGCCTTGGAGGAGCCGGGTGGTGACGAACTCGTTGAATTCGGCGGCGATGATACCAACCCGAAGGCCCTGGCCGGACGGGTCGGACTTCAACTCCCTTGTCATGAGGCTATTCTAACGCGCGGAGATGGTTGGTTGCACTGGGATATAGCGGAAAACGGCGGTTTCGTGCTTCGGCAGGCGTGCCTTCATCTCAACCGAAGGGTTCAGCAGAAGCGGGAAAACGTTCCGGTATCTTACGAAGCGGGGCTCACTGGAGGCTCGATGGGCGCGCCGAAGTCGATGATGTGTCCCAGCTTGTCGCGCTTAGTCTCCAGATAACGGCGGTTCTCTGCGTTGTGCGGCGCCACGATGGGTACCCGCTCCACCAGCTCCAACCCGTAGCTATCCAGACCCACCACCTTACGAGGGTTGTTGGTGAGCAACCGCATCTGGCGCACGCCAATGTCGGCCAATATCTGAGCGCCGATACCGTAGTGGCGTAGGTCGGGAGCAAAGCCCAACTCGGCGTTCGCCTCTACGGTGTCCGCGCCGCTGTCTTGGAGCGCATAGGCACGGAGTTTATTGTGCAGGCCGATGCCCCTGCCTTCTTGACGCATATAGAGGAACACCCCACGTCCCTCCTGGGAAATGGCATCCAAGGCCATTTCCACCTGGGTTCCGCAATCGCAGCGCAGACTGCCGAAGACATCGCCGGTGAGGCACTCGCTGTGGACTCGTACCAACACGGGTTCCGGCGTGGTGACGTCGCCCATGACCAGCGCAACGTGCTCAGCTGGGTCCACAACAGACCGGTATGCCACTACCTTGAATTCACCCTGCTTGGCGGGCAAACGGGCCTCGGTCACCCGTTCGACCATCACTTCGTGCTGAAAACGATAGGTGATAATCTCGGCGACGCTGACGATATTCAACCCCTGAGCCGTTGCAAACTCTTCGAGCTGCGGTCTACGGGACATGGTTCCATCATCATTCATCATCTCGCAGACCACTCCAGCGGGCTGAAGCCCGGCCAGCTTGGCCAAATCGACGACCGCTTCGGTCTGACCCGCGCGCACCAGCACGCCGCCCTCCACGTAGCGCAGAGGGAACATGTGGCCGGGGCGCGCCAGGTCGCTGGGTTTCGTTTCGGGGTCCACTAGAGCCTGGACGGTGACCGCGCGGTCGCTGGCAGAGATACCCGTGGTGCCCTTAAAGGAATCCACGGAGACGGTAAAGGCGGTGGATAACGGGGCGGTATTCTGCGACACCATCATGTCAAGCTCCAGCTCCTTCAGTCGCTGACCAGTCATGGGCACGCAGATGAGCCCACGGGCATACGTCGCCAGGTAATTAATGGACTCTGGCGTCACGAATTCGGCTGCCATGGCTAGGTCACCCTCGTTCTCCCGGTCTTCATCATCAACGATGATGACGAACTTACCGGCGCGGATGTCCTCAATGGCCTGCTCTACCGACGCCATAGGCATCTTTTGCTCACTCCTTGAGCTGGAACTGCTGCTCCACATACTTCGCCAAAATATCGACCTCCAGGTTCACGAAGTCTCCTGACTTGCGCACCCGCAGGTTCGTCTCTGCGAGGGTATAGGGTATCACGGCGACGCTGAAGACCAACCCTTCAAGGCTCGTCACGGTGAGGCTGATGCCGTCCACTGCGATATAGGCCTTCTCTACCAGATAGCGGCTCACCGATTCGGACGCCGCCACTCGAAGAATGCGCGATTCAGGCGGCCCCACGAGTTCAAGCACCTCCCCGACTCCGTCCACATGGCCTTGCACGGTGTGTCCCCCCATCCGGGCACCCACTGCCACAGCGCGCTCCAGGTTCACCGGGTCTCCTGACCCCAGGCCACCCAGGTTGGTACGCTGAAGCGTCTCTTCCGAAAGGTCCATCGCGAAGGAACCGTCCGTCACCTCAACCACGGTGAGGCATACACCGTTGACGACGATACTGTCGCTCACTGTCAGGTCAGAAAGCACCTTGGCGGCGCCGACTGCCAGCCGATGGGGCACTGCCTCCCGCACGACACCGACCTCTTCGACAATTCCTGTAAACATGCTAGTCCCCTCGAGGGTACCCCACGACCATCATATCATTGCCCACGACCTCGTAGCGCACGCTGTGGAGCCGCAGGGCGTCTGCCAGGTTGAATGCTCCTGCACCACCGATGGGCGCTGGAGCGCCAGCTCCTCCGATAACCACCGGGGCCACAAAGGCGACCACCTTGTCCACCAACCCAAGGTCGAAGAAGGAGCCTAGGAGTTGAGATCCTCCCTCGACTAACACTGACGTAATCCCGCGTTCGCCCAAAAGCCCTAGCAACGACGGCAGGTCCACCCTGCCGTCGTTGCTGGGCAGCCGCACCACCTCCGCACCCGCGGCCTGAAGCATCACAGGCAGCACACCGGCAACAGCCACCAACGTCTGGCCATCCTCTTCTAGCATGACAGCCTCGACTGGTAATCTGCCTCGGCTGTCGACAACCACGCGCAACGGCTGATGCAGCGGCGGCAGGTCCACGTCACGCACAGTCAGCCGCGGGTCGTCGGCCAGGGCCGTGCCGATGCCCACCATGACTGCATCGTACTCGGCCCGCAGCCGGTGGGCCTCCCTCCGTGCCATAACGCCGGTTATCCAGCGCGACTCGCCGGTAGCCGTGGCGATCTTGCCGTCCAGGCTCATAGCGAACTTGGCCACCACAAAGGGCTCACCCGTGGTCACGTGCTTGGCAAAGGTCTCGTTGACCTCCAGGGCCTGCTCTGCGCCGTCGCCCACCAAGACCTGCACTCCTCCCGCCTCCAGGGCCGCCTTGCCCTTTCCGTCGGTCTTGGGATTGGGGTCCATGGTGGCAAGGCACACCTCGGCCACGCCCGCATCCACGATTGCATCGACGCAAGGAGGGGTTCGACCGTGGTGCGCACAGGGCTCCAGCGTGACGTAGAGGGTGGCGCCCCTGGCCGCTTCGCCAGCCACCTGAAGCGCAACAATCTCAGCATGGTCTTCGCCAGGTGCCTGGGTGAAGCCCTGGCCAATGACTATGCCGTCCTTGACCAGCACGGCGCCCACGGCGGGATTGGGACTCACCTTACCCAAAGCCTTGCGGGCCAAACCCAGGGCCTGCTGCATGGGCTGCGAGGTTTCCACGGGCTTAGTATGGGGGCCATACTCCAGCCAAGCAAGACTGCCCGGTTTCCCTAATCCTTGTCGCCCCGATAATCCTCATACATTTTGCTAGCGGTGGGCTCGGTCTGGCCCTGGTACTTGCTGCCCAGCTCCTTGTCACCGTAGAGGCGCTCGGCAGGTGTGGTGAGGCGCAAAAAGGAAATCTGGCCTATCTTCATTCGATAGTAGAGGGTGATGGGGAGGTTGGAAACGTTGCTGAGCTCTAGGGTCAGGTGCCCCTTCCATCCCGGGTCCACGTAGCCCGCCGTCGAGTGGATCAGCAGACCGATACGCCCCAGAGAACTTTTGCCCTCCAGCCGCGCCACCAAATCGTTAGGCACCTCGACATGCTCCAGCGTGCTGCCCAGAACGAACTCGCCAGGGTGGAGCATGAACGGATCGTTGTCGCCGATGATGACCTTGTCGGTGAGGCGCTCAGTGGTCTCGCGAACATCGACGTATGGCAGGCGGTTGTTGCGGAACACGAGAATCTGCCGGTCGAGATGCAAGTCTACACTGGCCGGCTGAACACAGCCATCGCCCAGAGGCTCGATGACGATTCGTCCCTTGCTAAGTTCCTCATGAATGGTGCGATCGCTCAAGACCATGACATCCCCACCCTACCACCAGAACACGCCCTGGACTTACATAGTGGAACTCCAACGCCCCAGCCACGCAAATCGCTCATGCAGGAAGTGTAAAATCCTTATCGACCCTCCCCCTGACCTCCCTCTTGGCCAGGAAGGGGGAGGGGATACTATCTGAGGGACACCCTACGACTCCTACCAAAGGGGCTTAGACCCTCTGAACACCACAATATCTCACCAGCCTGCTAGGCCCAAACCGCCGAGTTCTTTAAGTTAGGGGTGCAGGACAGCTTCTGCCCTCGCTAGGTAGCGAAGGTCGTGCCGAAAACCACTGCCACAATGGACATCAGCTTAATCAAGATGTTCAGTGACGGCCCGGAGGTGTCCTTGAAAGGGTCGCCCACCGTATCACCGACCACCACTGCCTCATGCTCCTTCGTGCCCTTGCCCCCAAGGTTCCCGGCCTCGACGTACTTCTTCGCGTTGTCCCAAGCCCCGCCGGAGTTGGCCATAGTGATCGCCAACAGCGCACCGGAAGAGATGGCACCAATCAGCAGACCACCCACCGCCTCGGCGCCGAGGAACGGGGTCAGACCCACGCCGATGGGCACAATAACCGCCAGCAAGCCCGGAATGACCATCTGGCGCAGCGCGCCCTTCGTGCTGATATCCACGCACCTGGCGTACTCGGCGCGCACACCTTCCCTGCCCTCACGTAGCCCCGGAATCTCCCGGAACTGCCTTCGAACCTCCTCCACCATATCCTGAGCAGCACGGCCCACCGCCTCCATGGTGAGTGCGCTGAAGACGAAAGGCATCAGTGCGCCCAACAGCAGACCGACTAAGGTTGATACCTTCAACAGGTCGATGACCTCCAGGCCAACAATCTGGGCGTAGGCCGCCATCAGCGCCAACGCCGTCAGGACGGCGGAGCCAATAGCGAAGCCCTTGCCCGTGGCTGCCGTGGTATTCCCCAACGAGTCCAGCGCGTCGGTACGCTCCCGCACCTCGGGGCCCAAATGGGCCTGCTCCGCGATGGCGCCCGCGTTGTCGGCCACCGGGCCGTAGGCATCGGTGGCCAGTGTGATGCCAAGGGTTGAGAGCATTCCCACCGCAGCGATAGCGACACCGTAGAGGCCCGCCAGTTGGTGGGCCCCCATCACCGCAGCCGCGATGATGACCAAGGGGACGACCGTGCTGAGCATGCCGGTGGCAAACCCGCTGATAATGACCGTGGCCGGCCCAGTGAGCGACCTTTTTGCAATGCTCTTGGTCGGCCCATACTCATAGCTGGTGAAATATTCGGTGCTCAGCCCAATAATCACTCCGGCACCCAGGCCCACCCCCACGGCACCCCAAACGTTCCAGACCGCCGTCATGCCCAGGTCGTTTTCCACCGTGAACAGCCACCAGATGGCCAAAAACGAGCCCGCGAGTCCGATAATACCGGCAGTGAATATCCCCCGCCGAAGCGCCCAGAGCAGACTGCCAACCTCCGCTCGCTCGCTAGTGCGGACAACGAAAGTTCCGATGATGGAGGCGAAGATCCCGACACCCGCAATCAGGAAGGGGAGCACGGCGCCAGCCGATTCCCGACCGGCATTCTCTATGGCTTCGCCCGCCACCACCGCCGTCCCACCCACGACCACCGCGCTCCCGGCCAGGGCTAGGGTTGCGATAATCGAGCCCACGTAGGACTCGAACAGATCAGCCCCCATCCCCGCCACGTCGCCTACATTATCGCCTACGTTGTCGGCGATGACCGCTGCATTCCGCGGATCGTCCTCAGGGATTCCCGCCTCCACCTTACCGGCCAGGTCGCCGCCGACGTCCGCAGCCTTGGTGTAGATACCCCCGCCAACTCGCGCGAAGAGTGCAATGCTGGAGGCCCCAAAGCTGAAGCCCGCCACAATATTCGGGTCCTCGAAGATGATCCACATGATTACCGCGCCGAGGATGCCAATACCCACCACGCTGATGCCCATGACACCACCGCTGGAAAAGGCGATGCGCAGGGCTTTGTTGAGCTGAAACCGGGCGGCGGCGGCCGTGCGCATGTTGGCTTTCACCGCGATGCGCATGCCCACCAGCCCCGTGAGGGCCGACGCCATGGCGCCCACCATATAGGCGTAGGCGACCGCCAGTTCCTGGGTGTCCCGTATGAGACCCATGACCAGCAGGATCCCGAAGACGATGACCACGAACCCCGCGAGCACGGTGTACTCACGCCGTAAAAAGGCGTTGGCCCCTTCCTGAATTGCAGCACCGATTTCCTTCATCAGGTCAGTCCCTTCGTCTTCCTTCAAGACGCGGAACGCCAGAACAGCGGCAAAGAGCAGCGCTACAACCCCTGCAACGATGGCCAAAATCAGGCCGGTCATACTCATCCTCCAAAAAAGGAGCCCGCTTAAGAGCAGGCTTCTACACGGTGCTGGTGTGCTTCACAGCGTAAAATTCTACCACCGATCACCCCCCTTGCACAACCACCAGGACACGTCCTGAACCTATCATCCCGAGAACCGGCGGTGGAGCTTAGACGAAGCCTGCATGTCAGGGCGTTGGAGCCCATATGGGGGTCAAGGGCAAGCCATCGCAACGGCGTGCCGTGTCCATGTTGGCACATAGGGGGGGTCTGGGGCCACCGCAAGTAGGTCCGGAACGGGTCCTTGGTTATTTCTCTTGCTCGGCCAGCCGACGCTCGAGACGCCGCTGGCGAAGCAGCAGTGTCAGGTCGCCCCGGGTACGCTCCAGCACGGCACGCAGAGCATCCGTGGTGCGCCGTAGACCTCCCGTAACCCCGTCAGGAAAGTCCATCACCAACATCATGCTGTAGACCTCGTCCATCTTCGCCATGAGTTCCTCGCACCGGGCGTCTTCGTCGCGGCGCAGAAGGTCGAGAATGTACCGCCGCAGCTCACTTGCCGCCTCCGCCAATCCGTTCAGATAGGGTGCGACCTCCACGCCCAAGCTATCGGGGCCAGGCAGTGGCATATCCGTAATGAAGGCGCAGACCGCCTCCGCCTCAACATATTCCTTCTGAGCGTCCTGCGTGAAGCCCATGAAATAAAGGTCGGGGTGGCTGCTGAGCAACTCCCGAGAGGTCTTAACCAGCTTCCGTGTACTTTTGACCATGGCCTTTGCCTGCTCCATCTCGTTGCGGTGAGCGGCGCGAATGGCAACGGAAGCGTTGCGGATGACCTCCCTCGAAAGGCGCAGAGCTTCCTCGCGGGCGGCTTGCTTGGCGGTGAGGCGCTGCAGAGCGTCGGCGGTAATCTGAGTGAGGGAAGTATTATCGTTTGTCATGGTCTGCTCGCACGTATCCTTGAGTCTGGAACGGCAGTGCCTCGCCTCTCAGGAAACCGGAAGGGGACTTGGCGAACTGTACCAGGAGTGGGCCTCTACTGCACTCATGCTGCAGCCCTGCTTACACGTGGCCTTTATCCCTCCTCGGGATACGCCACCCTCCGACACCACCTCTTCATCTGCAAACCCTCACGTAACTGACACTGAACAATGTGCCTTCGCACGCCGTTTTATATCCGGAAAAGGAGCGAATTTCCCGGGTGCTTGTGCATTTTTTCACCTTGTCGCTAGAGGTACCCTGTGCTACCATCCGACTTGCCTACTGGGCAGCCGTCTACGAACAGCTTAAAGAGGATTTGCAAGGGGCGAGGAGGGGCCGATGACACAGCCTCCCGATGAAGCGAGCGTAGCCCCAGCAGGGGCCTACGGCCAATTGCCGCCCGATGCTCAAGATGTCCCGGCCATTCAGTGGGATCTCGACCGCGTGGAAGGGGCCACCATCGAGCAACTCAAGTGGAGCGCTCAGGAAGCCTTCCCTGACCCCGTCATCGAATTGCCAGACGACCTTAAAGGAAACGTCGCCCTGACCTCCGTCGACGCCCTCCTCAACTGGGGCCGCCGCTCCGCCGTCTGGCCCGTGGCCTTTGGCCTCGCCTGTTGCGTCTTCGAAATGCTGGCCACGGCCATGTCCCGGTTTGATATCTCTCGCTTCGGCATGGAAGCCTTCCGGGCCTCGCCACGCCAGGCCGATCTGCTCATCGTCTCCGGCACACTCACGTGGAAGATGGCGCCAGCGGTGCGCCGCATCTACGACCAGATGGCCGAACCCAAATGGGTGATTGCCATGGGCGTCTGCGCCACCAGTGGCGGCCCTTACTACCAAGGCTACAGCGTCGTTCCAGGCGTGAACCACATTATGCCCGTGGACGTATATGTCCCAGGGTGCCCGCCACGTCCCGACGCGTTGCTCTACGGCATCATGCAGTTGCACGACAAGATTAGGAAGTACAGCCTGACCCGTCAGCCAGCGGGTGCGTGAGATGACCACTGCCGTCTCCGGCCAAGACTTAGCCGACATTCTCCGTCAGCGCCTTCCTGAAGCAGTCGTTGCCAGCGACGGTGTGGCCGTATTGGTGAGGGTCGATTCCATTGTTGCGGTATGCTCCTTCCTGCAAGGCAACCCAGAGCAGGACTTCAAACTGCTGAACAGCATCACCTCCGTTGACTACATTGACCACTTCGAACTGGTCTACCGCATCACCTCCCTCGACCACAACGCCAGCGCGGTGCTCAAGCTTCGCGTCGTGGGCCGTGACGAGCCCACGGTACCGTCGGTGTCCTCGGTATGGGCAGGCGCCAACCTCCAGGAGCGTGAGGTGTACGACCTGATGGGCATCCACTTCTCCGGTCATCCGAACCTCAAGCGCGTGTTTTTATGGGAGGGCTTCCAGGGCCACCCGCTCCGCCGCGACTACCTGGAGCCGCCCCTGCCCTACACCTGGCCCCAAGGAGGGTAAGCAGATGGCCCTCAACACCCAGCCGGTCACCATAAATATTGGTCCCCACCACCCCAGCACCCACGGGGTATTCCGCATGCGTGTGACCTTCGACGGCGAAAACATCCAAGACATGGAGATGGTGGTGGGTTACCTCCACCGTGGCACCGAGAAGCTGGCCGAGGAACGGCAATACACCCAGGTCATCACTCTGACGGACCGCCTGGACTACGTGGCCTCCATGACCAACAACCAGGCTTTTGTGCTCTCCTGCGAGCAGCTTCTACACATGCAGGTGCCTGAAAGAGGCATGTATCTGCGGGTCATTGCCGCCGAGCTCCAGCGTATCGCGAGTCACCTCATCGGAATCGGCTTCTTTCTCCAAGACCTGGGCGCCTTCGCCACGCCGGTGATGTACTGCTTCCGGGAACGCGAGCGCATCTTAGACCTTTTCGAAATGCTCTGTGGCGCCCGCGTCACGGTGAGCTACATGCGCATCGGCGGTGTTTTTGCAGACACCCCCGACGACTTCTGGCCAGCCTACCGGCGGCTCCTGGACGACCTGCCCAATTACATTGACGAGTTGGACAGACTCCTCTCCACCAACGAAATTCTGCTCATCCGCACCAAGAACGTCGCCATCTTGGATCCTGCACAGGCGATCAACGGCTCCATCACCGGCCCCGTGCTCCGCAGCACCGGCGTGGCCTGGGACCTGCGGAAGGCCAATCCTTACGACGTGTACGACCGCTTGAAGTTCGACGTGCCGGTGGGCGCGGTAGGCGACAACTACGACCGGTTCGCCATCCGGCTGGCCGAAATCCGTCAGTCGCTTCGCATGCTGCAGCAGTGTGCTATCCAGATCGAGCCCGGGCCGGTGCGCGCCACAATGGAAATGCTCTTCCGTCCACCCCCCGGCGAGGCCTACGTGCCCATCGAGTCGCCCAAGGGGGAGTTGGGGTTCTACCTGGTGAGCGACGGGAGCATCGCACCCTACCGCTGCCACGTCCGAGCGCCCTCCTACATCAACCTCTCGTTGCTCAAGGAGATGCTTGTGGGCTGGAAACTGGCGGACATGATCGTGACCTTCGGCAGCATCGACATCAACATGGGTGAGGTGGACCGCTAGTGGAAGGCGCTCTCCGCGACAACACCATCTTCTCCAGCGTCTATGATTTCGTCCTGAATCACGTCGTGCCCGACGGTTGGGATGGCTGGGAATGGGCGGCCTACGGCATAGCCGCCATGTCGGTCATCATGCTGGTCGTAAACAGCCTCTTCGCGCTCACCACCTGGTACACCTACTTCGAGCGTCGGCTTCTGGGCCGCTTCCAGAACCGGATCGGACCCAACCGCGCCGGACCTTTCGGGTTGCTCCAACCCATCGCCGATGCCATCAAGTTGCTAACCAAAGAGGACACCCTCCCCCGCGCCAGCGACCGGCTGATATTTAACGTGGCGCCAGTGCTAATGCTCGCCACTACTTTCATGATCGTGGCGGTCATCCCTTTCGGCGAGGGCAGTTTCCTCGCCGATTTGAACATCGGCATCCTCTACATCTCCGGCGTCTCTAGCATGGCGGTCATCGCCATCCTTATGGCCGGCTGGGCGTCGGCCAACAAATACGCCATGTTCGGCAGCATGCGAGCCGTGGCTGCGCTCATCAGCTACGAGATTCCCGTGGTGCTCTCGCTTCTCAGCGTAGTCATCCTCACCGGCTCCATGTCTTTGGTAGACATCGTAGAGGGCCAATCGCTCCCCTATCTCCTCGTGCTACCCCTGGCATTTCTCGTCTTTGTGGTCGGTATCTCTGCCGAACTCAACCGCCCGCCCTTTGACCTTGCCGAAGCCGAATCGGAAATCATCGCTGGCTACCACACTGAATATAGCGGCATGAAATTCGGCATCTTCCAACTGGCGGAGTTCGCCAACGTGCTCCTAGCCAGCGCCATCATCACGCTGATCTTCCTCCAAGGTTGGAGATGGGCTATCCTGCCCTCCCACCTCTGGTTCCTGCTTAAGGTTTTCGGCACGGCCACCCTCTTCATCTGGATCCGAGCAACCCTGCCACGGCTTCGCATT
The DNA here is from genome assembly GCA_963579845.1 of Dehalococcoidia bacterium. GTDB lineage: Bacteria > Chloroflexota > Dehalococcoidia > Lucifugimonadales > Australimonadaceae > CAUZHS01. The sequence goes on along the minus strand of CAUZHS010000003.1, from coordinate 23,813 downwards.
GACCAGGTCCTGGCCTTCGCTTGGAAATTCCTCCTGCCCCTGGGGCTCATCAACGTACTGGCCGCAGCCATCGAGAAGCTGGTATGGGCCGACCCTTCGAATAGCGAACTCCTCTTGATGGCCACCATCAACTGGGGAGTGGCCATTGTCGCCGTAGCGGTATTCGCCACCGCCGTAAACAATGGCCGTCATGTTCCGGTCCATACCGTGATCGCGGGGGTTCCGCCCGGAGTCTCCAGCGCCGAAGGAGTGTACTGATGTACGGACTTGGCATGGCCAAAGGCTTTGGCGTTACGCTGCGAAATCTATTCCGCAAGCCCTTCACCGTTCAGTACCCAGAAGAGCAACCGACGCAGCACCCCCGCTTCCGCGGTCAGGAGTTTACCTGGTACGAGGACCGCTGCACCGGCTGCGCCAGTTGCGCCAAATACTGCCCCTTGGGCATCATCCGCATCGTGACAGACCCCCACGGCGGCCACGAACAGGAAGGCGGCAACTACAAAATTGAGGTGTTCGACATCGATCAGGGGCGCTGCATGTACTGCGGCCTCTGCGTCGAGGCGTGCCCCTTCGACGCGCTGCACATGGGTACGAGCTTCGAGGCGGCCCGTAACCGACGTTCAGACCTGGTGGTCCCGATGGAGCTGCTGAAGTCCCGGGAGAAACACCCGAGCACCTGGTTCCGCCCCCAGATGGAGCGCGCGAACTACAACCCTTACTCGCAGGCCGCGGAGGATGACAAGGCGGTCGGGCGCGAACCCTTCCTCTGGCACCCCAAACGGCCCGAGATGCGGTCGTACTCCGAAACGCCAGAAGCATCAACCGGCACAAACCCGCCTAGAAACGAAGACGTCCTCGGAAACGGAGAGCAGGAATAACGCATGGACACGCTCTTTGAAGATGTGGCCTTCTGGGGACTGGCGGCGCTGACAGTCGGCGGTTCGCTGCTGGTGGTGCACGTGCGGGATGTGTTCCGCGCAGCCATCTTCCTCGTCCTCAGCTTCCTGGGCGTCGCCGGGTTATACGTCATGTTGAGCGCCGAATTCCTCGCGGTGGTCCAGATACTGATCTACGTCGGTGCCATCTCCGTCCTCATCATTTTCGCGGTGATGCTGACGCGCGACGTTTCCCACGGCAACCGCAGCACTCTCGTGCAACCGGCGGCGCTGACGATGGGCGTCACCGTGCTGGGGTTGTTGGTATGGGCCATCGTCCGGGCCGAGTGGACGGTACTGCCCGAGGAGTTGCCCGCCCCCCTGGCAGAGGCCTTAGTGGACACCTCCGGACGCCTCGGCGCACTGCTGGTTCGAGACTTTGTCCTGCCCTTCGAAATCGCGGGCTTGGTGCTCCTGGCAGCCGTCATCGGCGCGTTAGCGCTGGTCCGCCAGCGCGACCAGCAGAACGAAGGTTAGCCGTGGACCTCGAACGCTTTCTCCTGCTCTCGGCAGTTCTTTTCGCCATCGGCCTCTACGGCGCTATGTCCCGGCGCAACATCATTGTCATCCTGATGTCCATAGAGATCATGTTCAACGCGGTTAACGTCGCCTTTTTGGCCTTCTCACGATACGTCGAGCCTGCCGCGCTGCGGCAGGGAGGCGACGCGGCTGAACACGCCAACGCCCTCTTGACCGGCCAAGCCTTCGCCATCTTCGTAGTGGTGGTTGCGGCAGCGGAGGTCGCACTGGCCTTGGCATTGGTCCTCGCATTCTTCCGGCACAGAGACTCGGTGGACGTAACCACTATGAGCCTGCTGAAGCGGTAGGGTCCTCATCCATGTGGGTTGAATACAAACGGGTACCAAACTTAATGATTGCCGAAATGTGGCAGGAGGTCCTCGAAGGCGAGGGCCTCCCTGTCCGGTTGCTGCCGGAAGGCGCTATTACGACCTACGGCGAGCGCATCCCCTTCAGGGTGATGGTGCCGCGAGGCCGCGAGCACGTCGCTGACGAAATTCTAAGGAAGCTCTAGATGATCCCCGAGACCGCGGTCTGGTGCATCATCGCCATCCCCTTGGCAGCAGCCGCGCTCATCGCGTTCGTCATTCGGCCCTCGCAGGCGCCAGCATGGCGCATCAGCGGCATTGTGGCGGCCTTGGCCATGGCTAGCGCCTTCGTTCTGTCCGTATGGGCTCTCGCTTCGGCTCTGGATGCTGACGGGGCGGTCGGGTTCGCTGCCCACGAGTGGTTCACCATCGGCGATGCGGCATCGGGCGCAGGCTTCCGGATGGAGGTGGGTATTCTTCTCGACCCGCTGAGCGCCATCATGCTGCTGGTTGTGAGCGGGGTCAGCTTCCTGGTCCAAGTCTACTCTATGGGGTACATGCTTAAGGACGGGTCCACGCCCAGAGAGCGTTACGCCGATTATCCCCGCTACTTCGCCTACATGTCGCTGTTCACCGCGGCTATGTTCGGACTCGTCCTCTCCAGAAACCTCATCCAACTTTTTGCCTTCTGGGAGATAGTCGGGCTCGCGTCCTACCTGCTCATCGGCTTTTGGCACCATCGTCCCGCTGCCGCCGCTGCCGCCAAGAAGGCCTTCATCATCACCCGCATTGGCGATTTCGGATTCCTGCTCATGCTGCTGTATCTGTTTTCCAACCGGAGCACTTTCGCGGCGGAGGGCATCAACCCTTTCGACATCGCCGGCATCGCTCAAACTGCCGCGTTACTCCCAACCGCCGTAGCCACGTGGCTCGCACTGGGTATCTTCGCTGGTGCCGCGGGAAAATCGGCCCAATTCCCCCTCCACACCTGGCTCCCCGACGCCATGGAGGGCCCCACTCCCGTCTCGTCCCTGATTCACGCGGCGACCATGGTAGCGGCAGGTGTGTTTCTGGTCGCCCGCATGTTTCCCCTTTTCGAAGCCGGTTCCGGAGCCTTGGACACAGTGGCCCTCGTCGGCGCCTTTACGGCGGTGTTCGCCGCAACCATGGCCCTGGTAGCCAACGACATCAAGCGCGTGCTGGCTTACTCCACCATCAGCCAACTGGGATACATGATGCTGGCCCTGGGCATGGGTGCTCCAGCAGTGGCCCTATTCCACCTATTCAACCACGCCTTTTTCAAGTGCCTGCTCTTCCTGGGAGCAGGGAGCGTTAACCACGCGACGGGCACCTTCGACATGCGTTATATGGGAGGGCTCCGGAAGGTGATGCCCATTACCTACGTGGCTATGACGCTCGCCGCGCTCAGCCTGGCGGGAATATTTCCCCTGGCCGGGTTCTGGAGCAAGGACGAGATTCTCTCGGTAGCCTGGTCGGGACGCGAGGGAACAACCCTGGTCTCCCAGCTGGCCTTCTGGCTAGGCGTAGCCGCTGTGTTCCTCACGGCCTTCTACGCATTCCGCCTCATTTACCTCACCTTCCATGGCCGATTCCGTGGCGGAGTGGAGGCCCAGCCGGAAAGGGAACGCGTGGGGGAGGAGCACCAAGTCCACCTGCACGAGGCCCCCTGGGTGATGGTAGCGCCTATGGTCGTGCTGGCCGTCCTTTCCGTGGGCTCCGGTTTCGTGGTCAACGCCACGGTGGACCTGGGGACGGTGCCCGCCCACTGGTTCTCCCACTTCCTCTTGGAGAACACGCCCAGCTTCAACTACGCGATCGCCGTCAGCTCCAGCGCCCTTGCCCTAGGTGGCATCGCTCTGGCCACCGCGATGTATCTCACAGGCCACATCTCGCCGTCCAGGCTCACGGAGCGATTCCCCTGGGCGCACCTGATGCTTTCCCAGCGCTACTTCATGGACCATATCTACGAGGACCTGGTGGTGCGGCGGCTCCTGCACCGGGGCCTCTTCAGGATATCGGACTGGTTGGACAGGCAAATCGTAGACGGCTTCGTGGACCTAGTGAGTTGGACGGGGAGTAACGCCGGCCGGGCCGTCGCCCAGCTGCAGACGGGCCAGGTCCAAATCTATGGCGTCGCTATCACCCTTGGGGTCATCGTGATGCTGATGACCTACCTGGCGCAGCGGTAGGAGGAACGGCAACATGCTGACCGCCATTGTCTTCGTTCCCGCCGCTGGGGCACTCCTCATCGCCGTACTGGGCCGAAACACTCGCATGGTCCGGGGCATCGCCCTGACAGCAGTGCTATTGGACCTGGGCCTAGCCCTTGGGCTTTTTGCCGCCTACTACAGCGACCCCGGCGGAGTGCAGTTCCCACAGCGCGCCGCTTGGATACCGCTCTTCAACATCGAGTACTTCCTGGGCGTGGACGGGCTGAGCGTCCCCTTGGTCCTACTCACCGGAATCCTCGGCCTGAGCGCAGTACTGGTCTCGTGGCGCATTAACGTTCGGGTGCGCGAGTTCTTCTTCTGGCTCCTGCTACTGCAGACCTCTGTTATGGGCGTATTCGTGGCTCTGGACATGGTTCTCTTCTTCGTCTTCTGGGAACTGGAGCTGGTGCCCATGTATTTCCTCATCGCCACCTGGGGTACCGGGCGCCGGGAATACTCCGCCATGAAGTTCCTCATCTTCACCTTCCTGGGATCGGCCTTCATGTTCGCCGCCATCCTGGTGGTCTACTTCTCCTTTCCCGAGGCAGAGCGCACCTTCGACATGACAGTATTGGCCCAGCGGGATATGACCGCACTCCTGATCCCGGCGCAACTGGTCTTCGGCGGATTCCTGATTGCCTTCGCGGTGAAGCTGCCTGTGTTCCCCCTGCACACATGGCTTCCCGACGCCCACACCGATGCGCCAACGGCTGTAAGCGTCATGCTGGCCGGCGTCCTGCTGAAGATGGGTGGCTACGGCCTGTTCCGCATCAATGCGAGCATTTTCCCCGACGAGATGGTGGACGCGGCCCCCCTCCTGGCGGGCTTTGCGGTGGTCAACGTGCTCTACGGCGCGTTCATCGTCATGCGGCAGACCGATTTGAAACGCCTGGTGGCCTACAGCAGCATCTCGCACATGGGGTTCGTGCTCCTGGGTCTGGCGTCGATGGGCGCCTCCCGGGACCATCTCAGCACCGTGGGGCTGAACGGCGCCGCCATGCAGCTCTTCACCCATGGGACCATCACAGGACTGCTCTTCGTGGTGGTGGGACTCATCTACGAACGGACGCACACCCGCCACATCCCCGACATGGGCGGATTGGCATCTCGCATGCCACTGATAGGCATCGTTTTCATGCTGGCTGGACTGGCCTCCTTGGGCCTTCCCTTCACCAGCGGCTTCGTAGCGGAGACCCTCGTATTCCTAGGGACATTCCCCGTCTGGAGTTGGGCGACGGGACTGGCGGCCTTCGGATTGGTCCTGGCGACTGGGTACATCCTGTGGATGGCCCAACGCACTTTGTTCGGCCCTCGGCCCGCCCGCTACGATGACCTACCAGACGCTTCACTCGTGGACGTTGCGGCCATGGGCGTACTCCTGGTCCCTGTCTTGGTCGTTGGCGTATACCCCAAGCTCTTGACCGATATCTTCGATTCGAGCATGACCCAAATCATGCTGCGTTTAGGGTAGGCCGCCGTGGGACTGGAAGCCCGAGACATCTATCTTATTACTCCCGAGTTGGGCATCGCCGTCCTCGGCATGCTTATTGTGTTCCTCGACCTCGCGGTGGGCCGGCGCAAGGACCTCCTGCTGGTCTTCGCCTTGGCGGGGCTCCTCGTACCCACGGCCTTCGGCATCCTACTCTGGGAGGACATCGACGGCCTACAGGCCGGTGCCGACGAGGCTTTCCACGGAACTGTAGTGCTGGACAAATTCGCCCTCTTCTTCAAGTTCCTGATCATCGCTATCCTTGCCCTGCTGTTGCTTGCTTCAAGGGAGTACATCTCCCGGTTCCGACGACACCAGGCCGAGTTTATCGGGCTCGTATTCCTGTCAGCCGCTGGGTTAATGACCTTGGCCTCAGCTGCCGACCTCATCACGGTCTACATCGCCTTGGAGCTGGCCGCGCTCCCCGTTGTCGCCCTGGCCGCCTTCCCCGGCTCCGAGGTCCGCTCTATCGAAGCGGGCATAAAATTCCTCCTGCTCTCGGCCATCAGCTCGGCGGTGCTCCTATACGGTTTCGCGTACATTTATGGGGCCACGGGCACGGTTCGTATCTTCAGCCTGGATTCGGCCGTCCCGACCATTGCCACTATGGTCACCGCTACCGATTCCACAATTCCCTTCGGGAGCTACGCGCTGCTGGTGGGAGTGGTGCTGACGGTGGCGGGGTTGGGCTTCAAGCTCTCCATTGTGCCCTTCCAGATGTGGACGCCCGACGTGTACGAGGGCGCGCCGACTCCGGTGGGTGCTTTTCTGGCCGTAGCCAGCAAGGCGGCCGGCTTTGCCATCCTCCTGCGGCTCTTCCACGTGGGCCTGGGTGCGGTAAGCGATGACTGGACATTGCTCTTCGCCATCCTGAGCGCGGTCACCATGACGGTGGGTAACGTTGTGGCGATCGCCCAAAGCAACCTCAAACGCCTTCTCGGCTACAGCGCCATCGCCCACGCGGGATACATGCTCATCGGTGTGGCAGCCGTGGCCGAGACGGGGAGCGAGAACATCGGGCCCAGCGGGCTCATGTTTTACCTTGTGGCCTACGGCGCCATGAACCTGACGGCCTTCTTCGCTATCATGGCCATCACGAGCCGGACCGGAAACGAGCAGATCGATGGTCTGGCCGGAATGGCGAAACGCTCACCGTGGCTGGCAGGGCTTCTCGCCTTCTCTCTGTTATCCCTCATGGGTGTGCCACCAACGGCGGGGTTCATGGGCAAGCTATTTTTATTCAACGCCGCCGTTGACGCAGACCTGGTCTGGCTGGCGGTGATGGGCACCGTGAATAGCGTGGTCTCCGCCTACTACTACGTCAGGATAATACGGGTCATGTATCTGCCAGAAGCGCCCTCCACCGAGCGCTTGGGCATCAGCATACCAGCCTCGATGGCCCTCGCGGTCACGGGCGTTGGTATTCTGTTCTTGGGTATCATGCCTAATGCGTTACTCGATGTCGCACGCACCGCCGCGCGCAGCCTCATCCCCTAGCGAGTCACCCGCTCCGAAGACATCTCGTTCACGGAAAGACACCCTAATCGAAGCATGAAGGTCACAGCCTTCACGAGCCCGCCTTGGCACTCAAAAAGGCGTTCAATAACTCGCTGGCAGCGCGGGCTGGGTCCTCAGCCATTGCTACGGCACCGATGACCGCGATACCGTCGGCACCAGCCTTCGCCACCTCCGCTACATTCAGCTTATCGATGCCCCCGATGGCAATGAGAGGTGGGCCATCGGCGGGAATAATTTCGCGCACGGCTTTGAGCGTCGCCAGGCCCGCTGGACGGGTGTTGACCTTGGAAGAGGTCGAGAACATGGCACCCACGGCTATATAGTCGGCCCTGTCCTGGTAGGAAGCAATGGCCTCGTCCTCCAGGGCATTGGAGGAGCCGACGAGCTGCCACGGCTTCAGGACGGCGCGGGCCATCGGTATGGGCAGGTCGTGCTGCCCGACGTGCACGCCTCCGGCGGCACAGGCCACGGCCAGGTCGGCGTGATCGTTGATAATCAGCACGGCGTCGTAATCGCGGCAAATCTTCAGGAGCCGTTGCGCCGTGGGTAGCGCATCTCCCTTATCCCGGTGCTTGTCCCGGAACTGAATTGCCGTGGCTCCACCCTCCAGGGCCTGGCGGGCCACCTGCAGAAGGTCGCGACCGTTAGTCAGCTCCGGGTCGATGATCACGTAAAGCCCAGTCAGCTTGGCCGCCAACTGATGCCTGGTCCGCTCGCCCACGTACATATTTACCATGGCCCTCGATTAAAACTCCCGAAAACGTTGCTGCCGTGATGGTAGACGGGCTAACCACTTCCAAGCAACTCGCTAGGCGTAATCAGGCTCGTCGCACGTCTACGCCTGGGGGATCCCCCCTACTATGGGCGAGGAAAAGTCGGCGCTAGGCACGAGACTCGGCGAACTCCAGCGGCAGCCGTTGACGGAGCGGAGAGAAAGAGCGGCGGTGTTCGGGGGTCGGCCCAAACCGCTCCAAGGCCTGGAGGTGTATCTGGGACGCGTAGCCCTTGTGGGCGCTGAACCCATACTCCGGGTAACGCTCACTCAGCGTCGTCATATGAGCGTCCCGGTACACCTTGGCCACCACCGAGGCTGCCGCAATAGCCGTGCACAGACCATCGCCATGCACCACGGCCAAACAGGGCCGGTTGTTCCACGAAAGCTGCAAAGCGTCCACCAACAGGTGGTCGGGGGGCTGTGGCAACTGGTCCAAGGCACGCCGCATGGCCAACCGGGTGGCCGTGGCGATGCCCATGCGGTCGATGTCTTGGGCTTCAACCTCCCCTACCGCCCAGGACAGCGCGACCTCCTGAACCAGTAAGTTTGCACGCTGACGCTGGGCCGGACTGAGGGTCTTGCTGTCTCTGATAAGGGGCAAGTCGCGGTGCTGGAGGTCGCTCAGGCTAGGGAGCACCACGGCGGCGGCCACCACTGGTCCAGCCAACGGACCCCGGCCCACCTCATCGATACCGGCAACATGGGAAAAACCCCGCTCCCACAGGCGCCGCTCCTCGGTCTGGGTGGGTAAGACACGGCGCATAGCCACGCGCTATTTACTCCTGTGGGTGTTCCATTAATCCAAAGGACGGTCGATAAAACCGCCACCCAGGAGCGCCTCGCCGTCGTAGAAAACAGCAGCCTGTCCGGGGCTCAACGCGCGCTGCGGCATATCGAAACGAAGAATGGCACGTGCGCCATCCGGCTCCAGAACGGCAGTCACCGGCCTAGCGTTATAACGAATCTTGGCCTTCACGACACGTGGCTCCGAGGGCGGATCCCCCGCGATGTAGCTCACCTGCTCCACCGAAGCCGCGACATGGTAGAGGTCTTGCTCTCTCCCCAGCATCACACGTCGTGTTTTCGGGTCAATCTCCGAAACAAACAACCGCTCGCCGGTGGCGACACCCAATCCACGGCGCTGGCCCACCGTGAAGTTCTCAATGCCCTGGTGCGTTCCCAAAGACGCCCCGTCCGCGGTCACCATCTCTCCTGGCTGGGGCTGGACACGTTCGCGCAAAAACTCCCGGTAGTCCCCGCCGGGAACGAAACATATCTCCTGACTATCCGGCTTGCCAGCCACCGACATGCCCGCCTCGAAGGCCAGCTCGCGAATCTCCTCCTTCGAGTACTCACCCACGGGAAACAGCAGTCGACACAGCAATTCCTGGGAAAGACCAAAGAGCACATAGGACTGGTCTTTGGTCTCATCCACTCCCCTGAGGAGCATACGCTTCTCACTGCCCGTCTCCCGTTGAATGCGAGCGTAGTGTCCTGTCGCAACGTATCCGGCACCAAGGGATTCGGCCCGCCGCATCAGGGAACCGAACTTGATGCGGTCGTTGCAGGCGATGCACGGGTGCGGCGTCCGGCCACGCTGGTATTCAGCGACAAAGTAGTCCATGACGTGGGTGCCGAACTCGCGCTCCACGTTCATCACATAGTGGGGAATGCCGATGATCTGGGCGACTCGCCGAGCGTCCTCCACGTCCTCGACGGAACAGCAACTCTGCTGGATGTGATTAACAGCCCCGGGAGCCTCCGCCCACATCCGCATGGTGATGCCAATCACATCGTAGCCCTGACGGTGCAAGAGCAACGCAGCCACCGACGAATCTACACCGCCGCTCATGGCGACCAAGACCTGGTGGGGATTCAAATTGCTTGGGGTTTGACTCAACATCACAACGTCACGTGAAAACCACCTGTGATTTCTCAGTCTACCGTGCCACTACATACCGTTGGCAACCCGAGCATTGTACTACGCCTACCTATGCCTCCGTCCAGAGGCGGCACTACGCAGGGAGCCGGTGTATGCTTGGGAGACCACCGTGTTTGAAAACCTCACCGATAAACTCACTTCCGTCTTTGGACGCCTAGGCAGCAAGGGCCGTCTGACCGACGACGACCTAGACACGGCGATGCGCGATATACGGCTAGCCCTCCTGGAAGCGGACGTCAACTTCAAGGTTGCCCGCGAGCTAGTCGCGGTCATTCGCGAAAAGGCGATAGGAACCGGAGTGTTGAAGGGCATCTCTCCCGGGCAACAGGTGGTCAAGATCGTTCACGACGAGCTGGCAGCGTTGCTGGGAACAGGTCAGCAGTCGCTCCAACCCAAACCCGCACCGCCCAGCGTGATCTTGCTGGTCGGGCTTCAAGGCTCCGGCAAGACGACCACCGCCTCGAAGCTGGCGCTTCACCTTCGCCGTCAGGGCCACCGCGCGCTGCTAGTGGCCGCCGACCTTCGCAGGCCAGCAGCAGTCCAGCAGCTTGAAACGTTGGGCAAGCAGTTGAACATACCCGTCTATAGCGAGCCAAAGGCGGGCCCTGACGACGGCCCGAAGGTGGCTGCCAGGGGCAAGAGCAAGGCCAAAGACCTCGGCGTCATGTGGTGCATCGTTGACACGGGTGGACGACTCCACCTCGACAAAGGCCTCATGGCTGAACTTGAGCAGATGAAAGAGGACCTGGACCCAGCCGAAACGCTGATGGTGCTTGACGCCATGACAGGCCAGGACGCCGTGAACGCCGCAGCGGCCTTCCATGAGCACGTCGGCCTGAGCGGCCTTATCCTCGCCAAACTGGACGGTGACGCCCGAGGCGGCGCGGCGCTCACCGCCACCCATATCACCGGCGTGCCGGTGATATTCGCCGGGGTGGGCGAAAAGGCCGACGCCTTGGAACCCTTTCACCCTGAGCGCATGGCCTCACGTATTCTGGGTATGGGCGATGTGCTCACGCTGGTGGAGAAGGCCCAGGAGCAGATCGAGGAGGACGAAGCCCAGGAGATGCAGCGCAAGTTGCGCCGTGCCCAGTTCGATCTGAGCGATTTCCTCACCCAGCTCAAGGCCATCAAGCGCATGGGTCCGATATCGTCGCTCATGGACATGCTTCCCCAGGCGTTCCGCTCCAAGCTGCCCACTCAACAGGCCGACGACGGCCAGCTCGGGCGCATCGAAGCCATCATCTCCTCCATGACCCTGTGGGAACGCAGGAACCCTGACAAGATCACGGGCAGCCGCCGCAGCCGCGTGGCACTGGGAAGCGGCACCACTCCCACCGACGTCAACCAACTTCTGAATCAGTTCAAACAAATGCAAAAGCTCATGAAGCAGATGGCCGGGGGCAAGCGGGGCAACATGGCAGGCATGGGCCTGCCGAAAATATAGCCGCTCAGGAGGTGGGGGCCGATGCGCGCTGCTGGCGAAGGTAGGCGAAGAGGGGTCACACCATCATGCGACCCAACACTCGAAATCGATCTAGTCCCCGCATGGTCGGCTACTCGTTGACAAATTCCTTCATGGCTTCCAAATCCGGCGCCTTGGGCATGCACTCACCCCCAAAAGAGCTTATCCTCGGTAGCAGCAACGGTTGCCATACACCCAGATACTTATCATCACGCAGCGAGGACTGTCCACATTGGCCTACAACGAACCCCGACTAGAAGACCAACCGAAGCCCTTCGACCGACTCCTCTCGGACACCTTTCGACTTTACCGGAAGGGATTCCGCCCTTTTTTCACCATCGTCGTCACCGCCTCGCTAGTGGCAAACACCATAGGCCTCCTCTGGGGGCCCTCAGGCGCAGTCTTCGCTATCCTTTGGAGCTTCATCCCGCTGGTACCTTTACTAATTGCAAATGTGGCCTCCATCACCGTGGCCTGGCAGGTGCGGAGCGACCAGCCGCCTTCCCTCAAAACAGCCGTTGGAGTAGCCTTTAACCTTGCTCCCCGGTACATAGGCGCAAGCTTCCTCATCATTACGATCCTCTTCGTCTTAATCGCGCCCCTTACGTTCCTGGCGGAAGCCACAGGCATCGTCTTCCTCGCCCTGCCTTCAGGAGCAATCGCGGTGTTCCTGCTCACCCGGTGGGCATTCTTCGGCCCCATTCTGGTGGTGGAGTCCACCAGCATCTCCGGTGCGTTGAACGGCAGTTGGCTGTTGGTCCGGGGGCGCACTTGGCGCACCTTGGGCATGCTTTTCAGCATCAGCCTTGCCGTGCTTTTTTCCAGCACCGTGCTGATGGCCCTCTTAGGGCCCAATGCAAGCGTTCCCGCCATCATCATTCTCGCCTCAGTGGCGCAAGCGATAACCCTTCCCGTGGCAACAGTCTTCCTGGTACTCCTCTACGAGGACTACCGCAGCCTGGAAGCCTCACCCCTGCCCTCGGAGCCTTCTCCTCCCGATCCATAGGGAGCCCCCCCCGATACTAATCGGCACAAAACAGCCCCACCATAGTGCGGGGCTGTTTTACACGTATGTATGGGGCAGGCCTATTCGAGGAAGTCACGCAGCTTCTTGGAACGGCTGGGGTGGCGCAGCTTTCGCAGCGCTTTCGCTTCGATCTGACGAATACGCTCCCGGGTGACACCAAAGTCCCGGCCAACCTCTTCCAGGGTCCGGCTCCGTCCGTCCTCCAAACCGAACCGGAGCTGCAACACACGCCGCTCTCGGTCGCTGAGGGTATCCAAGACTCCCGCCATCTGATCCCGAAGGATTTGGAAAGTGGCCGCGTCGGCAGGGGCGGGGGCACTCTTGTCTTCGATAAAGTCGCCCAGGTGGGAATCCTCTTCCTCACCGATGGGCGTCTCCAGGGAAACGGGTTCCTGCGAAACCTTGAGGATTTCGCGCACCCGTTCCGCAGTGACCTCCATGCCGTCGGCAATCTCCTGGGTGGTGGGCTCACGCCCATACTCCTGGACCAGCCGACGGCTGACCCGCATCAGCTTATTGATGGTCTCCACCATGTGGACCGGAATGCGAATGGTCCGGGCTTGGTCGGCAATGGCCCGGGTAATAGCCTGCCGAATCCACCAGGTTGCATAGGTGGAAAACTTATACCCTCGGCGGTAGTCAAATTTCTCCACCGCGCGAATGAGCCCGATATTACCTTCCTGAATCAGGTCCAAAAGCGACATTCCCCGGCCGATGTACTTCTTGGCGACGCTCACCACCAACCGAAGATTGGCCTCAGCCAGATGCTTCTGCGCCTTGTTGCCAGCCTTCCTCAGCTCGTTGATGTGGCTACGCGACACCAATTCGAGGGATTCCAGCCTCACGCTAATGTCCGCGTCGTCCAGCACGTCCTTCAGGTCACGGATAAGCACATCAGGACCCAAAGCCTCGATGGCCTCCGGCGGCAGCAGCCGGCTGTCCAACGACAGCTGGACAATGGCAGGCCCAACCTTTTCCGGCTCAAGGCCAAGTTCCGGCGCCAGCGCTTCCATCCTTTCAATGTCCAGCATGCCATCAACAGACGCTCGCATCTTCTCGTCGTAAACGAGCGTAGAGAGCGTTATCTTTGTGTCCAGCTCCGCCTCGGCCACCAGGACATCGATGAGAGGTATGGCTTCGGAGATGCGTTCAACCATCTTTCGGATGACATCGGTGGCGCGAACTGGCCGACTGGCAGCGTCGGCCAGTTCATTTTCCCTCTTTTCGAGGTGCTTACTGCCAACGATCTGCTTCGCCAGGCGCCGTTCATCAGCTGCGGTGAGCAGCGTGACTCGGCCAATTTCCCGGAGGTACATACGTACCGGGTCATCAATAAGGTCAGCGCTCTCCACTTCGTCCGGCTCCGATTCGCGCTCTTTCCCTACTCCAGCGACACCCGGCTTGGCTGCCTCGATGAGCTTGACAGCCGAGGGGGCCAAGATGATGTCATCAGCCTGCGATCCTCCGGCGGCGGCAGCGGCGCCCGGCACCGAGCCAGCATTTCCCGCTGGGTTTTCTTCGGTCTTTTTTTCTACCTGAGTCATACACACCTCTATTCTCAACCAACCTAACCGCTAAGGGTCTGCGCGCCCGAAGATCTCCTTCAGCCGCAGGTTCACCTCCGTGATGCGGTCGTCTTCTATGCCCACCGAACCACCCGGCACCGCCTGGGCCAGCACCGCCTCTTCCTGGGCCTTGAGCTCCCGAAGATACCGCTCTTCCAACCGACGGATACAGCCGTCGAAGTCCGCATCCCGCTGTGACTTGTCGGACGGAGGAAGGTCACAGCCTGCTATACGCTCAAAATGATTCCAAATCTCCTCCGGAGGCTTGACACTGTCAAGTCCCATTATACCCCCATCTTGGATCGCCCTCAACAGCGCCCGGTTTTCCGAGCGAAGGAAGTGTTCCTCGACCACTTCCGCACACCGCACCAGCAGATCGTCGTGTTGCAGCATGAGGGAGAGGACGCGCTCCTCGAGAGGATCGCCCTCCACCTGCCGAAATGCCGAAACAACCACCTGGGAGGTCTCCAAAGCACCACCAGCCTGGCGTTTCGAGCGCTGGGCTGGTTTGGGACGCCCAACGCTGGCTTCCAACGTGGATACCGTTACCTGTAGTAGGGCGGCCAGCCGCTGAAAGTATCGGTCTTGGTCGTAGGGATTCCGCATGGCTGCTATTAGCGGAAAGAGACGCTGGGCCAGTTCCGCCTTTCCTGCGCTGCTCTCCAGATCTGTCCGACGCGACAGTGCATCGAACAAATATTCCACCACCGGTTGGGCCTGGTCCAACAGAATCCGCCATTGCCCAGGATCCTGACGTATCAGGTCGTCAGGATCCTTACCCAGGGGAAGTAGCGCAATGCGTAAGGACTGAAGCTCGTCGGGCCGTTGATAAAGGCCGCCACGACGCCCTGAGGCCGCAAACTGGCCAAAGACGTTCCAGGAGCCCTCTAGACTGCGGAGGGTGGCCTCCTGTCCCGCATTATCCGGGTCCAGGGCCAGGACGAAGGCCTTGGCATGCTGTTTGAGCAATGCCACCTGCTGCTCCGTCAGCGCTGTGCCCATTGATGCAACGACGTTCTGATAGCCGTGCTCATGGGCGGCTATAACGTCCATATAGCCCTCGACCACCACAGCGAGCCCCTCCTTGGCGATGCTCTCCTTTGCCTGGCTCATAGCGTAGAGCAAGCTTCTCTTATCGAAGAGCGCCGTTTGAGGGGTATTGAGGTACTTGGGGTTGCTTTCGTCCAACGCCCGGCCCGCAAAACCGACGATGTTGCCATCCCTGTCCCGGATGGTAAACATCAGCCTCCCGCGGAACATGTCCCGAACGGTGCCTGTTTCGGGCGACGTCACCAATCCCGCCTCTCTCACCTGTTCCTGGGTTATGCCCAGGGATTGCATGTGCCGGAGCAACTCGTCGCCCGTGCTGGGGCTATAGCCAAGGCCGAAGCGAAGGACGGACTCATCGCTGACTCCCCGCTTGGCCAGATAGTCCCGCGCCAAAAGACCCCGCTCCGCAGCCAGGGCATCTTGGAAAAAGCGCAGGGCCTGGTCATTGACCGCCAGCAGCGGGTGCTTGGACCGTCCCTGTTCTCGGCGGTGTTCCGGTATCGAAACGCCCGCCCGCTGGGCCAACGTCCTCAACGCTCCCGTGAACTCCACGTTATCGGCCTTCATGACGAAGGAAAAGAGGTCGCCACCCGTGGCGCACGCGCCGAAACAACGCCACGTCTGCCGTTCAGGAAAGACTACAAACGAGGGAGAGCGCTCCTGGTGGAAGGGACAACGGGCCGTGAAATTGCGTCCCGACTGCTTTAACTCCGGTACGTACTGGGCGACCACGTCCACGATATCGAGACGGGCCTTGATGTCGTCAGAGAGGGCCATGAAGGGAGCTCCGTTCCGTACCGCGCCAACGCCGGAAGCAATCTATCTATTCTAGGGTACGCTTCGGGGTAAACCGCAAGGGCTACCCAGTCTTTTTCCAAGCCTTCTCCGTACCCATGTACGGTGCCCCTCACGCTGATTGCGACACACTCGCCTCTCGCCAAAGGGTGGCCCGCTCCTCGACGGAGAGATTCGCTAGCTCCAAGCCTTGTTCCCGCGCCAAGCGCTCAGCCCCAGCCACACGCTGATAGAAGCACCGGTTAATCGAGCGCAATGCCTCCTCTGCCTCAACGTCCTCGGCCCGAGCAGCGTTAACAAGGTTGAAAAGCTGCTCCCCGTAACCCAGCTGGGACATGTCTTCCCACCGAAAGCCGGCCCGCTGCGTTCGCGACTGCACGGCCTGGGCGTAAGCCAGCGCCGGCATGGTCTTGGGCACTCCGTCTAGCATAGAGCGCTCCTGCTGGCCCTTCCACTGCCGTTCCTCTCCCTTGATGGCATCCCAGCGCGTCTTCACCTCTTCGGCCGTCGCCGCCACCTCATCGCCGAAGACATGAGGGTGGCGGCGCACCAGCTTATCGTTAGCGTAACGGGCCACGTCCGATATGGTGAAGGTCCCCGCACCAGCGCCTATCTGCGCATGGAAAACCACCTGGATGAGCAAGTCGCCCAACTCCTCCACCATATCAGGCACACTGCCTGAGCCCAAAGCCTCCATAGCCTCATAGCTCTCTTCGAGCATAGTGTGCTGCAACGAGGCGTGGGTCTGCTCCAGGTCCCATGGGCAGCCCCCTCCAGGATCCCGGAGACGCCGCATGGTTTCCAATAACACGCTGAACTCAGTCTGGGAGTTGGTCGTGGATGACGCTGGCATACTGCACACTCCTGTGGATGTCGCGCTATTATATGATGTAGGGAGCATTGAATAATCGTGAGCCCTTTACTGCTGGATAGACAACCTCGGTTGAAGACGGACCTGCGGGCGGGTGGGCTGGCGCTACGGGTGGCCGGAGTATTGGCAGCGGTCGCCATGGCTGCACTGTTGATCACCACCACCGTGCGCATCGCGGCCAACAGCCTGTGGCTGTACGACGCGCTCTTCGAGCGGCACCAAGTATCGGAGCGTACAGGTATCACGCCGGAGGGGCTTCGCCAGGTAGGCAGCGACATTCAAAACTACCTTGCCAACGGTTTGGGGCCCCTTCAGGTGGAGACTGAGGTCTACGGACACAACCGCTCTCTGTTCAATGAACGAGAGGTAATCCACATGGCCGACGTGAAGGGCCTCTTCGATATCACGTCGCGGGTCCAGGCAGGGTCTGCGCTCTTCCTGTTAACCGTTGCGCTGCTCACGATAGCGCAGCTCCGCACAGGTGCGGGGCCTGTCATCGCCCGGTGGGTCCGCAACAGCGCGCTGTTAACCTTCATCTCCGTGGTAGCAGTGGGAGCCGTGAGCGTCGTGGCCTTCGACCCGCTTTTTACCCTGTTTCACGAGCTGGCCTTCCGAAATGACTTTTGGCAGCTTAACTCAAGGACTGATTTGCTGGTGGCCATCTTTCCCTTCGGGTTCTGGGGCGACATGACGCTGCTCATCGGCCTAGGTGCTGTGGCAGAAGCGATAGCCATCTTCGCCATTGCAAACTGGGCTCTCCGGTGTTTGACAAGCAAGTCGCCCGCTCAATCGGCGCGGCAGCGGTAACCGACGCTCCAGATAGTATCGATAAAGGTGTGGGTCGTATCTTCGATTTTGCTACGCAACCGCCGGATATGGACATCCACGGTGCGGGTTCCACCGAAATATTCGTAGCCCCACACCTGTTCAAGCAACGCCTCGCGGCTAAAGACGCGGCCAGGATTGCTGGCCAAGAGCTTCAGCATCTCGTACTCCTTGAAGGTGAGCAACGCCGACTTTCCAGCCACGAACACGTCGTAGCTATTGGTGTCCATCACCAAATCACCTACTCGTATAACCCCCGGCTTATCGACGGGCGCAACTCGGCGTTGACTAGTAGCGTGCCGGACCCTGGAGGTGAGCTCTCCCGGGACCGAGGGACAGATGATGAAGTCCACGATGCCCTCACCAATTTCCATGTGGGCAAGCTGCTGAGGAGCCAGTACCGCTAAGACGGGTAATCCTTCCCAGGGCAAACGCTCCATAAGCGCCCCGGCGCCCTCCATACCGACCTCTGTCAGATCAAGCAAGACGGCATCAGCATCGCCAGGGTTGAGGGCCGTAGGTCCCGACTCTCCCCCGCGGAGCACCCGATAGCCGATGCCCTCCTCCGCGAGGAGTTGAAGCACTTGCTCTCCCGGCGCGCCAGCAGGAGCCACCAGGCCCAGCGTCATCGCCACGGCGCTTCCGGAGGCCTGAGTGGCATTACGGAAGGAACGCTTGCCACCTACCATTGAATCTTCTTCTCAACCTTTTCCGCTATATCGGCGTACTCGTGGGTCCACAGCCCGGTGCTCAGGTACTTCCAGCCGCCATCAGCGAAAAGACAGACCACGTTGCCGGAATCGAGCCGCTGAGCCACACGCAAGGCAGCAGCCAGCACCGCTCCGGAGGACACTCCGGCAAATATCCCCTCATTCTTCAACAACGCAGCCGTCATCTTAAAACTCTGCTCGCCACTCACCATGATGCGGCCGTCCAAGAGGTCCAGGTCCAATATGGGCGGAATAAACCCCTCTTCGAGGCTACGCAAACCCTGAACCCTATCGTCAGGCTGGGGTACCGCCGCAATAACGGTTATTGCGGGATTATGTTCCTTGAGTCGCCGTCCGGTACCCATGAGGGTTCCACCCGTCCCAAGACCAGCCACGAAGTGGGTCACCTCGGGCAGGTCCCTGATAATCTCGGCGCCGGTCGTCTCATAGTGGGCGCCGGGATTGGCCTCATTGCCGTATTGATACAACATTACATAGCGGTTGTTCTGGGCAGCCATAGTCTGAGCGACGGCTATCGCGCCGTTGGTCCCCAACTCTGCGGGGGAAAACTCCACCTCGGCCCCAAAGGCTGCCAGCAGCTCTAAGCGCTCAGGCCCGACGTTTTCGGGCATGACCACCTTGAGGCGGTAACCCTTGCGCTGCGTCACCATTGCCAAGGAAATCCCAGTATTACCGCTGGTCGGCTCGAGGAGCACCTTGTCTTTAGACAGCAGGCCCTCCGCCTCCGCCCGCATTACCATTGCGCGGGCGATACGGTCTTTCACGCTACCAGTGGGGTTGTTCCCCTCCAGCTTGGCAAACAGCCGAACACTGCCCTTGGGGCTGAAGGAGGGCATCTCCACCAGCGGCGTGTTCCCAATGGCGTCAATAAGGTCCTTGTACAGCATGCCGATGGGCCGGACTTTAGGTGCCGACCACCGCTCCCTCCGTGCCATGGGCCGGAGCAAGGCCACAGAACACCTCGTAGTCGATCAGCTCGGTTACGGTAGGATGGTCGCCACACAGGGGACACTCAGGGTTTTGGTGCGTCCTCACCATTCGGAACTCCATGCTCAGCGCGTCCACCAAAAGCAGCCGGCCCACCAGGGGCTCGCCAATGCTCAGCAGCACCTTGACAACTTCCGTTGCCTGAATACTACCAATGGTACCGGTGAGAGCTCCCAACACTCCGGCTTCGGCACAGTTAGGGACCATGCCTGGGGGAGGGGGCGTGGGGAAGAGACAGCGATAGCAGCCACTCCCCGGGATGTACGTACTCACCTGGCCGTCGAAAATCAAGATGCTCCCGTCCACCAGCGGCTTCCCACTGAGGTAGGCTGCGTCGTTCACCAAATAGCGCGTGGCGAAGTTATCCGCCCCGTTCACGATAACATCGTAGCCTTCCATCAGTTCCATGGCGTTTTCAGCAGTGATGGGCACCTCATGCGTCACCACCTGCACATTCGGGTTGTAGCGCCGCAACGTATCCTTAGCTGAGTCCACCTTTGGCCAGCCAACGGTCTCAGAGTTGTGCAGCACTTGCCGTTGCAGATTACTCAAGTCAACGGTATCAAAGTCCACGATACCCAAGGTTCCGATGCCAGCCAGAGCCAAGTAGATGGCGACGGGCCCACCCAGACCACCGACGCCAATAATGAGCACCTTGGAGCCCATAAGGTTGCGTTGGCCCCTACTCCCAATTTGCGGCATGATGATATGCCTGCTGTAGCGTTGTACCTGCTCGGCGCTTAGTTGCGGTGCCTCGGTCATTAGCTTCTCCTCTGCTATCTACAGTTATGCGATAGCCCTTCTTCTTGAGACCTCACGCCATCGTTGGATTGAGGCACGAGAATGTGGGTTCTTGACGGAACGAAAAACGGAAAGACCTCTGCCTATGATACCAGCCGGATATTGGGAAGCCAATTAAGCCGATACACTTCTCTACTATCCCTCTTTTCACCTCTCGCTGCCAACCCTGTCCCACGCCCAGTGGCGGCTCCGCAGAGCCTTTGCTATCATGGGGGTCTCAATTCTTCCGGCGTTACGACGCTGGTCTTCGAACTCAGGAGCAGCTATGACCACCCAGCCTATAACGCTGGACGTGCAGGAACGGACGATTTTTGGAAAGAAGTTAGGAGCTCTTCGGCGCTCCGGTATTACTCCCCTGCACATTTATGGGGGAGGGGCTCCCTCGCTCAGCCTACAAGTGGAAACCTCTACGCTAATCCAAACTCTAGCGCAAGTAGGCCGCACTAGGCCGCTGACAATTCGGGCTGGCGGCGATGAGCATTTTGTCATGGTTCGTGAAGTCCAGTTTCACCCCGTTACCGACCGACTGCTCCACGTTGACCTCATCCAGATATCCCAGACACAGCTGGTCCAGGCCACTGTGCCCATCGTCTTTGAGGGTGAAGCCCCCGGCGCCCGGTCCTCTGACGCAATGTTAGTTCAGGACCTCCACGAGGTTCAGGTCGAAGCGCTTCCCCTCGACCTCCCAACGTCCTTCCGCGTGGACATCTCTATCCTGGCCAACGTCGATTCGTCGATTCATGTAAGGGACCTGGAGCTGCCCTCTAAGGTGACGCTTGTCACGGATGCGGAACAGAGAATCGCCGCGGTGGTCCCAACGCGGACCGCCGACACTTCGGAGAAGACCAATGAAGAGGAAGACGTTTAAGAACCTTTCGTCAGGACGGCAGCCTCGCGTCGAGAAACTCCTGGTTGCCTCGAATAAATTCCGTGGCTGCGACCGTCTTTCGGCCTTCCTGCTTTACCTGGTGCAAGACCAGAAGCCCGTTCAGCGTTGCCACTCCCACCAGTGGTGGGTCCATACCTATCTGAACAACCGTTCCCGGCAGCGCAAGGGTATCTGCCGTCATGGCATGGGCCTCTAAGACCTGGAGACGCTTGCCGTTCCACCGAGTGGCGCTCCCAGGCCACGGGTCATGGGCGCGAACTTCCCTCTCCAATTGCACCGCGGCCTTGAACCAGTCCAGCTCCCCTTGTTCCTTCTTCATCTTCCGGGAGATGCTTACCCCTTCTTTAGCCTGAGGCGCTGGCGTTATGCGGCCCGCCACGTACTCCGGGAGCACCTCCTTAAGCAGTTCGGCACCCAGCACGAACAACTGCTCCGTAAGCTGGCCTGAGCGATTCGTAGGCCATAGTCTCTGCTCCCGCTGGCCGAGAAGCGGCCCCGTGTCCAGACCACGGTCCATAATCATCAGCGTTACCCCGGTCATCTCATCACCAGCCAAAATGGCCGCTGCCACCGGGCTAGCACCCCGGTGCCGTGGGAGAAGCGAAGGGTGTACGTTCAAGCAGCCCCAGCGTGGAAGATCGAGTACCTCAGGTGGCAGTAGCTCGCCGTAAGCAGCTAGCACAATAAGGTCTGGGGCAAGGCTGCGCAGTTCGTCAAAGGTCTGTTCGTCACGGAGGGAAGCAGGCTGAAAAACTGGGAACCCCTGCTCCAGCGCGTACCGCTTGACGGGGGTTGGCTCAACGTGCCGACCCCGACCAGCCTGCTGGTCGGAGGCGGTGTACACACCTACCAAATCCCAACCCAGCTCCCGTACCGAATCGAGCACCGGGACCACAGCGATGGGACTTCCCATAAACACCACACGAAGCCTTGTCATGACAAGATGATAGCATTTCCCCTGATGCTACCCAGAATGGTCGCCTATCTGCTTAGGGGCTTCTAGATAGCGCCTCCGGACCCCCTTCGGAATACCTGGGACAATCCTTTTAAAATAGGTCTCCTCCCCCCTTGCGTCCTACGGAGAAGGGTCTGATAGAGTTCGATTTCGTTGGCTTTTAAAGGCGTTCCTTGGTAGAACAGTCAACACCGTTTTGTCCAGTCCTGTTGGCGCGGGACAGCTGCTTTCTTACTGATCCAAATCGCTAACTTTATCGCGGTGAAACGAGGAATGTTTCGCATGGTTAGTCATACCCTTAAACCAACCGCTCCTCAGCTATGGGAGGCTGCCCTGGGGAGGCTGCAGGTTCAGATTACCCGGCCCACTTTCGACACGTGGTTGAGAGATACGACGGCCCTCTCCATGAGCGACAGCCAGTTAGTCATCGGTGTTCCAACAACCTTTGCAGCAGAGTGGTTGGAGCTTCGGCTATATCAGCTTATCGATGCTGCAGTGGCCAGTGTCTCCCATCAACGGCTGGAAATCTCATTCCAAGTACGCGGTGCCACCTCAGCCATACCAGTCGAGGCCTCCTCCCCCCTCCTGACACCTCCCGAAGCCGCACCGATGCGGCAGGTGCCAGCCTCTCCCTCCCCATCGCCTCTCAACCGACGTTACACATTCGATTCCTTCGTCGTCGATGCAACGAATCAACTTGCCTATGCTGCATGCCACGCCGTTGCCGACCGGCCCGGCGATACTTATAACCCCCTCTTTATCTACTCTGGTGCAGGATTGGGCAAGACTCATTTGCTTCACGCGATCGCCCACGAAGTGCGAGCCCATGAAAGAACAGCCCTCTACATCACCGCCGAGGAGTTCACCAACGATTTCATCGCCGCTATTCAGGACAGAAAGACAACTGCTTTCCGGGACCGTTACCAAGCCCCTGATGTTTTACTTGTGGACGACATTCAATTCATCAGCGGAAAGGAAAGAACACAGGAAGGCTTTTTCCATACTTTCAACGCTTTGCACAACGCTAACCGCCAAATCGTTCTTGCCTCTGACCGTGATCCCTCAGCACTCGCCCTTTTAGAGGATCGCCTCCGGTCACGGTTCGAATGGGGGTTAGTCGCCGATATCCAAGCCCCGAGCCGTGAACTCCGCCATGCTATCCTGCAAAGACGGGCAACCGAAACCCAAGTCCCCATACCCCAAGATGCCCTCACCACGCTCTCTGAACTCCCCTTGACCAACATCCGCCAGGTAGAGGGTATCTTGAACCGAGTCGGGGCCCTCGCCCATTTCACTGGGCTACCCGTAACCACCCACCTAGTCCAGCAGGTTCTCCACCAGTACCAGACCCCTACTGTCAACAGCAAGCCCTCAGCTGAAACCATTATCGCCGTCGTCGCCGAGGCCCACGGGCTGACTCCCAAGATACTCGCCAGCACTCGGCGGGACCGTCAGACGGCCGACGCGCGTCATACTGCTATGTTCCTTCTTTCCGAAATCCTCCAGCTCCCCACTGAGGAGATAGGCCACCTTTTCGGGAACCGCGACCGGACCACCGCCATCTACTCCATTCGCAAGATTAAAGATAGAATTACCAACAACCCGGCCAAAGCCACTGAGCTCAACAAACTGAAACAAGCCCTCCTTCAATCCAAACTGTGAATAACATCCTTACCCCTTACTTCCCTCCACCGCATTACTATTTGACGTAGGTGTTTTTATTAACATTTTTTCGTTTATAAAGAATCTATTATTATGAGAGGGAGTTATAAGAAGAAGGAAGTAACTTAAATCTTCTATGTTAGATAAGAAAAGAATTACGGTTATTGCCGGTACAGGGGGAAGGGGAGCTATCTCTTTTATCCATGAACGCAGCCGTCCTCTGGGTGGACCCGATGGAGGGAATGGTGGTATGGGCGGTTCAGTGAACATCGTTGCCCGTTCTCGACTTCGTTCACTTGCTGAGTTTGAACGGATTAGCCGGATTGCTGCAGAACCTGGTGCTGGCGGCGGCGGCGGTGAGCGCACTGGAAAGTCAGGGGGAGGGAAATCTCTTGAGGTGCCAGTGGGAACGGTTATTTGGCAACTAACTGAGGATGGGGGGCAGAAGTGGTTGGGGGATCTTACGGTGGCTG
>CAUZHS010000002.1:0-107974 GCA_963579845.1 Dehalococcoidia bacterium | reverse complement strand
GACGATGCCACCAAAGATGATGATGGAGAGGCCGTTGCCAATCCCCTTCTCGGTGATCATTTCGCCAAGCCAGACCAGGAGCATCGTCCCTGCTGTGAAGGAGATGACCGTCGTGATGGTCAGGAAAGCCCCATCGCCGGTAAACCCAATCTCATGCGTGAAAACACCCGCTCTGGAGAAGATAAGCATCTGCCCGTAGCCTTGCAACATGGCGATGGGCACGGTGAGATAGTGGGTGATTTGGCCAATCCGATTCCGTCCCGCCTCACCTTCCCTAGACAACTCCCGTAGTTTGGGTAGCACCGGGGTGAGAATCTGAATGACGATACTGGCGGTGATATAGGGATAGACGCCCAAAGCGACGATGCTCAAGTTCCGGAGTCCACCGCCACTGAACAGGTCAAAGAAGGCGATCAGGTCGCTCCCTTGAACTGCTCCGCTCAACGCGGAGCGGTCGACCCCCGGAACTGGCACTTGCGCCATCATCCGGAAGACGACCAGGATGAAGAGGGTAAAGAAGATTCGCGCCCGCAGGTCCGGAGTGCGAAACGCGTCAATCATCGACTGGAGCAGCGCTGGACGGGAAGGTCCTTGGCGTGCCGCTTGTCCTACTCGCATGAGCTAAGCCTTCTCATCCTCCGCCTTCTCATCCTCTGCGGTTGCCGGCTCCAGCTCTACCGGAACTACCTTCGCAGCCCGAGCATCAGCCCTGTCCTTCTTTTTCCCAGCGGTGCGCACCTTCAACGGAGCCGTCTCTAGAATCTCGCCCCCTGCCGCCTCAATCTTCGACCGCGCGGACTGGGAGAAGCGACTGGCCACCACGCTAAGCTTTCGGTTCACCTCGCCGGCCCCCAAGACCTTCACGAGTCCCTTCGCCTGACGGACCATGCCGTGCTCCGCCAGCACCTGATGCGTCACGTCAGTCACTCCGGCGGGCAGCTCGCTTAACTTGTCCAGATTCACCACCTGATATTCGATCCGGAACCTATTGTGGAACCCACGCAGCTTCGGCAGACCCTTAATCTGGGGGTTCTGCCCTCCTTCAAACCCGGGACGGACACCACCACCGCTACGTGAGTTCTGCCCCTTCATACCCTTGCCGGCATAGTTACCATCCCCGGAACCCTTACCTCTACCGATCCGTTTCCGGGCGCGCCGCGCATGCACCGGCCTAACGTTATGGACCTGCATACTTTACGCTCCCTCCTGCTCCACCAGTTCTACCTGAATCAGGTGCCGCACCTTGCGCAGCATGCCCTGAATGGTAGGAGTGTCCTGATGTTCCACCGTCTGATGCAGCTTCTTCAGGCCCAGCGCGCGAACCGTGCGGCGCTGGTCAGCCTCGTAGCCAATCAGACTCTTTACCCACTTAACTTTCAGCTTTGCCATCGTCGGGCTCCTCGGCTACAACGGAGTTTTCTTCTTCACCGGGATGAGACTCTCCAGCCGCTGCTTCTGGGGAAGCCTTCTCCACTACGGGGGAATCTTCAGCCGACTCCGCTACCGGGCTCTCACCACTTTCGGCAATTGGCTCCTCGTTAGTGGACTCGGCGACCTGACCGGCGTCCGATGTTCCCTGCTCAAGCGTTTCTGGGGCTCTCGCTGCTACAGCCGTCTCAACAGGAGTCTCGCTCTCTTCGCTATCGCCCGCCGCAGCTACTTCCGCTGCCTCAGCTTCCTGCGTAGCGGAGCGACTCTCCCTACGCGGCCGTGGCGCTCTGGGGTCGCTGGAACGTTGCGGCCTGGGCGCATGCACTGCTCGTACCGCTGGCGCCAACTGCTCGACAGAAGGCTCCCCCTTAAGCGACTGAAGCCCCACAATCGTGGCCTTCACTAGGTTTATGGGGTTTCGACTGCCCAAGGCTTTGGCCACGACATCCTTGATGCCTACAGCCTCCATCACCGCCCGAACTGCGCCTCCAGCGATTACACCGGCGCCCGGCGATGCGGGTTTCATAATCACCCGCGACGCGCCGAACTTGGCGATAACCTGATGGGGAATAGTGGTGCCACGCAGCGGAATGGTAAAAAAGTCCTTCTTAGCAATAGACGTGCCCTTGCGGACCGCATCGGGGACCGCGACGCCCTTACCCATGCCAATCCCCACCGTGCCACGGCCGTCACCCACCACAACCATGGCATTAAAGCTCAGGTTTCGACCGCCCTTAACCACCTTGGCCACTCGGCGGATCTTTACAACCTTTTCCGTCAAATCGGATCCATCCTGCTCGGAGGAGCGGTTGGGAGCGTTGTATTGGGTCAAAACTCAAGTCCCCCTTCCCGTGCGCCTTCGCCTAGCGCTTTCACCCGACCGTGATACTTGTACCCGCCCCGGTCAAACACCACTTTCTCGATTCCAGCCCCCTTGGCCCGTTCCGCCACCAGTGCCCCAACTTTCCGAGCGGAGGAACGCTTGGGGCCGTCCTGGGCCTCCTCCTCTCGGGTGCTGG
Source organism: Dehalococcoidia bacterium (assembly GCA_963579845.1). Lineage (GTDB taxonomy): Bacteria > Chloroflexota > Dehalococcoidia > Lucifugimonadales > Australimonadaceae > CAUZHS01. Next base: position 105,524 of record CAUZHS010000002.1, on the reverse strand, counting down.
CAGCCGCGAGGGTGCGACCCGCCTCATCATCGATAACCTGGGCGTAGATATGCTTCAAGCTTCTGAACACGCACAGCCGAGGCCGACTTGCCGTTCCGGACACCCTCTGGCGCAGCCGCAAATGGCGTCGTTCCCGGGCAGCGCGCGCTGTCTTCACTCCAGACATACTAGCTCCTCCCCGCAGTCTTACCGGGCTTGAGCCGCACTTGCTCGCCGGTGTAACGAATGCCCTTACCTTTGTAAGCGTCTGGCTTCCGAACGCGCCGAATGCGGGCGGCCATTTCGCCCACCACCTGCTTATCAGCGCCGCGGACAAGAATTCGGTTATTCCCTTGCACCTCCAAGGTAATCCCCTCCATGGGTTCGACCACCGTGGGATGGCTATAGCCCACCTGAAGATTAACGCCCCGGCCTGCAGCCTGCACGCGGTAACCCACCAGGTCAAGACTCTTAGTGAACCCCTCGGAAACACCGGTAACCATATTGGCGATGAGCGCTCGAGTTAGTCCATGATAGGCGCGTTGCGCGCGGCTATCATCCCGCCGCTCAACAACCACCTGGCCATCATCCACGCGAACGTTGATGCCCCGTTGATAGGGCTGCTCCAATACCACTGATGCACCCTTCACGCGAACCATTCCGGTTTCGATCTCTACCGAAACACCCGAAGGGATAGGGACTGGCTGTTTTCCAATTCGTGACATACGGCTGCCTCTCTTACCACACGTAACACATCAGCTCACCGCCGATGCCCTTACGCCACGCTTCCTGTCCTGTCATCACACCTCGCGAGGTGGAGATAATAGAGATGCCCAGGCCACCGAAGTAGCGCGGCACCTCGGCACGGTTCACATGCATACGCAAACCCGGCTTGCTCATGCGCTTGAGCCCTGAAATAGCCGGTTTCTGTTGCTTGTCGTACCTCAACTGCAGCCGCAGCACATTTTGAGGGCTCTTCTGAGCGACCGCAATGTCTTCCAGAAAGCCCTCGGCTTTCAGAATCTCGGCGACGGCCATTTTCAACTTGGAAAAGGGCATGCCCAGCGATGGATGTTGCATCTGCTGCGCATTCCTAATCCGGGTGAGCATATCTGCTATAGGGTCGCTAACCGGCATTCCTTATTGCTCCTTGGCCTTACCAGCTTGCCTTGCGGATACCGGGCAATTGGCCCAGCAACGCCAATTGCCGAAAACAAATCCTGCACAGACCGACGTGGCGGATGTACGCCCTTGGCCTGCCACAACGGTTGCAGCGATTCATAGCCCTCACCTTAAAGGGAGGGGGCCTTTTCCATTTGGCAATTTTACTTTTCTTCGCCATACAACCCTTGTCCTACTCCTTAACGTCCTTGCCCCTCATGAGCGAAGGGCATTCCCAACAATTCTAGCAGCCGAAAGCCTTCACGGTCGCTCCGTGCCGACGTGGCGATGGTCACCTGAAAGCCCCGTATACGGTCAATGTCACTGTAATCAAACTCCGGGAATATCAACTGCTCTCGAATCCCAACAGAGTAGTTGCCCTGACCATCGAAGGCCGTCCTGGAAACGCCTCGAAAATCCCGGATGCGCGGCAATGCCAGACTCAAAAATCGGTCAAGGAACTCCCACATCCGGCGGCCACGGAGGGTCACCGCCGCTCCAATAGCCATCCCCTCGCGAAGCTTGAAGTTGGCGATGGATTTCCGGGCCTTGGTCAATACCGGCTTCTGCCCTGCAATCAAGCCCAGTTGCATCGGTGCCATCTCCAAGGCGCGAGCGTTGGTCAACGCCTCTCCCAAACCCATGTTTAATACCACCTTGGTCACGCTGGGCGCCGCCATAACACTCGGATATTCGAATTCGCGAATCAGGGCCGGACGGACTTCAGAGCGGTACCGGACAAGGACGCGCGGCGGTGCGGCGGGCACAACTGCTGCGGCGCTGGCCGCGGTTTTAGCTTCGCGGGCGGCACTACCACTGCGTGGCGCAGCACTCGGCTTCCGACGCCGGGGAGCTGGCGGCCGCTTTTTCATGGGCTCTGCTGCTCCGAGTTGCGGAGCTAATTTATCATCGAATTGCATCGCTTACACATCCGTGTTTTAGACCCGTCATCCAACACTTGAATACCTATTCTGGTTGGCTTATCACAATTGGGGCAAATGGGCATCACTTTTGAGGCGTTCATGGGCATCTCTTTCTCGATAATGCCCGCCTGACGGGCACCCTGGGCCCCTGCCTTCAAATGCCGCTTTACCCGGTTGAGCCCCTCAACGAGAATAAGGTTCTGCGCGGGAAGGAACTTCTGCACCTTCCCACGCTTGCCCTTGTCCTTGCCTCGGAGGATCAGTACCTCATCGTCGCGCTTCAGTCGTGCCGTCATCCTAGAGTACCTCCGCTGCCAGCGACACGATGCGCATAAAATTGTGCTCCCGCAGCTCTCGTGCGACAGGGCCAAAGATACGCGTACCTCGCGGCGCCTCTTTGTCCGTGAGGATGACTGCAGCATTATCATCGAAGCGAATGGTGGACCCGTCGGCACGCTTCACGGTTGACCTAGTCCTAACCACCACAGCCCGGACGATCTCACCCTTTTTCACGGCGCTGTTCGGCTGCGCCACCTTGACCGAAGCCACGATTACGTCTCCCACCCGGGCGTACCGGCGGCCCGTGCCTCCGGGGATATTGAAGCACATAATCTCCTTGGCTCCGGAGTTATCGGCAACTATAAGACGGCTAAAGGTCTGAATCACCGTTCTTCCGTCTCCTTCTCATCCACTTCGGGCTCAGCCGGCGTCTCTTCCGATGCTACCTCAGCTTCGGGCTCAGCCGGCGTCTCTTCCGATGCTACCTCAGCTTCGGGCTCAGCCAGCGTCTCTTCCGATGCTACCTTAGCTTCGGGCTCAGCCGGCGTCTCTTCCGATACTGCCTCAGCTTCGGGCTCAGCCGGCGTCTCTTCCGATGCTGCCTCAGCTTCGACTACTTCTAGTTCGGCTCCTACGACCGCTGCGGCGACCACGACCTGCTCCACTTCTGCCTCGATGGCCTCAAGGGGGCTCGTTTCGGGTACGGCGCGCTTCGAGAGCAATTCCAGCACCCGCCAGCGCTTACTGGCCGAGATAGGACGCGTCTCCATAATGCTCACCAAGTCGCCAACCTGGTACTGGTTCTGCTCGTCATGCGCCTTGTACTTGGCCATCCGTCGCAAGACCTTGCGGTAGAGGTGGTGACGCACTCGGCGCTCCACCACCACCACCACTGTCTTGTCCATTTTGTCAGAAACCACCCGGCCTGTACGGACCTTACGGTCGCCTCGATCGTCGCTCATTGCTGGACTCCCGCCAGTTCACGTTCGCGCCTAATGGTCTTGATTCGGGCCAGCCGACGTTTCGCCTGCTTCAACTCATCGACATTAACCAACTGTCGAGTCGCATGCCGAAAACGCAGGTTCAGCAAGTCCTTATGGGTATTTTCCTCTTCCTCATTGAGCCGCTCTTTAGCCATTGCCCGAATGGGATCTATCTTTTCTGCCATTCCACTACCCTTCAATATGTGTGAGGTCGGAGCGCCCTACCGTTCGGGTCTGGATAGGCAGCTTTTGAGCCGCCCGGGCCAGGGCCGCTTTCGCGATTTCGGAACCCACCCCACCAACCTCGAACATAATCCTGCCCGGCCTGACCACGGCAACCCACCCCTCCACAGGACCCTTTCCACTGCCCTGCCGCGTCTCGGCCGGCTTGTGTGTATAGGGCTTATCGGGGAAGACCCTTATCCATACCCGGCCTCCCCGGCGCAGGTGACGGGTTATCGCACGCCTACCTGCCTCAATCTGCCGTGCGGTGATCCATGCGGGCTCCAGACTCTTCAGGCCGAACTCGCCAAAGGCTACTGAGTTTCCCTTGGTGGCCAGCCCACGCATCCGACCCCGGTGGACCTTGCGGTATCGTGTCCGTTTAGGCTGTAACATGACCTTCACCCTCAGACGCACCCAGCCCAGCCTGGAGCACCTTCGGCTCAGCGCCCTGCTGGTTCCGCCGGTCCGTCACGACATCTCCACGATAAATCCATACCTTCACACCGATGCGGCCCATCGTGGTACGGGCTTCCGATAGGCCATAGTCGATATCAGCCCGAAGCGTGTGCAGCGGCACCCGGCCATCCATAGCCTTCTCATTGCGGGCGATTTCACCCCCACCAAGCCGTCCCGAGACCAACACCTTGATACCCTTGCAGCCCGCCTGCATCGCTCGGGTCACAGACTGGCGAATCGCCCGCCGATAGGCCACGCGGCGTTCAAGCTGGTCAGCGATATTGCGTGCCACCAAGAAAGCGTCCATCTCCGGCTGGCGGATCTCCAGCACGTTCAGACGCACCCGCTTACCAGTGGTCGCCACCTCAAGGGCCTTGCGGAGTTCATCCACCCGTTGCCCGCCCCTACCGATGACAATCCCCGGACGAGCCGTATGCACATTCACCGTCAGGTCTTGGGCCGTCCGCTCGATATTCACCCGGGAGATGCCCGCATCGGCGTTCCGGCCTATGACCACCTTCCGAATCTCGATATCCTCAAGAACTTGCGAGGAATACTCTTTGGCTGTACCGCCAAACCAGCGTGCCTCCCAGTCTCTAACAATCCCCAACCGAAATCCGATGGGGTGTGTCTTTTGTCCCACTACTCCACCTCGTCCACGACAATGGTTATGTGAGAGGTCGGTCGGTGGACACTGCCCACCCTGCCTCTCGCGCGAGCTCGAAAACGTTTTATCACCGGACCGCCGTCCACCGTGGCGCCAACCACCTTCAAGCGGCTGGCATTCATCATCATGTTGTTCTCGGCATTCGAGACCGCCGATTTCAGCACCATGGAGATACGCAGCGCAGCGGGGCCGGGAACAAACCGCAGCGCGTTCATCGCCTCCTGTACACGCTTGCCTCGAAGCGCGTCCACCAATGGACGAAGCCGCTTCGTGGACATTCCTACTCCCTTTGCATACGCTCGGACTGGCATGGCTTACCTTCGCACCGATGTGGTTCGTTCCGACTTTGTGACATGGGCACGAAAGGTCCGCGTGGGCGCAAATTCGCCCAGTTTGTGACCCACCATGTTCTCCGAGACAAACACCGGAATATGCCGTCGCCCATCGTGGACAGCAAAGGTCATACCCAACATGTTCGGCATGATAGTCGACGCCCGTGACCACGTTCGTATCATAACCTTTGTTGAACTTGCTTGGGCACGGTCCACCTTCTTGGCCAGCTTCGGGTGCACGTAGGGCCCTTTCTTAATGGAACGCGACATCTTACTTGGCCCTCCTGTCCCTCACGCGGAAGACATCCGTGTGGTGCCGGCGCCGGGTCTTGGGACCCAGGGCTGGCTTGCCCCAAGGGGTCTTGGGATGTTTCATACCGATACCGGAACGGCCTTCACCACCACCGTGTGGATGGTCTCTCGGCGACATGGCCGACCCACGAACCGTGGGACGCCAACCCATGTGCCGCTTCCTTCCCGCCTTCCCAATCTTCTCGTTCTTGTGGTCTTGGTTCCCCACCTGGCCGATAGTCGCCATGCATGCACTCAGCAGACGACGCACTTCGCCGGAGGGCATCCGTACCATGGAATATTGCTCCTCTTTGGCGAGCACCTGTGCCCCAACGCCAGCACTCCTCACCATCTGGCCACCCTTACCGGGCTGCAACTCGATGTTGTGTATCACCGTGCCCGTCGGGATTGAACGAATGGGCAATGCATTCCCTGCCCGGATTTCCGCGTCGGGACCGGACATTAGCCGGTCACCCACTCCGACACCCACCGGCGCCAGGTGATAGCGGCGCTCGCCATCGGAGTATACCACGAGCGCAATCCGCGCAGAGCGGTTCGGGTCGTACTCAACGCTTTCCACCCGGCACGGGATGCCCAGCTTATCTCGCTTGAAGTCCACCTGCCTCCACCGCCGCTTCTCGCCACCGCCCCGATGCCGTACCGTCACCTTGCCCCGGGAGTTCCGTCCGCCATGCTTTCGCAGGCCAACAGTGAGGGGCTTATGCGGCTTTCGCCTGGTGATTTCCGCGAAGTCGGGGCGCAACGCTCCGCGCTGCCCCGGTGTCAATGGCCTTATTCGTTTCAGGGGCATTGCTACGCTCCCTCAAACAACTGGATGGTATCCCCAGGAACAAGGGTCACCACTGCTTTTTTCACACTTGGCGCCTTAACCAGCCGACGGCTTGCACCGATACGGCGCATTTCGCCCTTCACCTTCATCATGTGGACAGAGGTGACCTTCACCTCGAAAGCGCGCTCTACCGCCTCGCGTACCTGCGATTTGTTCGCGCTGAGCAGCACCTCAAAGACATACTTGTTCTGCTCCTGCATTAGCGTCGTCTTCTCGGTGACCACCGGCTTCAGAAGAACTGAGAGCACCCTCATTGACATAATGAATCTCCATGCACCACAACAACCCCTAGGCGGTGCTGGAAGCCTCCTTCCGGCGCCTGGGAGCCCGCTTGGGGGCCGGCGCGGGAGTCGCTTTCTCTTCTTCCTGCTCCGTTACCTCCACCGCCTGTTCAGCAACCGGCACTGATGCGGTCGACCAGAGATGGTTGGTCCGCTCGGCAGCCTCCACGCTCATCACCACCATATCGTAGCGCAGCAAGTCCAGCACGTTTAGTAGGTCCGCGGTCAGGGTCTTCACCCGAGAGATGTTGCGCACGCCCAGAGACACGTTCCGCTCCGGCCTGGGAGTAACCACCAATGCCGACGATGTGACGGAGAGCGCTTGCAACACAGCGGCCATCTCCTTTGTTTTTCCGGCGGCAAAATCCATATTCTCCAGCACCACCACCCTCGATTGCGCTACCTTTGCCGAAAGGACGCAGCGAATAGCCTGTCGGCGCATCTTCTTAGGGAGGCTGGTCCGATAGGACCGAGGCCTGGGCCCAAAAGTGACGCCGCCGTGACGGGCCAGAGGCGAACGGGTGCTGCCCATCCGGGCGCGGCCCGTGTGCTTCTGGGCGAAGGGCTTGCGCCCGCCACCCGAAACCTCTCCGCGAGTCTTGGTGCTGCTTGTGCCCTGGCGCTGGTTACCTTGATGGTGAACCATAACCTGATGCAGCAGGTCCGCATTCAGCGGCGCGCCATACACCTGGTCGCTCAGCTCCATCTGGCCAACCACCTCACCCTTGGTATTTTTCACTGGAAACTGCACGCTTACGCCTGCTCCTTTTGTTCGTCTTGCTCCGGCTCAGGCTCAGCGTCCGCCTCAGTATCGGGATGAGACTCTTCCTCAACCGCCACGGCGGCGACATCTGCGGTGGGCTCAGCGTCGGCCCCTACAACAACAACCCCAGCCCCAGGCTGCTCCGGGGCCTCCTCGGCAATGGGAGCCTCGACAGGGACCTCTTCCGGGGCCTCGGATTCGACAAGCCCAGCCGCCATCTGCTCCTCGTACGCCTTGGCAGCGGAAACCATATCGGCATGCAATACCGTAACCAACGCATTCCTGCTTCCGGGGACCGCTCCGCTCACCATGAGCAAGTTGCGCTGCGGGTCCACGCTCACCACATGAAGGTTGCGGACAGTAATCTTGGTATTACCCATGTGGCCAGGCATTTTCTTGCCCTTGAACACTCGTCCAGGGAAGGTGGTCCCGCCAATGGACCCCGGAGCCCGATGGCGGTCTTTTTGCCCGTGGCTCTTCGGACCGCCGGCGAAACCGTAGCGCTTGACGACGCCCTGGAAACCACGCCCTTTGGAGCGAGCGCTGACGTGAACCGTCTCGCCGGGAAAGAACTGCCGCACGTCCAAGGTCTGTCCAACCTCGTACACGGCGGCGGCGGCCGGCTCGAACTCACGCAGGTATCGTAGGTTATCGAGGTTCTTGAGATGCCCCCTGGCTGGCTTGTTCAGTTGCTTCACATGGCCGTACCCCAGTTGCACCGCCTCGTAGCCGTCGGTGGACGGCGTGCGGAGTTGCGTCACCACACACGGCCCGATTTCCAGAACGGTAACCGGCTGCAACTCACCCGCCTCGCCAAAGAGGTGAGTCATACCAATCTTTTTGCCCAGCATTCCCGAAAGCACTGTTAACCGCCTATAACTTAATCGAAATATCCACGCCAGCCGGCATCTGCAGCCTGGTCAGCGCGTCGATGGTCTTGGGATTCGGCTCCATGATGTCCACCAGCCGCTTGTGCGTGCGCAGCTCGAAGTGCTCCCGCGAGTCTTTGTCGACGTGCGGCGAGCGAATCACGCAAAAGCGTTTGATGTGCGTGGGGAGCGGGACAGGACCGACAACAGCGGCGCCCGTACGCTCAGCCGCGTCCACAATCTGGGATGTAGACTGATCGAGCAGCCGGTGCTCATAAGCCTTCAGGATGATCCGTATTTTCTCTCGTGCCATGACTACCCCTTCGCCTATGCGCTCTCAGCCACTGCTGCAGGGACCCTTGAGGCAGGTACCTTCTCGTACTGCCCAAACTCCATAGTGTGGGTGGCCCTTCCCTGGCTCAGTGAGCGCAGCTCAGTTGCATAACCAAACATCTCTTCCAAAGGAACCCCGGCCTCAACCACCTGGGTATCACCGTGGCCCTCCATGGACTTCACTTTGCCCCTGCGTCCGCCCAGGTCACCGAGCACCTCGCCCAGATACTGCCCAGGCGTCACCACCTGCAACTTCATCACTGGCTCCAACAGTATTGGCGCTGCGCCGCGCATCGCATTTTTCACCGCCATGGAACCGGCAATCTTAAAGGCCATCTCAGAGGAGTCGACCGCGTGGAAGCTTCCGTCAACGACGGCAACCGACAGGTCCATCACGGGGTATCCTGCGACTACCCCACTGTCCAAGGCTTCCCGCACACCCTTTTGAATAGCGGGGATGAACTCTCGGGGAATAGCCCCTCCGACAATCTTGTTCTCGAAGGTGAATCCCTTCCCTGGTTCGTTTGGCGCGATCTCCAGCACACAGTGACCGAATTGACCACGCCCACCCGTCTGGCGTACGAAACGCCCTTCGGCGGTGGACGGCTTGGTAATGGCCTCTCGATAGGCCACCTGCGGCTTACCGATATTTGCCTCCACGCCAAACTCACGGCGCATGCGGTCCACCAAGATATCCAAATGGAGTTCTCCCATACCGGACATCACCGTCTGGCCCGTTTCGTCGTCGTAGCGGACCCGGAAGGTCGGGTCCTCTTCAGCAAGCTTAATCAGCGCCTCCGTCAGCTTCTCCTGCGCCGCCCGCGACTTGGGCTCGATAGCGACGGAAATCACCGGCTCGGCAAAGTTAATCGCCTCCAGCAACACCGGCTGACGCTCATCGCAGATGGTCTCACCGGTAGTGGTGGCTTTGAGCCCGATGGCAGCCGCAATCTCTCCGGTACTCACCTCTTCCACCACCTCGCGGCTGTTGGCATGCATGAGCACCACGCGGCCCATGCGTTCCCGCACGCCCTTGGTCGCGTTATAGACCATGGAACCAGCCTTAATTGTGCCGGAATAGACCCGGAAGTAGACCAGCCGACCGACGTGAACGTCGGTAACCACCTTGAAAGCCAAGGCTGAAAAGGGAGCTTGCGGGTCGGCGGGGCGCTCCATCTCCGCGCCCGTCTGCGGATGGCGCCCATTGATGGCCGGCATGTCCAAGGGGGAAGGAAGATAGTCAACCACTGCATCCAGCATCAACTGGATACCCCGGCTGTCCAAGGCGGAGCCACAGATTACAGGAACCACCTTGTTGGCCACCGTCGCCTTCCGCAGGCCTGCCTTCAACTCTTCCACACTGATGGACTCTCCAGCCAGGAAACGCTCCACCAAGTCGTCAGCGTTCTCAGCGATCCGCTCTACCATCTCTTCGCGGGCATGAGCAACGAGGCTGGCAATATCGGAAGGAACGTCCCCTTCAACCATCTCGCCAATACCACCATCCTGGAAGAAGTGGGCCTTCAGCGTAAGCAGATCCACTACTCCCTTAAAGTTTTCCTCGCTGCCGATAGGGTATTGGATAGGAATGGGCTTGCCGTTGAGCCGATCCTTGATCATACCGACCGTACGGTCGAAATCGGCCTGCATTCGATCCATCTTGTTGACGAAACAGATGCGTGGCACCTCATAACGGTCGGCCTGACGCCAAACCGTCTCCGACTGGGGCTGCACGCCGGCCACCGCGTCGAAGACCACCACGCCACCGTCCAGAACCCGGAGACTCCGCTCCACCTCGGCAGTGAAGTCCACGTGGCCCGGCGTGTCGATAATGTTGACGGTGTAACCGTTCCATTCCGCCTTGGTCGCCGCGGCGGTAATGGTGATCCCCCGCTCGCGCTCTTGCTCCATCCAATCCATCACGGCGGTTCCCTCATGGACCTCGCCCAGCTTGTAGGTACGGCCTGTGAAGAACAGCACCCGTTCGGTGACGGTTGTTTTCCCGGCATCGATGTGGGCGATAAACCCTATGTTTCGGATCCGTCCGAGGTTTGTATCCGTCGCAACCATAATGGCAGGCCTTACGCCGATTCCTCTCTCATCTATTCCCAACGCGGAGATAGCCGGTAGAAAAGTCCGACTATCACAACCACGACCAGCCTCCAACGCAGAAGAACGCGCACTACCGAACGCGCACTACCATTTGTAGTGGGCGAAGGCCCTGTTGGCCTCAGCCATCCGGTGCAACTCCTCACGGCGCCTCACCGCGCTCCCCTGGCCCCTCGAGGCCTCCACCAGCTCCTGCGCCAGACGCTCCCGCATGGGTCGTCCAGTCCGGGCACGAGCCGCTGCAATGATCCAGCGCGTGGCCAGCGCAGTGCGCCTGCCGGTCGAAACTTCGATGGGCACCTGGTAGGTCGCACCACCAACCCGACGCGGCTTAACTTCGACGTTCGGCATAGAGTTGCGCATGGCCAGCTCGAAGACCTCCAAGGGCTCGCGGCGAGTCTCCTGCTCCACCTGGTCCAGGGCCTGGTAAACGACGCGCTGGGCAACCGATTTCTTGCCCCGCTGCATTACGTGATTGATGAAGCTGGAGAGCTCTACGCTATGAAAGCGAGGGTCAGCTGCCAGCTTCCGTTTTTCCGCTCGTCTTCGCCTTGCCATCCGTCACATTCCTCATAGTGCAACCGTGCCTACGCACGTCTCCAAATATCGATTGCCGACCTTCTCCCTAGCACAGGGAAGCAGGCCTCAACACAAACCCATCCCCACGACAATCAAGGGCCGATCGTGCAGATGCCGGAACGAACCACTTAGCTGCCGGAGGGCACGGGCCGCTTGGTACCATATTTACTGCGGCCCCGGGAGCGGCCCTTGACGCCAGTGGCGTCCAGCGCACCCCTGATAACGTGGTAACGCACCCCGGGAAGGTCTTTCACCCTGCCGCCTCGGATAAGAACCACGGAATGCTCTTGAAGTGTGTGGCCTTCTCCCGGTATGTAGGCCGTAACCTCCATGCCGTTGGTCAACCGCACCCTGGCCACCTTCCGAAGAGCCGAGTTGGGCTTCTTGGGCGTAACCGTCCGGACCTGAGTGCACACGGCAAGCTTCTGGGGGCTGCCACTGTTGCGATACACCCGGTTCTTCAGCGTGTTGCGGACAAAGCGCAGCGCAGGAGTTTTGGCCTTCTTGACCGCACTCTTCCGCCCGTGCCTCACCAGCTGATTCACCGTCGGCATATCTTCAAACTCCTCATGATTCACCGCGCACCAAGAGTAAATTTGCTCTTGAGCGCAACGAAGAGATGCTACCAGCCGTACAGAGGTGTGTCAACCGTGTTTGCAAGGCCACTATGAGGAACTCGGCAGCAACCCGCTATAAGTTTTACCGGGGCTGCACATCTCGATTTTCCCGCCACCTCAGGGTACCAACTAGCCCAGTCTATTCAAGCATCATCCAGACCACGCAATCCCTCCACGCTATAATTCATAACTAAGGACCTAGGGCAGGCTTAGCCGACACGACGAGGGCAAACCACGTATCGAACCCCCGCACGTAGGTCCTAGGGTGAACGTTAATGGAGGTGACAGTCATGAAGCGCATCTACACTAAAGGCGGCGACACTGGCGAAACGGGCCTGCTCTATGGCGGCAGGGTCTCCAAGGCCGACCCACGTTGCGAGGCCTACGGCAGCATCGACGAGGCCGTTTCCGCCCTAGGACTCGCCCGGGCCCTGTCCCATGACTCCCAGGTACAGGAGGTGGTCATCAAGCTGCAACGGGAGCTCTTCACCCTCGGCGCGGAGCTGGCCACCGACGCAGCGGAATACGCTAAGCTCCAGCAACACTTCAGTACGGTGACACCCGAGATGACCACCCATCTGGAAGCCGTCATCGACGTGCTCGCCGAACAGGTCCAGCTGCCCCGCGCCTTCGTCGTCCCCGGCGGCTCCGCCGCCTCCGGCGCTCTGGACCTAGCAAGGGCGGTCTTACGCCGCGCCGAGCGCAGGACGGTGGCCCTCCACGAGCAGAAGCTCCTGCTGAACGCCGAGGTCCTGCGCTATCTGAACCGTGCCACCGATCTAGTTTTTATGCTCGCCCGGTTCGAAGACCGTCATATCTCCGCCGAATACCTCACCAACCCCGGCCGGGGCGACTAAGGCAGATGGGCACCATTGTCAGCATCGGCGGAGGCAGCATGGAACTGGGCGAAAATGTGCCCATCCACAGATCGCTGGTCGAGCTCACCGGGCTCGAGCGTCCCCACGCGCTCCTCATTCCTACCGCCAGCTACGACGAGCCCGAACGCTGGGATACCTTCAACACTGAGTTCCGCGACAAACTGGGCTGCGCGACCGATGTGCTCTATCTCTTGAACCGAAGCCCCAGCCTCCAGGAGTTGGAGGAGAAAATCCTGGGCGCCGACCTCATCTATGTAAGCGGCGGCAACACCCTCAAGATGATGCGCCGGTGGCGGCATCTGGGTGTGGGCAAAGTGCTTCAGGCCGCCTACGACCACGGCACCATCCTCTCAGGGCAGAGCGCAGGAATGCTCTGTTGGTTCGCCTACGGCCACAGCGACTCTTGGCATTACTACCGGCCAGACGATTGGGACTACGTACGCGTGAAGGGCCTTGGGTGGATCAACGCCATCGGCTGCCCCCACTTCGACACCGGGACCGTGGGTCAACTGCGGGCCGATAACTTCAAACGCATGCTGCTCCGGCACTCCGAGCCGGGTATCGCCGTGGACAACCACTGCGCGCTACAACTGGTCGACGGGAGCTACCGGGTGGTGACCTCCCGCAGCGGGGCTGGCGCCTACGCTCTCTCCAACCGCAACGGCATCGTGGTAGTGGAGCCCCTGGAGCAGCGTAAAGACTTTATCCCCATCGCCAACGCATTCCCGGCGCCCACGCCCTAACCCATCACCCTCCCGGCGCTGCACCCTCCAGCGAGTACATCACCACTCCCGACGGCAGCTTGGGGTGGAAGTAGGTGCTCTTACGCGGCATGCGGATGCCCGCTCCTACCAGTCTCACGAAGAGGTCCCTGGGTACGCCCTTCAGGAAAAAGGCCAGCTGCCCCCCTCCCTCGCGCACCTGGTCCAGCGCCGCTTGGCCGTCGTGGGTGTAGGTCACGTGCCGAGCGAAGTCATCGCCCAGCACCGGACGCAAGACTACCTCCTGCAAGAGCCACGCCTCCAACTCGCCCATAGCCGGCGACGACGCCTCAGCGCTATAGCGCTCCACCAGGCCAGCATCCCTCACGGTAAGCAGGGATGTCCCCTCGGTACCAGAACCCACCAAACTCAAGACCGCACGTGCAACGCCCTCCTGGGCCACCAGCGCCTCCAAAGGCCCCGGCGACGTGGTGTCGATGGCCACGGGCTGGTTTAGAAACACTTGGACGATACGCTCCCGGAGCTGGGTAAGAAGCTGGGCCGACAGGCCGTGTACCACCCGGTAGTAGGGCAGAATCAACAGTCCTGGATCGTCGAAGTCAATAATGCTCATCATCACAAAGTCGGCTGCGGGCTCCCCGCCGCCGTTCTCGGCGCGCGCCTTCGCGTAATTCAACGCCGTCTCATACCGGTGATGGCCATCAGCGATGTACAGTCGCCTAGGTGCCAAGGTCGCGGCAATGGCCGCCACCGACTCCCCATCGGCAATCCGCCACAGAGCGTAGTCCTGTCCATCGTCGCCCGAAAACTCCGCCGTCGGTGGATGGGCAATTGCCGCATGGCGCGCCCTTTCCACCACCTTGTCCGTATCCTCGAACAAAGCCATCAGCGGACTGAAGTTGGCATGGCACGCCTCCATCAGTGCCAACCGGTCGGCCTTCGGACCCGCCGCTGTGTCTTCGTGAGGCAGCACGCCCGTGCCCAACTCCTCCAGCCGGAGTGCCCCCGTCAGACTGTATCGCTCTCGCGCTACCCCCTCAAAAGCGAACCTCTGCCTGAGCAGATAATACGTCGGTCCATCCTCGTAACCCAACACTCCATCGTGAAGCCACTGGTGATAGGTCCGGGCTGCTGCCGGGTACCGACCGCCGTCCGGTTCCACGGGCGCTTCCGTCAGTTCCAATCTGACCATGTTGAAATCGCTGCCCTCCAGGAGCACCCTCTCCTGCGCCAGTGAGATAACATCGTAGGGAGGGCAGACCAACCGGTCGAGGGGACCAGCCACGCCGGGACGGTAACGGATACCACGGAACGGGCGAAAGTCGACCATGTAAAGCTCCTAGGCCTTATTGTACCGCCGGTACGGCACCGAAGCGCCATCCGCCTGTTTTTCTGAAGAGGCTGTCCAGTATATCGAGCGCGAGTGAGGGCGGCCATGTCATAGCAGCGTTTTATAGCGGAACGGCTCTTGGACGGCTGCTATACTTTCCCCTGTCCGCCCATGGTCCCTAAGATGCGCCCTTTCAATGAACCCAGGACGGACACACCTGGAAGCTATACCAGACCAAGACCATGCCAGACCAGCACATCATCAACAGAGCGAACGACCTGCGCGAGCAGGTCAACTTTCACAACTACCGTTATCACACTCTGGACTCACCCGTCGTCAGCGACAGCGAGTACGACGCCCTTCTCCGCGAGTTGCAATCGCTGGAAGAAGCACAGCCCGAGCTCATCACCCCAGAATCGCCGACCCAGCGGGTGGGGACCACGCCGTCGCCAGAGTTCCGGGAAGTACAGCACCCGCAGCCCATGCTCAGCCTCAGCAACGCCTTCGACGACCAGGAGATGGAAGCGTGGCATCGGCGCGGCGCGGCCATGCTGGAAACCGACGTTTTCGCAATGGTGTGCGAACCGAAGATCGATGGCCTGGCCATTGCGCTCACCTACGAGGAGGGCAGGTTGGTCCGCGGGGCCACCCGCGGCGACGGCAGCCGCGGCGAGGATGTGACTCCCAACATCCGCACCATCCCGACCATTCCGATGGTGCTCCAGCGCTCCTCGAGCGTCCCGCCCAGGCTGGAAGTGCGAGGCGAAGTCTTCTTTCCCAAAGACGGCTTCCAGCGCCTCAATGAAGAGCGGGCAGAACGCGGGGAAGCCCTCATGGCCAACCCCAGGAACGCGGCAGCTGGGTCGCTACGCCAGCTCGACCCCCGCATCACTGCCACGCGCCCTCTCGAGTTCTGGGTCTACCAGGTGGGATGGCTCGAAGGGGTCGGAATGCCGCCAACCCACTGGGAGGCCCTGAGGTGGCTTCGCGACTTTGGCTTCCGCATCAGCAAGGAAATCATCCGAGTGGACTCTCTGGCAAAAGTGACGGAATTTCACCAACGCTGGGTGGAGGAGCGCTTCACCAAGAACTACGCCACCGACGGCGTGGTGGTGAAGATCGACCGGCTCGACTACCAACGTCATCTGGGCTTCGTGGGCAGAGAGCCGCGCTGGGCCATCGCCTACAAGTTCCCCGCTGAACAGGCCGCGACTCAGCTGCTGGACATCGGCATCAACGTGGGCCGAACCGGTAGTCTGAACCCCTACGCGATCTTAGAGGCCATCCAGGTGAGCGGCGTCACCGTCCGGCAGGCCAGTTTGCACAACGAGGATGACATCCGCCGCAAGGACCTTCGCATCGGCGACTGGGTCTGGGTAGAGCGGGCCGGCGAGGTCATCCCCCAGGTGCTTGGCCCCATTACTGAGCGCCGTACTGGAGCGGAGCGTGAGTTCCGCATGGCGGAGCATTGTCCTGTTTGCGATACTCCCGTGGTACGTGAGGCCGGCGAAGCCATGCACCGGTGCCCCAACACCGTCTGTCCCGCGCAGATCTACGAGCGGCTGCGCCACTTCGTCTCCCGTGGGGGCATGGACATCGAAGGGTTGGGTTCGAAACAGGTGGCCGCGCTTCTTGACGCGGGCCTGGTGCGGGAGATGCCAGACATCTACGCCTTGACCAAAGAGCAGATGGCCGCCATGGAGCGCATGGGCGAGAAGAGCGCCGAAAATCTCATCACCGCCATCGCAGCCAGCAAGCACCGGCCGCTGCCCAACATCATCTCCGCCTTGGGCATCCTCCACGTGGGCTCCGAGACATCCGAATTACTTGCGAAGCGATTCAGGAGCATCCAACGTCTCGCCGAAGCGAGTCAGGATGAACTGAAGGCCATCCCTGGAATTGGCCCCATCGTGGCCGAGGCAATCGCCGCCCATTTCCGGAACGAAGGCAATCTGCGCGTCCTACACGGCCTGGCCGCCGCGGGCGTGATCATGCAGCAGGGAACGCTTCCGCATGACGCGCAAGGCCCCCGCCCCCTGGCGGGACTGCGTCTCGTAGTCACCGGACGCCTGGAACACTTCACCCGCTCAGAGATCGAAGCCCGCATTAAGCAGCTGGGAGGGCAGGTGGGCAACAACGTTACGAAAAAGACCGCCTACGTGTTGGCAGGTGAAGACGCCGGCTCCAAGCTCCAAGACGCCCATGCCCTGGGTGTTCATTCCCTGACCGAAGCGGAGTTTTTAACCATGACGGAGGAGCCCGTATGACCCTGGGCCCCCCATATCCCTCGACCAGCCCCGTAAGCGTGGTCCATGCCTATATCGAATACACGGGCGAGCTCGTATGCGCGCCCCGCTGGAACAAACTCTTCGGAAAACCGCTCCTAGGCGACCTCACCGGCCTGGCCCAGGTGCGGGATGACCAGATGGTCAATTTCATCCGAGACTTGCTTCGGCGGCCAACCCCCTGATGGCCTCTCACGACTCCTCCCAGCCATCGTCGGCCGTGATTGGCCTGGGAAACCCTGGAGCCCGGTACGCCAATAGCCGGCACAACGTGGGCTACATGTGCGTGGACCTGCTGAGCAATCGTCATGACATCCGACTCGACGACAAACGAAAACACGCCGCCCTTGGCCAAGGGTTTCTTGATGGCCGAAGCGTCATCCTCGCCAAGCCCCGCACCTACATGAACGCCAGCGGAATCGCGGTGCGCTATCTGGTCCAACGCTTCGGCGTGGCTCCCGGCTCACTGCTAGTCGTCATCGACGATATGGACCTGCCCTTGGGGAAAATCAGGCTCCGGACCGCGGGGGGCTCCGGAGGTCACAACGGGCTCAACTCCATCACCGCCGAGCTTGATACCCCAGACTACCCACGGCTGCGCATCGGCATAGGGCGGCCCGGAAGCGGCGCCATCGAGCACGTGCTCGGCCCCTTCCGCCGCGACGAAGAGGATATCCTCGCCGAGACCCTTTCCAAAGCAGCTGAAGTGGTTGAGGCCTGCATCCTTGAGGGTGTCCAGGAGGCCATGAACCGGTTCAACTGATACCATGCCTTCGCAGTTCACCTCATGAAACCCGTCGTCCTCCTCGCCATCATCCTCGCGCTGCTATCTAGCTGCTCCTCGGATGCACCTGGGGCAACTCCCTCGCCACGGCCCACGCCCAGCGCCTCGCCACAACCCGCCTCCCCTATCCCCGACGGCCCAAGCCGCAACCTGTTCGACCTAGCACGCCGTTACCGGGGAGTATCGGCCCAGCCCCTGGACAACACGGCCCTCTTCCCCGACGAGCAGGCAGGCGCCATCGCTACCTTCAAGGTCCTTGTCGGTGCCGGTCCCGAATTCAGAGAGATTCAAGCAGAGCTCGTCCTCCTGGGAGAGCATGCCGCCTGGTACATTGAGTCGGGCGTCGGTGTCAACACCAGCGCTGTCCGCTCCGCCAGTAAGACATTTGATGATTCCATCTACCCCTACGTGGTCGAGGTATTCGGCAACGGACTAGAGCCCGGCGGACGCATCACTATTCTCAACGCAGACCTCACCTTAGTGGCGGGCTACTTCGGCGGCGCCGACCAGGTCCCTACCTCGGTGGACCCTCTGAGCAACGAGCGAGTCATGCTCTACATGAACACCAACCAGCGCATCGGCTCCGCCAGCTACTTCGGCACGTTGACCCATGAACTCCAACACCTCATCCACCACATTGCTGACCCAAACGAGGCCACCTGGGTGAACGAGGGGCTTTCCGAGTATGCGGCACGGGCGGGTGGGTACCCCGCGCTTCCGGTCGCTGCCTATTTTCGTAATCCCGACCGCTCCAGCACACGGTGGCCGGAGGATATTGAGGAGACACTGCCCAGCTACGCGGGAGCGTCCCTCTTGGTCGAATACCTGGCGGCGCGCACCGGAGGGCTCGAGAGCATCGGCGCACTCGTGGCGGCCCAGGCTGATGACGTTGAGGGCGTTCAAGAGTTCCTGTCCGACTCCGGCCTAGCGCTCTCCTTTGAGGATATTTTTGCCGATTGGGTGGTCGCCAACTATGTCAACGCCGACCAGGGCCCCTACGCCTACACTTACTCAACCGGCAGCATCCAACCGGAAAGGAGCGTGAGAGGCACCACGACTCTGGCCCGCGAGCTCCCGCAGTTCGGCGCGTGGTACCTTTTCCTGGACCCCGGAAGGCCGCTTGAAGTTCGCTTTCAGGGGACGAGCTTCACCCCCCTGCTTCCCGTGCCGCCAGCCAGCGGTTCGTCTTGCTGGTGGAGCAACCGGAATGACAACATGGATGCAACTCTCACACGCTCCGTAGACCTGACGCCAGCCGGGGCCACAGGGGCCGCCGTTACCCTGCGCTTCAAAGCGTGGTACTCCATTGAAAAGGGATACGACTTCAGCTACATAGCCGTCTCCCAAGACCAGGGTATTACATGGACCGCCCTCGAGGGGCGGCACACCACCAGCGACGATCCCGGTATGCGGGCGCTGGGTCCAGGGTATACCGGCCGCTCCGATGGGTGGGTCCAGGAGGAAATCGACCTCTCCTCTTACGCGGGGTCAGACATCATGCTCCGGTTCGAATACGTCACGGACGATAGCTTCAGCAGCGACGGCTGGTGCGTGGACGACGTGGAAATCCCGGAGATGGGCTTCTTCGACGATGCCGAAACAGACAGCGGCTGGACCGCCGAAGGGTTCGTACTGCTGCCCACTATGGGCGTCTCCCAGCAGTTCATCGTGCAGCTGGTCACAGGCACCGGCGACGAGCCCCAGGTGAAACGCATAGCCCTAGACTCGCACAATGATGCCACCTTCACCGTCGAGGAGCCCGCCATGCTCATCATCGCCTCCATGGCACCGAAGACGCGTCAACCCGCCCTCTTTTCCGTGGAGACTGCGGTGGGGATCCTAGTCCGCCCTTCGTCTTCGTGGCTGGACAGGGACTCCTGCGCGGATGGTAGTGTATCGTTGCCGTCCTTGGCAGCGTAAACGCCGACGGGCGACCCACGTCCCTCACGCCAGCTACTGCTAGAACTCTGTGCCTACACGAACCGGGTCCGCTTACTGCGGGCCTTCTCCGAGGTACCGAGGGGCAGGTGCTCGCCAGACAGGGTGTCCTCCACCATCACCTCGAAATGCATCCGGTCCGGCCCCGTAACCACAGCCTGCTCGTGGGCCTCCGAGAGCGCCACCGGGTAGCCGTGGCCCTTTTCCACCTGGGCCAGAAGCGCGGCGTGGGCAAATTCCAAGACCGCGGGAACTTCTGCCGACCAAGTGAGCATCTCCACCCGCGCGATCTCATGCCCAGCATGCAGGTAAAAGAAGCGCACCGCGTGCGAGCCGTAGTGCTCGGTCACCACTGACGACAGAGACCGAAAGCAGGACGTACGCTCGCCCGACGTCATGACCGACGCGAACAGTTCGCGGTCGGTAACTCCCTGGACCGCATCGCAAGCACGGTCGCCAGGACTGAGATGACGGCAGTGGCGGTCGCAGTCCACCGGCCCATACGGGCAGACGTGGAGCCGCAATGCGTTCACCACCTCGCGGCTTCCGGGCAGGCTGATATAGCTGGCCACGGCAAGGGTGCGGCGCTCCGCCTGGGCCCGGAGCCGGTCCAGCGCTCGGAGCAGTCCCTCGTCCAAAAGCGCCTTGCGTACGAAATCGGGATAGCCCTGGCCCGCCAGACCGAACAGTACCAGCGACCCGTCCAAAAGCGCCAGCACCGGCAGGTCTGGGGGAATGCTTTCAACCAATTCGGCCAATGCCTCCAGTTCCATCACCGCGCGCTTCATGCCCAGAAGCGGACCCTCCAGCGGGACCGCCCGCAGGCCCGACTCGGGGTCTCGGAGCACCAGGTCTGACTCTTCCGTAAACAGCGCGGGGGTGCTGGTCAGACTCGCGTCCGCAAGCTCCCCGTAGCGCAGCATGACCTTACCGATATTGACCAACGAGCTGCGGGCGGGCGCGTTGCGGTCTACGTCTATGTGCGAACCGTCGGTAGCCACCACCACGTACTCGGCAGGCAGCGGTCCCGCTGCCTGGAACGCCTTGAACGCGCCGTCCATCCCAGCGGCCAGCCAGGTGAACTTCGCCGTGCGCTTCGCCTCCACGGCAGCGGGGCTGGCCTCCCGAAACAGGGCCACAGCGCTGATCGCATTCGCAGCTTGAATCGCGCGCTCCATTCGCAAGCGGCCAGCCGCATGGCCAAACTGCAACGCCGTCTTGTGCAGGTCGAGAGACATTGCGCTCCTGTACTACCCCTTTGCCAGCACGCGTTCGTCGCCCATCCGCCGGGTAACGTGAGTCTCATCCAGGTGCTCGAGCAAGGCCATGGCGTACTTGCGGCTGGTGCCCAGCAGGTCGCGGACCTCGGCCACCGTCACCTTGCCGTGCTGACCCAGATGCGCCAGGACAGTGGCCTCAAGCCGCTGGTAGGCCGTGCCCGCGAAGACCACCCCGTCGGTGGCCCGAACCACCTGGCCCCTGTCCGCCAGCACACTCATTAGCGCCGCATCAAGCGCCGGTGGCGGCGTGAAGGGGTCTCGCTCCAGCGCTTTCAGGAAGTCATCCATGCGCTGCTGCTGCCCCGGCGACACCCGCACTGCGTGGTCGGGCAGGGAAACGAGGCCAGCCTCGTCCACCAGGCCTCCATCCTCGGTTAGATACTGGAACACCTGGGCGCCTGTCTGCCCGGTGAGGCCCAGTCGGTTGCGCAGCTCCTCCCGGGGCATGCCCTGGCGAAGCGGCTGCTGCTCGTGAAATGCTGACAGCTGCTTCTGGGCGTTACCGAAAAGCCTTGACCAGCCGGCGGTGGTGTAGAGCAGCGCTCCGGCCAGAATGCCATCCCGGGACAGAGACATGAGAACCCCCTCCTCAGCAGCGGAACGCGCCCGGTCGAGCACCTCCGACTCCGCTAGATTGGCCCGACGCGCCAGCGTCGCCGCATCGGCGGGCTCGCCAGTCTCCAAAGCCTGCAGCAACTGTGCCGACGGACTGCCTTGGGCCAGCACCTCCAGGCGTTGGAGCGTCGGCGCATGACGGCGGCGGTGACGCTTGGCATGCACGTCCACCACCACCCCTCCACCAAGCGTGGCATCCGCTGAGCGCACGACAAAATGGTCGCCACGCACCAATGCAACCGGTTCGCTCAAGCTCAGCTGCACCCAGGTTTGGTCACCCGGCTGAAGCTCGTCGCGGTCCAGCAGCCGGAGCCTGGCAGGGGTATCCATTGTGTGGGCGTGGAAGGTCAACGGCAGGTTATGCCGTGCCGCCTTGGCAACACCGGGCAGCAGTTGTACCTGAGCGTCCAGAGCTCTCGTAGTCCGGAGCCACCCCGGCGTGGTGAGCACTTCTCCTCGCACGACCTCATACGAAGAGATACCGCTCAGATTCACCGCCACCCGACTGCCGGGCTCGGCCTGCTCCAACTTCTTGCGATGGGTCTGCAAGCCTCGGATGCGACTGCGCTTGCCGCTGAGCACCAGCTCCACTTCCTGGCCCACACTGAGCGTGCCGTCGATGAGTGTCCCCGTCACTACGGTGCCAAAGCCCGAAACGACGAAGGATCGGTCGATGGCCAGTCGAGGCCGGCCCAGGTCATGGCTCTCCTCCGTTACGTTCAGGGCCGCGTCCACGGCACCCAGAAGCTCGTCCAACCCCTCACGGGTCGTAGCAGAAACGGACACGATGGGCGCACCCTCCATCGCCGTGCCCTGCAGCACCTCCTCGACCTCTAATTGCGCAAGCTCGAGCATATCGGCGTCCACCAAATCACGCTTGGTGACGACGGCGATGCCCCGCCGAACCTGCAGCAAATCCAGGATGGCCAAATGCTCGCGGGTCTGAGGCATCACCGATTCGTCGGCGGCAATAACCAGCAGCGCCAGGTCGACGCCGCCCACACCGGCCAGCATGTTCTTGATGAACCGCTCGTGGCCCGGCACGTCGATGATGCTCACCTCCCGGCCGCTGGGCATGGTCAGCCAAGCAAAGCCCAGGTCGATGGTCAGCCCCCGTTCCTTCTCCTCCTGGAGACGGTCGGGGTCCATACCGGTGAGAGCCTGGATGAGGGTGGACTTGCCGTGGTCCACGTGTCCCGCGGTGCCGATGACGTACATGAGGCTCTCAGCATAGCGGCGCGGCGGCATTGGGAAAAGGGGGCATTCGCATCCGGCAACGCTAGCGGAGCTGAGTTCCTGACTCGCCCCGTGGACCGGGGCGGCGAGATACGCTGATTCTTCCGTGACCCGGACGGACACCTGTTCGAGATCAGCCAGACCGTGTAACCAAAACCCGCTGCTCCTCCCCTCAGCCCCCTGTGATAAGCTACGCATCCGGTCAGGCACAACTCGCCCTGACCCGTTAAAACACGGAAAATCGCGCCCGTCCGGACGCCTGGAGGATACGATCATGGCAGCCCCCCTAGTGGCATCGAGTGCTCAGTTTGTCGAAGAGGCATACCGCAAGATGGAGCAGCGCCTCACCGTTATCCGTCAACGACTTGGCCGGCCCCTCACCTACGCTGAAAAGGTCTTGCTGGGCCACCTGGACGACCCGAAAAACGCCGACCTCACCCCCGGCGAAAGCTACCTGCAGTTGCGCCCCGACCGCGTGGGGCTGCAAGACGTGACCGGGCAGATGGCTATCCTCCAGTTCATGCAAGCCGGGAAGACCACCGTCGCGGTACCCACCACGGTTCATTGCGACCACTTAATACAGGCCTACGTGGGCGCCAATAAGGACACCAGCGAAGCCCTGATCTCCAGCAAAGAGGTCTACGACTTCCTGCGCTCCGCAGCCAGCAAGTACGGCGCCGGATTCTGGGGTCCAGGCTCGGGCATCATCCACCAGGTGATTCTAGAGAACTACGCCTTTCCCGGCTGTCTTATGATTGGCACCGACTCCCACACACCCAACGCGGGCGGCCTCGGCAGCTTCGCAGCAGGGGTGGGTGGCGCCGACGCCGTGGACGTCATGGCCGGTTTCCCCTGGGAGGTCCTCTACCCCAAGCTCATCGGCGTGAAGCTCACCGGCAGCCTAAACGGCTGGGCCTCCCCCAAGGACGTCATACTCAAGCTGGCGGGCATTCTCACCGTCTCCGGCGGCACCAATGCCGTGATCGAGTATTTCGGGCCGGGCACCAGCTCCATCAGCGCCACGGGCAAGGCCACTATCACCAACATGGGTGCTGAGCTGGGCTCCACATGTTCCATGTTCCCCTTCGACTCACGCATGACCACCTATTTGCAGGCTACAGACCGAGAGGAGCTGGCCGGCCTCGCCCAGCGCTACTCCCACCTGCTCGGCGCTGACCCAGAAATCGAAACAACCCCTGAAAAATATTTCGACCGGGTTGTGGAAATCGACCTGAGCACGCTGGAGCCCCACGTGGTGGGCCCGCACACGCCGGACCTTGCCCGGCCAATTTCCCAAATGGCGGCGGCGGTGGCAAAGGAGGGCTACACAGACCAGCTTTCTGCAGCGCTCATCGGAAGCTGCACCAACTCCTCCTACGAGGATGTTTCCCGCGCGGCCGATGTCGCCCACCAGGCCACGGCCCACGGCCTCCAAAGCACCACGGAACTGCTGGTCACCCCTGGCTCGGAGGCCGTCCACGCGACTATCCAGCGCGACGGCCAGATGGCGGAACTGGAAAGCACGGGCGCCACGGTCATGGCCAACGCCTGCGGACCGTGCATCGGCCAGTGGCGGCGGCCCACCATCAACAAGGGCGACGTGAACTCAATTATCACGTCCTTCAACCGCAATTTCCCCGCCCGCAACGACGCCAACCCGGCAACCATGAACTTCATCGCCAGCCCTGAGTTGGTCATGGCCTTCTCCCTGGCGGGACGGCTCTCCTTCAACCCCCTGACCGACACGCTTACCGGAAGCGACGGCAAGTCTTTCAAACTGGACCCGCCCGGCCAAGCGCCGGAGGTCCCTCCCGGTGGTTTCGTGGGCCGTGGCTACGGCTACGAGGCCCCGGCGGAGGATGGCAGCGGCATCACCGTCGAAGTAGACCCCCAGTCAAGCCGATTGCAACTGCTCTCACCTTTCCCGGCCTGGGACGGTAAGGACTTCGATGATCTGCATCTCTTGGTAAAGGCCAAGGGAAAGTGCACCACCGACCACATCTCACCCGCCGGACCCTGGTTGCGGCTGCGCGGCCACTTGGACAAGCTCAGCGACAACACCTTCCTGGGTGCGATAAACGCCTTCAGCGACGAAGCAGGGGAGGGACTGAACCAGGCCACCGATGAGCGTGGGGCGTTCCCAGTTACGGCGAGATACTACAAGGAGCACGGCCTCTCCTGGCTAGCAGTCGGCGATAGCAACTACGGCGAGGGCAGCTCCCGCGAGCACGCGGCCATGTCACCACGCCTACTCGGCTGCAAAGTGGTCATCGTCCGCAGCTTCGCCCGCATCCACGAATCCAACCTTAAAAAGCAGGGCATCCTGCCCTTCACCTTCGCCGACCCCGCGGACTACAACCGCATTCAGGAGACGGACCGCATTAGCATCACTGGCCTCGCCGACATTGCACCAGGCCGGAACGTGAGCGCCACACTCCGCCACCAAGACGGCACAGAGGACCGCATCGAACTCAAGCAGACGCTGAACGCCGAACAAATTGAGTGGTTCAAGGCCGGCGCCGCCCTCAACATCCTCGGCTCTAAGTAGGCCAGGGGCCGCTAATAGCCTAATGCAATATAGGGTGTACAGAGAGGGGGCTCTGCCCCTCCATCAGGAGCCTGAGGGGACGTCCCTCAGGTAAAATTACAGCCCCTCCCTGGCCAGGGATGGGGCAAGCGGGATGGCCGAAAGGGTCTTCCCACGGCCTCGAATATCAGGGGCAGAATTGGCTGACTCACACAAGGTGAATCAGCCGACATCCACCTTGCGCCCGGAGGAGGCAAAGTGCTCCTTCAACAGAGCGGTGGCCTCTCTGGGCTCGGAATAATTCCACGCACCATTAATCTCCGTCTAGTCGTTGGCTGACACGTCGTAATAGCTAGCGCGGCCCTTCCAGCGGCAGGTGCTGTGATACCCATTGCTCTCGAAGAACTCCCCCTTGGTGGTGGTGGGCGGGAAGTAGTGATTGCCTCCAACAACGATGGTCTCGTCGCTCTCAGCGATAGGCTCTCCATTGAAGGACACGCGAACAACACCGCCTAACGACTCCTACTTGCCAAGCAACCGGGACACAAAATTTGAGAACATCCTTTATCTTCACACAACATCGCTACTGATACTTAGACGCTACGCCGCCCGCCACGCTGCTTGCATAACACCGTGGCCCCGGTTCCACCGTCTCCGTAAAATCATGAGGGCGCCCTTGCGGGGCGTCCTCATGATTTTACCAACGTATCGCTTGCGATTAGCCGTCCGCTGGCACCGCCGCCAGTTCGGGCCAGTAGGCATAGCCCATACCGTGCAGCGCATGGCTCGCGGGCAGATAGTCCAAGATAGTCGCGCGAGCCCCCATCTCCTCCATAGCGCCAGCAACGGTAATCCACGCACGCGTCTCTCCCGTACCGCCACGCATGGTCATGGAATCAAAGCCGAACATGGCGGCCAGCGCCTTACCATCACCTTCGGCGAGACGCTGCATGAACCACGCATCCAACTCCTCATCCACCCAACCGGACCGGGGCCCGCCGGGGTCATGGGAGAGTCCGCCCGAGCCGTAGATGGCAATGCGCCGTGGGTCGTTCTTCAACAGCTGGGCCAGAGTTCGGCCAAACTCATAGCAGCGCGACGCGCTGAGAGAGGGCGGCTGATAGGTATTCTCGTAGAGCATGATCACCGGAATATTCAACTCCGGCATGATCATGGGCACAGGCCGATGGAAGGCGTGAGGCATTCCCATGCCGGGACGACCCAAGTTCATCTGCTCGGTGCTCATGGCCACGTCGAAGCCCTCTTGGGCGACCAACTTGTTCAGCAGCCATTCGGAGGTCTTAACGTCCACATCAAGACGGACTAAGTCCTCCTCCTTGTACTGCCGCCCCTGGCCCTGTGGCGCTCGCCGCATAGCCATCGTGTCGGAGTTGTAGCCGGAGGCCGTCTCCCCAAAGTACATCATCAAATTGGGCACGTTGCTGTGGTCGAACATCTCCATCTGATCGCCGCCAATGATGATCAGCAACTCGGCCTTGTAGGCGGCAAGCTGGTCTCGGAGGGTATCAAAGGCGCGCCGGTTGCGGCCAATGTAGTCCTGGAGCACCTCCGGAGTTTCCAGATCCGAATGGGGCGGCTGGGGACTACGGTCCTTCATTGGCGCGTAGTATTCCTGCCAGTCCTCCACACTCTTGAGACCGACGGCCCCTCCGTGGCTTGAGGCCAGTCCAAGTCCAATAGGCATATCTCCTCCTTTATGTCTTTCCGATCAAATGACCCAAGAGGCCGAGGCAGGCCTTAGCATACGTTATCTAGATTTCCTAGCCAATCGGCCAGTAGGCGAATCCCATGCCCGCTCCCGCCGTGTAGGAGGGGAAGTAATCGATCTTCACCGCGCTTGACCCAACGCTCTCGCACGCCGCGCCGACAGCCATCCACAGCCGCATTTCGGCCGTGCCGCCGTGAACGCTATCCGATTCCACGGCAAAAATAGGGGCCATCCGTCCACTCAGTCCCCGCGACAGCATCTTGAGTACCCACTGGTCAAGAGGATAGTCCACGTAACCTCCCCGCAGACCGTGATGGTCGTGCGACAGCCCTCCAGAGGCGACCAAGGCTATGCGTTCCGGACGCTCGTCCAGGATTTCGCCCAGCGCCCGTCCAAAGTCGATGCAACGCTGTCCATTGGGAGCAGGAGGCCGCTGGGTGTTCATAAAGATAGGCACCACCGGAATGTCCAATTTCGGGTTCAGCAGCCGTACGGCGTTGACCAACGAAGCGTCGGCGCCATAGTCGGGCTGGCCCAACGGAACGATGCTCTTGCTGTAATTCATATCGAATTCGTGATAGACCAGCTCCTCCTGCACGAAGGCAGCCAGGTCCGGGGCGCCCTTGAGGGTGATGATGTCCTCGTCCGCTGGCTCCTCCCGCTCCGCAAGCCGAGAACTCCCCCATATCTCCTCACCGAGGAAGGTGCAGAACTGGGGCACCTGCACTGGGGAGAAGAGTCGGCCGTGGTCGGAGACCAATACCACCAGGGCATCGGGCCGGGACTCCTCCAGCTTGTGGCGGATGATCGCCGCTGCAGTGTCGGCCCTGGCGATGTGCTGACGAATCACCTCGGGGGTCTCTTCCGCCAACTCCAGCGGCTGGCGTGACGGGCCGATGATCCACTCGTGCAGCGCAGGCCATTCCTCGGCTGGGCGGTACATGGAGTGATTAAAAGGGAGCGCAACGCCTAATTCCAACATGTGCTTTCTCCTTGTCAAGTGGTCGCGGCCCTGTTGCATCAGGGCCAGCAGGGTGGACGATAGCACCGCTGCAACCGAGCGTCGAGTAGTCAGCATTGGAACCACCCAAACCACTGCGCGCGGCCCTATGTCTGGCGACCACCGGGGCTCTTCACTGGATGGAGAGGAAGGAACCGATGGAAGGCCTCATTCCCTACAAGTCTGCTCTGCTCCAAAAGCCGCAGGTGGCCGTCACGCCACTCCAGCAAACCGAGCTCCAGGCAATCGGCGGTCGCTCGGGGGAACGCCTCGGCGATGGAGCGCCCGAAACGACGCCGGAAGTCAGCGTCGGCGACGCCTTTGTTCAAGCGCAGGCCCATCATCATCGTCTCCCCCATGGCTATGGCTTCGTCCTGTGCCTCCACCCCTTCCAAGAAGTCCACGGAACGTAAGACCTCATCGGTGAGCGGCTGTTCGCTCGGCTTCCACGCCATAATCCCATCTATGTAGGTGCGTGGGGGCCTCACGCAAGCGAAACGCGCACCCAGCGGGCCCAGGGCATCGAGACTGGGCGCGCCGTTGGCAAACAAGTAGGAATGGGCGCCGGGACCGACCCCCAGATATGCTTGGCTTAGCCAGTAGGTCAGGTTATGTCTGCTGGTGTCGCCAGATTTCGCCCAATTAGAAATCTCGTACTGCTCGTACCCAGCGCTGGCCAGGGACTGCTGCGCGAGCAAATACATCTCCGCCGCCAGGTCGGGGTCAGGCTCCGGCAGACGTCCTGCCCGCACTTCGGCCTCCATAGGCGTTCCGGACTCCAGCGTGAGCGCGTAGAGCGAGAAGTGGTCCACTCCGAGCCCTAACGCTTCCTCCAGAGTATGCGCCCAACCGCTGACAGACTGGTAAGGCAACCCGAACATAAGGTCAATGCTCACGTTGTCGAACCCCACCTTCCTGGCCGCTTCCACCGCCTGTTTCGCCTGATTCGCCGTATGGCGGCGGCCAAGCAACCGCAGCTCATAGTCGTCCAGCGACTGAACGCCGATGCTGATGCGGTTGAAGCCTGCGCGGCGCATGGCCCGGACCCGCTCACGGGCCATGTCGCCGGGGTTCGCCTCCAGCGTCAGCTCCGCACCGTCAGCGACCTCGAAGGCCTCGACGATGGTGCGCATGAGCCTCGTGAGGTCGCGGGTCGGCAGGAACGAAGGCGTGCCACCGCCGAAGAAGACCGAGCCCAACACCGGACGGCCGAGGAGACGTCCCCACTGTGTCATCTCGTGCGCCAATGCGCTCACGTATCCAGGCATCAGCGCTTCGATGCCGGCATAGGTGTTGAAGTCGCAGTAGGGACACTTGGTGTCACAGAAGGGGATGTGTACGTAGAGCGCCAGCGTGCCACTTTGATTAGGCATTGGCGAGGCAGTCTCCGTGGCAGTGGTTCGAGGCTCAACCATGCGGCCATTATAGCGCTGGGATATGGTGGGGCACATGGAAATCTTACTCGAAGCGATCCCTCTAGAGCGTAAGCCCGTCCTGGAGCGGCTGCTGCAGCTTTACCTGTACAACATGACCGGCACGGAGGAGGCCCGAAACGAGGAAGCAAATCTCAATGAGGAGGGCTTGTTCGAGCACCGCTGGATAGACAGTTACTGGAAGGAACCGGGCCGTCATCCATTTTTTATACGGATCGATGGCCACCTGGCAGGGTTCGTGCTGGTGAACCGGCACACCCAAGTCATCTCTCCCGGCGATGGATGGTCCATCGCCGAGTTCTTCGTCATACGCAACTATCAACGCCGGGGTATCGGGCGGCGGGTGGCATTCCGCACATTCGACCAGTCACCAGGAAAGTGGGAGGTTCGCTGGCTGCGGAACAACGCAGAGGCTAACGCATTCTGGCCTAAAATAATCGGCGAATACATATCGGGTAACTTCCAGATCCACACCGGTGCGAGCGGCCCGATTGCTACCTTCGAACACACGCGCAGCTAGGAGATTCCTCGGAATATCCGCTCCGCCTTACGACGGGCTTAGGATGAACGGCGCAGAAAAGGCTAGGTTCACCACATCCACTCAAACGTTGAACAAATAGTTCACCACGTCGCCGTCCTGCATCACGTACTGTTTGCCCTCCGCGCGCAACACACCCTCGCGCCGCGCCTGGGCCAGGCTGCCCGTACGCACCAGGTCGTCGTAACTCACCACCTCCGCCCGGATGAACCCCCGTTGAATGTCGGAATGTATTTTCCCCGCCGCCTGAAACGCCGGTATGCCCCTGGTGATGGACCAAGCCCTCGTCTCCATCTCACCGGCGGTCAGAAATGAGACCAGGTCCAACGCCCGGTACGAAGTTTTTACCATCTTCTCCAGTCCCGACTCCCCGGCGTCCAGAGACGAACGAAACTCAGCCTCCTCCTCGGGCGCCATCTGCGCCAGCTCCATCTCCAGCTTCCCGCAGAGTACCACCACCTCAACTCCCGGCCGAGCATGATTCTGGGCAAACTCAGCTTCCATCTCCTCGAGTCGGGGAAGGTCCTCTTCGCCCGCATTGAACACCACGAGGAGCGGCTTGGCCGTCAGCAGCTGAAAGTTCTCCATCAGACCACGGGCCTCTGCAGGCGGGGACTGCTCACGCACCGGCGTCTCAGCCTCCAATCCCTGTCGCAGCTGCCTCACAAGCTCCATTTCACGCGAAAGCTCCGTACGCTCGGTGGCCTTGGCCCGCTTCATCCCTTGCTCGATACGCTGCTCCCTCCGCTCCAGAAGCGCGAGGTCGGAGAAGGCCATCTCCATCTCCATGTTCTCCACGTCACGGCCTGGATCGATGGTCGCTTCCTCGGTGGGCACAGACGGATCTTGGAAGGCCCGCACCACCAGGGCCAAGGCGTCGCAGCTCTGGAGCATGTTCAAATATTCGCCGCTGATACCCCGCGACTTGCCCAACCCCTCAGGTACCCCAGGGAAGTCCAAGTATTCCACTTCCGCGGGCACTATTCGCTTGGACTTCTCCATCACCGCCAGCACGTCCAGGCGAGGGTCCGGCACCTTCACCACACCAACGTTGGGCTTTGCGGCGCCGCTGCCGAAATTCGCCGTGGCCGCATGGCCACGTGTCGCAGCATTGAATACCGTGGACTTGCCACTCCGGGGAAGGCCGATGATACCTATTGCCACGCGAATGCACCTCCTAAAGGCAAGTAACCGATGAAACCCGGCTATTCTAGCAGCCAGGACTCGTCTTAGACCTACTCGCGTGGCTCAACCCGTCATCTGCAGCACGTCCCGGTCGAGCCCCTCCGCTGGTTCCTGCAAAGTAGGTCACGTACACGTCCTGGTAGGTGCAGGTCAAAGACTCGCGACTTTCACAAGGGACACCATGGGGGTCTAGGGGTCGCGGCGAGCGGACCCATAGACCCCCATGGGACTGCTACAATATGGTCTTATGGAGTCCATCGTCATAATCGACTACGGCGCGGGCAACCTGCGTAGCGTCCAGAAGGCCTTCGAGCACCTCGGGCACCCGGCCGTCATCAGTGATGACCCCGCAGTCGTCGCAGAAGCACCGGCCCTCGTCTTCCCCGGCCAGGGCGCCTCACCTCCCGCCATGACCACGCTGAACTCCAACGGTATGGCAGACGCGATACGCAAGGCCATCAGCGAGGACAAGCCCTTCTTCGGCGTCTGCCTCGGCCTGCAACTCCTAGTCGAGCGCTCGGAGGAAGGTGACACCGCCTGCCTGGGTGTGCTGCCCGGCACAACCAAACTGCTCCCCGCGGGCCTCAAAGTACCCCATATGGGCTGGAATAGCGTCCACGTAAACTGCAGCCATCCCCTATTCGAGAACGTCGCGCAGGACAGCTACTTCTACTTCGTCCACAGTTACTACGCCACGCCCGAAGACCCGGAAGTGGTCCTGGGCACCACGGAATACGGCATTGACTTCTGTAGCGTCGCGGTCCACGGAAACCTCGTCGCCACCCAATTCCACCCCGAGAAGAGCGGCCCCGTTGGGCTGCAACTCTACGACAACTTCGTGCGGCGCCTGGTCTACCGGGAAGCCGCTTCTAGCGCCTAGGTCATGGAGGTCATTCCCTCCATAGACCTCCGCGACGGCAAAGTCGTACGCCTGCACCAGGGCGATTATGCCCAGGAGACCGTCTACTCCGCCGACGCCGTTGCCCAAGCCAAGGAGTTCGCAGCCGCCGGCGCAAGTCTTGTACACGTAGTTGACCTGGACGGTGCCCGCACCGGGTCGCCGACCAACGCATCCGTCTACCGGCGCATCGGCCAAGAGTCCGGCATACCATGGCAGCTCGGCGGTGGACTGCGCGACGCCGAGACCATAAGCGCGGTCGTCGCCATGGGCGCCAGCCGCGTGGTGCTGGGCACCGCGGCGGTCGACGACCCCGACCTCGTCAAACAGGTGGTCAGCCAGCACGGCGCCGAGCGAATCATCGTCGGAGTGGACGCCCGCGACGGCATGGTGGCCGTCCAAGGCTGGACGCAGCATCGTACGCTCAGCGCCCAGGACCTGATGGCGCGCATGGCAGACTTCGGCGTGCGGCGGTTCGTCTACACCGACATCTCCCGCGATGGCACCCTCACCGAGCCCAACTTTGACGCCGTAGCCGTCATGGTGGAGCGTGCCAACGCGCTTGGCGCCGTCCTCATCGCCTCCGGTGGCATCCGCAGCATCGCCCATCTGGAGCGGCTGGCAGGGTTGGGAGCTGAAGCCGCCATCATCGGCAGCGCCATCTACACCGGCAACATCGACCTGGCCCAGGCCGTCTGGGCATTGGCGTAAGCCGTGCGTGTCACCCACCGCCACGGCATGACCCAGGCAGACGCGGCGGCACGCCTGGACCGTTTCGCCCAGGAATTCATGGACCGCAACCCCCAGGACGTCTCGGCCGCCAAGGAGTGGCTATCTCCCGACGTCCTTGCCTACACCGTTTCCGCCCTGGGCATCCGCCTTTCCGGGACCGCTACGGTCACCGAATCCGAGATACTAGTCGAAACCACTGTCCCGTTCATGGCCCGGCCCTTTACCGATCAGATCAAACATCAAATCGAAGAGACCCTGGCCAAGACCTTCGCATAGCCCTCCGTCAGGACTCGTCCTGCACCTATAATCTGGGGATAATTGGCAGTGGAATCCTTCGACAAGTTCAGGCCGTGCAGTATATATTCCCGCTTATAGCGTCGAAGACTCCGATAGCAAGTTTGAACCGAGCCTGTCGGAGGGCTTGCCTGTCCTGAACCCCGATTACATCGAAGCGAAGAATCGAGCCATGAGGCCTCGTCTTTCCAGAGCAAACCAGAATCCAGGCAACCACGCCCTGCTGGGCGAGGAGGTGCATATATGACCACCCACCGCGTTAATCACGGCATCATCGAAAAGCCCGGCCCATTTCGGGTGTCGCCCAACCTGGCCGACTACGACTCCACCTACAACGGTTTCGACTGGGCCAGCGTTGAAAAAGAGATAGACTTCCTGCCCAACGGCGGGCTCAATTTAGCCCACGAGGCCATCGACCGCCATTGCACCGACGGCCGGGGCTCCAAGACGGCCATGCTCTGGGAGGGCAAGAACGGCGAAACGGAAACCCACTCCTTCAGCGACCTGCGCCGGACGTCCAATCAGTTCGCCAACGTCCTTAGGAGCCTGGGCCTGCAGAAGGGCGAGCGTGTCTTCACCTTCCTGGAGCGCATTCCCGAACATTACGCCGCCGTCTTCGGCACGCTGAAGGCCGGCTGTATCATCGGCCCCTTATTCTCCGCCTTTGGCCCCGACCCAGTGAAAGACCGCCTCTCCGACAGCGGCGCTACTGTGCTCGTCACCCAACCCGACCTCCGCGCGCGCATCGCCCGCATTTTGCCGGAGCTGCCTGAGTTGAAGCACATCATCATCATCAACAAAAACAGCCGCTCCCAGGAGCCTCTCGCCGAGGGCGACTTGGACTTTTACGCGCTCATGGCCGAAGCCTCCGGCGAATTCGGCCCGTTGGAGACCACCCGGGACGACTACTCAGTGATGCACTACACCTCCGGCACCACGGGCAAGCCCAAGGGCGCCGTCCACCGGCACAACGCCGTCATTCAGCACTACCTCACCGGCAAGCTCGTGCTGGACCTGCATCCCGACGACATTTACTGGTGCACCGCCGACCCCGGTTGGGTCACCGGCACCTCCTACGGCATGTTCGCACCCTGGGCCAACGGCGTCACCCAGGTGGTCTACGAAGGCGGCTTCAACACCCGCAAGTGGTACGAAATTATCCAGAAGTACAGCGTCACCATGTGGTACACCGCGCCCACCGCGGTCCGCATGCTCATGCGCTCCGGCGCCGACGTACCTCGGCGCTTCGACCTCTCCAGCCTGCGCTACATCTGCTCGGTGGGCGAGCCGTTGAACCCAGAGGCCATCCACTGGGGCATGAAGGCCCTGGGAATGCCCATCCACGATAACTGGTGGCAGACCGAGACGGGTGCCATTCTCATCGCTAACTACCCAATGCTGCCCGTCAGGGTAGGCTCCATGGGCAAGCCGCTCCCCGGTATCACCGCGAGCATAATCGACGAGGCAGGCAACGAGCTGCTGCCGG
Source organism: Dehalococcoidia bacterium (assembly GCA_963579845.1). GTDB lineage: Bacteria > Chloroflexota > Dehalococcoidia > Lucifugimonadales > Australimonadaceae > CAUZHS01. The sequence continues at coordinate 70,937 of CAUZHS010000002.1, read as the reverse complement.
ACCTCGAGGGCGACCTGGCCATCCGCCCCAACTGGCCCTCCATGTTCCAGGCCTATTGGAACCAGCAGGAGCGCTACGACTCGCGGTTCGTCCACGGCTGGTATCTCACCGGCGACAGGGCGTGGCGCGACGCCGACGGCTATTTCTGGTTCGTGGGCCGCGCCGACGACGTAATCAACACCGCCGGCCACCTGGTCGGCCCCTTCGAGGTAGAGAGCACCCTCATGGAGCATCCTGCCGTGGCCGAGGCAGGAGTCATCGGCAAGCCCGACCCCATGGCCATGGAGGTAGTGAAGGCTTTTGTGTCGCTGAACTCCGGCTACGAGGCATCGGACAAGCTGCGGCGAGAGCTCATAGCCTTCTCGCGGGACAAGCTCTCGTCAGGCGTGGCCCCGCGGGAGATCGACTTCCTGGACTCGTTACCGAAGACCCGCAGCGGCAAGATCATGCGACGGCTGCTCAAGGCTCGGGAGCTGGGCCTGCCCGAAGGCGACACATCCACCCTGGAGGAGGACTAGGCCGAACGTATGCTACACCTATATTCTAGAGGCACGCGTAGCAAGGATGTACCACAACCCTCTCATGGGCCGTGCCTCTGGCCACCCTTGGTGCGGGGAGACCGCGCGCCTCTCCTTGACGAAGCCGTGGCCCAAGTCCGGTTGATTACATAATTTCCCGATAATATCAGCACGACGGCACAGGAACATGATGCCTCAACCGCATTCCCCCTTGCTCAACGTTCTCATCGTCTCGTCCCGCTACGCCGACTGGGCTGAGCGCGTCATGGCCGTGGCGCCGGACAGGCTCCACGTTAACGCCCTCACCGCATCCTCTCTGGCCGACGAAGCGGGCCTCTTCCCCCAGTTCGGCGCCTTCGCCAAGGACACCGGTCCCGTGGGCGGGCTGTCCCGACGCGAGTGCGAGACTCTGCTCCACGAGTCCCATGTCATCGTGCTCGACGCGCCGTTTCCTCGCAACATCTACTCCCGCGCCGAGAGCCTCCTGTGGGTGCATATCCCCTTCGCCGGAGTGTCCGACTTCACGGAGTCGGACCTGTGGGGCCAACCGGTGCAGGCCACCTGTTCCCGAGGATTCACCGGCACACTGCCAATCGCCGAGATGGTCATCGCCCACGCCTACGCCTTCGCCAAGGACATCTCCAACGCAGCAGCGGCCACGGCCAAGGGCCGCTTTGCAGAGACCTACCGCTTCAGCATGCTCTCCGGAAAGACCATGGGCCTCATCGGTCTGGGCGGCATCGGCGGACACGTGGCGCGCCTGGCCAGGGCCAACGGCATGCGCGTGCTAGCCACTCGCCACTCGGCCACAGAACGCGAGCGCGACACCGGCGGCGTGAACGAACTGTTCCCTCCCTCGGAGCTGCATGCCATGCTGACAGAATGCGACTACGTCGTGGTCTGTACGCCACTTACGGACGAGACCCGCCATGTACTCAATGCGGACGCTTTCGCGGTCATGCGCGACGGCGCAATGGTGCTGAACGTGGCCAGGGGAGAGATCATCGACGAGCCGGCATTGAAGGACGCCCTGCGCTCCGGGAAGCTGGGTGGGGCCTACCTCGACGTGTACACCAACGAGTACTTCCACCCACCGGACCCGGAGCTCATGGCCCTGCCCACCGTGGTGATGACGCCCCACAACTCGGACAACGTGGGTGAGGTCCACTCATTCGGCATGGACCTCTTCATCGAAAATCTACGCCTGTTCTTGGGCGGTGATCCGCTCAAGAACTCGGTAGACTGGGATCGCGGCTACTAGTCACCAGGGCATGCCTCCAACTAGTCGCGAGTCTTAGACTTATACCCGCATTCGGGAGCAAACCCACAGCCCCTCAAAACTCGGCCAGGCCCACGTCATTCCGGCGCAAGCCTGAATCCAAATAGCCTGACCCTTACGGCGATCGGACGCTGCCATGGGTAGATCTGGTCCGGCTCCTACTTATGGGTGCAGGACGCGCCGGACGCGCCCTTTGTGGTAGGTTAAGGCTAACCCTTCTTGGCCTTCTTCTGGGCCTCGACCAAAGGCTTGATGTGCCCGCCAAATGCCACCTGCTCGGCGGCGGGAATCACCATCACCGTCTTCTCGTTCCGGCTATAGAACCGGGCCACGGCCCGCGCCACCGTCACCCGCCCAAAGTAGGGTTCCACCTTGGGGTTATCCAGCACCGCGTTTAGTTCACTTACATATTGATCCCACGACTTCTGGGCCGCCTCAAGATACTCGTTGTTGGCCTCGCGGAGCGCCTTCTTGTATTCGTTCCAACCGCTCACGGCATCGCCTCCTCAATGTGATCTTGCCTGTTCGCCTCCCTCTCGTAGCGACATGGGCTATCATACCGTAGGTCTACACGATCTCGTCTACCCTAGACAGATCTGGCGAAAGGAGTAAGCCATGGCGCGAGCCCCGAGAAAGGATGCTCCGACGCTGTTCGACCACGCAGCAGCGGCGGGCCAGCCCGTGGACAATCCCCCAGATAGCCCGAAACCGGCTCGCCCTCCGCTGCTCCTGGTGCTCGATGGCCACGCCATGGTCTTCCGCGCCTTCTTCGGCATCAAGCAACCCATGACCATCCGAAGCACCGGGGAGGAGGTCCGGGGCGTTTACGGGTTCACCAACAGCATGTTTCGGGCCATCGGTGACTACCGGCCGACCCACATGGCCGTCGCCTTCGACCCGCCGGGCCCCACCTTCCGCGACGATGTCTACGCCGAGTACAAGGCAAACCGACCTCCCGCGCCGCCCGAACTCCACATGCAGGTGGATCGCATCAAGCAGGTCATCGAAGCCTTGCAGATACCCATCTACGAAGTGAGCGGCTACGAGGCCGACGACGTGCTCGGCACAATCACCCGCGAGGCCACGGCGCACGGCACCGACACCATCATCTTTACCGGCGACTCCGATATGCTGCAACTCGTGTCACCCCACGTGCGAGTGCTTATCACCTCGGGCTTCGGCGAACAGAAGATGTACGACGTGCAGGCGGTGCGCGAGCGCTACGGCGGGCTGGAACCCCAGCAGCAGATCGACGTGAAGGCCCTAGAGGGCGATACCTCGGACAACATCCCCGGGGTCCCCGGCGTGGGACGCAAGACGGCCATCAAGCTCGTCCAGCAATTCGACAGCGTGGAGGGCATCTACGAGCGCATCGACGACGTGAGCCCACCCCGCATTCAGCAACTCCTGCGCGACCACGAAGAGCAGGCCAAGCGGAATAAGCACCTAGTCACCATCGTCACCGAAGCGCCGGTGGAATTCGCATTCGACCAGTCTCTGTTCGGTCACTACGACCGCAACGACGTGCTAGAGGTCTTCAGGCAGCTAGAGTTCAACTCCCTCATCCCCCGTATCCCTGCTCCGGTGGACGAAATCGCGCAACCGGCGAGCGATGACACCGCCCCGTCTTCGGCAAGCACTCAAGCCGCTCCCACCGAAACTGTAGTGGTGGACACGCCAGAGGCGCTGACGGCCATGGTCAAGGACCTCCGCGCGGCCTCGGTCGTCGCCTTCGATACCGAGACGACCTCAATCGACCCAATGCAGGCGGCGCTGGTTGGCCTCTCCTTTGCGGTCACACCGGGCAAGGCCTACTACGTTCCCGTAGGCCACCAAACGGGCCAGCAACTTCCCCTGGAGCAGGTGCTCGCCCACGTAGTGCCGCTCTTGGAGGAACCCTCCATAGGTAAAGTAGGCCACAACGCCAACTTTGACCTCACCCTGCTGGCCAACTACGGCGTGCGGCCCGGCAAGGTCAAGGTCGCCTTCGACACCCTGCTGGCGGCGCACCTGCTGGGCGACAAGGCCCTGGGGCTTAAGGCCCAGGCCTTCAACCGGCTGATGGTGGAGATGACCCCCATCAGCGAGCTAATCGGCACGGGCCGCAACCAAATTACCTTCGACCAGGTGGGAATCGAGATGGCGGCGCCCTACGCCGCCGCCGACGCCGACATGACCCTCCGGCTGATGCAGGTGATGGAGCCAGAGCTGGAACGAGATGGGCTCACCACGCTCATGGTCGAGCATGAAATGCCGCTGGTATCGGTAATTGCCCAGATGCAGATCAACGGTATCGGCGTCGATACCAGTGTCCTGGAAAATCTGGCGGAGGAGCTGACCGGACAGATTCAGACCCTGGAAGCCGGGATATACAACGACTTAGGCCATCGCTTCAACATCAACTCGCCAGCACAATTAGCAGATATCCTCTACAACGAACTCAAACTACCCAAAGGCAAACGAACTCAGACTGGCTACTCCACCGACGCCGCCACGCTGGACGCCCTGAACAAGATGCCCCCGGAAGCGCTGGAGAATACTCGCCCAGAGAGCCTGAAAATCGTGGCCAACATCCAAGAATACCGGGCGCTGACCAAACTCAAGTCAACCTACGTCGATGCCCTGCCCCTAGCGGTGAACCCCGAGACCCACCGTATCCACACCAGCTACAACCAGGCGGGGTCGGCCACAGGACGCATCGCCAGCAATGACCCAAACTTGCAGAACATCCCCATCCGCACCGAGGTGGGCCGCCGTGTCCGCAAGGCCTTCATCGCGGAGGGCCGCCCCGACTGGCTCCTGGTAGCCGCCGACTACTCCCAGGTGGAACTGCGCGTGCTTGCCCACCTCTCTCAAGACCGAGACCTCATCGCCGCCTTCGAGCGGAATGAGGATATCCACGCGGCCACGGCCGCACGCATCTACAAAGTGTCTCTCGACGAGGTGACACGCGACATGCGCCGACTAGCCAAGGTGATGAATTTCGGGGTGATCTACGGTCTGAGCGCATTCGGTATCTCCCAGCAAACGGAGCTGACCAACGAGGAGGGCGCGGAGTTCATCAAGACCTACTTCAGCACCTACCCCAAAGTGCGAGAGTACATCGACGCCACCATCGACGCTGCTAAACGGGATGGCTACGTGGAGACGCTACTGGGCCGGCGGCGCTATCTGCCGGAGCTCCGGGCACCAAATCAGCAGGCGCGGATGGCGGGCGAGCGCATGGCGATCAACATGCCGGTGCAGGGCACGGCCGCCGAGGTGCTCCGGGAAGCCCTCATGCATGTGCAGTGCCGACTTGACGAGACAGGCATGCGCAGCAAGATGCTCCTTCAGGTGCATGACGAGCTGGTGTTCGAGTCGCCGAAAGAGGAGGTAGACCAGCTCAAAGAAATGCTGGAGGAGCTCATGCCCCACGCGCTGGAGTTGGTCGTGCCGCTGAGAATCGAGATCAAAACGGGCGAGACTTGGGGCAACATGGAATAGGTACTTGGGGGTCGTTGCGAGCGGGGGATACCCTGCCGCCTTACCCCTCCGCCACCTCAATCTGGCGCTCCAGGTCGGTGACCGCCTCATACGCTTCGTCGATGAGCTTATAGCAGCGCTCCAGGTACAACCGGGCCAGAGTCGCGCCGCGCTCCGAAAGGTCGCTAGCCGCCTTGCGAACCTTGACCACCCAGTAGCGCTCGGACATAATCTCCTCCAGCACCTGCATACCATCGCTGGTCTCCTGGGCCAGAGAAGTATCGTCACGTTCCAACGCAAAGCGCATGGTGCCTACCAGTTTGGACAGCTCGGCCAACCGGTCTCGGTCGTTCATCAGCTCAAAGAGAACTCGGTGGACGCTAGCGAGGCCCGGCTCTTCCAGCCGGCCCTCGCTAGCACGAATCGCTTCCGGCTGCGCCTCCTGATGAGCATCGAAGTGCACCTGGTAGAGACCGAAGTAGGCCTGGGTCGCCATCGCCGTTTCCTGCATGGCTGCACTCATATCGGAGGCTGAGAAGCTCCCCGCATCGATGAGGTCGTCACCCCGCAGCGATGCCAGCCTCTGCAACTCGGCCACGCTCTCTACCGCCTCCGGCATGGGTGGCGCCGCAAAACTGGTCATAGAGCCGCTCAAGGCCTCACCTGCCATGCTACCCAGCTGAGAGGCCAGAAGCGGTGGCAAGTATTTCCCCATATCCATCTGAATCGGCAGCACCAGGACATAGGTCGCATAGACACGAGCATCGTCGCGGTTACGGAAGTAGACCAAGGCGTGGCCTTTGGGTTGCTGTGGGTCACCAACATCGAAATTAAGTGCCATAACACCTTCCTCCTCGGTACCATTATAGGAGACAAGACGAAGAAGGTGGGCCCAGGCTGCATCCACTTTACCTTGACACTCCACAGCACCTCCCTTAGCCTGTCGAGCAGCTTCCTACGAACAACAACGTTTCCTGTTGGGCACCACCATTACGCTGCCCGGTCTGCACCCTTTTGGAGGACTATGAGGGGAGAGAGCCCTCCTGAGCGCGGCTCGCGTCGAGGATGGCATAGGCGACCCCTTCGCTGGGGCCTGGAATTCACCATCCTCTTCCTCTTTTGGCTTGCCCTTTCCGGCACCCTAGACCTCAAGTTCGTGACCTTCGGGGTGCTCTTTTCGGCGATGGTGGTCCTCCTCACCCGCGACCTGTTTTTTCCTCGCGACCCAGAGCGGTTCCACGCTCCACCCCACTACCTTTCGTGGCTCGTCCGCACGGGGGTTCGGTTTCTGCTATACCTGCCGTGGCTACTTTATGAGATTCTGCTCGCCAACGTGCACGTGGCCTACCTCGTATTACACCCTCGCATCCCCATCGACCCCCAGCTCGTCACCTTCGAGACCACGCTGGAAACCGAGCCCGCCCAGGTACTGCTGGCCCAGTCCATTACGCTGGCTCCAGGGACTATCATCGTGGACATCGACCGTAAAGGCCGGTTCCTTGTGCACGCGCTCTCGGCCCGGACTCGGGCCAGCCTGGCAGAGTGGAGCATGCAAGACAAGGTGGCATCAGTGTTCGGCCAGGCGAAGGGCCAGCCCCAGCCGGTGAGTATCGTCACCGACCCCACCGAGTATCAGGCATGAGCGCCTTCTTCATTACCGTAGCCTCTATCATCGTGGGGCTGAGCTTCGTCGCCTTCTTACGGGTAATCATCGGACGCAGCATCTTCAACCAGCTCCTGGCCGTCAGCGCAGTGGGCACAAACACTATCGCCCTCATGGCAGTTATCGGGTTCATCTTCACCAGACCATCTATGTTCATCGACCTGGCCCTGACCTATGCGCTGCTGAACTTCGTGGGGACGGTGGCCGCCGCCAAAGTATTGGAGCGCCGCTCCGAGGGGGATGCGTGAGCGTGGAGACAACCTTGAATATCGGCGGAGGAACCTTGGTCGTGATTGGACTGTTCTTCATGGGAATTACCGCCGTTGGACTGCTACGTCTGCCAGACTTCTACACCCGCGCCCATGCTGTTTCAAAGTCCGAGACTCTAGGACTGGGCCTGGTAATGCTGGGACTGGCACTGTACAACGGCGTAAACATTGTGAGCTTGAAGCTGCTCCTAGCGATGGTCTTCGTGTTTCTGGCGAACCCGGTGGCCACTCACCTACTGATCCGAGCGGCGGTGCGCCAGGGAGTGAAACCCTGGACGCGGACGGCGCCGGGGAGCGATACGCCGGCCTTGCCGAAGTAAGGAGAGAGAAATGGTCTGGCAACTGGAGCTTGCGCTGTTTTTAATGCTGGTGGTCACCGCCGTAGTGGCATTGTCGTTACGCGACCTGCTGGCGGCGGTGGCAACGCTCACGGCCTTCAGCTTCTTCAGTGCGCTGCTCATGGCTATGATGGGAGCAGTGGACGTGGCCATGACTGAAGTGGCGCTGGGGTCGGGAATCACAGGTGTGTTGTTCATCGCGGGGATCGTTGCGATGGACCGGAGGTCGGTGGATTGAGAATTCTGACGCTGGCACTCCTCCTTGGCCTGGCCGCCCTGCTCATCTACGCAGAGGGCGACCTGCCCGACCGCGCGGATCCCAGCTCTCCTGCAAATACCCATGTGGCTCCGGAATACATCGCTCTGGCGGAGGAGCGCGTGGGTACGCCCAACGTGGTGTCCGCGGTGCTAGCCGACTTCCGGAGCTACGATACTCTAGGAGAAACGGCGGTGGTGCTCACCGCGGGGATGGCCATCGCCATCACACTCTCTTTCCGGAGGCCAAATGACGGATCCGTCTGACAGCATCATTCTTCACTTCATCGCCCGCATCTTCATGGTGCCTTTCATCCTAATTTTCGGCTTCTACGTCTTTACCATTGGCGAAGCCGCACCAGGCGGCGGCTTCCAGGGCGGTGCCATCATGGTCGCCGCTGTCGCTCTCATCCACATGAGCGTGGGCAGGGAATGGGCGCACCGGCGCTTCAACATCGGCATGTTGAGCGGAGCGGCCTACGGCGGCGTGGCCATCTTCGTCATCACCGGTGCAGTTGGGCCCCTCACCGGACAGCCCTTCCTCGATTACGAAGCACTGTGGCTGTTTGGCGCTGAAGATTCGGACCTCCGGAAGTGGGGCGCGTTCATCGTCGAGGCTGGAATCGGCATCACGGTCTTCGGCGTCCTTGCCCTCACCTTCGATTACCTCACCCAACCCCAAAACGCCCCGGAACAAGAGACCGGGCCGGAGGGAATGACAGATGGTTGACGAAATCGCGGATCGTTTTTCATACTGGCTCACGACACTGCTCCTGGTCATCGGCCTTTACGGCATGATTAAGAAGCGCAACTTGATGAAGAAGGTCATCGGCGCCAGCATCTTTCAAGTCGCCATCATCCTCTTCTTCATCTCGGGCAGTCTCCGGGAGGGCGCCACGGTACCCATCCTGGATGAGAACTTGAGCGGCGCGAACTACATCAACCCCCTTCCCCATGCGTTGATGCTCACCGCCATCGTGGTCTCCGTAGCGATCTCCGGCGTGGCGTTGGCCTTCATGGTCCGCATCTACCGTGAGTTCCACACCTTAGACGAGAATGAAATCCTGGAACGCGTGCAGGAATAGACGCCGAGCAGCTTCCTTTACTCATACCCATGAGCCTGCTGGCCATGGCCTTAATCGTAACGCCGACCGGGCTCTGGCGTCCCCAGGCTGCGTTCCCTCTGGCCGTCGTGGCCGTGACCGCATCCGTCATCTTCTCAATCGGCGCCCTGGCGGAGGTCTCCCAAAACGACGCACCCCTCCGTCACCTGCTGGGGAACTGGGAGCCGCCGCTGGGCATCGAATACGTGGTGGATTACGTTTCCGGCTTCGTGGCGGTGGTCATCACCTCAGTGGCCTTGCTCGTCATCATGGCGACACGCGGCACAGTGACCGAAACGGGGCGGGAGCGGACGGGTATCTATTACGGCCTAGTCCTGCTGCTCCTGGCGGGACTAACGGGAATCGTGGTCACTGGCGACCTGTTCAACCTTTTCGTCTTCCTGGAAATAGCATCGCTGGCCGCGTATACCCTGGTATTCATCGGCGACCAGCGCGCCATGGTGGCTGGGTTCCGGTACCTAATCTTAGGCACCATCGGTGGTGCGCTCTATCTACTGGGCGTGGGTTTTTTGTACTTCGCCACCGGCACCCTCAATATGGCCGACATGGCCGCGCGCATGCCAGAAGTTGCCGAGCTGCGCTCTGTGCAGGCTGGTGCGGTTCTCATCTTCGTGGGCCTGGGCTTGAAGATGGCCCTCTTTCCCATGCACCTGTGGCTGCCCGACGCCTACACATACTCCTCCTCCTCGGTGAACTCGCTGATAGCACCCATCATGACCAAGGTGGCGGCCTACGCCATGCTGCGCATGTTCCTCAGCGTTTTCTCCCCAACCTACCTCCAAGACGAAGTGCCCATAGCCGATGCACTGATCGTCCTGGGGCTCATCGGTGTCATCGCTGGGTCGGTGGCGGCCATATCCCAGCGCGACCTTCGACGGATGCTGGCCTATAGCAGCGTAAGCCAGATCTCGTTGATCGCGGTGGCCATCGGCCTGGCAAGCCCCCTGGCCTTCGTGGCAGCACTTCTTCACGTGATGAACCATGCCGTGATGAAAGCCACCCTCTTCCTGGCGGCGGCCAGCGTTCGGCAGTCAACCGGCAGCTCCGAAATCGAGCGCATGACGGGCCTGGGCAAGCGTATGCCCATCACCATGATGGCCTTCAGTTTTGGCGCCATATCGCTGGTGGGCATCCCACCCACGGCGGGGTTCTTCAGCAAGTGGTACCTGGTCCAGGCGGGTATCGATGCCGGCCAGTGGCCGGTAGCAGTGGTGGTCCTGGTCAGCTCGTTGCTCACCGCCGTCTACTTGTTCCGGATACTTGAACGGGTCTATCTCCGTTCCTATCCGCCCGAGCCGGACCCCGCCATGGGCGGCCGCGGTGGCGTCACAACCCAAACGGTGACGGCGGTACGGGAAGCCCCGGTCTCCATGCTCGTCCCAATGCTGGTGCTAGGGCTTGCGACGGTGGCGCTAGGGCTGATGAATAGCGCCATCGTTACCAGAGTGCTGGAGCGAGGGGTCTGATGACCGAGGTCTTCGACTCTCCGCTGCCACTTCTGGCGCTACTCACTTCTGTTGGAGCGGCGACCCTGGTCTTACTCTCGCACCGCACCCCCAAACTTCGGGACGGCTGGAGCACGCTAGCGGCGGCGGTACAAGTGGCACTGGTCGCCTTCATGCTGCCCGATGTGCTCAACGGACGAGTCCCCGAAACCCAGCTTTTCGAGCTATCTCCCGGTATCGAGCTTGTGCTCCGTGCCGATGCCATGGGAATGGTGTTCGCGCTGTTGGCATCGTCGCTGTGGCTGGTGGTCTCGGTCTATTCGGTGGGCTACATGCGGAGCCTGCAAGAGGCGAGCCAGACTCGCTTCTTCACGGTCTTCGCCCTAAGCATGACGGCGACGATTGGCGTGGCATTCTCGGCCAATCTACTGACCTTCGTGCTGTTCTATGAGCTCTTAACCCTGTTCACCTACCCTCTGGTTGTCCATCATGAGACGGAAGAGGCCGTGCGGGCGGGGCGCAAGTACCTGTTCTACACCCTCTCCAGCGGTCTGGCGCTCATCGGCGCGACCGCATGGGTCCAGATACTAGGCATCGACGCGACATTCAGACCGGGCGGGTTCCTCTCTGGTCTGGAGAGCGACCTCCAACGTTGGGGGCTGTTCGCCCTTTTGATAGGAGGCGTTGGCGTGAAGGCGGCCATCATGCCGCTGCATGGCTGGCTGCCGTCGGCGATGGTGGCGCCAGCCCCAGTCAGCGCGCTCCTCCATGCGGTGGCAGTGGTGAAGGCGGGCGCATTTGGCGTCATCCGGATGGTTGGTTTCGTCTTCGGTGTCGGGCTACTTCAGGAGATGGGGGCCTGGCAGGTACTAGCCACCGCGGCGGGAAGCACTCTCATCATCGGCTCCGTTCTGGCACTCCGCCACGATAACCTAAAGCGCCGCCTAGCCTACTCCACCATCAGCCACCTCTCCTACATCGCGCTGGGCGTGGCGCTCTTGGGACCAACGGCGTGGATAGGCGCAATCCTCCACCTAGTTGGCCACGGAGTTACCAAGATCACGCTTTTCATGTGCGCCGGGGCCATTCACGCGCGCACGCACCGGGAAAACGTCAGCGAGATGACGGGAATCGGACGTCAGATGCCTATCACCATGGGGGCCTTTGCGCTGGCGGCGCTAAGCATGGCAGGCATCCCGCCCTTCGTGCTGTTCACCAGCAAGTGGTACCTGGGTCTGGGCGCCGCTGAAGTGGGCCACCAGGTATTTCTCATTCTGTACATGGTGAGCGGCGTCCTCACCGCAAGCTACCTCTTCCCTGTGGTTTTCCGCGCATTCTGGCGCTCCTCTCCCGCCTTTCCCCGCTACGCCGAGGCATCAACGGCTATGGTGCTACCCCTGGCCGTCACTGCGGGACTGGCGCTATGGCTCGGCACCTCTCCCGATTTTCCCTTCCGGTTCTTTGAACTGGCGGAGCAGATATCCCAATCGGTGACCAGCCCCGATTCGACAACTCTGGCGGGAGGCGGTCCATGAGACTGTGGCTCTTCGCAACCATCGCTGCCGCCCTCCTCATACTCGCCGCCGACCTAGTTTCCGCGGGAAACCAGCTCCGTCCGGCGTTCGCCGGAGGGCATCTTCGTGGTTCCTTCATGGCGCTGGGGCTGGTAAGCAGCGTCCTCATCATCGCCAGCGCCATGCTGTTGAGTCGCCTCTGTCTGGGCCAGGATGAGGACTACTACCAGGGGCGTGACGACGATGCCTAGCTTCCCACCGAGCCTCATACTACTTGGAACGGCTGTGTTGGTGGCTGTTCTGCCCAACCGCGCTCGCCCCTGGGCCTTCCTACTAGGCCCCGGCGTACTGTTGGCCTACCTGGCCTTCAGCGTCGAGGCGGGCGACTCGCTCCACGGCCGCTTCCTGGACATGGACGTCATGCCGGTCCGGGTGGACAATCTGAGCCTGCTCTTCGGCTACATATTCGCGGTAGTAACGCTTCTGGGCGGCATCTACGCGCTGCATATGAAGGAACGCGGCCAGCAAGTCACCGCGCTGCTTTATGCGGGCGCGGCGCAGGGCGTGGTCTTCGCCGGAGACCTCCTGACGCTGGTGGTCTTCTGGGAAGTGCTGGCCGTCACCTCGGTCTACCTCATCTGGGCACGGGGTTCCTCCACAGCCCAGGCCGCAGGCAACCGCTATCTGTTCGTTCACGTGGCGGGCGGCGCGCTGCTGCTACTCGGTGTCCTTTGGCATGCTGGCGAGACGGGGAGCTTGTTGTTCGAGCACTTCCAAGAGAACACCGCCGGCTGGCTGATACTAGGGGGGGTGGCACTGAATGCGGCCATCCCGCCCTTGCATGCGTGGCTTCCCGATGCCTATCCTGAATCCACCGTAACGGGAGCTGTGTTCCTAAGCGTGCTCACCACCAAGACGGCGGTTTACGTGCTGGCCCGAGGGTTCGCTGGCTGGGATATACTCATCTGGGCTGGAGCGGCCATGGCGCTGTACGGCGTGGTGTTCGCCGTACAGGCCAACGATATCCGGCGGGTGCTCTCCTACGACGTCATTAGTAAGGTGGGCTTCATGGTGGTGGGGGTGGGCCTGGGCACCGGCGTAGCCCTGAACGGCGTGGCCGCGCTGGCCGTGGCAGACGTGCTATACAAATCGCTACTGTTCATGGGTGCCGGATCTGTGCTCTATGCCACCGGCAGGAGCAAGCTCACGGAGCTCGGGACATTGGGCGGCTCCATGCGATTGGTCCTCATCCTCTTCATGGCAGGCGCCCTCGCCGCGTCCTCCTTGCCTCTCCTGAGCGGCTTCGTCACCAAATCGGTGGTTATTCTTGCGGCCGAGGAGGAGCATCGAGACTGGCTGGTACTGATACTGTATGCGGCCACGGCGGGGACTTTTCTAAGTGTCGGGCTGCGGCTGCCGTACTTCATCTGGTTGGGCACGCCCGATGGGGAAACACGGATGCTCCAGAGGCTTCCTTGGGGAATGCTGACAGCCATGACGCTCGCAGCACTGGGCAGCATTGGACTTGGCGTCTACCCCGATTTCCTGTATGACCGGCTGCCCTTTGAGCTCGATTACGAGCCCTACACGGCACTCCACGTGGTGCTCACGCTGCAACTCCTGCTCTTCACGGGTCTGGCCTTCTGGCTCCTGCGACGGGTGCTGGCGCCGGAGCGCAAGATGCTCCTGGACGTGGACTGGCTCTACCGGAAGGCTAACAAACTGGTGCGCATGTTTGTCCAAGAGCCCCTGGAAACGCTCTTCTCCGGCACTGAGCGGCTGGCCAACGCCCTAACGTCCTACGGCGGAAAGCTCGCCATTGAGCCCGAAACGGCATGGAATAGCCTTCGGCGCAAGCTCCGTCCTTTGGCCGACACCCGGGTATCCCAGGTTGGACGGCCCTCTCTGGGCACGGCTGTGGCGGCCATCCTCATGACCTTCGCCGTGGTCACACTCATCGCATTTCTGCGCTGAGCTTTACCCAACCCACCGCCAATCACTCATCCGAGGCCCCAGTCCACCCCTGACGGGCCGCAAGTTTCCGTGGAAGTGCAGAAGCCCGCTCTGGCGCGAGCGTCCGTACTCGCTAGCAGTCTCGGCACCCACCACCAGGATGATGGAGGCCACGTAGGCCCACAAGAGCAGCAGCATCAACGTGGAGATACTGCCGTAGACACGGTCAAAGTTCGCAAAGTTATCCAGGTAGAAGACGAAGCCAACTTTCGACAACTCGAACATCATCCCCGCCAGGAGCGACGCGGGGATAATATCGCTCCAGCGCACCTTGGCATTGGGAATAAACCGGTAGATCACCAGGAACAGGATGGTGCTGAAAACGACAGGAACAACCCCGAATAGAGTAGTCGATAGCCATTGGAACAGGTCCACCCGGACACCCAAAAACCCATCCTCTCCGGCCACCGTCCGACCGAAGCTGCTAAGAAAGACCGACACCGTCAAAAAGAATCCAACACTCCCGGCCATGCCAAAGGCACGAAGCTGCTGAACCATGAAATGCCGTTGCTCCTGCACGCGCCAGGCCCGGTTCATGATGCGGTGCAAGGAGCCGAACACCGCTCTACCGGCAATGAAGAGTGCGACCAGCGAAAACAGGCTGATCGCTCCGCGGGCGTCGGCCAGGCCGGTGATGTTATCGTGGATGATAGCACTATCGGCCAGGCCCGGCAGCTGGTCTTCGAAAAACTCAAAGAGTTGAGTCTGGGCCTCTTCGGAACCAACGAAATAGCCTGCAACACCGATGGCACCCAGGGCAATTGGGAACAGCGAGAAGAGAATGTAGTAGGCCAAACCGGCCGCCATCTGCGTCCCCTCATTCCGGCCAAAGTTGCGCAGGGTGCGCCAGATGAGCTCACCCAACGCTCTCAGGACTGGCGGAGCCGGAAGCCGGTAAAGCGCTTTGCGCAGCCAATCACCGACCTGCCGTATTCCCGCTAGTATCCTCATAAGAATCCCCGTCCCCTACATATTATATTAGGAGCCGGTGGAGTTCGAAGACTAGTTAGAGGATGCTTCGCCAATGAGTTTCGCTAGTGGCCGCCATGAATTTAGCGTGGATAGCTGGGCTTGCAGCGACAATGGCGGTGCTTTCCACCCTTGGCTCGGCTCCCTGAAGGGTAGTTGCCACGCCACCGGCTTCAGCACTCAGCACCAGCCCGGCGGCCACGTCCCACGGTTGCAGATGGTGGTGCGCATAGAGGTGAAATCGACCAGCGGCAACATAGGCGTACCCTAAAGCAGCCGAACCCACGATGCGAAAGGCCTGCATGTTCGGCCAGAGGCCTCGGAGCATATCCATTAGCCAGACTGCCTTATCGTCGACGTAGCCCAGATCGAAGCCCAAGATACACTGCTCCAGGGCTTCCGCTTGGGCTACCAGCACCCGTTCGCCGTTCACGTGGGTCCCACGGCCCGCCTCCGCGGAGAAGAGCTCATCGCGCATGGGGTCGTAGGTGCAGCCGAGGACCGGGGTATCGCCGTCCACCAGGGCCAGACTCACCGCGAAATGGGGTATACCACTGGCGAAGTTCCGGGTACCGTCCAGGGGGTCGATGATCCAGGTGAAAGAACTCTCCCTCTGGAACCGTCCTGACTCTTCCGCCCAGATGCCATGCTGCGGGTATTCGCGCCGGAGCACCGCGATGACAGCCTCCTCGGCGGCGTGGTCAACATCGGTGACGATGTTGTTCCGTCCCTTAAACGACACTTCGATGAGCCCCGCAGTTCCGATGGATGCATCGAACCGCTCGCGAATGATGCGCCCCGCAGCCCTGGCAGCCTCTTCGGCGGTCTCCAACGCCGTGAGGCCACCTGTACCCAAAGGCAGACTGGTACCCCTTATATGCAGTTCACTCATGACCCGGCCAGCCCCATGCGCTCATAGACCTCGTCCAGGGTGTTACGGGCAATAGCTCGCGCCCGCTCGGCGCCGTGGGCCAGCACCTCTTCCACGTAGCCTCGCTTTTTCTCCAGCTCCCGGCGGCGCTCACGAAACTCCATCAGGTAACGGTTGATGCCCTCGGAAAGCTGCTGCTTATCCTCCACGCAACCGATACCCGCGGTGGTGCACAACCGGTGGATTTCATCCAGCTTATTGGGGGTGAAAATCTTGTGGAGGGCGAACACATTGCACACCCCGGGCCGACCGGGATCGGTGCGCCGAGCGCGCTGAGGATCGGTAACCATAGTCATAACCCGCCGGGTAGTCTCCTCCTCAGTGGCCGAAATCTCGATGTGATTGTCCAAGCTCTTGCTCATCTTGTTGACGCTATCGGTGCCGGCAATGGACGGGGTCTCGGTGAGCAGGGCCTGGGGCTCGGGAAAAGTCTCGCCGAACAATCGATTGAACCGACGGGCGATCTCCCTGGAAATTTCTACGTGGGGCACCTGGTCCACTCCCACCGGAACGGCGTCAGCCTTGAAAAGAATAATGTCGGCGGTCTGCAGCACGGGATAGCCCACCAGGCCGAATCCGACGTGCTCCTCATCCTCGCCCATCTGCCGTACGCGGTCCTTGAAGGTAGGCACACGCATCAGCCAACCCAAGGGCGTGCTCATGCCCAGCAACCCGTAGAGCACCAGCTCCTCCTTCACGTGGGACTGAACGTACATGATGCACTTCTCGGGGTCCAAGCCCGCAGCCAACCAATCCAGCACCATCTCCTTGCCGTTGGGCACTATCTCCTTGTGCTCCTGGCCCTGGAGTGTAGTAAGGGCATGGGCGTCCGCCACGCCAAAGATGCATTCGTACTGGTCTTGAAGGTCCACCCAGTTTTTCAGCGCACCGAAGTAGTTGCCGAGGTGCAGCCGTCCCGTGGGACGCATGGCCGAGTACACACGGGTCACCATCTGAGACCTCCTTTCGGGGCGCGGCCCCAAACCCACATACGAGGGGCTCGAACTTATGAGACCACCGTCCGACAGTTTAGCCCACCGCCAAATACTGGTTATGGGTTCAGGGCACATCTTGCAAATAAAAAACCCGCCGCCTTATTAAAGGGGCGGGGTCAACCACGTTGCCACCCTTCTTACCCCGACCTTCCGGGGCGTTGGAACCGAAGCTCCCGGGTCCCTTCAGTCTCTCCGGCAGACACCAGGTTCACAGCTTCCCCCGGCTCTCTGAGTCTCGCCTTGAGGCCTACTCTCCACCTTCGCAGCCTTTTAAATTCTAGTGCGCGGATTATGGGGGCGGTCACGGTGGTCTGTCAATGACGGGCGTTGCAGGCTGGGGCCGCTGGCGTTAGGCTTGTTGCAATTTCATGATTCGCGCTCTAAACGGGAAAACGCCCCAAATCGATCCCACAGCCTACATCAGTGAGGCGGCCTATGTAGTGGGCGACGTGGTCATGGGGCCGCACTCGAGTGTGTGGCCCGGCGCGGTCATTCGTGCAGACCACGGCCGCATCACCATTGGAAGTCACACCAATATTCAAGACAACAGCGTGGTGCACTCCGATGCGGGCGCGTCCTTGGGCAACTACGTGACTCTGGGACACGGTGTAGTCTGCCACGCAGCCAGAGTGGGCGACCACACGCTTCTGGGCAATGGATGCGTAGTGAACGACGGTGCGGTCATCGCCAACCATTGCATTGTGGCGTCGGGCGCTGTGGTGCTGGCGGGCAAGCAGGTAGCCGAAGGGTCCTTGACCGCGGGGCTCCCCGCGGAGATTAAGGGCAGATTACTTAAGCGACACCACTTGCTGATTGAGCACATCTCGTCCAGCTACGTGAAATTGGCGCAACTCTACAAAGCAGAAGGGCTAGAGTAGCTCTCCTCGAATTAAGGTCAGGCACCCCTCCAACAAGCCCCGCGTTTTCGGCAGGATGCGCGCAGCAAGCTGGTAATTTTGCATTCCGAGTCCCCGCAGGTGGGCCAAGGGGATACCCTTGTGGATCCTAGGCACGCCCTGGCTAGAGAAGCCGGATGATGCCTCGGGTGCCATCCACTTCAACCTGCTGGCCATCGCGGATAACCCGGGTCGCAATGCCGGTGTTCACCACCGTCGGAACGCCCAAATCCCGCGCTACCAGTGTCGAATGGCTGGCGCCGCCGCCGGCCTCGGTCACCAGAGCGGAGGCCAGCAGCAAGAGGGGTGTGAGGGCAGGACTGGCCGCCGTGGTCACCAGAACATCGCCCTTGGCGAATCGGCCCAGCTCATCGGGTGAGTGGATGATTCGGGCTGTGCCCTGCCCCCGGCCGGGACTGGCTGATTGGCCGATGATCCGGGTTCCTTCAGCATCCTGTATCAACTCAGCTGTGGCGTCCATCCCTTCCTTCGCGTTGTCCTCAGGGATACTGGCCGGAGCAGCCAGCTTCCGATGCTCCTCCCAGGTGTGCTTGCGGCCTTCGGCCACGTCATGGAGCATCGAGACCGGCTCCCCCCGCCCCAGGGCTCCCAGCACTCCGTCCAGCTCCTCCTTCTCCACGAAGAAGACCTGCTCCGGCGCTTCCAGAACACCGGCCTCGGCAATGCGACGGCCCAGCTCCAAGACGACGCGCCTGAGCAGCGGCCAGGGACGCTGCAGGTAGAATCCGGCGTCCTCGCGCGAGGCCGCACTGGCCTGGAAACCCCTGATCGATTGGCGCAGATACTCCTGTTCCTGGGGTTGGTCAGCCAGTAACGCCAACACTTGCCGTTCGGCGGCTTCCCGCTGTTCAGCAGAGGCCTTCAGCAACATCGCTGGCGACTGAGTCTCATAGCGCAGATAGTTCTGCAAAGCGGCGATGGTCCCCACGGGGGCTTCCCCCATGGTGGGAAAGGAAAGGTCCAGGTTGTACACCTGATGCCCGTATTCGCCGTGGTAGGCATCCAGCCCTTGCCGGAGCCAGTCCGGCATCTGCTCCAGCTCTTGGACAACGGCTTGGGCAGTGCTTGCCAAGAGGCGCTCCGCCAGAGAACCGTCCTCCTTCCCGCGCATGGCAAGCGCACGCAGCGCCTCCTCTCCCTCCATCACCTTGCTGGGAAAGCCCTTGAAGAAGGTCGTGTAGTGGGGACGCAATGCTTCTGGGATGACGCTTGCATAGTACTCAGCGAAGCTGGACTCAAAGCCATAGCCAATGGGGGCCATCAGATACCAGAACTCACCCGACTCCCGGGTCAGCGAATCGAAGAAGGCCACCAGATCTTCGGAGCTCGCGGATGCAATATCGTACTCCAGGTGTCCGTGGAGCCGTTTGAGGTAGGCGGGAAGGTACTCATTGCGCCACCTGTTCAGGTTCTCGTAATTGCCCATGCCTCTCGTGGCAGTTCTCTCCCCCAGGGTGGCCGAAGGGGCTGCAGGGGGACGGAACGGTCTGTCCTGACGGGTGTAAAAATACCCATTGACGATGCAGAACCAGGGCTGGGGCATGGAAAAGGTGGTGCGCATCTGCCAGCCCAGCTCACCCGTGCCGAACTCCTCCCTGGAGTTGACCAACATGGGGAGAAGCCATGTTCTGAACAGGGGCGTCACTGGCTCGGGCAGCCACTCCCCCAGCCGCCAGTTCCGGCGCCAAGTTGCCCCCGGTATCGGGCTCTCCCAAGCCAGGCCCCTCTCCGGCAAAGCGGCGTGCACCATAGGCCGCGCTTGCAGCAAATAAAGCTGCCCTGCGTGGTAGGCCCATTCAATGTCTTGGGGCACGCCCTTCCAGTGCTCTTCCACGCTCACCGCAAGGCTGGCTATTTCCAGGGTCTGGGCCTCGCTAAGCGCGGCTGACTCACGCTGCCCTCTGGGTATCTCCTCCAGCACGGTGCCGTCAGAGGCGGCGGGACGCACCACGGATGCTTTGGTGCCGAGCGTGTACTCCAGTAGCTGAGGCCCATCGCGCAAAACCAACGCGTGGTCAGGCGTGACCGCACCGGAAACGGTAGACTCGCCCAGGCCATAGGAGGCCGACACCGAGACCTGGGTGGCCTCGCCGGTGAGCGGGTTGAGGGAGAAGGCAACCCCAGAGGTCTCGGCTGGCACCAACACCTGCACCAACACGCCCATCTTAATCTGCTTCAGCGATATCCCCAGCCTCTTCAGATAATGCACGGCTCGGTCAGTCCACAGGGATGCCCAGCACTGCTTGAGGACATTCAGAAGTGCGTCTTCGGTCTGGATATTCAAGAAGGAATCGTGCTGGCCAGCGAAAGTACCGTCGGGTCGGTCTTCCATCGTCGACGACGACCGCACGGAAATGGGCATGCCGCCCAGGCTCTCGAAGGCCTGAAGGATAGGTCTGCTCAGGTCGACTGGGAGCTCCCCTGAGTGCACCAGGTCTCGAAGCGCCTGCGGTTTCGCGTCGATGTCCTCGGGAGCTGCGAGCTCCAAGGCGTCGAGGAATCCCGACACCCGCTCTGCCAACCCCGCCTCTTCTAGGTAGTGGTCCATGGCGTCGACGGTGATAACAAAGCCCCGGGGGACAGTGAATCCGGCGGCCAACAGCGCTGAGAGGTTGGCAGCCTTGGGGCCGGCTTGCCACGCCTCGTCGCCGTGGGCCTGTTCAAGGGGAAGCACGTAGACCATGAAAACCCTCCTGGGCCTGGTTGCTCGCTGAAGCAGGCAGAATAGGCGGTAGACTCTATGGAACAGCGTCGGTTGTCAACCCGAGCATTCCGGCCAGCATAGTATCCTGTCCGAGTCCCAATCCATCCGATATTGTGAATGCCCTGAACTCCCAGCGACCCCCTTCAACCCCGGTCGATTCTCAGGACGTGGAGCGCCAACCACGTGGCGGGCTGCTGCGCCCCTTCACCTCCCTGGCCTACCGCGACTTCCGGCTGCTGTGGTTCGGGCAGGTGGCCCAGGCCTCTTCCATGTGGACGGAGCAGGTGGCCCGGAACTGGCTCACCTTGGAACTGACCGGCTCCGCCCTCCAGCTGGGAATCGTCAACCTCATGCGTGTCGGCCCATCGCTGGCGCTCGGACTCTGGGGTGGGGTGCTCGCCGACCGCTTCAACAAGCGCAAGCTACTGCTCATCATCCAAACATGGTCGTTCCTAGTGTTTAGCCTCATGGCCTGGGTGGTCATCAGTGGACGATTGGAGCTGTGGCACCTGTACGCCAGCGCCGTCGCCTTATCCTTCGGCCAGTCCATCAACCAACCCGTCCGCACCGCCCTCATCCCCTCGCTGCTGCCGCAGCAATACGTCCTACAGGCGCTCTCCTTAAACTCCATTGCCATCAACGCCACGCGTCTAGGCGGTCCGGCATTGGTCGCGTTGCTCATCGTCTACTCCAACGCCGGCTGGGCCTACGCGCTCAGCAGTGGATTCTACGCCCTCATGCTGCTTTCCACTGTGCACATCCACATTCCTCCGATTGAGGTGCGCCAGCGTAGCGCGTCCCTCTTGGACGATTTGAAAGAGGGCATCGGATACGTGATGGGGAACCGGCTCATTCTCGCGCTGTTGCTGATGCCCATCGGCCCGCTGGCCTTTGCCTTCAGCTTCCAAACGCTATTGCCCGTGTTCGCCGTACGCACTTTGGACATGGGTGCCGGCGCCTACGGGGCACTCCTCTCCGTGGCCGGTGTTGGTGCTTTGGTGGCGGGGCTTGCCATCGCCTCCCGGGGAGTCATCCCTCGACAGGGGCTCTTGGAGCTGGGTGTCGGAGTCCTCTACGGAGTAACCATCATCGCCCTAGGCGGCGTGCAATGGTTCTGGGCCGCCGTCCCGCTCATCCTGGTGGCCAGCGGCTCCCAGACAATATTCCGCGCCTCCAACAGCAGTCTGCTGCTCCGCAACACCCCCAGCGAGCTGCGGGGGCGCGTGATGGGGCTCACGGTCATCAGCCAGAGCATGATGCCCGTGGCGGCGGTCTTCGGCGGCTTCCTCGCTGATACCTTCGGCATAGGGGTCGCCTTCGTGAGCATTGGCACGGCCTGCGTGGCTATTGTCCTGGCCGTAGCGGTGTGGGAACCACGCATCCGCCACCTGTAGGCCTCAACAGCCGCTTTACGTGAAAACGGAGCTTCCCACTCAATGCTCCCCGTTGTGTGGCGTACTCTGGCAGCCTATACTCCAGTTCTAACAACCCCCGTTAACCCCACATGCTGAGGAGAAACGATGGCTAATTTGCGCCTACCGGGCCCGACACCCGTGCCCGACGATGTCGTCGCAGCCATGAGCAAGCCCATGATTGACCACCGGGGCGTCGCCTTCAAGGAGATGCTCAACCGCCTGGCGGTCAACCTTCAGCGAGCGTTCCAGACCGAGAACGACGTCATGGTGCTCAGCTCGTCCGGCACCGGTTCGCTGGAAGCGGCGGTCACCAACACCCTCTCCCCAGGAGAAAAGGTACTGGCGATCAGCATCGGCAATTTCGGCGACCGTTTCTCGCGCATCGCCAAGACCTATGGCGCAGACGTGATAGACCTCAAGTTCCCGGAAGGGGAGGCGGCTGACCCAGAAGCCGTGCGCCAAGGGCTCAAGGACCACCCGGAAGTCACCGCGGTGCTGGTCACCCACAACGAGACATCCACGGGCATCACCAACGACCTGGAGGCCCTGGCGGGGATTATCAAAGGCGAGTTCAACAAACTCATCCTGGTGGACGCTATCTCTTCGCTCGGCTCCATACGGCTGCCGGTCGACGAGTGGGACCTGGATGTAGTGGCCGCTGCCTCCCAGAAGGGCTGGATGTGCCCGCCTGGGCTGGCGATGATCTCCGTGAGCCCCCGCGGTTGGGAAGCCGTGGCCAAGTCGACCATGCCCAAGTTTTACTTTGATCTGACCCAGGCCAAGGCCTCAGCAGCCAAGGGTGAGACGCCCTGGACACCAGCTATCTCGCTCATATTTGGCCTGGACCACGCTGTCCAGGGGATGCTCGCTCAGGGCGATATGCAAGCGGTGTACGATTTCCACAGCCGCATCGCCCAGTACACTAGGGACGGACTGACCGGCATGGGCCTAAAGTTGGTGGCCGCGGATCTCAAGAACGCCTCCAACACCGTGACTGCCGCCTGGCTTCCGGAGGGCATCTCCGACTCCGCGCTCCTCGGCATGCTGCGCGACGAGTACGACATCATCGCGGCCGAGGGCCGTGGACGGCTGGCGGGCAGCGTGTTCCGAATAGGCCACATGGGATACGTCTCCGAGGCCGACATCGACGGGGTGATTTCCGCCTTGCGCGAGGCGCTTCCCCGATTGGGTTTCGCACCCGTGGCCAGCCGATAACAACGCCCCAATTCATGCCCCCTCTGGAGAGAACGTATGGCACGCATCCTCGTCGCTGACCCTATCGCCAAAGAAGGGATCGAGCGGCTCTCCGCTGCTGGCCACCAGGTGGACGTCAACACCGGTCAGGAGCCCAAACCACTGCGAGAGGCTATCGGAGCCTACGATGCGCTGGTGGTCCGCAGCGCCACCAAGGTCACCGCGGACATTATTGAAGCGGGCGAGCGTCTTCAGGTTATCGGACGGGCCGGAGTCGGTGTCGACAACATCGATTTGGACGCCGCCACTCGCCAGGGCATCCCCGTCGTGAACGCCCCTACGGGCAACACCATCGCAGCTGCCGAGCATGCCATGGCCCTGATGCTGTCGCTGGCCCGGAACATCCCCCAGGCCCAGGCCTCCATGAAGGAGGGCCAATGGTCCCCCCGAAACTTTATGGGCGTGGAGTTACGGAACAAGACTCTGGGAATCATCGGCCTCGGAAAGATCGGTTCGGAGGTGGCGCGCAGGGCCCGGTCCTTCCAGATGCGCGTCCTTGCCCACGACCCCTTCGTGCCCCTGGAGTCGGCGCGAGCGCTGGGAGTGGAGCTGGCGGAGATGGACCAGCTCCTCAGCGAGTCTGACTTTCTTACCATCCACACGCCACTCTTAGCGGGCAGCAAGCAGCTCCTGGGCGCAGAGCAGTTCAAGCTTGTGAAACGGGGCATACGCATCGTCAACGCCGCCCGTGGCGGGCTGGTGGATGAGACCTTGCTGGACGAGGCACTCACCTCGGGCCTGGTAGCAGGAGCCGCACTGGATGTGTTCGCGTCCGAGCCCCCCAAGGACCTGCCACTGCTGAGCAACCCGAAGCTTATTACTACACCGCATCTGGGGGCCTCCACCGAAGAGGCACAGGTGGAGGTCGCCGTGGAATTAGCAGACCAAGTGCTGGCCGTGCTGACCGGCAAATCGGCCCCCTACACTGTCAACGCACCCTACGTGCCCTCAGAGGTCCAGGAGGCCCTGGCACCCTATATCGCGGTCGCCTCCTTCTTGGGGAAAACGGCCATCCAGCTTGCCATCGGCCAACTCGAAACCGTTGCGATCCGCTGCTCCGGCAGCATCGCCCGCCACGATACCTCGCTCCTCACCGCGGCGGCTGTGGCCGGCGTGATCAGCCGTATCTCCAACGACCGGGTGAATTTGCTTAACGCCAACGTGGCCGCCAAACAACGCGGATTGCATGTGGTGGAGGAAGAACAGACAGAAGGCGATGACTTCAAAGATATGGTGACCGTAGAGGTCCGGACGAACGAGACAACCACCACGTTGAGTGGGACAGCGCTACACAACCTGGTGCACCTGACTAGGGTCAACGATTTCCACTTTGACCTGCAGCCCACCGGTAAGTACATGATGTTCACCGAGCACGAAGACCGGCCAGGGATGATTGGCCGCGTGGGCACCATCGCTGGCGAGCACGACATCAACATCAGCTTCATGGAGGTTGCCCGCTCCGGACCTCGAAGCGTGGCAACTATGGTGGTGGGACTGGACGACCCGGTGCCAGAGAAGGTGCTGGCGGAGTTTCTCTCCATTCCCCACGTGAAAAGTATCCGCATCGTCGATATCTAGAACCAGGTCGCTAGTGCATGAATATTTTGCCGTTATTCGCGCTTTAACCAGCATTAAATTCTTTTTTCGTAATAATCTTTCTCCTAGGTACAAATAGTTATTCCCCTTTCTCGCGAGTGCCACATCACGGAAGTTGTATATGGTGCCAGCATCCTGCCCTGTCCGAACGCTTTGGAAATAAAAGCTTCGGCACGGCGACCAGGAAAGGCTAACGCTCCAATACCAACGGAATCGAAAGGGAATCCTCCTCGGCAGGGAAGGGCTCTTTCTATTTTGTTGAGCGCCGTAACATCCCAATTGACAAATGCTATACTGCGCGGTCTGTGAGCCACGCCACCACCACGAAATAGAGGCACACACCTTGGATGCAAACATCGACTTTTTACCCGACGGAACGGTAACCAGCCCTGCTGGATTTTCTGCTGGCGCCACCTATTCGGGCATGAAGTCCTATACCGAAGACAAGCGGGACCTGGGAATCCTGCTCTCTGAGACCCCTTGCGTCACCGCCGGCGTATTCACCACCAACCTCATCAAATCACCCTCCGTCATCGTCTCCCAACAGCTGATGCAGGGCGGCAAGGTGCGGGCCGTGGTGGTGAACAGCGGCGTCGCCAATACCTCGGTGGGCGAGCAGGGCTTCACCGACGCCCAGGAGACCATGCTACTCGCCGCTGAGCATACCGGCATCGGCCCAGAGGAAATCTGTATGTGCAGCACGGGTCTCATTGGCGGTGAGCTACCCATGGCCCTGATTCGCTCAGGCCTCCCCAACATCGGCCTTTCCCCGGAAGGCGGCGACGAGTTCGCTCGTGCCATTCTGACCACCGACCGCCGTCCCAAGTCCGCAGCCGTCCGTTTGCAGATTGAAGGGAACACTGTAACCATAGGCGGGTGCATCAAGGGCTCGGGGATGATTCACCCCAACATGGCAACCATGCTGGCCTTCATAACCACGGACGCCGCCGTGGAGAAAGACTACTTAAGCGCCCTGTTCAAGGAGGTTGCCAGCGAGACCTTCAACATGACCTCCATTGACGGCGACGAGAGCACCAACGACACGGCGCTAATGTTCGCCAGCGGCCGGTCAGGGAACAGGCCGCTCTTGGCCACGTCACCCGAAGCCCTACGGTTCCGCACGGCCCTCATGGAATTATGCGTCTTTCTCTCCAAGGAGATGCTTCGGGATGCGGAGGGGGCATCGAAGATTTTCGCAGCCCAAATCGAAGGGGCCAAAACCAAGGAGGACGCTCGCAAAATAGCCAGGGCCGTGGCCAGCTCCATGCTAGTCAAGAGCGCCGTTCACGGCAACGACCCCAATTGGGGCCGCATCATCGCGGCGGCAGGACGCGGCGGCGGCTACCTGGAGGAATCCAAGGTAAGCCTCTATATCAACGGCGTCACCATCATGGAAAAAGGCCAGCCTATCCCTTTCCACCGGGAGTCGGTTATCGTTCTCATGCAGAATCCAGAGGTTCTCTTTACCCTCCAGCTTCACCTCGGCGATGCCACGGCTACAGCCTGGGGCTGTGAGCTGACCGAAGAGTATGTGACCTTCAATAGCGCCTACACCACGTAAGATGTCCACCTCCAACACCATATCCGTCGTCAAAATCGGCGGCAGCACCCTGGGGAGCCAGGACACCTCTCTAGCCGATGTGGTTGCCTTGCAACAGCAGGGTTTCCAAGTCGTCGTCGTCCATGGCGGGGGCGCTGCCGTCACTCAGTGGATGGCCAAGCTGGGCATTCAGGCCCAGTTCGTGGAGGGCCTACGCGTGACGGACGCACCGAGCCTAGAAGTGGTAACAGCGGTCTTGGCTGGGCTCATCAACAAGCAGCTGGTGGCCGAGCTCCTCCAGCTGGGCGGCAGGGCTGTGGGGATCTCGGGAGCCGACGGCCCCACGCTTAGAGGTCACGCTGACCGGCCTGAGCTGGGTTTCGTTGCCAGTAGTGTTGACGTGGAGCCCGGACCCATCAGAGCGATTATCAGCGCTGGATACATTCCCGTCATCGCGCCCCTGGCGGTAAATGCACAGGAAGGTCATCAGCTGCTGAACCTCAACGCCGACACCGCAGCGGGGGCCATCGCGGTCGCCCTGGGCGCGGCTCACCTCGTCTTTCTCACCGACGTGGACGGAGTGCTGGACAACAACGGCCGTCTCATCCCGCGACTGTCCACCCACCAGTCCGACGACCTCGTCCGTTCAGGCGCCATCAAGGGGGGCATGATTCCCAAGCTCGAGGCATCTCTGCTGGCCGCTGGCCACGGAGCCAGGGCCCATATCATCAACGGAACGGTGCCTTCGGCCCTCCGGGATTGCATGAGTGGCAACGGCGATCAGCGCACATCACCGGGCACGTTCATCACGTAGATAATGGACATGCGGGATCCCGAAGACAACGGCGAAGGCGATGAGATAGACGGCCAATCGCCTCACAGCGGGTTTGACGTGGTGGGTGGCTGGCCACGGCACACGGGACTCCTCGCCAAAATCAGCATCGGCCTCACTGTCCTGGTCGTGTTATTTCTGCTCCTAAACTTCGCTAGGAGCGTGTATACCAATATCCTCTGGTTCTCGAGCCTCGAACTCCGGAGCGTCTATACCACCATCCTGTGGACGAAGGCCTCGCTCTTCGTCACAGGACTCATCGTTATGGGCTCCCTTACTGCTGTGTCCCTCTGGTTCGCGTGGCGCACCTCTTGGGAGCCGAACCAACTGGGCATGCCCCCATCGACGCTGGAGTGGCTTAGGCGCTCGCTCATCGCTGGCATGATTACGGCGGGGGTCATCACCGCTCTCAGCTTCGCTACAGCCTTGAGTAATCGGTGGGAACAGTTCCTCCTCTTCATAAACTCCACCGCCTTTGGGCTCGAAGACCCGCTGTTTCACAACGACGTGGGTTTCTATATCTTTACCATGCCCATGCTGCACACCATCCAGGGGTGGCTCATGGGGGCTACGGTGGTGCTGCTGCTCCTGGTCATCACCCTGTTCTTTCTGGTCTACAGCATCCGGGGAGTCAGCCCGTGGGCGCAGGCCGGTCCGAAGGCACTGGTAGCCATCATCGGCGCTGGATTAATGTTTACGCTGGCCGGAGGCCATTTCCTCGATACCTATGAAACCCTCTTCTCCACATCAGGCGCGGTAACCGGGGCCACCGCCACGGATATCTCCGCCCGGATTCCGATGCTTCGACTTCTGACGGGGATTGCACTGCTTTCGGGCGTGATAATGCTGCTAGCGCTTCGGACTCGGACTGTCCAGCGGGCTACCCAAGTGGTCGTTGGCGCCTTCGGTCTCTGGGTGGTCGTGGGCATCATCGGCGGACTGCTTGTGCCCATGTTCTACCAACGGTTTGTCGTTTCACCCAACGAGTTGGAGCGGGAGCGGGAGTTCGTGGCGCGCAACATCGAATGGACCCGGTTTGGCTTCGACCTGGACCGGGTGGAGGAAAAGCTCTTCGATGTCCGTCCCGATTCGCTGGCCGCGGACATCGCGGCCAACCCGCAGACGGTGAACAATATCCGCCTATGGGACCCGAGGCCCCTGCTTGACGTGTACAACCAGATCCAACACCTACGGCTGTACTACAATTTTCTGGACGTTGACGTGGACCGCTACGTAATCGACGGGGAGAACCGCCAGGTGCTGCTGAGTACCCGAGAGCTATTCCCCGACGGGTTGGACATATCCGCCCAAAATTGGGTGAACCGCAAGCTCGTCTACACCCACGGCTTCGGCGTGGTGGTAAGCCCTGCCACCGACTTCACCCCGGAGGGGCAACCGCTCTTCTTCCTCAAGGATGTACCGCCCACCGGCAGTCTTCAAGTCGACCAACCACGCATCTACTACAGCGAGGGCGCGGAGAGTTTCGTCATCGTAAATTCCGAAGAGGCCCAGTTCGACCGGCCCTCCAACGAACAGAATGGCCAACCGGTTTACATTGAACGGTATGAGGGCGAAGGCGGCGTTTCCCTCTCCACCATTTTCCGCCGCGCCGCCTTTGCCTGGGAGTTTCTGGACATCAACGTCCTCATCAGCGGGCAGGTCACCTCCGAGAGCAAGGCGCTGTACCGTCGTGATATCCGCGAACGCATTCAGACCGTGGCCCCCTTCCTGCGGCTGGACCGCGACCCCTATATCGTGGTCAACGATGGTAGGCTATTTTGGATTCAAGATGCGTTCACCACCACCGACCGCCTCCCTTACTCAAAGCGGCTCAATGACCGTGATTTCAACTATCTGCGCAATAGCGTGAAGGTAGTGGTAGACGCCTTTAACGGCTCTCTCACCTTCTACAGCATCGAACCCCACCGGATCGACCCGATGCTGCGGGTGTACGAAAAGGCGTTTCCTGACCTCTTCTTGCCCATCTCCCAGATGGATGAGGGGCTTCGCGCCCACATCCGCTACCCCGAGGTGCTGCTACGGGCCCAGGCCCAGACCTTCCTCCAGTACCACATGACCGACCCCAAGGAGTTCTTCCTCAAGGAAGACCAGTGGGCGATACCCAATGAGGTGGTGTTGGAAGGCATCAGCCAACCAGTAGACCCGTATTACGTTATTATGAAGCTGCCGGGAGAGGAAAAGGAGGAGTTTGTCCTGATTCTCCCCTTCACTCCCCAAGACAAACCCAACCTGGTAGCGTGGATGGCAGCCCGAAGCGACGACGAACACTACGGGGATATTCTCGTTTTTAATTTCCCCACGGACCGGCTGTTCAACGGCCCCAGCCAGGTGGAGGCCAGAATCGATAATGATCCAGACATTTCAGAGCAATTCACGCTGTGGGGCCAATCGGGCTCTAAGGTTATCCGCGGCAACCTGCTAGTGATCCCTGTGGGGGAGAGCCTGCTTTATGCCGAACCCATCTACTTACAGGCTGAGTTGCTGGAATTCCCCGAGTTGAAACGAGTGATACTGGCCAGTGCAGACCGTGTGGTGATGGAACCAACCCTAAAGGAGGCGCTGCGCAGCCTCTTATCCGGCCAGCAGACGCCTGCCGCGATACCAGGCCAAGGCCCGCCACCCAGCGGAATCGCCACCGAGCAGCTCCGGCTGGAGCTAGCGCTGCTCCGCCAAGTGCTGCAGTCGTTCCAAGAAGGGCTGGCCACTGTGGGCGAGACAGTTGAGGCAATCCAAGACCTTTTAGGACATGAGGAGACCCCATGACAACCGACTGGAAAGCCGTAGAGGCCCGTTATTACATGCATGTGGTGAACCGCCAACAAGTGGTGGTGGAACGGGGTTTGGGCGCCCACGTATGGGACGTGGATGGCAAAGAGTACCTTGATTTCACCGCGGGCTGGGCAGTCTGCAACCTGGGTCACTGTCACCCCGACGTGACCGCGGCCATTCGCAAGCAAGCCGGCACCCTGATGCAGACGTCCAATCAGTTCTACACCATCCCTCAGCTCCAATTGGCCGAAGCCCTGGTTGAGAACAGCTGCATGGATAGGGTGTTTTTCGCCAACAGTGGCGCTGAGGCCAACGAAGGGGCGGTGAAGCTCGCCCGCAAATACGGACGTCTCCATCGCAACGGTGCTCAGGAAATCATCACGGCGCTCAACTCCTTTCATGGCCGTACCGTGGGCATGATTGCCGCAACCGGCCAACCCCACTATCAAGAAGCGTGGCACCCCCTGATGCCAGGGTTTGTCAACGTCCAATACGACGACCTGGACGCGGTGCAGCAGGCAACCACAGACAAGACGTGTGCGGTCTTGGTGGAAGTCTTACAGGGTGAGGGAGGTGTCAACATCCCCACCGAAGGCTATCTGAAGGGATTGCGCGAATGGTGTGACGCCAACAACCTACTGCTTATTTTCGATGAAGTGCAAACCGGGATGGGCCGTCTGGGCACCCTGTGGGGCTATGAAACCTTCGGTGTGGAACCCGACGTGATGACCCTGGCCAAGGGTCTGGGTAACGGCGTTCCCGTGGGGGCGTTCCTGAGCAAGGAATACTGCTCCGTGCTGGAGCCCGGCGACCACGGATCCACCTTTGGCGGCAACGCATTGGCCACCGCCGCTGCCAACGCCACGGTCCGCTTCATGATAGAGCATGACATCCCCGCCAAGTCCAAGCCCGTGGCTGCTTACCTCTTCTCCTCCTTGGAGGAGCTCCGCTCCCGCAACCCATCGGTGATTACCGAGATACGCGGTGTCGGCCTTTTGCTGGGCATCCAGTTTAGTGATACGATTGCGGCCAAGGTGGTAGCTGCCTGCAATACGGAGGGGCTGCTGACCAACGCCGTGAGACCAAATGCGCTGCGGCTGATGCCACCGCTCATCATCGACAAGGCCGACGTGGACGAGGCATTGTCCCGGCTTGGACGTGGCCTCGCGAAGGCACTGGCATCGTAAGCGGTGCCCTCAGCCTGGGAAAGAACACCATGACAGAGAAAATCGTTTTAGCCTATAGCGGCGGCCTTGACACCTCGGTCGCCGTCCGCTGGCTCATGGAGCATTACAGCGCCGAAATCATCACGCTCACCATCGACCTCGGCGGCGGCGGCGGCCTCCAAGAGGCCAAGGACCGTGCGATACGTATCGGCGCGAGCAAGGCGCTAGTGCTCGACGGACGCCAGGCCTTTGTAGACGACTATGTCTGGCCGGCCTTGCGCTCGGGTGCGTTGTACGAGGGGATCTACCCCCTGGCGACGGCCCTGGGCCGCCCGCTAATCGCAAAACTCCTGGTGGATGTGGCACTGGAGGAAGGTGCCTTCGCCGTCGCCCACGGTTGCACGGGCAAAGGTAATGACCAGGTCCGCTTCGATGTGAGCGTCGCCGCTCTAGCGCCCAACCTCAAGGTCATCGCTCCGGCCCGCGACTGGGGCATGACCCGCGACCAGGAAATTGCGTACGCAAAGGAGCAGGGCATCCCCCTAGACCTCAATAAGCGCAGCTCCTATTCGGTAGACGAAAACCTCTGGGGGCGCAGCATAGAAGCGGGAGACCTCGAAGACGCTTGGGTGGAGCCGCCGGAAGCCGCCTATTCCTTGACCAAGGCCATCAACGAAACGCCCGAAGAACCCCGCTATGTGGATATCGATTTTCTTAAAGGCTCGCCTTGCGCCGTGGATGGCAAGTCGATGAGCGGCGTGGCGCTCATCGACTTGCTCACCGATCTTGCAGGCACCCACGGAATAGGACGCATCGACCACATTGAAGACCGACTGGTCGGCATCAAGTCTCGGGAGGTCTATGAGGCTCCTGCTGGCGTAGTGCTGCATACCGCTCACCGGGCCTTGGAAGCCATGTGCCTAGGCAAAGAGCAACTCCGTCTCAAGGAACGCACTGGCCAGGAATACGCCGAGTTGGTGTACAACGGTCTGTGGTTTACCGCTCACCGCGAAGACTTAGACGCCTATGTCCAGAGCACCCAGCGCCACGTCAGCGGCACCGTCCGCCTTCGACTCCACAAGGGCGTCTGCACGGTGGTGGGCCGTAAGAGTGAGCACTCGCTCTACCAATACAGCCTGGCCACCTACGCTACCGGAGACCAGTTTGACCACCGCGCCTCCGAGGGCTTCATCAGCATCTATGGCCTTCCTGTCCGCACCCAAGCTCGGATCCAAGGCACCCAGTCCAGCCAATCCTAGCCTCACTCCTGCCAACCTCCCCTGGGCCGGGCAGCCAAAAACGGCTGAACCCGATTTGAGCGAGGCAAGAAAGGAGAAGGCGGTTGTACATCTCACCACCTGCGCGCGCGCTGATCGTCCTCATCGCCTATTCCTTGCCGAAGAGATCCCGTCTGTCTTGGCGACGACGCGCATCCGCTCCCTGGCCAGCATCCGGAGCTCCCAGTTCGCTGTAGAGACCGGTGTCGTAGTCGCGGGTGCGGACTACCACCGGCATGGGCAGCGCATGACCAAAAATCAACGCCTGCTGCTGCGACTCGAGCCGTGAAAGCACGCCCCTGAGCTCCCGCGCACCGTGGGCGCCACTAAGCACCGCGTCCACATCGCGCTCGTTATCCAACTGACACGTGATGCGGGTGCCAATCTGGCTAAGCACCTCGTCGTCGATGCCCGAAGGACGCTGGTCCACCACCAGCAACGTCACGCTGTACTTACGCATTTCCCGGGCTATGGTCCCGAAGATGGTCTGATCGGCTAGCTGCGAGTTGAGAAAGCGGTGGGCCTCCTCGATAGTAATCACCAGCGGCTTCGGCGGCGCGGCGTTCTCGGCAAACGCCCGTTCCGTACGGTCACGGTAGGCAGAATGAATACGGCGAGTAAGGATATTGGCGACCAGCAGATAGGCCGCCAACTCATCTCCGTAGCGGCCAAATTCCAGCACCACATGCAGACCTCGGTCCAAGTAGTCCATGATGGTCGCGACCGCACCCTTGCCTTTTACCGGGTGGTCCGAGAGGAAATCGAAGCGCTCCAACCGCCGAAGCCGCTGGTGGAGAGCGTTCAGCGTATTGACGTTCTCGTTCACCTCCTGGGCAAGCACCTGCACATCCGCAGGATTCAGCGCCAGGAAATGGGTCATCCAGCCGTCACCGAAGCGCCGGGCCAGTGTGAAGCTAGCCTGCACGCCCAGCTCGGTGATATTCAATGTGGGTGCCAGAACGGCCACATCCTCAGGTTCGATCTCCGCGTAGCCAATTTCCGCTACGTAGTCGGGGGTGAGGCCACGACGAAGCGAATTGGCCGCATCCAGCGAGATGACCGCCACCCGGCTCGAAAAAAGTTGCTTCAGTCCCTTGACGTTGTAACCCGATTCGCTGGTCGCCTGCCAGCCGTACTCGCTATGCATATCGAAAACCAGATGGGTGGCGAGCTCCTTCTGCGCAATCCCGGCCAACAGGATTCGGGTGAGAAAGCTCTTGCCCGTTCCGCTCTTCCCGAAAACACCGTTGGAGCGCTTCACCAACTCTTCCAGATTCAGGCAGACGCGAACGTCCTTCATATCCAGCGGTGTCCCCACATAGAAATGGTGGGCATCCTCGGAGCCGAAAATCGCCTGAACATCCCTGTCCGACGCCCGGTTAACCGGCGCGAAGTGGGCGGGGAGGGAGCGGGCAGGTTGCGGAGGGGCATCCTCTACCGCAGTGGTCAGCATAGGAGAGACCCGGGCCATGGCGTAGGCGCTAATGCCCGAAGCCACGCTGGCCAGCGCCGCATCAGCACCCGTAACGCTTGCGGCCAAGCGATGGTCGGCGCTCTCCAACCGCAAGTCGGTGATGATACCGAAGAAACGGAGCAGACCTCCTTCCACCGTCACGAAGGTCCCCACCTTCGTTTCCTCCACCGCACCTCCGGCCAGCATACGGACGTCCAGCCCCTGGCTGAGTGAGCCCCCCACCACCACTCCCAACGGGACGGTCTCTTCACGTGTCCAATCAAGCTCGTAATCTGTCATATGTCCGTTCGCAATAGTAATCTATCTTACAGGGGTAAGCGCCGGAGGAGCGAGGTGAGTCTCGCTGTGTCGCTCGCAAGGAGCGCCGCCACGGCCCGTCCGGAGCGCACCAAAAACTCGTGTGGTTGCTCAAAGGCAACAGACGCCTGGCGCAGGGTCGCGGCCAGCACCTCGTCACCTATCACCAAACCACGGCCTGCCAGCAGGGCCAGGAAGTCGAGATGCTCGGCAAAACGACGGACCTCCTCAGGAGAGCAACCGTAGACGAAGGTGTGTATCCGTGGTGGTGATGACGGCAGGTATTGGTGCACCGCACCGTCGGTCTCGTGACCCACCACCACCAGACTCACATCCGTCCGCAGCAGCCGCTCCAGCTGAGGATGCTCTCGGTAGACCTGCTCTTCCGACTCCGCATTCTCGCCCCGGGCGACTGCCCGACGAGTTGGATCAAGGCTTGCCGTGACCACGCCCGCCACCACAGCATAGATGGGGTCCTCATCTCTTGCGCGCACCAGGGCACCCAGGGGTGGCGCGTCGTAGAGCCGGTGGCACTGAGCCACGAGAGCCTCCACCGAGCCCTCCACCACCTCGCCGAAGCGCTGGGTCGTGCCGTCCGCCGTCATAGGACCGTCTTAGCCAATCTAAATGGCTTCGGATCGCCGCGCACCGCCATGTCCAAGGCCAGGGCCAAGTTCTCTACTCGCACCAACTCCATATTCGTTTCCAGCGCCTTCCCTCCGTTGGCGGGTATCAACGCCCGAGTGAAGCCGTGCTTCGCCGCTTCAGCCAGCCGACGTTCCAGATATGGTACCCGGCGTATCTCCCCGCCAAGGCCTACCTCGCCCAGATACACAGTGTTGCTATCCAGCGGATTATCAAGGTGGCTGGACCCGATGGCCAAGGCCACGGCAAGGTCCGCGGAGGGCTCATTGATACGGAGCCCACCCGCAACGTTGACCATGATGTCCTGGTTAGCCAACGCGACTCGGGCCCGCCTGGTCAAGACTGCCGCTATCATCA
This sequence comes from Dehalococcoidia bacterium, assembly GCA_963579845.1. GTDB lineage: Bacteria > Chloroflexota > Dehalococcoidia > Lucifugimonadales > Australimonadaceae > CAUZHS01. Next base: position 35,895 of record CAUZHS010000002.1, on the reverse strand, counting down.
CCATCCGGCCAAAGTCGATGCCGTTCGCCGTTCGCCGCGGCGGATTAAAGGTGCTAGGGTTGGTCAACGCCTGTACCTCTGCCAACAGCGGTCGGCTTCCCTCCATGGCAACCACCACAGCCGAGCCAGCGACATTGTGCCGACGTTCCGCAATGAAAACCGCCGATGGGTCCGCCACCTCCGCCAGGCCCTCGCTCATCATCTCGAAGAGCGCCACGTCATCGGTCGCACCGAAGCGATTCTTCGAGCAACGCAACATGCGGTAGCTGTTGAGGCCCTCACCCTCCAAATACAGCACCACATCCACCAGATGCTCCAGCACCCGAGGCCCGGCAATGGCCCCGTCCTTGGTCACATGACCCGCCAAGAAGACCGGCGCGCCGATCCCTTTCGCCCATCCCAAAAGCCGTTGGGCGCACTCCCTCACCTGCACAACACTCCCCGCAGTGCCCGAAACCGTCTGCGAGTAAAGTGTCTGGATGGAGTCGATGACGAGCACATCAGGCCGATGGACATCAAAAATGGAAAGCAGCGCGTCTACGTCGGTCTCGGCCAGGAACTGCACGCCCGCCGAAGCCACACCCAGACGTTGGGCACGGGACTGCACCTGGGCTCCCGATTCTTCGCCTGAAACATACAAAACCCGGTGTCCGCTACCGGCCAACATGGCTGCAACTTGAAGTAAGAGTGTGGACTTCCCAACGCCGGGCTCACCCGCAATAAGGGCCACCGACCCCGGGACGATACCTCCACCCAAGAGCCTGTCCACCTCCGTCATCCCTGAAGAAAGTCGCTCTCCGGCGCCAATAGCCAGAGAGCCCAAATCAACGGGTTCCAAGGCAGTTCCGGGCTCTTGATGCGGTCGTCGGACACCCGCCTTCGGCTTGACAAACTCCACATAGGTGCCCCACTCCCCGCAGGATCCGCACCGTCCCTCCCACTTGGGACTCGTGTGACCACAGTCGTTGCAAAGGAAGCTGGCATGGGGCTTGGCCTTGGAAGTCATACTCTCTATAGGATGACGCCACACACCATCACCTGGCAAGGGGGTGAAGGGCAAAATTGCTCGCCATCTGCACTCGTCATTCCGAGTACCCCCTGAAATCAGGGACGAAGTCTCCCTCACCTTCCCATTCTCAAATACAAAAAGGGGCTCTCAGACTTGTCTGGGAGCCCCTTTTTAAGTGCTACAACAGCTTACGTAGAGCTGGCCACAGGCTCCGCCTGGAGAACGATCTTATCCTCCTCCTTATCCACATCCACGTGCACCGTATCACCGGGCTGGTATTTGCCCGCCAGGTAGTCTTCAGCCATCGGGTCCTCGATGTGGTTCTGAATAACGCGCCGCAATGGCCGTGCACCAAACTCCGGATCGTAGCCTTTATCCGCCAGCCACTCCTTGGCCGCATCGGTAATCTCCAGGCTCAACGCCTTCTCCAGCATGGGCTTGCGAACCTCGTTCAGCATCAAGTCCACAATCTGGACAATGTGCTCCCTGGAAAGGGCGTGGAACACAATCTGACTATCCAGCCGGTTCAGGAACTCCGGACGGAAGAAGCGCTTCACTTCATCGAGGACCTTGTCCCGCATGCGCTCGTAGCCTTGCTGGACTGTCTTGGCCGCGTCCGATTTCATCGCGAAACCTAAATCTGCGTTCTGCTTAATCAAGTCTGACCCAATATTGCTGGTCATCACAATAATGGTATTGCGGAAGTCCACCTTCCGGCCCTTCGCATCAGCAAGGTGCCCATCGTCAAAGATCTGCAAGAGGATGTTGAAGACATCCGGATGGGCCTTCTCGATTTCGTCAAACAGAATACACGAGTAGCCGCGGCGGCGGACGGCATCGGTCAACTGGCCACCTTCGTCGTAGCCCACATACCCTGGTGGTGCACCCACCAGCCGCGCCACCGTGTGGCGCTCCATGAACTCCGACATGTCCAGCCGAATCATCGCGTCGTCCGAGCCGAACATAAACTGAGATAGTGCTCTAACCAGCTCCGTCTTGCCCACTCCGGTCGGGCCAAGGAAAAGGAAGGCCCCGATGGGCCGACGCGGGTCCTTGAGGCCCGCCCGGGCGCGCCGGACGGCCTTGGAGATCACCACGATGGCATCCTCCTGGCCGATGATGCGCTGGTGTATGTGCTCTTCCATGTGAAGTAACCGTTCCGTCTCCTCCACAGCCAGCCTAGTGACCGGCAGGCCCGTCCACATACTCACCACTTCGGCGATATCCTCTTCAGTCACCGTGGGGTTCTCATCCGCGTTGTCATCTTTCCATTCCAACTGGAGACCTTCCAGCTTTTCGGAGAATTTCACCTCACGGTCGCGCAGTTCCGCTGCGTACTCATACTGCTGCGACGCAATGGCTTCGTCCTTCTCCTTCCGCACCGTCTCAAGGACCTTCTGAGCCTCTTTCACCGAAAGAGGCGTGCCACTGGTACGAATCCGCACCCGGGAAGAGGCCTCGTCCATCAGGTCGATGGCCTTGTCAGGCAGATACCGGTCGGCGATGAAGCGTGATCCCAAGGTAGCAGCCGCCGTCAACGCCGCGTCTTCAATGGTGAGGTGGTGGTACTCCTCGTACTTGCCCTTGATACCGCGAAGAATCTCCACCGTCTCCTCCGTCGAAGGCTCTTCAACGTTCACCGGCTGAAAGCGGCGCTCCAGGGCGGGGTCCCGTTCCACATACTTGCGGTAGTCGTCCAGCGTGGTCGCGCCGATGCATTGGAGTTCGCCCCTCGCCAGAGAAGGCTTCAGGATATTGGCCGCGTCCACCGCGCCTTCAGCGGCACCCGCCCCAACCATCGTGTGCATCTCGTCGATAAACAACACACAGTTGCCCGCTGATTTTATCTCTTCGATCACCTTCTTGAGACGCTCCTCGAACTCGCCCCGGTACTTAGTGCCAGCGACCAGCGCCCCCATATCAAGGGTCACCACGCGCTTGTTCGCCAGAGTGTCCGGCACGTTGCCACTATTGATGTGCTGGGCCAGCGCTTCGACAATTGCTGTCTTGCCGACCCCAGGCGGGCCGATAAGTACCGGATTGTTTTTGGTCCGGCGGCTCAAGATTTGAACAACTCGAGCGAGCTCCTTGCTCCGCCCAATGATGGGATCCAGCTTGCCCGACCGGGACGCGGAAGTCAGGTCGATGCCCAACTGATCCAAGGTGGGCGTACGTGTGCTCGAGCGTCCGGAGCTCTGGCTCTGCGAAGCACTCTGGTTCAGGATGCGCGTCGTCTCCGAGCGCACCTTGTCCAAAGAGATGCCCAGGCTTTCCAGCACACCGGCGGCAACCCCCTCGCCCTCGCGCATGATACCGATGAGCAGGTGCTCCGTCCCGATGTAGTGGTGGCTCAACCGGCGCGCCTCGTCCACCGCCAGCTCAATGACCTTCTTCGCCCGGGGAGTGAGGCCAATGTCGCCCGGGGAGGGACGCTCGCCCCTTCCAATGATGAACTCAACGGCAGAACGGACCTTCGATAGCTCCACTCCCAGGCCGCTCAAGACCCGGGCCGCGACCCCATCGGTCTCCCGTGCCAGACCAAGCAGGATATGCTCAGTCCCAATGTAATTATGATTAAAGCGCTGGGCCTCTTCCTGGGCCAGCGACAGCACGCGGCGTGCACGTTCGGAGAATTTTTCGAATCTGCTTGCCATAATGTCTGTACTCCCGTGAAGGAATCGTGCCCCAACCCGTCCTTACAGCATCGTCTCTACCGGCTCAGCCCTCTCGGATTCCTCGACCTGCTTGAGGCTGAGTCCCATTCGGTGTCGCTCCAAGTCCATACTCACAATTTTCAGCGTGAGTATATCTCCGACCCCGACTACCTCTTTTGGGTGCGTGATGTGCCGGTCGCTTAGCTCGGAAACATGAACAAGCCCTTCGATACTTTCCTCAATGCGAGCGAAGGCCCCAAAGTCCATGAGCTTCGTTATTGTACCGCTCACCAACTGCCCCAACTCGAACTTATCCGCCACCTCATCCCACGGAGTAGGGGTTAAGCGCCGCAGGCTCAAAGCAATCCGTCGGTTATCCCGGTCGACACGCAAGACATACACCTCCACCTCCTGCCCCCGCTTCACCACTTCCTCCACCGCTGCCACAGGAGCCCACGAAAGTTCCGAGATGTGAATGAGGCCGTCGGCGCCGCCGAGATCCACAAAAGCGCCGAAACTGGACGTGCCCGTGACGACACCCTTCCGGGTCTCACCTTCTTCGAGCTCCTCCAATAACCGCTCCTTCCGGCCCTCCCGCTGCTCGCGATAGACCGCCCTTTCCGAAAGGACAGCCCGGTTGCGCCGCCGGTTTACCTCAAGCACCTTCAGGCTTAATTCCTCACCCACTCGCTGGGCAAGCGCCTCTTCGGGATCGGCAACGCCCGCCGGCAACACTACTTGGGAAAGAGGGACGAAAGCCTGCAGCCCATCGACATCAACTACCGCGCCGCCCCGGTTATACCCCGTGATCTTCGCATGGACCACCTCCCCCGTCTCGGCGTGCTGCTGAAGCACAACCCACGACTCCTCACCCCGCGCCTTGTCAATCGACAGCACCGCCTGACCGTCTGTGCCTGAGGTGTCCACCACATATACGAGCGCATCGCTCCCCACCGCGTAGCGCGTCTGAACATCGGAGCCTCCAACGCTGCGCATTTCGCTCAGGGGGATAAACCCCTCCATCTTGTGCCCTATGCTGACTAGGAGGCCCTCTGGGTCAGCACGCATGACTTTCCCGTCCACCACGTCTCCACGACGGAGCGCACGGATAGGCATCGACTCCTCCAGCAACTCCGCCATGCTGGGCTCTTGAGCTTGCTCCCCATCCGGAAAATCGGACACAATCGCCTCGTTTCCAGCCTCTTTTATCACGTCAAAATTATAGGCGTGCATACCCTCTCCTGTAAACCCCGCTAGCACTCAGTTTTCAGTCCGTCATGAGCCAGGAGCCTTGGCTCCCGATGCACCGCCTTAGCCGATTTTGCCACCACTCCCCGTTCACGCACTCTCCTTAGCGTGAAGCTCCCTCCGCGCGCACTCGTCCTGGACACCGGTGACACCGGTCCGCAAATCCCCACAATTGACAGCGTTGGTCAGTGGGCGCGAAAAAGCCCGGGCAAAACACCCGGGCTTGGTACTTTTATTAAGGCCCTGGCGGTGGCTTATTTTCCCAGTCAGTTGCCCAACCAGTATCGTCAGCGCTGGAGCGTTTCACTTCCGTGTTCGGGATGGGAACGGGTGGGTCCACTCCGCTCTAACCACCAGAGCCAGCAGCATTCTATTGCCTATACCTGCCTTTGGTCAATGAAGACATGGCAATCGCCGATGGAAACCGACGCCACTCAATGCAATGCCCCTAAACGGAGCATTACCGAAACCGCCGAAACCTAAAGTGGACTGGTACAATGGCAACGATTCCCATTCACGCCCTCAGATTCGAGTCCTACCCTATTAAGGAGGCTGTCCATGCAGGCTATAGCGGTACTGGCCAGCGGCGGCGACGCCCCAGGCATGAACGCTGGCATCCGTGCGGTTACGCGCAGCGCCCTAGAACGGAGCGCGGTGGTCTGGGGGGTTGAGGACGGGTACGACGGCCTGGTGAACCACCGCATGCACCCGCTTTCTTCCCGGAGCGTATCTAGCATCATGCAGCGGGGTGGCAGCATTCTGGGCGCCGGGCGCTGCGAGGAGTTCCTCGACCTTGAAGCCCGCAAGCTATGCGTAAACTACCTTCGGGAACATGGCGTCGAAGGCGTGGTGGTCATCGGCGGCGACGGCTCCATGCGCGGCGCCAAGGAACTCCACAAATTAGGCATCGCCACCGTGACCGTGCCAGGCACCATCGACAACGACATGCCGGGAACCAGCCTCACCATAGGGTGCGACACCGCCATCAACACGGCCATGGAGGCCATCGACCGCCTGAAGGAGACGGCCAGCGCCCACCACCGGGCGATGATCGTGGAGGTCATGGGCCGCAACTCCGGATACATCGCCGTTCAGGCGGGAATCACGACCGGCGCCGAAATGATTATCACTCCCGAGCACCCGGTGGAGCTCAGCGAAATCTTCAGGGAGATGGAACTGGCTGGCCAGCGAGGAAAACGCCACTTCATTATCGTCACGGCTGAGGGCGCACCGCTGAGTGCGCCTGCCTTGACCGAGCGCATCAACGCGGCGGACAACCCCTACGAGGCCCGCTTCACCGTGTTGGGCTATACCCAGCGGGGTGGCTCGCCCTCCAGATTGGACCGCATCCTGGCGACTCGCATGGGCGTGGCCGCCGTTGACGCCCTGTGGGCGGGCAAGTCCGACGTGCTCGTCGCCTGGCAGCGCAATGGCATTGAAGTTATCCCCGCTGATCTGGACGCGCCCCGGGCAAACCCCTGGGACGACACCCTGGATAAGGTTCAGAGGATAACAACGACCTAGGGTCGCTTGAGTAAGAACCGCCCGTCGGCTATACTACTGCTCAGTCCTCCCTACTGCAGGAGCCTCATGCAAGCCGATCAGTTGGTACGCTTGGAACCCAACCCAAAGGTTGGCGACTTTCAACCTGGCGACACCGTCAAGGTTGGTGTCTGGATTCGAGAAGGTGCCCGCTCCCGTATCCAGACCTTTCAGGGGGTCGTCCTCCGGAAGCGGGCAGGCGGACCATCCAGCTCCTTTACCGTCCGCCGAGCCAGCGCAGGCTTCGGAGTCGAGCGCTCCTTCCTTTTCCACTCGCCGAACCTTGAAAGCGTTGAAGTACAGCGCAGAGGCAAGGTACGCAGGGCCAAGCTCTACTACCTCCGCGGCCTCTCAGGCCGCGCGGCACGGATTAAAGAACGCCAACGCGGTAAATAACCCACGCCGCCCATCTACCCGAAACAACTACTAACCCTGCTGGTGTTTCGCTGAGCACAGCGCCAGTGGAAACACGCATGGCATTGGCCTCACCTAATGTCGCACACCCTGCCGAAGACTCGTGGAAGCCCCCCCGATTCATCAGCCATATCGGAGAGCCGGTCAGAGGGCGGTACAAGCCCCTCTTGTGACATCCGCTAGGAGAACCGACACCGCCGCTGTTGGTATACTCCGGAGGAGGTGTTCTTGTGGCAACGCAACCCCACCCCGCGACCAGGGCAGCTGCAGCCGACGGGCCAGCGGCCACGCCTCCACTTCCTTATGCCGATGTGGTGGTGGATGTCCCCACCGACGTCCCCGGCGACACCTTCACCTATGCCGTCCCGCCCTACCTCGACATCCAACCCGGGCAGTTGGTCCGGGTGCCCTTCGGACGCCGCAACGCCCACGGAGTGGTGGTACGGCTGCACGACCAGCTACGGTTGGACTACGCTAAGACCATCCACAGCACGGTACATCCGGAGCCGCTCCTCACCGCCACCCAGATGGAATTGGGCCAGTGGATCAGCGACTATTATAGGACATCGCTGTTCGAAGCCATGGCGCCCATGCTCCCTCCAGGGCTCCGAGTGCCTACCCAGAGCGTGGTCCGAGCGGTCCAGGGCGTCCCAACACCCCAGGGTCTCTCCGATGCCGCGCAACGACTCCTCTCGTACCTGCGCAACCACCCCAACGGTGGACAGCTACCCGCGCTCGCTCGCCTACTGGGGCCCTGGGTACCCAGCGCCGTCCGAGCCCTGGTGGAGGCTGGCATGGCGGAACGGGGCTGGTCGGCCCCAACTCCGCGCGACCATCCCCCATTGCGTCAGCAGCTACGGGCCGTTGCCGAGGCAGCTACGACGATCGAATGGGCGCTCGCCCATGAGACAAAAGCCCCCAAGCAATCGGCGCTCGCCCGCCAGCTGGCCAACCACACCACCACCGCTTATTTAGCCTCCCAAGCGCGGCGCGACTTCGGCCCCTCGGCGGTCGCATCGCTCATCAAGCGGGGCATCGCACGCATTCACGCGGAACCAGAGCAGCCCAAGACGCAGAGACATGCCCAACCACCCGACAAGGCCCTGCTTCCCACGGAAGCCCAGACGGTAGCGTTGGAACAGGTCCGCCAGGTCTTGGACGACCCCAACTGCCAGCCCCGTGTTCTTCTTTTGGAAGGAGTCACCGGCAGCGGCAAGACCGAGGTCTATCTCCAAGCTCTTGCCCACTGCCTGGCCCAGGGATTGGGCGGGCTGGTGCTTGTGCCTGAACTCTCGCTGGCACCCCAGACCCTGGAGCGTTTCAGCGCCCGATTCCCCGGCAAGGTGGTGGGACTGCACAGCGGACTAAGCCCGCGAGCGCAATCCGAGGAATGGTGGCGGGTGCTGCGGGGCGACTACGAGGTGGTAGTCGGCTCGCGCAGCACCGTCTTCGCCCCCCTCCGCAACCTCGGACTCATCATCCTGGATGAGGAACACGAATGGACCTACAAGCAAGTTGACGGACAGCCCCGCTACCACGCCCGCGATGTGGCCGAGCAGTTGGCGCAGCTCACCAATGCGGTGGTCCTTCTAGGCAGTGCGACACCTGACGTCATCTCGTCTCATCGGGCCCGTCAAGGGGCCTACCAACAGCTCACACTGCCCCGGCGAATACAGGCCTCCGGTGCACCGGCCCCCCTGGCGTCAGTCGAGGTCGTGGACATGCGGGAGGAGCTCCGCTCCGGCAACCGAAGCCCCTTCAGCCGCACGCTTCAGTCCGCGCTGTCGGCCTGCATGGATGCGGGACAACAGGCCATCCTCTTCCTCAACCGCCGGGGCAGCGCGGGGGTGGTCCAATGCCGGGACTGCGGCTTTGTCCTCCGCTGCTGGCAGTGCTCCAGTCCCTATACCTATCATGGCAACGATACCCTCATCTGCCATCACTGCAACCGCCGGCGCAAGGTGCCACGCACCTGCCCCCAGTGCCGCGGGCCCAACATCCGCTACCTGGGGCTGGGGACCCGCCGGGTGGTGGAGGAGGTGGAACACTTGCTCCCCAAAGCAAGAGTGCTCCGCTGGGACAGAGACGCTGCCACAACCATCAAAGCCCACCAAGAGCTACTGGACCGCTTCGCCAGCGGCGACTCCGACGTGCTGGTCGGCACGCAGATGATTGCCAAGGGGCTCCACGTACCCGCCGTCACCCTCGTCAGCGCGGTGCTGGCCGACGTTGGGCTGCACGTCCCGGACTACCGCTCAGGCGAGCGAACCTTCCAGGTGCTATGCCAGGTGGCGGGCAGGGCAGGGCGCGGCTCAGAGGCCGGTAGGGTCATCATCCAGACCTTCGTACCTGACCACTACGCTATCCAAGCCGCGGCCGCCCAGGACTACGGCGAGTTCTACGAAAAGGAGCTACACTTCCGCAAGGCCCAGCGTTACCCACCCTTGGGCAAGCTCATCCGGCTGGCCTTTGGCCACCGAAACGAGGCTACCGCCCAAGGCGAGGCCCAACGCATGGCTGCCTCCCTCAAGCGCGCTGCTAGAGAGTGGGGGTTCAGCCGGACCAGCATCATCGGGCCCGCGCCGGCCTATCCGCCGCGTCTGCGGGGCATCTGGCGCTGGCACATCCTACTGCGGGCTGATAACCCACGGCTGCTTCTGGACAAAGTGCGCTTACCACCCAACTGGCGAGTGGACGTGGACCCCGTATCCACCGTGTAGCCGCTGTGCGTCTGCTGCCTGCTATAGTAGTGGCCACTCCATCAACCGCTGTGCCAGGGAGCCCATGACCGTACGCCCCATGCGCTATTTGCCGGATACGATTCTCCGCACCAAAGCGGTGGCAATAAAAATCCGTGACCTGAAGGAAGCCACCGTCCAGCAGCTCCTAGACGACATGGTCGAGTCTATGGGCTTCTATTACGGCGTGGGCATCGCCGCCAACCAGGTGGGCACCCGCCACCGCGTCTGCATCATCCAGCGCCCCGAAGACGAAGCGCCCTTCATCCTCATCAACCCTCGCATCACCAAGCGCGAAGGGGAGCGAGAGGTAACGGAGGGCTGCTTGAGCCTGCCTGGATACCAGGCCTCCATCCTCCGTTCGGAGCGCGTGTGGGCGACCGCTTTGGACCGCTATGGCAACAGGGTGAAGTTCGACTGTGTGACCGACCTGCTGGCCCAGGCGTTGGAGCATGAGACCGACCACCTGGACGGCACCGCATACATCGACCATCTGCGCTCTCCCGACGACCTCTACGAGATCGACCAGACGCCTGACGGAACCGAAGAAGACGAGCAAACCGAAACCCACAGTCCCGGTAATACGATTACCGAACGTAACCAGTTACCCTAGAATGCAGCGATGGATCTCACACCGAGTCCTTCCCCGCAGTTCCCGTCACAGTCCTGCCGTGCTACAATTACGTCTTGTCTGGCCCAGAATCGGGTTTTTTCTGCCCGATACCCTACGCAATGCATCCGGTCAAACCACCCCAAACCCACGCATACCTGCCTTCGTACCTCCTGGGAAACCGGGGGGTAACACTGGTAAAAGGTAAAATAGGACTTCGGGTGAAGCCGCCCGAACGCTGGAAAGTCACAGGTCGTATCGTCACCGTAACCCAAACCCATCCCGTTTCTGACTAGGTACTCAATCGTGCCCACCGCTCTGAAAGTGCTGCTCAATATCTCCGGGGGATGGTTCTTCAAGATCCATTCTCGGTGGAGAGCCCTCATCCTCATCACCCTCATCGTTGGGATGGCCGTCACGTCGCTGAGCATCAAGCACTACGACCTGAACGGCCCAGGGTTCGATTTGGAGCGGGGGACCGACGATATCCTGGGCCTGCAGCTGGGCCTTGACCTCTCAGGAGGCATCCACCTCGTTTATCAGGCGGGCGAACCTGACCAATCTCCCAGCGACTCCCAGATGGAAGGACTCCTCGACAACATTCGGCTCCGTGTCGCTGGACTGGGCACCAGCGAACCAAACATTCAACAGCTTGGCGACGACCGCATACTGATTCAAATGCCGGGACTCGAAGACGTGGAGCGGGCGAAACGGCTGATAGGTGAGACCGCAAGCCTTCGCATCATCGAGCGCATCTGCCTCGACCAACTCTGCACCACCTTCGAGGACCAGGACACAGGCCTGACCGGTGGAGACTTGCGTGACTCCGCAGCCGACCGCGATTCGGTAACAAGCCTGCCCCTCGTCCGATTCAACCTGCGCAGCAGCGCCGCCCGGTCCTTCGCCGAGTTGACCCAGCGGATATTCAACACCAACAACACCGACAGCCCCGACCAGCTCGCCTTTTTCCTCGATGACCGCGAGGTGGTCTCCGCAGGCGTCCGGCAGTCGATCCTGGCCGGCAGCGGCCAGATTACGATGAGCACGGCCCAAGAGGCCCGCGATCTGGCCATTCAACTGGAATCAGGCCGACTACCCATTCCCATCACCGTCCTCACCGAAAAAGTCGTGGACGCCTCGTTAGGAAGCGGCTCCTTGGAGGACAGCCTCATTGCCGGACTCCTCGGCCTGGCCCTGGTCTTCTTTTTCATGGTCGCCTACTACCGAATGTCCGGACTGCTTGGCGCTCTGGCGCTGGTGTTCTACACCGCCATTGTCCTCGCCGTTTTCAAGGTCCTCCCGGTCACCCTCACCTTGGCCGGCGTCGCAGCCTTCATTCTCTCCATGGGCATGGCCGTCGACGCCAACATCCTGATATTTGAGCGGATCAAGGAAGAGCTTCGGATTGGACAAACATTGAACTCCGCCATCCAGATCGGCTTCCAACGCGCATGGAGCTCCATCCGTGACGGAAATATCTCCACCCTCATCATCGCCGGAGTCCTCTATTGGTTTGGCAGCCAGTTCGCCGCCTCCGCGGTTACCGGCTTCGCCGTGACCCTCATCATCGGTGTGCTCACCAGCATGTTCACCGCCGTCTTCTTAACCAAGAACCTCCTTATCATTCTATCCAGCACGGGCCTCTATCGCTTCCCACGGCTCTTCACTCCAGAGTCGCTGCCGAAGCGCGCCCCCGGAAACAGACCGACGCCTCATACCCAGGAGCGTGGGGCATGAATGTCGTCCGGCACCGCCGTTGGTTCTTCCTGATTTCGGCCTTCCTGGTCCTACCGGCCATCGCTGCTGTAATCTACCCGCCCTTTGGGCTTCGTCCGGGTATCGAGTTCACCGGCGGCACCGCCATGACCGTCGAGTTCCAGGACTCGGTAAAGACCGTGGATGTCCGTGACCGCATCGAAAACCTGGGACACGATGGCGCCATCGTGCAGTCCCTGGGCGACCGCAGCTATTTCATACGGGTGGGCGAGCTGGAGCCACAGATCTTGAACGATGAGGGCAACATCGTTATTGCCGGCGGGCGCAAGCAGATAGAGGATACCCTCAGTCATCTCAGCCCCGTGGACATCGTCGGCTTCGATGCCATCTCCGCCGTCGTCGGCTCCGAAACGGTGCGTAACGCCATCATCGCCGTAATCATCGCCTCTATCGCCGTCCTGTTCTACGTGAGTTGGGCCTTCCGCCGCGTTCCCAGCCCCTTCCGCTACGGCACCGTCGCCATCGTGGCACTCATCCACGACGTGCTCCTCGTACTCGGCCTGTTCGCGCTGCTAGGCAAGATCGGAACCACCGAAGTAAACGCCATGTTTATCACCGGCGTGCTCACCGTCATCGGCTACAGTGTGAACGACACCATCGTGATCTTCGACCGCATTCGGGAGAACGTGCTCCGACACTCCGGCTCCAGCCTCATTGCGGTTGTCAACCTCAGCGTGCGTGAGACCATCGGCCGCTCGTTGAACACCTCCCTCACCCTGGTGACGGTCATCGTCGCGCTGCTTCTCTTCGGAGGCCCCACCATCCAGTCTCTTCTCCTGGTCCTCCTCGTGGGTGTTATCGTGGGCACCTATAGCTCCATCTTCGTTGCCAGCCTCCTGCTAGTGGCCTGGGAGACCGGAGAATTTGGCCGCGCCCTTAGGCGCCTTCCTTTGGTTGGTGGAAGGCGCTAGTGTAACCCCGAACCCTGCCATGTTCGCAGAACATTCACTATAGGGAAGCCTAATTTCACAGCTTCTCACTATTCACTTCGTACATTACGCTGCACCACTTCGGAATAAATCCCGTGGAGCAACGAACCTGGCTAAGGAAATAATTGAAGGTATTCCCCGGTTCGTGGATATTTACAACGACAAGCTCACCGTAGAGACCTCCTATGGTTCGACCACGATGGTCGAGTTCGAAGCCAGCGGGCCGATGGGCTATAGCGGCGTTCTGAACCAAAAAGTCGTCTGCGTGGTTGTAAACGGGGCCGTCAAAGAATTGACCGGCGGCAACTAGCGGGATTCCATCCCGAAGCGTGAACGTCGACTAGGCTACACCCCACCCTTCGAGGTCCTCGTCGCTGATGCCAAAGTGGTGGGCGAACTCGTGGACGACCGTATGGTGTACCTCGTCTACCATCTCCCGAGGAGAGCCGCAGGCCTGTTCTATCGGGCCCTGAAAGATGGTTATCGTGTCGGGCAACACCATGTTGTAACCGTCACGGTCGGTTAGGGGCACGCCCTCATACAGGCCAAATAGCCTCTCGTCTGGTCCAACGTGATTAGCCTCCAGTTGCTCCTCCGTGGGCCAGTCACGCACCAGCACATCAACGTTATCCAACCGCCGCAGGAACTCTCCCGGGAGCGCATCGAAAGCCTGACGGACCAGTTCCTCAAAATCTTCGTGCCGCATGGACTAAACTGGGATCCCCAGCTTCTGACGTATCTCCTTCACGATATCCAGATTAGCCGCATCAGGCCCCTCCTTGTCCATTCCCGGCACCTCCAGATAGAAAGGCACCTCCCGGAAGGCGGGGTGGGCCATGATTGCCTCGAAGGCCGGCACTCCCATATGCCCCTGGCCGATATTCTCGTGCCGGTCGACACCCTCGCCCAGTTGCCGCTTTGAGTCGTTGCAATGAACAGCAGCCAGGTGCTCCAGGCCAATCTCCCGCTCGAACTCCTCCATGGCCCTGCCCACGCCCTCCGGCGTAGTGAGGTCATAACCGGCCGCGAAGGCGTGCTGGGTATCCAGGCATATCTTTATACGGGGGCTCGCGACCTCGTGCAGCAGCGCACCCAACTCCGCGAACCGAGAACCGATATGGTCGCCCATCCCTGCGCTGTTCTCCATGATGAGCAACGTCTCATCGGGAGAGTTGTCCAGCACCCGGTTCAACGACTCCACCACCCGCCTGAAAACACCGTCGAACCCAACGCCTTTGTGACTGCCCAGGTGGAATATCACCCCCAGCATGCTCAGGTCGTGAGCAGCATTCATGGTGCTCACCAGCGATTGGATGCTTTTATGAAGATTCTCCGTATTGTCGGTGGCCAGGCCCACCAGATAGATGGCGTGGACCACGTTGGGCGTCACGCCCTGTTCGAGAGCCTTGACGTTGAAATCGGCCACTGGCTTCTCGTCCAAGGACTTGAACTGCCAGCTGCGGTTGGACGAGATGAAGATTTGCGCTGCCTCAGCCCCGATCTCAACCGCCCTGTCGATCGCGAGATCCAACCCTCCAGCAGCCGATACATGGGCACCCAAACGCATGGCTCTCTCCCTCCAAGACCAAGATGGCGCCCATTATACGGCCAGTCCCCTACGCTAAACGCTCACTCAGGGCCATACGCAATCTCTCTTCAGCCAGGGCGTCGGCCGCAACGGCAGTACTCACGCCCTTCTCTTTCGAATCCTCGATAACCCGGAGCATGGTGTCGTAAATACGCGAGGTCCTCTCCATCGCACGCTTGTGGTCATAGACGCCGCCCAGCTCGTAGTAAACGTTAATGATTCCGCCCGCGTTCGCCACATAATCGGGGCCATAGAGAATCCCCCGATCCGCCAGCCGTTTATCATCGGCAAGCTCCGCCAGCTGATTATTCGCCGAACCACACACCACCTGGGCCTGAAGTTGCGGAATGGACTTGGCGTTGAGCACACCACCCAGAGCGCAAGGCGCCAGAATGTCGCAGTTCTGACTAAGTATCTTGTCCGGGGCCACCACCGAAACCCTATCCCCTAGCCGCCGGGCATCGACCCGACGCTCCTCCCGAATGTCGGTAATAATCAGCTTGGCGCCCACCTCAAGCAGGTAGATTGCCAATGATGTCGCCACATTACCGTATCCCTGGAGCGCCACCGTCCTCCCGTTGAGGTCGTCGCTGCCCCAAGCCGACACAGCGCAGGCGCGCATCGCCTGGAACACCCCAAATCCGGTCACCACAGCCGGATTACCGCTGCCACCCTTCTCCATGGAGAGCCCCACCACATGCTTGGTGGACTGAGATGCCCATTCCAAATCTTGCGTGGAAGCGCCCACATCCTCCGTGGTGATGAACCGACCACCCAAGGAATCAACAAAGCGTCCGTAGGAACGGAACATCGCCTCGGTCTTATCCGTGCGCGAATCCGCCACGATCAGGCCCTTGCCCCCACCTAGGGGAAGCCCCGCCGCCGCCGACTTGTACGTCATAGCCCGGGAAAGGCGCAGCACATCCATGATGGCTGCCTCCTCAGTTGGATGCGGCCAGATGCGCACACCGCCCAGAGCTGGGCCCAACGTGGTGTCGTGAATGGCAATGAAGGCACGCAGTCCAGCGGACGGGTCTGTCCACACGCTCAGCTGCTCGTGGCCATGCGCTCCCATGTATTCAGTGATATTCATACTGTCTCCTATGCAAACCGACTCAGGGTGCCGCACCTGACGGAGTTCGTTTGCCCTGGTATTCGCTTAGATGCTCCAGAACCTCAACCGCGGGCAGGCCCCTCGGATGCGGTGCTGTTGACCTGACCGTTACTCCGGCGAGTCCGCAGCATCTCCCGAAGCGCCCGCACCGACCCAATCCCCTCCCTGGGCAACACGAAAACGGTATAAGCGGTGATGGGCAAAAAGAGCACTGCATGGAGCAGGATGGCAAAACTCAGGGCCTGGTCCTGCGGCACGTCCCAAAGGGACAGCAACTGGACCGTCGCAAACTGGAAGGTGCCCAAAGCCCCCGGCAGCCCCGGCACCGCCGTGGAAAAGAAGGTGGTGCCCAAGACCGTCACCATAATAAGATGAAATGGAAGGTCAATGCCGACCGCCCTGGCCAGCAGTAGGCCCACCGGAGCGAGCAGAAGCCAGTAGGCAGCTGTGATGATGTAGGTCGTCACCAAGAGCCGTTTCCGGCGCCAGAGCTCCCGAATCCCTTCCTGAAACGAGCTCACCCCCGGAATGCGGCGGACCACGGGGAATCGCTCCGCTATTTTGTTGAAAAACAAAAGCAGCAACAGCCAACCGGCGAAGAAAAGGATGGCACCGAAGACCACCGGAGCGTATATCCAAAGAGCCGGAAGGAATATGACGGCGAGGCTCACAAAGAGCAGCGTAAAGGCCAAATCTTGAATCCGGGCCATGATTCCTGTGGCCACCACCTGGCCGGCTGGCAATTTGTCCCGAAGGGTTAGGATGCCCAGGATCACCCCCTCGTCAAAAATGCGGATCGGGGCGAGGTTATTCAAGCCAATCGCCGCGTTCTCCACCATCATGAGCCGCACAGCGCTCACCCGCCGGTCGAGCCACATCATGCTCCAGCGAAGCGCACGCAAGTACGAAGATGCGATCACCAACCCCACCGCCGGGACAAAAACCCAGAACGGTATGTCTTTCAGTGTCTCTCCGACCACACGCCAGTCGGTCCCCCTCACCGCCAGCAAACCCAGGCTGACGCCCACGACAACGCCCAATGCCGCCAGCGAGGCCTGACTGAGCCACTGTCGGTTCAGCCTCATCCGTTATACCTCCGCCCTTGATACGTATCCATCATCATACCTTGGCGCTACCCCCGCGCCCTCGGTCTGCTCATGAATTGCTCCCAACGGCACGCCAAAGCCACACCGTAAACCTCGTGCGTCCCTGGTAGAATAGAAAATGCACCATGACCGATTACGCTACGCATCATTTCCAAGCGGCCTCCCGCTACACCGTCTCCATCGGCGTCGACCGCCGTTTGTACCGCCACGATCTTCGGGCCTCCATCGCCCACGCCTGCATGCTCGCCAAGCAGCGTATCATCCCGACCGCCGACGCCGACGCCATCGTCAAAGGTCTGGAGCAAATCAGCCAGGAGATTGAATCCGGCACCTTCCCGTGGCGGGAGGAGCACGAAGACCTCCACATGAACATCGAGGCCCGCCTTCACGAGATCATCGGCACTGCCGCTGGCAAGCTGCACACCGCTCGCTCCCGGAACGACCAGGTGGCAACAGCCACCCGCCTTTTCGTCCGCGACGCCATCTACTCCGCCACTCAGGGCCTTCACCGGCTCCAAGGCGTGCTTCTGGACCTAGCCGAAGCCCAATCGGACACGCTCATGCCCGGCTACACCCACCTGCAACGTGCCCAGCCCGTCCTCTTCGCGCACCACCTACTGGCCTACGTGGAGATGTTCGGTCGCGACGCTTCCCGACTCTCCGACTCCGCCACGCGAGTCAACGTCCTGCCCCTGGGGAGCGGCGCCCTGGCCGGCGTACCCTATCCCATCGACCGCGCCTTCGTCGCCAAGGAACTGGGCTTCGCCTCCCTCAGCCGCAACTCCATTGACGCCGTTTCAGACCGCGATTACATCCTGGATTTCCTCGCCGCCGCGTCCGTTTGCATGATGCACGGCTCCCGGCTTGCCGAGGAACTGGTGCTGTGGTCATCCCAGGAGTTCGGTTTCGTCAGTATGGACAGCAAATGGACCACTGGCTCCAGCATCATGCCTCAGAAGCGGAACCCCGACTTCATGGAACTGGCCCGGGGAAAGACGGGCAGGGTCTTCGGCAACCTCTTTAGCCTGCTCACCACCCTCAAGGGACTGCCGCTGGCCTACAACCGTGACCTCCAAGAGGACAAAGAGGCCCTCTTCGATACGGTGGATACCTTGGAGGCGACCCTAGAAGTCTTCTGCGGCGTGCTCGCCAGCCTGCAGGTGAACAAGGACCGCATGGAGGCCACTGCAGCTGATATCTCGCTCCTGGCCACCGACCTGGCCGATTACCTCGTGAAGAAGGGAGTCCCCTTCCGGGAGGCCCACCAAGCGGTCAGCCGCATCTGCGACCTGGCCACCCAGCAAGGGCGCTCGCTTCACGATCTGTCCCTGAACGACTATCAGCGCTTTTCCAGCGCCTTCGACGCTGGCGTCTTCGACGTCACCGCCCGGACCTCGGCCTCGGCCCGTGACGTCCCCGGGGGCACGGCGCCCGACCAAGTGAGCGCGGCGTTGCAGGCCGCCCGTCAACGCTGGAACGTTGAAGCGAGCCGCTGAACCAAGAGGAAGAACAACCGCCATGGCAGACCACATCAAACTCGCGCCCTCTATTCTCTCCGCCGACTTCGCCCGGCTGGGCGAAGTGGTGGCCTCCACTGAAGCCGCAGGCGCCGACTACATTCACGTGGACGTCATGGACGGACGCTTCGTCCCCAACCTCACCATCGGGCCGATGGTGGTACAGGCCATCCGACCCCACACTACGCTACCTCTCGACGTACACCTCATGGTCGTCGAACCCGACCGCCTGGTGCCGGAATTCGCCGCGGCAGGTGCCAGCATCATCACGGTCCACCAAGAAACGGTAACCCACCTGCACCGCCAGATCCAGCAAATCAAAGACCTCGGCCTGCGGGCGGGCGCCTCCCTCAACCCATCCACCCCAGCCTCCGTCCTCGAGGAGGTACTCCCCGACCTGGATCTCGTGCTGGTCATGTCGGTCAACCCCGGATTCGGTGGGCAGCAGTTCATCCCCAACGTGCTGCCGAAACTGAGGAAACTCCGCAAGATGATCGACGAACGAGGACTGGACACCGAGCTGGAGGTGGACGGCGGCGTCAAGCCCAGCAATATCGCGCAGGTGGTGGATGCCGGAGCCAGGGTCATCGTCGCAGGCTCGGCGGTCTACAGCGCAACACAATCTATTGCCGCGGCCATCACCAGCCTGCGAGAGGGTATCAGTGCTTCCAACCACGCGTAGCCGTTCACCCAGGAGACCTGCGCGGAGATCAGTGCTGGCCGCCATCTTCGCCCATACCCTGGCATGGGCCGCCTTTCTCTTCTTCGTCTTGAGCCCCGTCTATCAGGCGGAGTCCAACAGCGTAGACCTGCAGACTGGCCTCACTCTCATCGAAGTGAACGGCTACAAGGCCATGCCCCTTATCCTGATACCGGTCGTCGTTACCGGAGTGGGAACGTTGGCTGCCTTCGCCACCGGGTGGGGCGAGACACTCCGTGGTCGGCTCCTCTGGGGGAGCACTATCGTGCTCACTATCTACGCTATCCTCGTATTCACTTCCGTTATCGGTATCTTCTTCGTGCCGCCATTGCTGGGGCTTCTGGGCGCAGCCCTCATCGGACCTGAAGAACCCGCGCCAAAAGCAAGGGGCTACCGTTAGTCCCCAAGGCTCCCTACAGGTTCTATTAGAGAAGTGTTATCCCCGAAATCGGACGTTCTGGTGGGTGCGCAGGCAGCGCGTGCAAACTTTGATGCGTTGTGGACGGCCGTTGAGAATCAGCTTTGCCCGTTGGATATTGGGCTTGAACCACCGGTTAGTATGCCGGTTGGAGTGGCTTACATTCTTCCCCGCGTAGGGTCGAGCATCGCAGATAGCGCAGCGGGCCATGGATACACCCTCAAGGAAAAATAAGCACGCCATCTTCGCTTTTAACGGTGAGATGAGCGGCTCATAGAATAGGCAAGCTTTTACTTGCGTCTGTTAGTCTAGCATGCGGTAGCCTAAGGATCAATCACATGGCCTCGAACATCGCTTCCCCACGGCAAGCCCTCAACGGACACGACTTCCGTCTGCTCGTCCAGGCCGGTACATCCTGCATGGAGCAGCACGTCGAAGCCATCAACGCCTTGAATGTCTTTCCGGTGCCCGACGGCGATACCGGAACCAACATGCTACTCACCCTCCGCGCCGCGCTCGACGCGACTGAGGAGGACACTCACACCGTAGCCGGTGTGAGCCGCACCATCGCCCGGGGCGCAATCCTAGGGGCTCGGGGCAACAGCGGCGTTATCTTCTCCCAATACCTGAAGGGGCTCGCCTCCAGCCTCAGCGCCTGCGAACGGTGCGAAGGTCCGGCCATGCACGAAGCGCTACGGGATGCTGCCGCCGCCGCTTACCAGGCAGTGGGGAAGCCGGTTGAAGGCACCATGCTCACCGTCATGCGAGCTGCCGCCGAAGCGCGACAGCGGCCGGAATCGTCTCTGCCCGAAATGTGGGCAACAGCGTTAGACGCC
Organism: Dehalococcoidia bacterium; assembly: GCA_963579845.1. Lineage (GTDB taxonomy): Bacteria > Chloroflexota > Dehalococcoidia > Lucifugimonadales > Australimonadaceae > CAUZHS01. The sequence continues at coordinate 15,696 of CAUZHS010000002.1, read as the reverse complement.
GCTGAAGAAGCGCTAATCCATACCCCCGACCAACTCCCTGTCCTCAAGGAAGCAGGCGTCGTGGACGCTGGAGGCCAGGGCATCGTAGCCTTCATGGCGGGAGCGCTGGCTTTCCTGAATGGCAACCAGGAGTCCGCTCTTAAAATCGCATCTCCAGAGGCTCGTTTGGATAAGCTGGCAGCGACGGTCAACCATCAATTCTTGGAGCACACAGCAGACGAGATGTACGGCTACTGCACCCAGTTCGTCATCAGGAGCACTGGCCTGAATGTTGACGGTATTCGAGAGCACATTACCGACATGGCCAGCTCCACCGTGGTTGTCGGCGACGACACCATCATCCGCGTGCACGCTCACACTGAAGACCCCGGCCCGCTGCTCAGCTTCGGGGCCACTCAGGGTGGGCTGGACCAGGTGAAAATCGAAAACATGGACCTGATGCACCAGGAATTCATGGCCCAGCACGGCTACGGAGCCGAAACGGCCCAAATAGCGGTCGTGGCCGTGGCATCCGGCGACGGCTTGGCGCAGGTCTTCCGAGAGCTGGGCGCAAGCGGCATCGTGAAGGGGGGGCAGACCATGATCCCCCGCGCCAGCGCCCTGGCCGAGGCCGTCCAGAAAACGGGCGCCGCTCACGTCATCCTGCTACCCAACAACCCCAACATCCAGATGGCAGCACAGCAGGCGTGTGCGATTATCGGGCCTGACTGCACCATGGTGCCCACGCGCACGGTTCCCCAGGGCGTGGCAGCATTGCTGGCCTTCAACCCCGATTCAGCAATCAGCGAAGTGCAACAAGCTATGACATCCGCCATGGAATCGGTTCGCAGCGGCGAGGTGACCACCGCCGACCACCATGCCGTCATCGACGGCATGGTGGTCAAACAGGGCCAGGCCTTCGCTCTCCTGGAGGGAAAGCCCGTAGCCCTTGCAGAAACGCCCCATGAAGCCCTGCTCGACCTTATCCAAAAGGCCGACGTCGGTGAGGGAGCACTCCTCACTCTCTATTGGGGTGGCGATAGCAAGCAAGCCACCGCCGAAACCGCAGCGGAGGCCATCCGCACCCGTTTCGCAGAAACCGAGGTGGAACTAGTCCACGGCGGTCAGGCCCACTACCACTACCTGGTCTCCATCGAGTAAACGCCATGACCATCAGCATCGTCACCGATAGCCTGGCCGACCTGCCCCAACAGTTGGCGGACACCCTGGAAATCGCCGTGGTCCCCCTAAGCGTCAACTTCGGCATGGAGAGCTACCGTACCGGCCTGGACATCACCTCCGCTGAGTTCTACGTGCGGCTGGTCACGGCAAAGACCCTGCCTACCACCTCCCAACCCTCCGTCGGTCAGTTCACCAAAACCTATTCCGCCATCGCCAACCGAGGGCACGACATCGTCTCCATCCACGCCTCCAGCAAACTCAGCGGCACCTTCAATGCCGCGCTCCAAGCGGCGAAAGAAATACTGGGAGCCCGCGTAAAGGTAATCGACACCTCCAGCGCCTCGCTCGCAGAGGGTTTGGTCGTGACCGCGGCGGCCCGGACCGCCCAGGCGGGCGGTTCCTTTGACGAGGTGGTGGCAGCCGCCCAAGACGCTGTCTCCAAAACCGATGTCTACTTCGTGCTCGACAACCTAGAATACCTCCAAAAGGGTGGGCGCATCGGCAAAGCCTCAGCCTTTATCGGAGGGCTCCTCTCCATCAAACCTGTGCTGACGCTTCGCAACGGAGAGGTCCATCCCCACGAGCGTGTCCGGACCCACGCTAAGGCGCTAGCAAGACTCAAAGAGATTGTCCAAGCCAGCGCGCCCTACGCCGAGGCAGCCGTGCTCTCGGGGACCATCCCGGACCAGATTCTGGTGGAAACGGTCCGCCCCCTGGCTCCCGATTTGCCGTTGATCACCGGCGTGGTCGGCCCCGCCATCGGCACCTACACCGGCCCTGGCGTCCTGGGCGTCGCCTTCCGCCGCCACTAGGCTGTGCCCTGAACCCCCAAGCTAGCGATCAAGCGCTGGGTATTCTACTCCGCTCGTGGTAGGCCTGACTCTCCGCCGTCATTACGGCTTTCGCCGGAATCCACTTCCCCCACCGTGAGTAGGTGCAGGGCGCGCCATGCCCTGGTGGTGATAAGATACGGTCATGGTCATTGAGCAGCGCAAACCCGACTGGCTGAAGGTCCGGATGCCTGGCGGGCCCACCTACCTGGAACTCCGCCAACGGCTCCGCGCCTCGGAGCTCAACACCGTCTGCGAAGAGGCCCACTGCCCCAATATCAGCGAGTGCTGGGAGCGGCGGAGCGCCACCTTCATGGTGTTGGGCGCAGTGTGCACCCGCGCCTGCCGGTACTGCGCCGTAACCAGCGGCAAGCCTATTGGCCTCGACCTGGAAGAGCCCGCGCGGCTCGGCCGAACCGTCGCCCAGTTAGACCTGCGCTACTGCGTCATCACCTCCGTGGACCGCGACGACTTGCCCGACGGCGGCGCCTTTATCTTTGCCCAGAGCATCACCGAAATACGCAAGCTCTCGCCCACGTGCCAGGTGGAGGTGCTCATCCCCGACTTCCAGGGCAACTGGTTGGCGCTCCGCAGCGTGCTCCAGGCAGGCCCCACCGTGCTCAACCACAACATTGAAACGGTCAGGCGGGTCTTCCCCTCCGTCCGGCCCAAGGGCGACTATGACCTGTCTTTGGAACTCCTCCGACGCTCCAAGGAACTGGCGCCAGACACCCCCAGCAAGAGCGGCATCATGGTGGGTCTAGGCGAGACTCACGCCGAGATCAAGCAGACCATGTCCGATCTGCGAGAGGTCGGCTGCGAGCTGCTAACCATCGGCCAATATCTGAAGCCATCGGCCAAACACGTGGCCATGGACCGCTACTACCACCCCGACGAGTTCAAGGAGCTAGAGCAGGCCGGGTACGCCATGGGCTTCCGCCACGTGGCCGCCGGACCTTTGGTCCGCTCCTCCTATCACGCCGAGGAACAGGCGTTGGCAGCGAAACGAGCCTGACTCATCCCCTAACCAAGAAAGCCCTGGCGAAAGGAAAAGAATAAGCATGGAATACCGCCAGCTGGGAATATCAGACCTCAAAATCTCCACCTTCGGCCTGGGCGGCAACACCTTCGGCCCACCGCGCCTGGAGGAGAAGATGTCCATCAAGTGCGTCCGCCATGCCCTAGACCTAGGCGTAAACTTCGTCGACACCGCCGACCAGTACGGGCAGGGCGAAAGCGAACGATTTCTCGGCAACGCCCTGAAGGGCAGGCGCCACGAGATCCATATCGCCACCAAGTTCAACTTCCGTAACCTGGACGGCGAGACGGTGCGGGAGCGCATGGTGCGCAAGTGCGAAGAGAGCCTGAAGAAACTGCAGACCGACTATATCGACCTCTACCAAATCCACTTTCCCGACCCATCCATTCCACCCGAGGAACTCCTTCGAGGCTTCGAAGAGGTGGTCAAATCGGGTAAGGTTCGGCATATCGGCGAGGTCAACTTCTCCTCCTGGCGTCACGCCCAAACCACGGAGACAGCCCGGCGGCTCGGCCTTCCTGAGATGGTCTCGTCCCAGAACCACTACAACATGTTGCTGCGGCAGATAGAGCCGGAGATACTGCCCATGTGCGCCAACTATCAGGTCGGTTTCCTACCCAACCAGGCCCTCGCTGGCGGATTCCTAACTGATAAGTACGTGAAAGGCGAACCCCCTCCACCTGGCACCCGCGGAGCAGCCGGCAGCCCCATGGTCAGCCACACCCGGACGACGGAGAACGACGAGAAGCAGAACCAGCTAAAAGAGTGGGCCCACGCCCATGACCACACTCTAGGCGAGCTAGCCTTTGCCTGGCTCCTGTCCCACCCCCCAGTCGCATCGGTCCTGGCAGGGGTCAGCACCCCGGAGCAGGTCGAGGCCAATGTCCGGGCCGTCTCCTGGAAGCTCACGCTGGAAGAGATCCAAGAGGTGGACGCCATCTGCGTTGGAACAGAATTTGTGGACCGCGTAGAGGGCACCGGCGGACGCGGAGGCTAAAGCTGGAACCCCCCTTGCCCGCCGCAACCGCTAACACCTGTTATCCCTGAGGAGACGCATGTTTCGTATCGCCGTGCTTGACGACTACCAGGACGCAGCCCACGAGCTGGCCGATTGGGGCTCCATTTCCGACGCCGAGCTTCAATTCTTTCACAATACGCTCCACGAGCCTGGGGCGCTTATCAAGCGTCTCAAGCCCTTCAACGTGCTGATGACCATGCGTGAGCGGACCCGCTTCCCCGCCGAAGTGCTCGAAGGCCTGCCCAACCTCCGTCTCATCTCTGGCACCGGCAGGCGTCAGAGCAACGTGGATATAGCAACGGCAACCCGCTTGGGCATAACGGTGTGCAGCGGCGCGGGCGGAGGAGGCAGCGCCGGTTCCACCGCCGAGCTGACATGGGCGCTCATCCTCTCCTGCTTCCGGCATCTAGCCCTGGAGGACCGGGAGATCCGCCAAGGCCATTGGCAAACGCGATTGGGGTCAGGGCTCGAAGGCAAGGCTCTGGGCATCCTAGGATTGGGGCGCATCGGCACCAGGGTCGCCAAGATAGGCCAAGCCTTCGGCATGCACGTCATTTCCTGGGGACCCACCCTGACTCGCGAACGCGCCAAAGAGCACGGCGTCACCTACGTCTCATGGGAAGGGCTCTTCTCCGACGCCGACGTCCTCAGCATCCACGTGACCCTCTCCGATCTGAGCCGAGGCTGGGTGGGCGCCAAGGAGTTCGGGCTCATGCGACCCACCGCCTACCTCATCAACACCGCCCGCTCGGCCATCGTTGACCAGTCCGCACTACTGGACGCCTTAGGCAACGGCAGCATCGCCGGCGCAGGCCTGGACGTTTACGATGAGGAGCCGCTCCCTCCCGGCGACCCAATGCTGGGCTTAGACAACACAGTGCTCGCTCCGCACCTGGGCTACGCCACGAGAGAGTCGCTGGCAGCCTTCTACCGCGATGCGATTGCCAACGTCATCGCCTGGCAGGCGGGATCACCGGTCAACGTGGAAAATCCCGACGTGCTAAAGAAGACTTAAACAAGCGGCTTCCGCCCCATCACTAGCTTCCTCATGGCCTTCATGCTGGTGGTGCAGGGATGAAAAGCCCTCCACCCCAAGGCCGGCGCTGCTGAAAAACCGCCTCATCGCCCCTTGCGAACAGGAGCGGCCGCCAGGCCAAGTACCCTCTTTTACGACCGCCGCTGGGTGACGTACTCGGTCAGTTCTTCAAGAGAGCGGCGTGCCCTGTGGTCTTCCAGCCCTCCCAACATTTCAAAGGCCCGGCTGCGGTATTCGTCCGCCACAGCGAGCGCGTCGCTGATGGCCGCGGAGTTGCGAATCATCTCCACCGCCTTCTGGAGGTCAGCGACATCGGTACCCCCCTCCTTCAAGCGACGCAGCACCAGCTCGTCCGGGTGACGTTCGGCGAAGAGCAACACCGGAAGCGTCAGCGTCCCCTGCAGAAGGTCATTCCCAACGGGTTTGCCCAGCTCCTCTTCGGTACCTTGGAAATCGAGAATATCGTCCATTATCTGGAAGGCCATGCCCACCTGATACCCGTAGGACTTGAGCGCCTGGCAGACCTCTTCCGGAGCGCCGCTGAGCACAGCGCCGCTCTCCGTCGATGTGCAGAAGAGCGACGCTGTTTTGTTATAGGTCCGCAGTTCGTAATCCTCGCGAGTCTGGTTCCAATCGTGTGTACTGAAGTGCTCACTCAGCTCTCCTTTGGCCAGATCCATGATGGTCTCCGAGAAGCGGCGAATGACCCGCACATTTCCTGTATCGCACACGTATGTTGCCGACGTAGCGAAAACGTAATCACCCAGCAGCACCGCCACCTTGCCGCCCCACCGGCTGCTCACCGTGGCACGGCCCCGGCGCATGGACGAGCGGTCCACCGTATCGTCGTGGATGAGACTGGCGATGTGCAGGAGCTCCACGGAGGTGGCCATAGTCACGATGTTCTCCGGGTCGCACGGATAAAAGCTCGCCGCGAGCAGCGTCAACGCTGGGCGGAGCTTTTTTCCCGCACCAAAGGCGGCAGACTCCAACAGCTCGCTTTGGCTCGGCGCGTGATGCTGAGACGCCAGGCCGCGCAACCGCTCCACTACCTGGTCAAGCTGCTCCTGAACCGGCTCCTGAATATACTGAATACGCCTATCGACAGTATCCACCACGCGTTAATCCCTCCTACACAGATTCTATTCCGTCATGCCCCTCTCATGCAGCGATGCACAAGCTACCCTAGCTTCGCGGTTTGCTCTTCGGCTACGGAGTCGCCCAGCTTAGTAAACAACGGCTCCGGCGCAGGGATTGCCGTGCCCGGGGAGGGACGCTGAACCGCCCATCCGTCGCCTTGAATCGGCCCGCTGCGGCCCAACATCTCGTGCAGCCGCTGAGCGCTGAAGGGAAGGAAGGGGTAGGTCAATACTTTCAACGCAGCGATGACGTACATCGCGGAGTAGAGCGTCCGGGCCGCGCCCGCCAAGTCGTCCCGAACCTGCCGCCACGGAGCCTGGGCGTCCAGGTAGCGGTTGGTGTCCCGCGCCAACGCCATGGCGCCCTGTAACGCTTCTCGAAACCGGCACGCCTCTAGACTCGCAGCCACACTCTCCATCGCCGCGTCGGCCTGATGAAGCAGCGCCGCGTCCACGACCTCTAAATCACCAGGTTCCGGCACTCTCCCGTCAAAGTTGCGGTAAACCAGATTGAGCACCCGGTGCACCAGATTGCCATAAGTAGCCACCAGCTCGTCGTTGTTGCGCCGGACGTACTCGCTCCACGAGAAGTCAGCATCGCTCGACTCCGGCATGGCCGCCGCAAGGTGGTAGCGCAGCGGGTCCGGCGGGAACTGGTCCAGGTAATCGGGGAGCCACACAGCCCAGTTGCGGCTGGTGGAGAGCTGCTTGCCCTCCAAATTCAGGTACTGATTGGCCGGAACATCGTAGGGCAAATTGCGACCACCGTGGCCCAGGAGCATGGCTGGCCAGATGATAGTGTGGAAGGTGATGTTGTCCTTACCCATGAAGTAATAACTGCGGGTGGTCGGGTCCTCCCAGAAGGGCCGCCACGCCTCCGGGTCGCCGCGCTTCACGGCCCACTCCTTGCTAGCCGAAAGGTAGCCGATAACTGCCTCGAACCACACATAGATGCGCTTGTCGCCATACCCCGGAACCGGCAGCGGGATGCCCCAGTCGATGTCGCGGCTCACGGCGCGGTCCCTCAGGCCCTCGCGGAGCATACCCAAGGTGAAATTGCGCACGTTGGAGCGCCAGTGCTCCTGGCGCTCCACCCATTTCTCGACCTGCTCCTGAAAAGCGCTCAGCTTAAAGAAAAGCTGTTCCGTTTCCCGAACTTCAATGGGGTAGGTCTTCCCCTCACGACGATGAGCCGGGTCGATGAGGTCCACGGGGTCTAGGGTCCGGCCGCAATTGTCGCACTGGTCTCCCCGCGCGTCAGGGTTCTTGCAATGAGGACAGGTGCCCTGGACGTAACGGTCGGGAAGGAAGCGGTTGAAATCGGGCGAGTAGGCCACCTTCATGGTGCCAGGGTAGATGTATCCCTCCTCATACAACCGGAGCCAGAGGTCACAGGCCACCTCCCGATGGTTGTCCGTCGCGGTGCTGGTGAAAAGGTCCCAGCTGATGCCCAGACGCTCCCAGGAGTCCACGAATGAGGCGTGGTACCTGTCCACGATCTGCTGGGGCGCAACGCCCTGGGCCTCGGCGGCCAGGGTTATGGGCGTGCCGTAGGCGTCGCTCCCCGAGACCATGAGCACGTCGTTGCCCTTCATGCGGTGGTACCGCGCGAAGATATCCGCCGGCAGATAGCTGCCAGCGATATGGCCGAAATGCAGCGGGCCATTGGCGTAGGGCCAGGCCACGCCGACGAAGATACGCTCAGACATGGGTCACACTTATCCGTGGGGTGGTGACCTGAGTTTAGCATAGAGACCCGCACCCTGAGTCCCTCTCATCCTGAACCTGCCAGTCCTGCGCTTATCGAAGAGTCGAAGGATGCACCCTCCCAGGACGTGTCCTGTACTTACATCACAGGGTCCAGTTACGTCGGTGAGCTTGCCCCGTCATTCGGGCAAAGACCGGAAACCGCCCCCCGAATAGGGGGCCCCGCCTTTCCAGGCGTCACCCCTCCAGCCACAGTCGGTACGCCTGGCGGCGCGACACGCCATGAATCGGAGAGAGACGCGCCACCGCGTCCTTACGCGAGAGACCTTGCGCTTTGAGCAATGCTATCTCGTTGCGGACCGCCAGCTCATCGACCTCCGGCTTGCCAGGCGCACCTTTGGCGCCCTCCATAACCACTACAAACTCGCCCCGTGGCTGGGTGAAGTGTACCAAAGCTTCGCTCACAGTGCCCCGAAAGACCTCCTCGTAGAGCTTGGTCATCTCGCGACAGACAGCGATGCGCCGGTCTCCTAATGCGGCCAGCAGGTCGGCCAACGATACCCGCAGGCGGTGCGGCGCTTCGAAGAACACCAGGGTACGCGGCATCTGCCCTACCGACTCGAAAAGGGCCACACGCTGTTTCCTGGTGCGGGGTGGAAAGCCCAGGAACACGAACGAATCGGCCCGCATCCCCGCCACCGAAAGGGCCGCTGTCACCGCCGACGGACCCGGCACCGGCACCACGCGAAAGCCGCGCTCCGCCACCTCATGTGCCATCTCGCTGCCGGGATCGCTCACCGCCGGCGCCCCCGCATCGCTCACTAAGGCCACGTCGCCCGCCTCCAGCGCTTCGAGGATACGGGGCAAGCGCTGGGCCGCATTATGCTCGTTGTAGCTCAGCAGGGGCACTCGTATCCCGAAATAGCCCAACAGCTTGCGAGTGACTCGCGTATCCTCCGCGGCAATGAGCCCAACGCCTTCGAGCACCCGAAGCGCCCGGAGGGTCAAGTCCTCCAGGTTGCCTATAGGGGTGGCCACTACGTACAATTCTCCCATTGCTTAGCCATCTATTATAGGCGCTTGGGGTTTGGAGGCGCGTGCAGGATGTGCCCTGAACCTCCAGACTGAGACCCTAGACCCCACAAGTGTGTCAAGGTCGCAGGCTCCGGTGAAGTCGGAGGGACGTTTTTTCAGAGGTGCATCAATGGACTCGCTGCTGACCGACGAAGAAAAGCTGCTTAAGGCCACCGTCCGCAACTTCGCTGACCATGAGCTTGCTCCTCGCGCCGCTGCCTTCGACGAGCGCGAGGAGTTCCCCTGGGAGAACGTCAGAGCCCTGAGTACCCTGGGCCTCATGGGGCTGACCATCGACGAGGCCTACGGCGGAGGCGGAGGCAACTACCAGCTGATGGCCCTCGCCATGGAGGAGGTCGCACGGGGATGCGCCTCCACCAGTGTCATCCACCTGAGCCACCTCTCGCTCGGCGCCGAGTGCATCCTCCGTTACAGCAACGATGCACAAAAGACCCGCCACCTGCCGGAGTTAGCCTCCGGCGCAAAGCTGGCCGCTTTCTGCTTAACGGAGCCCTCCAGCGGCAGCGACGCTGCCGACATGCAGACCACGGCAGTCATGCGCGACGGCGCCTACGTGCTCAACGGTACCAAGACCTTCATCACCAATGGCCTGGAGGCCAACGTCCTCATCATCTTCGCAGCCACGGACCGTAGCAAAGATGCCAAGGGCGTCAGCGCTTTCATCGTAGATGGCGATACGCCGGGCATGGAGCGTAACCACCAGGGGCACAAACTTGGCATGCGCGCCGCGCCCACCGCGGAACTCGTCTTCGACGATTGCCGCATCCCTGCGTCCAACCTCCTCGGCGAAGAGGGCCAGGGCTTCGCCATCGCCATGAGCATCCTGGACTCCAGCCGCATCTCCGTAGCAGCCCAGGCCGTCGGCATCGGCCAGGCCGCGCTGGAAGCGGCGCTGCGCTATGCCAACCACCGCGAAACATTCGGCAAACCCATCGCCGAACACCAGGCCATCCAGTTCATGCTCGCGGACATGGCCACCGGGCTCGACGCCGCACGCCTCCTCACCCGGCGCGCCGCTCAGCTCAAGGATACGGGGCAGGCTCACGGCAGAGAGTCGGCCATGGCGAAGCTCTTCGCCTCGGAGGCCGCCCACGTCGCCTGCGACAAGGCCCTGCAAATCCACGGAGGCTACGGCTACTTCCGCGAGAACAGCGTGGAGCGCTACTACCGCGATGTGCGCGTCACGGAAATCTACGAAGGTACCAGCGAAATACAACGCCTCGTCATCGCCCGGAGCATGCTCAGGGAAGCCTTATAGCGTTTGGAAATGGGAGTGCCATGGAATTGTCGCCAATTGGGGAACACCGACCTCCTCGTTCCCAAAATCGGCTTCGGCGCCATCTCAGGTCAGGGCACCTACTTTGTGGTGGATGTCGCTGAAGGGGCCAGTCCTATGCAGCTACAGCGGGCCCGCAAGCTGTAAATAACTTTCTTCGATACTGTCGAAGGCTACTCCGAAAGAAGCAATTAAGAGGTGCTCGGAAAGGTGCTGGGCAACAGTCCGGACACCGTCATTTGCACCAAGGTGAGTGACAGGGCTTTCCCTATCACGATCACGGAGAGCGCATCAGGACTTGCGCCGAAGCCGCGTAGGCGTGCCAGGCCGAGGTCGTAGGCCTGAGCATCGTCTCGAGCGCACACCTTGTGCTGGTATCCCGCGTGCTCGACGCGCTCCAAAACCCTAGCCTCGAACGCTCTCACCTTACTCGTGCGCGGCATAATCCCTGAGCACGACTGTCTGGCGCCCCTGGAAATGGGCGCAGCAGCAGTCTACGGTCCCGATTCTCTCACCAGCACCGTCGTCGGCCTGACTCTCAAAGAGCTGACCACCCAACGCCGCAACCGCAGCGCTCATTGAGCGTCAGGCCCCAACCCGCTATAATCATGGGCGTGGAGGTGATGGGCCGTGAGCTTGTCTGTCAACATGGCCCAGCTCCTGATGGAGCCCATGGGATCCACGCGCAATCTTGAGGTCAACGATGTGCTGGCCCTCGATGGAAGCATGGCAGACCGTCGCGTCTCCGGCCAGGTGCGCCTGACCAAAGCCGACAGAGGTATTTGGGTACAGGGCGCTCTAGCGGCCACAGCCGACGAAGAATGCAGCCGGTGTCTGGTACCCTTCAGCCATTGGGTGCGCTTGGCGCTGAATGATATGTACTTTCCGACGGTCCACGTACAGACTGGAGCACGTCGCTCGGACGCGAACAAGAATAAAAGTGAAGAGGAGCCCGATAGCTTTCTCATCGACGCACACCACACCCTGGACATAACCGAGGCGGCACGCCAATATCTCATCACCGCCACGCCTCTAAAACCCCTGTGCAAGACCCACTGCATGGGGCTATGTTCCCGGTGCGGCACCAACCTCAATGAGGGTATCTGCGAATGCCAACCCGAAATGGACCCCCGATGGGAACCGCTCCGGAGGCTCCTCGCCAGCAATAGAACGGAGAACTAAGAAGAATGCCACCTCTACCGAAACAAAAACGCTCCAAAGCAAACAAGGGCATGCACCGCGCCCACCAACACACCTCGCTGCCCAACGTGGTGGAGTGTCCCCACTGCCACCGGCCCATGGCCATGCACCGTGTTTGCCCGTCCTGTGGCTTCTACCGTGGCCGCGACGTGTTGGGCATCGAGACTGAAATCTCCTGAAGCCCGCTCTCTCCACCCATAGCATCATGACGTTCTACCAGGGCTGATGCCCATGGCAGCCAGTGCATTCACCGCCTTCCTTTTCCCCGGTCAGGGAGCCCAGACCGTCGGCATGGGCTCCGACCTCTACACCAACTCCCCCGCCGGCCGGCGGCTCTTCGACGAAGCGGACTCCGTCCTCGGCTTCCCCCTAAGCAGCCTAATCCTCAACGGCCCCAGCGATGAGCTCACCCTGACCAAAAATGCCCAGCCCGCCATTTTCACCGTCAGCATTGCCTTGCTGCGGGCCATGGAGGAGCAACTAGGCAACCACATGCCCACACCCACGCTGATGGCAGGCCACAGCCTGGGTGAATACACCGCCCTCGCGGCAGCGAGCGCCATCTCCTTCAGCGAAGGGTTACGTCTGGTCCAATCCCGAGGCGAGCTCATGCAGACGGCTGGCGAAGCGATTCCCAGCGGCATGGCCGCGGTGCTTGGTCTCGAACTAAATGAGGTCCTCGCCATTTGCAGCTCCACTGGCGTCCAACTAGCCAACGCCAACAGCAGCGGCCAGTCGGTCATCTCCGGCCCGAACGAAGCACTCGCTAACGCCTCCGCCCTGGCCCTGAATCGCGGCGCTCGCCGGGTGGTTCCTCTGGACGTCAGCGGTGCCTTCCATTCGGAGGTTATGCGCCCAGCCCAGGCGGAGATTGACCGCATCTTGCAAGGAATCTCCTTCCAAGAACCTTTGGTCCCCATCATCGCCAACACCAGCGCACTCCCCATCACTACCTCCGAGGGCATTCGCCAGGAGCTGGCCGGACAGTTGTGCGGGCCCGTCCTCTGGCAGCAGTCGGTGGAGTACATGGCCGCCCAAGGAATAGCGCGGTTCATTGAAATAGGCCCCGGAGCCGTCCTCACCGGTCTCACCAAGCGGACTGCGCCAAAAGCCGAACTAACTGCAATTTCCAGCCTTGAGACCATCTCCCCTCTCTAGACGTTTGACCGGCTCGGAGGATAAGCTAAGGTCGTTCCAAACTCACACCCCCTAGCGCAAGCACCCATGGCCTCAAACCTCACAACATCATCAAGGACCGGCCCATCGAAATCCCGCCGCAGGGGCCGCGTCTTGACCATACAAGTACTTTATGAAGTGGATCTCACGGGCCATCCGTGGCACGAGGCATTGCAGTCCCACGCGGCAAGCACCCGCTCTGGCGCCACCGCCGTCGCCTTTGCCGAGCAATGCATCAACGGCGTGCTTGAACAGCGCGAGCAGTTGGATCGGCTCATCGCAGAGCATGCACCGGCCTACCCTGTCTCCCAGCTCCCCGTGGTGGACCGCAACCTCCTGCGCCTCGCGCTCTACGAGCTCCGATACGCCAAGACCGAACCTCCTATCGCCATCCTCAACGAAGCCATCGAACTGGCAAAGACCTTTGGAGGCCAGGGCTCCCCGCGCTTTATCAATGGGGTACTGGCCAGCGTGTTTGCCGAGACCCCACAAGCTGAGACCACAAGCTGAGACCACGAGAACGAGGAGATTAGATTTCATGGCAAGCGTCTTTGACCGCGTTCAGAAGGTGGTGATAGACCGCCTGGCAGTTGAGGAGGACAAAGTCGTCCCCACTGCTTCGTTCCTAGATGACCTCAACGCAGATTCACTGGACTTGGTGGAGCTCATCATGGCCCTGGAAGAGGAGTTCTCCGATGGCGATAACGAGATGAAGATTAGCGACGAGGACGCCGAAAAGCTTCGCACTGTGCAGAACGCGGTGGACTTTGTGAAGAGCAAAGGTGTCGCCGACTCATAAATCCTTAGAAAACCTTCGTTACCGTAACTGGATGTGAAGCCTGGGCCCAAGGGGGATCGGGGGGGTGTCCATGACCAATCTCAACGACCTGCACCAGCGCATCAACAACTGCACCGGCTGCGGACTGCATGCCACGCGAGTCCATGCAGTCCCTGGAGAAGGATCCGACCAAGCCCAGGTCATATTCGTAGGCGAAGGCCCCGGCTCCCAGGAGGACCGGCAGGGCCGGCCCTTCGTGGGTCTGGCAGGCCAGTTCTTGGACAAAATGCTAGCCTCGGTGGGCCTGAAAAGGGAGAATGTCTACATCACCAATATGGTGAAGTGCCGCCCGCCCAACAACCGTGACCCCTTTCCCGGAGAGATCGCCGCGTGCAGCAAGTACCTAGACGAGCAGATCGAACTCATCCGCCCCAAAGTCATCATTCCCCTGGGTCGGCACGCCCTGGCCAACTGGTTCCCAGGCGAGAGCATCGGCAAGGTGCGTGCCAAGGCTCGAAACGTAAATGGCCAAACCCTGTTTCCGCTCTACCACCCCGCGGCGGCGCTACACAACGGGTCATTACGCTCCACCATCGAAAAGGATTTCAAAGGAGTAGCGGCGCTGCTCTCCCAAGCGGCGGCTCCCTCCCGGGAGAAACCTCCCGAATCTTCCAATCCGCAACTCAACCTACTCGACGGCCCGCAAGAAACCAGCGTTCCCCCGAAACCTCTCTCCAGACCCACGAAACCCGCCAACCAAGCCGGACCGCCGACTCACCATGCTGTAAGCGCCGGCATCCCCCAACCACTGAGAGTATCCTTCCCTTTTTCCATCCAGTGGACGCTCACTAAATAGCTTTAATTCTCCGCTGCTCCTTACGCAGTGCTTCAAAAGGTAACCAAGAATGACCACCCGTACCAAAGAGAGTCCCATCAGGATCATACCCCTGGGCGGCCTGGGCGAAGTCGGCAAGAACATGATGGCCGTTGAATACGGCGACGACATCGTCGTCATCGACGCCGGCGTGCTCTTCCCTAAGGCGGACATGCTGGGCGTTGACCTGGTGCTTCCCGACACCACCTACCTGCGCGAGCGGCTTGACCGTGTGCGTGCAATCCTTATCACCCACGGCCATGAAGACCACGTTGGCGCGTTGCCATACGTCCTCAGGGACCTCAACGTGCCCGTCTACGCACCCCCCCTGGCCCGCGACCTCATCCACGTGAAGCTCCAGGAACACTCCGCCCTGCGCGGACACGAACTGCACGCAGTGCAAGCCGGCGACCGTGTGCAGCTGGGCAACATCACCGCCGAGTTCTTCCAGGTCTCCCACAGTATTCCAGACGCCTGCGGCATCGTGTTGCACACCCCTGCGGGAGTCGTAATCCACACCGGCGACTTCAAGATCGACCACACCCCTGTGGACGGCAAGAAGATAGACCTGCAGCGCCTCGCAGAGCTGGGCCGCGAAGGCGTCCTACTCCTGCTCTCCGACTCCACCTACGCCGAAGAGCCCGGCTACACCCCATCGGAACAGCTGGTGGGAACCGCCCTAACCCAGGTCATCGGCGATTCGCCCGGCCGTGTGCTCGTGGTCAGCTTCGCATCCCTCATATCCCGGGTGCAGCAGGTCATCAACGCCGCCGTCAGGCACGGGAGAAAGGTAGCAATCACCGGCCGCAGCATGAGCGACAACGTCCGGATGGCCATGGAAAAGGGCTACATCCACGCGCCCGCCGGCACCATGCTCACCCTCAAAGAACTTAAAGAGCTTCCCGCCGACCAGCAACTCATCATGACCACCGGCAGCCAAGGGGAACCCACCTCCGTGATGGTGCGCATCGCCAACCGTGGACACCGCGACATCCAGATTGAGCCCGACGACACGGTCGTTTTCTCTTCCTCCACCATTCCCGGAAACGAGACGGTGGTGAGCCAGACCATCAGCAACCTCAACCGCCTGGGCGCTCGGGTCGTTCACTCCAAGAACGCCCAGGTACACGTGCATGGTCACGCTAGCCAGGAAGAGCTGAAGACGATGCTCAACTTGGTGAAACCCCGCTACTTCGTGCCGATCCACGGCGAGTACCGCATGCTCGTCGCCCACGCCAGTCTGGCGCGCCAGGTCGGCGTCGACTCGGAGCGTATCTTCGTGATGGAGGACGGCGACGTGCTGGAGGTCACCTACTCCGACGGCGATATCGTCGACCACATCGACGCCGGCCACATCTATGTGGACG
>CAUZHS010000001.1:0-144822 GCA_963579845.1 Dehalococcoidia bacterium | reverse complement strand
GTCGCATCCTGGGGCTGAAGAAGGTCCCAAGGGTCCGGCTGTTCGCCGGTTAAAGCGGCACGTGAGCTGGGTTCAGACCGTCGTGAGACAGGTCGGTCTCTATCCGCTGTGGGCGTAGGAAGCTTGAGGAGGGCTTTCCCTAGTACGAGAGGACCGGGAAGGACAGACCTCTGGTGTACCGGTTGTTCCGCCAGGAGCACCGCCGGGTAGCTATGTCTGGTTCGGATAAGCGCTGAAAGCATATAAGTGCGAAGCCGGCTTCAAGATGAGGCTTCCCACACCGTTAAGGTGGTAAGGCCGCAGGGAGACTACCTGCTAGATAGGCCGCAGGTGTAAGCACGGCAACGTGTTCAGCTGAGCGGTACTAATCGGCCGAGGGCTTGATCATAATTCAACCCTTTTTCCTTTACTCAACTCGCTCGATGTTCCTTGTTAGCGTGCAAAGCGCGTTGCGGGGTGGAGCAGTGGCAGCTCGTTGGGCTCATAACCCAAAGGTCGCCGGTTCGAGTCCGGCCCCCGCTACCAATAGATACCCATGAAGAGGTCCCTTATTCCGAGGGGCCTCTTGCTTTGCATGCGGCCGAGCGCCTGAGTCCCCGTTACCGGGAGTCCGAGGGTGTCCCTTAGATATAATGTTGCCTGGCCCTCTTCCTCTTTAGGAGGGGGCCAGGCAACATGGTCGAAAAGCTTTTCCGACAGCTTGTTAAACTGAATGGTGCTCCACTGGATCCCATACTGCGTGGGAGGGAGTAACTCCGACAGAAGGCACGGGCTTTAGCGGTTCTCGGGGGCCAGCGGATGTCCTTGCGCCCAGATGAGGACCTCGCGAAGCGGAAGCCGCCACGGGGCGCCGGGTTCGAACTGCTTGACTATATCCTCTGCGAATTCCTTGAAGCGTGCTAAGGCGTAGGTTTCGTCGCCCATGGCGTCGTAGAGGACGGCCAAGGCCAGTTGCTGGGGGCCGCGGTCCTCATTGTTCCAGTCGCTTGTCTCCCCTTTGGTCAGGTCGAGGCGAAGGTCAAGAATTTCCTCGCTGTGTCCCTCGCGGATGCGCGTTTGGACGCCGTGGGGCGTCTGCACACCGAGGTAGGTTTTTCCACTGATACGCATGGGCACTCCTTACGCGGAGAGAATCGGCGGGGGCTGGTGGCCTTGCCCCGCAGCATACTGCTCGTCGGGTAAGCCGTGAGACTTGCGGAACGCCTAGAACCCAAATGCAGAGTGGTGGACCTGGTGGGATTCGAACCCACGACCCCCTCAATGCCATTGAGGTGCGCTCCCAACTGCGCTACAGGCCCACGCTAACAAAGACCAATATACACTGGACGGTGAGAGCCGGACAAGCGCCCAGGCCACGACCGCGCGATAATCCCCTTGATGGGGTGCGCGTTCATGACGGGGATTATCTTCGACTTCGACGGTCTGATCCTAGACACTGAATCGCCTATGGTGGAGGCTGTCAGCGTGGTATCCCGGTCGTACGGAGCGAGTCTGGGGTTGGCTGTTTGGGCTCAGTTTATCGTTGGCCAGCGGCGCGATGAGGAGCATCTGCGCTGTGCGAATGAGCAGGGCCTCTGCGCCTGGCCCTAGCGCCCAGCGAGGCTATGGTTTACGAGGACTCGCCCAACGGTATTACGGCGGCCACGGCGGCGGGCATCTTTTGTGCGGCCGTTTCCAACCCGGTCACCGTTCAGCTACCCTTGCAACACGCTGATATTGTGCTAACGTTGTTCGCTAATGTGATTCTGGTGGCACTGTTGGAGCGGTTTGCTCGATTCACCCGACGCTAGACGAACAGAGGAGGCACCGATTATGACAAGCATGACCGTGAACGTGGGCAAGGTGCGTATCGATGCGATCCACGACACCAACTTCGATCTAGATCCGTCACGGCCCTTTCCCCAAGTCACTGAGGAGACTTGGAAAGACTATCAGGAGTACCTGACTCCGGAGGGCAAGGTGCGCCTGGTCATCGATGTCTATCTCATCCGGTCGGAGGGGCGCAATATCCTGGTGGATACTGGCATGCGAGTGGCGCCAGGTATTGAGGGTGAGGGACATTTGCTGGACGGACTGCGGGAGCTGGGGTTACAGCCGGAGGATGTGGACACCATTTTCTTCAGCCATCTGCACGGCGACCACGTAGGCTGGAACGTGTCCCACGACGACGGCACGCCCCGAGCTACTTTCCCAAACGCTCGCTACGTC
This sequence comes from Dehalococcoidia bacterium, assembly GCA_963579845.1. Classification (GTDB taxonomy): domain Bacteria; phylum Chloroflexota; class Dehalococcoidia; order Lucifugimonadales; family Australimonadaceae; genus CAUZHS01. Next base: position 142,614 of record CAUZHS010000001.1, on the reverse strand, counting down.
ATCCAGCGCAGCGAGTGGGACTACTTCACGAGGCCCGAGGTGCGCGAACGCCCCAACGTGGTCAACCAGCTGTTGCCCTTGGAGGAGTTGGGTGTGCTGGAGCTGCGCGACGGCGACTTCGATCTGACCGGTGAGGTGAAGGCCAAGGTTACCAACGCCCACACGCCGGGCCACACCATTCTGAACATCGAGTCGGAGGGGGAGAGGGCCTTCGTCTTTGGTGACATCGCCGTCCACCACGTGCAGCTCACCGAGCCCGACTGGTTCCTCCAGTTCGACGCTGATGCGGAGGCCGGACGAAAGATGCGCTGGGAGTACTTCGACCGTCTGGCCGTGGAGGGCACGTTGGTCATCGCTAACCACTTCCCGCCGCCCGGCTACGGCCACATCGTGCGCGAAGGTGAGACCTGGCGCTGGCAGCCGCTTTAGAGGGCATTATCGGGGCGATGGAGTTTGGGCGGCAACGGGTCCGTGGTGTTCTTCTCCCTAGGTTTTGGAGAGAATCGAGCCAGCATGGATTGGCACGTCTAATCCCCTACGTCTTTGACTTAACCTTGCGCGGTGCGTCACCCTTCGCGTGGCCCTTCCGGCGACCGTTGGCCGACGCGGGCATCCAGCCGTGTTGGGACATCGTATCGCGCAGGAATTTGCCCGTATAGGTCCCCTCCATGACCGCCACCTTCTCTGGGGTGCCCTCGGCAATGACCAACCCGCCCGCCTTCCCCGCGCCGGGGCCCAGGTCGATTAGCCAGTCGGCGTTCTTGATCAGGTCCAGGTGGTGCTCGATGAGCAGTACCGTATTGCCCGAGTCCACCAGCCGGTGTAGCACCCGAAGTAGGTGCGCACAGTCGTCGAAGGCTAGGCCTGTCGTCGGCTCGTCTAGAATGTAGAGCGTGCGGCCCGTGGCCCGTTTGGACAGCTCCGTGGACAGCTTCACCCGCTGCGCCTCGCCACCGCTGAGGGTCGTTGCCGGTTGGCCCAGCCTGATGTACCCTAGGCCCACGTCCTCCATCGTCGAGAGCTTCGACTTGATGCGCGGAACATTTTCGAAGAAAGCGTGAGCCTCCGTCACTGTCATGTTCAGAACTGCGGCGATGCTGCGGTCCTTGAATGTGATCTCCAGCGCGTCCTCGTTGTAGCGCTTGCCGTTGCACACCTCGCAGGGCACCGTCACGTCGGGAAGGAACTGCATCTGGATTTGGACATAGCCGTCGCCGGAGCAGGCTTCGCAGCGGCCGCCCTTTACGTTGAAGGAGAAGCGTCCCGGCCCGTAGCCGCGCGCCTTGGCTTCGGGTAGCGCGGCGAAAAGCTCGCGAATGGGGGTGAAGGCCCCGGTGTAGGTGGCCGGGTTGCTGCGCGGCGTGCGCCCGATGGGGCTCTGATCGATCTTCACCACCTTATCGATGTGCTCCAGCCCCAGAACGCCGTCGCTGGCTCCGGGCCGATCCTTGGCCTGGTACAGCCGCTGGGCCAGCCACTTGTAGAGCACCTCGTAAATCAGTGTGGACTTGCCGGAGCCCGATACGCCGGTGACGCACACCAGCTTGCCTAGGGGGATGTCCACGTTGACCTTTTGGAGGTTGTTCGCCCGCGCCTTCCTGATGCGGAGCCGCTGACCGCTGCCAGCGCGACGTTTGGTGGGGAGAGGGATGCTGCGTTTGCCAGATAGGTAGGCGCCGGTCAGCGACGCCTCGGCCTCCATGATGTCGTTCAGGCTGCCCTGGCCGACAATTACGCCCCCGTGCTCGCCGGCGCCGGGGCCCAGGTCAACGATGTGGTCAGCCGCCCGCATGAGCGCTTCGTCGTGCTCCACGATGATCACGGTATTGCCCAGGTCACGAAGCCGCTGGAGCGTGCCGATGAGCCGGCGGTTGTCCACGGCGTGCAGCCCCACCGAGGGCTCGTCGCAAACGTACAGGACGCCCATAAGGCCGGAACCGATCTGGGTGGCCAGCCGGATACGCTGGGCTTCGCCGCCGCTTAGCGTCCCAGCGGTGCGTGAAAGGGTTAGGTAGTCCAGCCCGATATCTACCAAAAACAACAGCCGGGCGTCGATCTCTTTCAGCACCTGGTCGGCAATCGTCATTTCCCGCTCGGTGAGGCTGGCTGGCTCGTCCTTGATATGGTACACGGCCCCTGCGCTTCCCCGGCCGCGCACTGCGTTTTGCGAGCCGTTGGCAGCGGGCGTAGCGCTCTTGGAAATGCGGCGGACCCACTCCTTAGCTTCGGCCACCGAGAGGTCGGTCATCTCGATGATGTTCGTACCACCAACCGTCACTGCCAGCGACTCCGACTTCAGTCGTGCGCCGTCGCAGGCCTGGCAGGGGTTCGAGGCCATGTATCGCTCGATTTCCTGGCGCATGTAGTCAGATGAGGTCTCCTGATAGCGGCGTTGTAGATTGGAAACCACGCCCTCGAAGGTCGTCTCCCACTGGAACTCCCGGCCCCGGCGAGTGGTGTGTCGAACGGGTATCTTCTCGCCGTAGTTGCCGTAGAGCAGTAACTCAATGTGCTTCTGCTCTAGTTCGGCTACCGGGACTGTGGCGGAAAAAGCGTAGTGGGCAGCCAGCGACCGGATGAGGCTGTAATACCAGTTGGTGGAGGTGCCTGCCCTCGCCCAGGGACGGACGGCTCCCTGCTCTAGGGTCATGCTTCTGTCGATGACCAGCTCAGGGTCAACAACGAGCTTGATGCCCAAGCCCGTGCACGCCGGACAGGCTCCGTGCGGACTGTTGAAGGAGAAGCTGCGCGGCTCGACTTCTGCCATGCTGATGCCGCAGTGGACGCAGGCGAAGTGTTCTGAGAAGATCCGCAGTTCGCCAGAGTCGGCGTCGATGGTCTGCACTTGGCCTTGGCCGAAGCGAAGCGCCGTTTCCACTGAGTCCAACAGCCGCGTGCGCTCCGTGGCCTCGTCGATAACCAGCCGGTCCACGACCACCTCGATGTCGTGCCACTTTTGCTTGTTCAGCTCGATGGACTCGTCCAGGTTGTGTACCTCACCGTTGACTCGTACCCGTACGAAGCCAGCCTGACGTGCCTGCTCGAAGATCTCCTTGTGCTCGCCCTTTTTGTGGGCCACCCTGGGGGCCAGGAGCATGAAACGGGTGCCCTGGGGCAGGTCCATGACGCTTTGGACAATCTGCTGGACGGTCTGCCGGGCCACCGGACGCCCGCAGTTGTAGCAGTGGGGGTGGCCTATTCGCGCGTACAGCAGCCGCAGATAGTCGTAGATCTCCGTTACCGTGCCCACCGTGGAGCGGGGATTATGGGAGACTCCCTTCTGGTCGATGGAGATAGCCGGTGAGAGCCCTTCAATGTAGTCCACGTCGGGCTTGTCCATGCGGCCCAGAAATTGGCGGGCGTAGGCGGAGAGCGACTCCACGTAGCGGCGTTGTCCCTCGGCGTAGATGGTGTCGAAGGCCAAGGTGGACTTGCCCGACCCCGACGGGCCGGTGATGAGCACCAGCTGGTCGCGGGGAATCGTGACATCGACGTTCTTGAGGTTGTGCTCCCGTGCGCCGCGGACGACGATATTGTCCAGTGCCATGGAGATCCTTCTCACGGGGGGTGCAGCTGGCTAGGAGTAGGTATCGTACCACGCTGGTGGCACCGCGAGAGGCTCCGCTATCATCCTTCCGTGCATCCTGCCGAAAATCACGATATTCCGGGACCTGTTGGAGTGTGTCGGGGATCGTATCGAAGGGCTCACGAAGGGACGGTTTGGCCCGTCTCTTTTAACGCGGTGCGTCCTTCACGAATGGTATCTCGCCGGGTAGGTGCACCCACACCCGGTCGTCGCGGACCTCAGCGGTATGGGTCTCCACATCGTTGGTGAAGCGCGTCAGGCACTCGCCGGACCTGAGGTCGAACACAGCGCGGTGGAGCGGACAGATTACACGTCGTTTTATGATGTCGCCGGCGTGCAAGAAGGCGTCGCCGTGGGGGCAGAGGTTATCGATGGCGTATACTTCTTCGCCATCCCAGAACACGCCGATGCCGTGCCGACTTTTATCCTGGCGGCGGAAGGTGAAGGACAGAGCGCCGTTGAGTTTCAGGTCGTCGAAAGCGCAGACGTCATAGGCATCCGCGAGGTCGCCCGTTCCGGAGTGGGGGCCCTCAGTGGAGGGGTGGGCATCCCGTTGCGGTGTTGAAGCCATTCTCTTACTGCAACTCCAGAAGCGGTGCGCCCGCGTTGAGGTTTTGGTTTGTCTTAATCTTGATGGACTTCACCATCCCCCGAGAGGCCATGCGAACGCTCTGCTCCATCTTCATGCTTTCGAGAACGCAGATCTCGTCGCCCGGTTCCAACTCCTGTCCTTTGGTGGCGCTTATCGAGACTACCTTCCCTGGCAGCGGACAGCGGATGACCTTTTCGTTGCCCTCGGTAAGCCCCCGGAGTCCTGGCTGTTCCGTCTTGGTACTGTGGGGGGGGCGGGCTGTCCGAGGCTGCGGAGTGCCGGTAGCAGCGTCCAGCTCTACCAGGTATAAATCGCCGTCCACCTCCACCGCGACGGGGCTCTGGTAGGCATCGCCTACCAGCACCTGATACCACTGGCCGTTGACGCGGAGCCGCATGCTGCGTGCTATGGCGCACCTCCACTGAGTCGGGCCAGCATGGCCGCTCGTCGCCCGTGCATCTTCCACCGACTGGGACGCTCCCTGGCCATCTTGTCTTGGGCCAAGGCCATGGCTACGGCGATGACCGCCACCTGCTCCTTGCCGGAGCTCGCGGTTACGAGCTCGTTCAGCAGCCCTTCGAGAAAAGCGGTGTGATAGGTGCCCTCCGTGAAGGCGGCGTGGGAAAGCACGCGTCCGATGGCCGGGATGTTGGTCATCACCCCTTCAATCTGGTAGGCCTGCAGCGCTTGGCGCATCGATTCCATAGCCTGGTCACGGTCCTCACCCCAGACGATGAGCTTGGCCATGAGCGACTCATAGTGGGGTAGTACCGTGTATCCCGAATAGAGAGCGCCGTCGACACGTACGTGCTCACCCTCCGGTTCTGTCAACTCCGTGACGGTTCCTGCCGTAGGCAGGAGGCTGTCGGGGTCTTCTGGGTAGATGCGGGCTTCCAGGGCATGCCCCCGCTGTTTGATGTTCGATTGCTTCACGGGGAGCTTCTCACCAGCCGCCACTCGTAGTTGGAGCTCCACTAGGTCCAGGCACGTAACCATTTCGGTGATGGGGTGCTCCACCTGCAATCGCGTGTTCGCCTCTAAGAAGTAGAATTGCCCATCTTGGGCCAGCAGGAACTCCACCGTTCCGGCGTTGGTGTAGCCGATGTGCTGGGCCAGCCGCATTGCCGCGTCGCACATAGCCTCCCTTTGGGATTGGTTTATTTTTGGCGAAGGAGTCTCCTCGAGTATCTTCTGGTTGCGGCGCTGTACCGAGCAGTCGCGCTCGAAGAGGTGCACCACGTTGCCGTGGTGGTCGGCCAGCACTTGGATCTCCACATGGGAGGCGCGGTCGATATGCCGTTCCAGGTAGATGCGGGAGCTACCGAAGGCTCCTTGGGATTGGGTGCGGGAGCGATCGATGGCGGTGACCAACTCCTCTTCCCGCTCCACCAGCCTAATGCCCATGCCGCCCCCGCCGTCGGCCGCTTTGACCATGAGGGGGTAGCCCAGCTGCTGGGCTGCTGCTACAGCCTCGGTATCCTCGATTTCGCCGTCAGTGCCGGGAATCACCGGAACACCGGCCGCCACTGCCTCCCAGCGTGCTGCGACCTTGTCGCCCATCCGCCGCATGGCGTCCGCCGAGGGGCCGACGAAGACGATACCGGCGGCCTCCACCGCCTCCACAAATTTTGGATTCTCCGAGAGGAAGCCGTAGCCGGGGTGAATAGCGTCGGCCTTAGCCTTCTTGGCGGCGTTGACGATATGGTCGATGCGCAGGTAGCTGTCCGCGGCGGGCGGCGGGCCGATGTAATAGGCCTCGTCCGCCATCTGCACATGGAGCGCCTGCTGATCGGCCTTCGAGTAGACGGCGACGGTCCTGATACCCAGGCGTTGGCAGGTGCGGATGATACGGCACGCGATTTCGCCTCGGTTGGCAATGAGCACCTTGGAGAGCATGGGACTAGTTTAGCAGAGGATGCCCCCCCGCTATTGCCGTCTTGTGCGCAGCTCTTCCCAAACTGCCTCGGGCGAGACACCTGCGTCGGCCAACAGCACCAAGGTGTGGTAGAGCAGGTCGGCAGCCTCGGCGGGCACGTGCTCAAGGTCTCCGGTGGCGGCGGCCAGGGCCAGCTCTGATCCCTCCTCCGCCACCTTCTGGGCTATACGTGAGGTGCCTGCTTCGAAGAGGCTTGTGGTGTAGCTCCCTTGGGGGCGTTCCTGCTGGCGTTGGCGGATGATCTGGTACAAATCTTGAAGGACGCCTGGCCCCGACTCCGCGTGCTGGTAGTCGATCCCCTCGGTGGCCTCCCGGTCCAGAGGCGTGAAGAAGCAGCTCTGCTCACCCGTGTGGCACGCTGGGCCGTCGGCGTGAACCTGGAGCAGCAGCACGTCGCCGTCGCAGTCCACCTGCGCCGACTCCACGTGGAGGAAGCTACCAGAGGTGGCGCCCTTGTGCCAAAGTTCCTCGCGGCTGCGGCTGTAGAAGACCGCCTCGCCTGCCTTGAAGGTGCGTTCAATGGACGCTTGGTTCATGTGGGCGACCATCAGCACCTGGCCGGTGGCGGCGTCCTGACAGATGGCCGTCACCAAGCCTTGAGCGTCCAGTTTAATCTCCAACGGTGGGGTTTTCATGGCATCGAACCTTACGTATTTATGCGGTGTTCGTCGGCTGGTTAGCGTCTGCTCTGGGCGGGGGTTACATGTTCCGTGAGAAGCGGCTCCATCTCGCGAAGCGAGCCGATTTCAAAGTCGGCCTTGAGCAGTTCCTGGCCGTCCGGTGGCGGTGTCCTGCCGGGCGTGGGGTTCGCGCTGCGGATTAATACCGCGTGCATACCGGCTAGTTTGGCGCCGTGGATGTCGTCGTAGGGTGAATCTCCGACGTAGAGCACCTGCTCCGGCAGTACCGACGCCTCCTCACAGAAGGCCGCGAAGATGCGGGGGTCGGGCTTGTAGACGCGGGCCGATTCCGAGGAGACAACGGTGTTAAAAGACCAGCCGTTGTGGGCGATGACGGGCAGGAGGAAGTTGTCGTCGGCGTTGGAGAGGACGGCCAGGGGCCAGTCCGTAGCCAAGTGTTTCAGCGTGGCCGTTGTGTCCTCCTCTAGTGGTTGCCGGACGCCCAGGTCCTGGATGCAGCGGCGCGCGGCAGCAGCGGCGTCACCTTGCACGCTCATGGCTTCGAAGGCGCCTGTGAAGGCCTCGGCCCACACCTCCTCGTAGGTTCGGAAGGGAGGGCTGGCCTGTGGATCGTCCATTCGCGTCCGGGTCGTCCGGAAGCTGACCTCCCGCGTTGTCCATTCTCGGTGGAGGTCGTCGGGCGAGATGTTCCAGCCATGCTGGCGGACAATCTCGACGAAGGCGGCTTTCCACTGGTCCACGCCGTTGTGGGCGAGGGTGCCGAACATATCGAAGACGACCATGGCGATGGCAGGTTTGGTTTCCATTGAGTTAGTCCCGCACGGGCCGCACGGGGATGTGCTGGTCTGCTAGGTGGGCCTTGGTTTCTTCGATGGAGACCTCCCCGTAGTGGAAGATGGTTGCGGCTAGCATGGCGTCGGCGTGACCCTTGGTGACGGCGTCACAGAAGTGGGCCGGCGTGCCCGCGCCGCCGCTGGCGATGACAGGAATGGAGACGGCATCCGAGACGGCCAGGGTCAGCGCGAGGTCGAAGCCCTCCAGGTGGCCGTCGGTGTCCATGCTGGTAAGGAGAACCTCGCCAGCTCCGAGTTCCGCCGCGTACGCGGCCCATTTCACCGCGTCGATAGCGGTGGGCGTGCGGCCCCCGTGGATGTACACCTCCCAGCGCGTATCCGCGTCCACGGCGAGCGCTTGCTTGCCTGGGTGGCCCTCCGGTAGGAGGTCAGCTGGGGCGGTGGCCGAGCCAGGCGCCACGTGCCGGGCATCGATGGCGATAACCATGCACTGGCTGCCGAAGTCCTGGGCGCATCTGTCGAGTTCGCTGGGGTCCAAGACTGCTGCGGTGTTCATGGCCACTTTGTCGGCCCCGGCCTGAAGCAGCTTGCGTACGTCGGCACTGCTGCGGACGCCGCCGCCGACGGTGAGGGGGATGAAGACCTGCTCTGAGACGTGCTTGACCACCTCAAGGATAGTGTCGCGGCCGTCGGAGCTGGCGGTGATATCTAGAAAGACCAGCTCGTCGGCGCCCTCGCGGTCGTAGAAGGCGGCCAGTTCCACAGGGTCACCGGCGTCGTGCAGGTTGACGAAGGAGACGCCCTTAACGACCCGGCCAGCGTCCACGTCCAGGCATGGGATGATGCGTTTGGTAAGCATGGCTTAAGGATACCACCAGGGACGAGGAGCGGGGGGCCTAGCTTGTCAGCCAGTGGACCTCCCCGTGGAGGCCGGCGTTGCGGGCCTTGGCGGTAAAAACGGTGTATTCGATTTTGGAGTCGCCGATGGTAGTGTCGCCGCCGTGGCCAGGGAAGACTTTGACCGCACTGTCCAGCGCGTACAGGTGCTCGGTAATACTCCTCACTACCTGCTCAAAGGCTTCGGGCCCGCGGGTGTAGCCGGGACCTCCGGGGAAGAGCGTGTCGCCCGAGATCAGGCAGTCGCCGATGAGGAGGCAGACACCACCAGGAGTGTGACCTGGCGTGTGGAGCACCTGAATGGGGGTGCTGCCTACCTGGAGTACATCGCCGTCATTCAGGCCGAAGACCGCAGGTCCAGGCAGCCGCGCTGCGTCGGCGGGATGCACGGCCACTGGCAGCTCGGTGAGGGCCATCAGATCCGCGTACCCCGCGATGTGATCCGGGTGCGTGTGGGTGATGAGCACTCCTTTGACCAGCATGCCGGAGGCTTCCGTTAGCAGCCGTGGGATTTCGGCAGGGGCGTCCACCAGATAACATTCGCGGCTCGCCCGGTCGGCCAGGACGTAACCGTTGTTGTTGTACGGGCCCATGCCGGCCACCTTGTAGACCTGGAAGTGGGTGTCGTGGACGAGCGGCATAGCGGCCTTTCAGAGGGCGAGTGTGGGTGGAGTATAGCAGGGGCGGCATGCTATTCTTCGTGCTAGGAGAATACCCCGTGGCCACCGTTCCCAAAGCCAATCTGTTGCCGATCTCAGCCGAGGTCAACGCCCAGGGACATCTGGTGCTGGGCGGCTGCGATGCGCTGGACCTTGTGCAGGAGTTCGGCAGTCCGCTCTACGTATACGACGAACCGACGCTTCGGGCCGCGGCGGAGGCCTACCAGTTGGCGTTCACGTCGCGTTATGCCAATTCCCAGGTGCTCTACGCCTGCAAGGCCTTCGTTAACCCTGCGCTGGCCAAGGTGCTTGCGGGTTACGGCCTTGGATTCGACGTCGTATCCGGTGGGGAGGCCGCCGTGCTCCAGGCGGCGTCAGTTCCAGCGGACCGGGTCTACTTTCATGGCAATAACAAAACCCCCCAGGAGCTGCGAGAGGCCTTGGAGTGGGGCATTGGCCGTGTGGTGATTGACGGGTTACAGGAGATTGCGCTGCTGGACGAGCTTGCCGGTGTCTCGGGCCACAGGCAGCCGGTTCTCATCCGGGTCTCCCCGGAGGTGGATCCCCATACCCATCACCACACCACCACGGGCGTGCTGGATAGCAAATTCGGGTTTCCCATCTCCACTGGCCAGGCCCAGGAGGCCATACGCCGCACTCTAGCGGCGGCCAATTTAGATCTGCGAGGGCTGCACTTCCATTTGGGCTCCCCCATCTTCGAGATGGAGCCCTACGAGCGGGCTGTCCGCCTGGTGCTGGAATTCGCCTCGCAGATGCGGGAGGAGGGCCTGGTGCTGCGGGAGTTTAGTCCCGGTGGCGGCTTTGCGGTGGCCTACACTGAAGAGGACGCGCCGCCATCGCCCGGCGCCTATGCGGAGGCCATCGTGGACACGCTTACTGCGGCCTGCCGCGACCTGGACATGGAGACACCATTGTTGGTGGTGGAGCCGGGCAGGGCGATGGTGGCTAGGGCTGGGGTCGCTCTCTACACCGTGGGCGCCATCAAGGACGTGCCAAATATCCGCACCTACGTGGCGGTGGACGGCGGCATGGGAGACAACATCCGCCCGGCGCTCTACGATGCGCGTTACGAGGCGATAGCAGCCGGGTGCGTGACTCGTCCTGCAACGGAGAGGGTGACCATCGCGGGCAAGTACTGCGAGTCGGGCGATGTGCTGGTACGAGACGCCCATCTGCCGCCAGTGCAGCCGGGCGACGTGTTGGCTATCCCCGTCTCCGGCGCCTACGGTCCGTCGATGGCTAGCACCTACAATTGGAACGGCCGACCGGCCATCGTGTTGGTGGGCGGAGGCAAGGCCCGGTTGCTGCGCCGTCGCGACTCCTACGCCGATATGATGGCCACGGACGTGGTGTAGGGTTTCGAGTATGTTCCGGGTTCATGGGCACTATCGGGCACTCAGGCTCTTGGAAGACGGCCTCCGCACGGGACGGCTTCATCATGGCTACCTCATCACGGGCCCAGCCCGTGTGGGTAAGACGACCTTGGCTATGCAGCTGGCCCAGGCGGTCAACTGCACCGGACCGGATGCTCCGTGTGGCCAGTGCAATGCCTGCACAAGGATTTCCCGGGGACTGCATGCGGATGTGCGTGTCATTAGCCTGGAAGGGGCTGATGATGAGTCGCGGACACTCATCGGCATTGAGAGTATCCGCGACCTCCATGAAGTGGCCCACCTCAAGCCGTACGAGGGCAGGTGTCACGTGTTCATCATCGAGGATGCCGACCGGTTGAGCGCGGAGGCCGCTAACGCGTTGCTGAAGCTGCTGGAGGAACCGCCGCCGGATGTGCTGCTGCTGCTGCTGACCGCGAACCCCGATGCTATTCTGCCCACGGTGGCATCCCGGGCTCAGATTTTGGAGCTCAGGCCGCTACCGTTGCGGGAGGTATCGGAGTTGCTTCGGGCCGATTACGGGGCCACCGAAGAGCAGGCGGAAAACGTTGCCGTGCTTTCCAGAGGTTGCGTGGGTTGGGCCATCGACGCGGTCCAAAGCCCCGCTGTGCTGGCTGACCTGCACCAGCGGCTGGAGCGTATCGCCGACGTGTCGCGTTCCGGTTTGGAGGCGCGGTTCACCTACGCTGACGATCTGGCGCGCCGCTTCCAGCGAGACAGGGCTTTGGGGCGTGAGGAGTTGTATGTGTGGATGCGCTGGTGGCGCGACATCATGCTGCTGCAGCAGGGCAGAGCCGAGGAGGTCGTCCACCGGAATTGGCGAGAGACGCTGGAGGCGCAGGCCCAAGCGCTCAGCGCCCGCGAAACGGTCTGCTGGATAGGTCGTTTGTATGAGACACTGGGGGGCTTGGAGCGTAACGCCAATCCGCGGCTTGCGTTGGAGGTGCTCATGCTGGATCTGCCCAGGGGAGCTGTGGGAAAATCAAGCTCTTCGGTCTGAGGGGCTTAGGCGGTCCAGTGCGTGAACTGGTGGTTGCACGGGACGCAGGCCGTCACCACGGTTTCCCAGTTGTGCTTTCCGCCCCGTAACCAAGGGATCACATGGTCCAGAGTGAGTTCCCGCACGTCCTTTCCGAAGGGACTGGTAAAGGAAATTGTTGCGCCAGGAGATTTCCCTGCGGGAAAGACGGCGGACGAAGAGCGGGGACTTCACCAGATGGAAGAGGCGAATAACACAAGGGATGGCGAAGCCGGAGGTAGGAGCCTGCAGCCTACCGAGTCCGTTTCCAAGCATCTAGGTCTTTTCATGGAGCAGTAGTACGACCGTGCTGCGTATGCTGCAGGCGTTGAGCGGTCATGTTGTGGGGGTTCACTACCAAGACCGATAGGCTCATATCTGGACTGCTGCGCCTAGGCTGCCACCCACGGCGCCGAGCACCAGCCCGCCGCGTTATCCACCCAGCCGAGTGTGACCATGTTGAGGAGGGGCTTGGTCAGTCGGGTACGAGCCAGGCTGCCACCATGACGATAATCATGAGTCGATCCAGTTCATGGCAGGTGGTGCTGATCGGGGCTTTGGAGGTGTCGAGGGCTAGGTCCTCGGGTACTGGCCGGCGAGGTTCCCGAGAGAGGCTGAAGCAGCCGGGGGTACCGTGGGTGTTCCGAAACGCTCGTGTAAGACTACCAGGAGCTGCAGTCCCAGGAAGGCAAGGAGGTATCCACCCAGGACATCGCTGGGCCAGTGGACGCCCCAGGCTACTCGGGCAGGGCCGGTGAGCAGAATGGGCACAAATAGGATAGCAAAGGTGAGGCGGCGAAGGTTGCCCTTCCGCAACCAGTGCCGGGTGAGCAGGTATACGAATGCGCCGAAGGTCACAACGGTGAGGGTAACGTGACCGCTGGGGAAACTTGCGGTAGAAGACTCGGCCAGAATTTGAAGGTCGGTGGGGAGCACCGGCCGGGGACGGTCCACCAGCGCTTTGAGCAGGAACACGGCCCCCGCTTCCAGCGCGATAACGCTTCCGAGGATGGCCCCTATGCGCCAGCGTCCTCTGGTGGATATCCCCGTGACCACTCCAGTGGTGAGGACTGCGAGTATCATCCCGCGGCCGAGGGTGTTGACCCAGGAGAGAGGCTGCTCGGTGAAGGGATTCATGCCGCTTTGGACGAGACGCATGAGGCTCAGGTCGCCGGGCAAGCGGTCCCATGCCGCCGCTGCGATCGAGAGGAAAACAAGCGTCCCCAAAATCGGTATGGCGACCTTCAAATTGCTCCAAGGAGTAGCGGAGGGGACGGTACCGGAAGAGAGGCTCATGGCATCACTAGAGGTTGGTGTTGGGCGACCGGGTAATGTGGGTATCCCTCAAAGCGGGCTTGCTGAACGCTGATGAGGTCCGTCCTTAGACTGCGTATAGTGGGGCAGACTTGGTGATGAGGCGCGTTTCGGCATCCAAGGCTAAGCGCAGGTACTTGGGGAGGGCGAAGAGTCCCGTATGGGTAATCCCGTCGTAGTGCCGCAAGGTGTTGCCCACCCGATTGCTGAGACGCAGGTCGACGGTTGCGGCATTCAGCTCCGGCAACTCGGGCTCGCCGGCCGGGGCGCCAATGACGAAACCCCAGGTGGTGCCAAAGCTGGGGACGAAGACCCGGTAGGGGTGCGCCCGGGGGAAGGACGCGGCGACGGTGTGATGGATGGCGGTAAAGACCTCTGTGTGATTGAGGGGTCCGCCGGGGCCAGATTGGGTAACCATCAGGCCTCCGGGGGCCAGACAGGAGCGTACCGCCGCGTAGAACTCCTCGGTGTAGAGCATGTAGGCGGGCCCCGCTTCGAGGGGGTCAGGAACGTCGACGATAACGATGTCAAACTGGTCGTGTGTGCTCTCCAGATACGCCAGAGCGTCTTCGTGGAGCAGGTTTAGCCGGGGGTCATCGAAGGAACCGGCATGGTGGAGGGGAAGGTGCTGCTTGCAGAGCTCAACGACCTCCTGATCGAGGTCGACCATAGTAAGGCGTTCGACGAAGGAGTGTCGGAGCACCTCCCTGGCCGTGGCCCCTTCGCCTCCGCCCGCAATGAAGACGTGGCGGGGGTTCGCGTGCGCCATCATGACGGGCTGAACCAGCGCTTCGTGGTAGACGTACTCGTCGGCCTCTGTCGATTGGGTCCTGCCGTCCAACACCAGGCTCCGGCCAAAGGGTTCCGTTTCTAGGAGCTGGACGTGCTGATAGCGAGTCTGTCCGGAGTGGATAATCTGGCGCAGGCCCACGCTCATGAACATGTTTGCGTTAATGTATTCGGTGTGCCAGGTGGTCTGACTGGGTGATGCGTCCATGGTGTGGAGCCTTAATCCTGCGGTACGGGTGTGGGGATATCCACGCCACGAAGAACTTCGGTCACTTCCGAGTTACAGCTCTCCAGGCGCTCGATAAGCAGTTGGCAGGCGTCCATGGGGTTGAACCCCTCTCCGCAGGTGAAGACGTCCATGGCGGCGTAGCCGTACTCTGGCCAGGTGTGGATGCAGAGGTGCGATTCGGCAATGGCGACCACACCGGTGACACCCTGGGGGCTGAAACGATGGAAGATATCGTCGATGACGGTGGCCCCTACCTCAGAGGCAGCTGCCAGAAGTGTTTCGCGGAGAAAGTCCAGATCATCTAATTTGATCCGGTTACAGTCCCGTAACTCGAGCAACAGATGGCGTCCAATGGCAGCCAAGCAAGCAGCCCTCCTTCGCATAAGCGTCGAAAACCAAGAGGTTACAGTCTATCAGGCGGGTGACACCTCTCGCAAGGAGGGTTTTCGCATAAGCGAGGTCGTTGGGGACAGTGCTTAGACCAGACTTGCGGCGGCGTTGAGTCGGTTCCAGTCCAATTGGCTACCCAGCAAGTTGGCGAACCGTTGGATTTTGGCGGGATGATGAACGGAAACCCGCTGATGGATGGATTCCAGAAGGCGGGTGGTCTCCATGGTGTCGTGGGTGACGGTGATTAGGGGTACACCCTGTTCTTCGGCGCGCTGAAAAACGTACTGAGACGGGACGTCGCAGGAGGTGAGGAGGAGGCAGGCCATGGGGAATTTGAGCGCCGCCATGGCGATGTCGCTGCGTCCACCCCTGACCACCACCGCCTGGGATGGGTAACGTCCAAAATAGTTGCCGCCCCATTCGGTGATGAGGCCACCGATGATGAATTTCTCCACTAGCAGTTGATCTCCCGTAGGCCTGGTGAAGAACTGGGCCTGCAGGTGCGCCGCAATTTGACTGACGGTGGGCGCGAGCATGAGGCGCTCTTCCGGGATGCGGCCTAGGACCGTCGTGCCGGTGGGCCGCGCGGTGGAGCTCGGCGGTGAGTTGGTATCGGTGGTCGCGTACCGTGTCCGATGGTTTAGCACCAGGCCGGCAAGGGTTTCGCCAAAGGTCGCTTGCCATGAGGCCGCCACCGGTGTTTCGGTGCCGTGGGTTTGGGGCATAATGCCCAAGACAGCAGCACCCAGTTTTTGGGCCAGGGCCGCTGAGGCTTCGACCGGCGAGCCACTGAGGTCGAGGATGGGGAGGCCATCGATGATGACCACGTCCGCGTCGCGACCAAGGGCATCAACATTGGCGGTGATGCCCTTCATGAGCGCGCCACTCATATCGCTGCTGCTGTTTAGGACGCTGGTCAGCATGCCGGGATGTGTCCCCGGGGTGATGGTGGCGAAAAATTGGGCGTCAGCCTGGGGCGTATCGCTGGGCAGGGCCAGGGGCTTGAAGAGGGCCACGCGTTTACCGGTGCCGCGCCAGAGGGTGGCCAATGCAGCAGCTAAGGCGGTGCTGCCCGCGCCTGGTGATTGCCCTGCGATGTAAAGAATGCCCATGGGAGCAGTATAGCCCACAAGGGCGCGGCCCTTGACCTATATAAATCAAGGAACTTGCAGAGGGCTTTTGCAAAGTTGCTGAGAGGGTATTCGAGCCTTGCTCACGGGTCCAAGGCACCCCTGGCTGGTATACTAGTGGGCCGCCCAGGCAACCATGCGAAAAACACTATCTCACCACAGCGTCACCGTCCGGGTGCCGGCCACGACCGCCAATATGGGGCCTGGCTTCGATTCGTTGGGTCTCGCCCTATCGCGCTGGAACCGGATTCAAATCGAAGTGGGAAAGCCGTTTGGCGTGAAAATCCATGGGGAAGGAGCCGGTCACCTGCGCTCTGATAAGAGCAACCTCATCTACCGGGCAGCGTTACGGCTGCTGAGTGCTGTGGGAGCGCCGGAAATGGACTTACGTATCACCGCCTGGCAGGAGGTGCCGTTGAGTCGGGGTCTGGGGTCCAGCGCTTGCGCTATCGTCGGGGGGCTGGTCGCCGCCAACGCGCTGTTGGATTTTCCCCTCACGCCGCCACGCTTGCTGGAGATCGCCACCGACATGGAGGGCCATCCCGATAACGTGGCGGCGACGCTGGTGGGTGGCTGCTGCATCGCCGTGGACGATCCCCAACGCTTGGAAGAGCGGGTGCAGGTGGCTCAAGTACCGCTGCCGGATGACCTCCAATGCGTGGTGTTCATACCCGAGCGGCACATGCCCACCCAAAAGGCACGAGGGATCCTCGGCTCCCAGGTCTCACGACAGGACGCCGTCTTCAACATCGGCCGTACGGCGTTGCTGGTGGCGGGGCTCTCCACCAATCGTCCGGAGCTTCTGGGCCTCGCGACTCAGGATCGACTGCACCAGTCGGCTCGTCAGCAGGTCTTTCCGGCCATGAAGCAGCTCTTCGCCGGAGCGCTCAAGGCGGGCGCCTACGGTGTGTTTCTGTCGGGAGCGGGCTCTTCGGTCGTGGCGCTGACCAGCAAATCGGAGCACCGCGCCATGACCATTGGGTACGAGATGGCGGACGCCGCCGACAAGCTGCGGTTACCGGGGGAGTTCGTCGTGCTGGAACCCGACCTGACCGGCGCGGAGGTGCTTGCCATTGACGGTGAAACGAGGGAGGTCTAGGTGGTGTTGCGCGTCCAGAAGTATGGCGGGACTTCGGTGGGAGATGCCAGCCGCATACGAAACGTGGCCAGCAGGATTGCCAAGGCCAGGGAGGGCGGTGACCAGATTACGGTGGTCGTTTCGGCCATGGGAAGCACCACCAATGACCTGATTGCGCTGGCGGGCCAGGTCACTGCGGATCCTGCTCCCCGGGAGATGGACCTGCTGCTCTCCACGGGTGAATTGGTGTCCTGTACGTTGCTGGCCATGGCGTTGCGGAAGCTAAACGTCCCCTCGGTGAGTTTGGGGGGTGGCCAGGCCGGCATCCGGACCAACGCAGCCCACGGCCAGGCTTCCATCATCGGTGTCGATCCCCAGCGAATGCACCGTGAGTTGGACCAGGGTCGTGTGGTCATCGTGGCGGGCTTCCAGGGCATTACCGAAGAGATGGATGTAACCACCTTGGGTCGTGGCGGGTCGGATACGACGGCGGTGGCCCTGGCGATCGCTCTCAAGGCGGACGGTTGCGAGGTGTATACGGATGTGGACGGTATCTTCACCGCCGACCCGAGGGTGGTGCCCGATGCGCGGAAGCTGGACGAGATAGGCTACGAGGAGATGCTGGAACTGGCGAGCCGGGGTGCTAAGATGCACCCGCGCTCCATTGAGCTGGGTGCCCGGTACAAAGTTCCGATTACGGTGGCATCGAGCCTCCACGACGGGCCCGGCACGCTGATTCACGAGGTGACGACTGGGATGGAAGTCTCGAACAAGGTCCGGGGCGTGACATATGAGATGGGAGTTTCACGCATCACCGTGCGCGGAGTGCCCGACCGCCCAGGCATCGCGGCGGTGCTCTTCGAGTCGCTTACCGACGCTCTTATCAGTGTCGACACGATTGTCCAGAATGCGAGTGCCGAGCGGCTGACCGACGTCTCGTTCACCGTGGACCGGGCGGATAGCCCCAACGCGCTGGCCTTGGCCCGGGAGGTAGCAGTGCAGATTGGCGCTGCGGAGGTGGCCAGCGATGAGCACCTTGGGAACGTGAGCATCGTGGGCACAGGTATGGAGAACGTACCGGGATATGCCTCCCGAATGTTCAAGACCCTCTACGACGAGGGGATCAATATTGAGATGATTACCACCTCCCAAATCCGTATCACTTGCATTGTGGACGAGGCGAAGGTCCACGATGCGGTTCGCGCGTTGCATCAGACGTTCGAGCTCGACCAAGCGTAGGGCCCTAGCCCTCTTCCAGACGAGAGTGGGGACAAAGGCCGCGGTGGTTGACCCAGGGCAGCCATTCAACAAGGGCACTGTTAACTACGTTATCCCGAGTCCTTCCCTCGAAGGAAGAGGAATCTCGATACGGATCGGAACCCCTCACCTGTGGTCTCGAGGTGACAGAAGTCCGGTTGGAGTGAGTTTGTCAGGCCAAAACGGAGTGAGAAATTCTTCGCAGAGCGTGCCCTGAGCGCAGTTGCGGGGCTCAGGACGGTGATGGAGGCGGCCCCGCTGACGTCAACGCTTCGCTGACCTCCCAGAGCCGCCGGGCAGTTGTCGGGTCATGGGAGCTTGGCGACGAAGCGCGCTCTTGCAACCGCTCGAAATACTGGCCGGTTACGCCTTCTACCTGGGCTGAGGATGCCAGGTGGACCACTGTCGCAGCTCCCGTTTCGGCGCTAACGCCGCGCGCCGCCATGAAGGCGGTCTTGGCAAATCGGAACCACCAGGAATGGCGGTTGCCGAAGTTGGTTCGCACTAGTCCTGGGTGGAGGCAATTCGCCGTAACCCCCGTTCCTTCCAAGCGACGGGCCAGTTCGTAAGTGAAGAGGAGATTGGCCCGTTTGGAGTTCTGGTAGGCCCGGGCCGAGGAGTAGCGCCGCTCACCCTGGAGGTTATCGAACTCGGTCCGCCCCCTCCGCTCAGCGATGGACGCCACATTGACGATACGGGACGGTGCACTTGCCTGGAGCGTGGGGAGCAGGAGCTCCGTGAGCAGGAAATAGGAGAGGTGGTTTACAGCGAAGGTGGTCTCCATGCCGTCTTCGCTAAGCGTCCGGTGCGCGTTGATGGCCCCAGCGTTGTTGATCAATACATTAATGCGGGGAAAGCGGGCCTGGATTTCCGAAGCTAGCCGCCGGATGTGCTCCTGGGATGAGAGGTCGGCGAGGAGCAATTCCAAGGACGCACCAGGAAGGTGGGCCCGGATTTCGCGAATGGCGTATTGGCCTTTGGTCTGATCGCGGCAGACCAACACCACCGTGGCGCCCATGGCGGCGAGCCTCCGAGAGGTGACCTTGCCAATGCCCGAGTTCGCGCCGGTGACGATACAGACTTGTCCTTGCATGATTCTAGGGTTCTTTTGCATGGGCCGCAGAATAGCAGGTGCGGTGCTGAAGTCTGCTTGTTTTCCCTTGCTAGTACACCAGGACGGGCTAATTTTTAAATCCTTGTTCGAGGATACACTGAGAGTTTATCCCCTTGACCCTCCACCGCTCTTCATGCAACCTAGCTTATGAGTAGGCCAATACCTGCTGAACGCATACCTGGGGAACCGTTGCAATGCGAACCATCGAAGAGATTTTGAGAAGCAGCAGGGTTATCGCCGTCGTGGGCCTGTCCGATAGGCCGGAGCGACCAAGTTATGGTGTGGCGGCCTACCTCCAGTCCCGGGGATACCGGATTATTCCAGTGAACCCTCGACTCTTCGGCCCGGTCCTGAACGAGCAGCCGTATCCCGATTTGGAGAGTGTCTCGGAGAAGGTGGATCTGGTGGATATTTTCCGGCGCTCCAACGAAGTGCTGCCGGTGGTGGAGTCGTCCATCAGCATTGGAGCGCCAGCCGTGTGGTTGCAACTGGGGGTCGTGAACGAGTTGGCAGCCGCTGCGGCACGGGATGCCGGGTTGGATGTGATTATGGACAGGTGCATTGCCATCGAGCATCGGGTGTTGGTGGCCGCGGGAGTTTTCCCCAGATAGGTCCCGCTGGGGGACGTTTTAAAAGATAGACGCAGGGCAGGTAGTGATTCAGGTAACCTTAGATTTTGAACATGAAAAAAGGAAATGGCGAAGTCGTCGAGTTGAACTTGGTGGCGTACGCCGCTACAGGCTGCCCTGGTGGCAATCTTCTGAAAGATAGCCGCAGTGCACAGGAAGGTAGGAGGCTGTGACGATGAATCGCTTGAACAAGACCAACAAATCGGAAGTCACTCTGGATCAGATCCTATCCTTACGGTCCCTGGTTGCTGCGGAGACGCCTCAGTGGTCTCCGGATGGCACTCGCCTCGCCTTTGTCTCCTCCCTTGGGGGTGCCGCTAACTTGTGGAGCATCCCTGCCGACGGAGGATTTCCCACCCGTCTGATGGTGGCAGGGAGTGATGGGGGCGCGGCCCCTCGTATACCGTTATGGTCGCCGGACGGCGCCTACATCTCCTACGTTTCTAAGAAGAGCGGCACCGATGAAGTGTGGCTGTGGCCAACCAACGGGGACGCAGAATTCCGGCTAACGCGGCTGGGAGGACGCATTCACTCGATGAACTGGGCACCCGACGGTAAAAGCGCCGCCGTGTCCTGCAATCGCTATGGTTCGTATGACATCTACTTAGTAGATGTCGAGTTAGGGAGCGCTGCTCGGCTTACCAATTGTCCGCTCTACGCGGTTAACCCCGTATTCACCCCTGACGGCCAGCACATCCTGTACGTTCGGCTGGACGATAAGTGGGAGGACCACGATGTCCTCATGATGACGAGAGGCGGCAAGGAGCAAAGGGTCGTCGTTCATGACACAGACTTCTTCGATTACAGCCACGGGAGGACATTTGGCCCTCCCCTTGTCTCTTCTGACGGGGAGAAAGTCCTCTTCCGTACCCAGCGCAGCGGCCACACGAACATTTGGACCACGCTCGTTAACGGCGGTGAGCCGGAGCCCTTGGCGCCGGAGGAAGCGGAACAGGACCACGCCGCTTGGTCTCCCGTGGGGCGGCAGGTGGCATACACCTCGAACCATAACGGGACGCTGGAGTTGCGGGTGACGGAAACTGGCGATGGAGCGTCCCGGGCACTTTTCTCACCGAGGCTGGGAGTGTGCTCGACGCCGCAGTGGTCTCCAGACGGTTCGCACATCGTCTTCCGGTACGGGACTCCGACTTCGCCTGTAGACCTATGGGTGGTTTCTTTGGAAGACGGCGAGGCCCGGCAGCTGACCGACTCCCAGCTGGGGGGTGAGCTGACCGAACGGTTGACAAGGCCGGAAAAGGTTGCGTACCAGAGTTTTGACGGACTCACGATTCATGCATATCTCTACAGTCCTGAGAGCCGAGGAGACGGTCAGGAATACCCCGGGCTGCTGTTCATCCACGGCGGGCCCACCAGCCAGTTCAGCGACGATTTTCAGCCCTATGTTCAATACTTTGTTCAACGAGGGTACGTGGTACTGCTGCCCAATATCCGGGGAAGCTCAGGCTACGGTAAGGCCTTTGAGGAGATGAATGACAAGGACTGGGGTGGCGATGATTTGAAGGATGCTATTGCCGGGGCTGAGTTCTTGAAGGGCCTTGGGTACGTGGACTCGAAAGCTATCGGGATTACCGGGACGAGCTACGGTGGCATCCTCACCATGTGCGCGGTCTCCTTTGCGCCAGGGGTGTTCCAGGCGGCGGTCCCCATGTCCGGCTACAGCGATTGGCCGACGCTGCGCCACCGCGTGGAGCTGCGGCACTCGAAGTTCCTAGATCACGAGTTTGGTAACTTTGAGGAGAATGAGGGCGTTTGGTATCGCTGCTCGCCATTCTACAGGGTCAGCGACGCGACTACGCCGACCTTTGTCTTGCATGGAGAAGGCAGGGAGGGTTGGACCGAGACGTCACGAGATTTTGCGGTGGAGATGGAACGGCTGTACAAGACCGTAGAGTACAAAGTATACCCGAACGATGGCTTCTACGTGGGTGCTCCGTCCAACGTGCGGCAGATGCTGCTGGACGTTGCCGACTTCCTGGACCGGTACCTACGGACCTAACCCAGGGTGCCATCAGTTTGGAGTTGTGGTCGCTGCTCTTATCAGGCCCACAACAGCGGGGCTACTAGCTGTTCTGCCCTCGTGATGAAGCGCACAGTAGACTAGGATACGAGGATTATCGTTGGCCCTCGAGCGCATTACTGCCTCGGTTTTGCCCGACCAAAACAAGGACGGTGTCTTCCTGGTAGTCCCGGAATCGGTTCCTGGCGAGGAATAAGCGGCTCCGGTAAGCGTGCTTGGGTATACTAGCCTCTGGATGGTGCCTCGCCTATAATCGGGGTTCACCCAGTTGGAGGCGCTCCGTGCCGCTCATCCTTGTCACCTCCTCTTCCGAGGGCAAAGCAAGACCCTACATCGACTCCGTTACCCGTCGTGGCGGTACCGTACGCGTCGCTGTGCCCAGTGCCGGGTTCGACGTTGAACAGGCTCTCTCCAGCGTGGGAGGGTTGTTGCTCACCGGAGGCGAGGATGTCCACCCCAGGTTCTATGGTCAAGGGATCGATCCCGCAGCTGGTGTGGAAGCGGACCAGGCCCGCGACGAGATGGAGTTTGCGTTGCTGCGCTCCGCGCTGGCTGCCGATATGCCGGTACTCGCCATCTGCCGGGGGATGCAGCTGCTCAACGTGACCTTTGGCGGTTCGCTCTTGCAGGATATTCCGGGACACCGTTCAGAGACTGAGAACAGGAAGCAACCACCAGCGGCTGTGCACCCCGTGTTCGTGGCTCCGGGGAGCAAGCTGGGGGCCATCATCGGTGGTGGCGCTGTGTACCACCGGGTCAACAGTCAACACCATCAGGGGCTCAAGGATCCCCAGAAGGCGACCGCGCTGCTGGCTTCGGGCTACATGCCGGAGGACGGTATTATCGAGGCATTGGAGAGTCCGGTGCACTCGTGGGTGATCGGTGTCCAGTGCCACCCCGAGCGTGAGGACGAAGTGCCCTCGGGCTTCTTGAACCTATTCGATGGACTCCTTGATCGGGCGGAGGACTTCGCTTCATCGACGCCGGCTTCCCGCGGGTCACCATGAGAGCACGGGGCCTGTCCTGAACTCTATGTGCTGAGGGCGGCCGAGCCAAAAACTTGGCTTCTTGATGCCCTGGATAAGTCCCACCGTCCAGTTAGTACGCCAGCGCGGGTTGGATACCATCTCAAGCAGTCATTCCGGCCTTCTAAACCCTCAAGCGATTGTGTTATAATTCAACCTGTTTTCGTACTGTATTTAGTGCTTTGAATGGCCCCGTCCTACAACAGCTTGCGGTTCGCCCTGATACTACGCTCATGACTGGGATGTGCCTGATCGTGAGGTAATCGAGTAGGTTCAGGCGATCTGCCTCACCGCTGACCGCGCCTTCCGAAAGGAGCCTGCATGGTTCTGGCCAATCAGGGCAACATCCGCCCCGCAAAGATTGAAGAGGAAATGCGCACGGCATACCTCGATTACGCCATGAGCGTGATTGTTGCCCGGGCACTGCCCGATGTCAGGGACGGTTTGAAACCGGTGCACCGCCGGATTCTTTACGCTATGCACGAAATGGGCCTGCGTCCTACAGCTGCCTACAAAAAGAGTGCCGCAGTGGTCGGAGAGGTGATGGGGAAATACCACCCCCACGGCGATTCGGCGGTGTACGACAGCATGGTCCGCATGGCCCAGAGCTTCTCCATGCGCTATCCCCTCGTCCAGGGGCAGGGCAACTTCGGCTCCGTCGACGATGACCCAGCGGCGGCGATGCGGTACACCGAGGCCCGGTTGGCCAGAATTGCCGAGGAGATGCTGGGTGATATCGACCGCAACACGGTGGACTTTCGCGACAACTACGACGGCTCGCACCAGGAGCCGACGGTGCTCCCCGCGCGGTTGCCCAACCTGCTCGTGAACGGTTCTTCCGGCATCGCGGTGGGCATGACCACCAGCATCCCCCCCCATAACCTTCGGGAGATATGCGACGCGATCACCCACTTGCTGGAGCATCCCGACGCCGCGATTGACGACCTCCTGAGCTTTGTCCAGGGTCCTGATTTCCCCACGGCGGGCATCATCATGGGGAAGGATGGGATGACGGCCGCCTACCACACTGGCAGGGGCCGGGTTATCGTGCGTGCCCGTGCCACAGTTGAGGATATGGACCGGAGCGGTGACCGGCAGTGCATCATCGTCACGGAGCTCCCCTACCAGGTGAACAAGGCATCCTTGGTGGAGAAGATCGCTCTGCTGACCAAGGACAAGAAGATCGACGGCATATCCGGAGTCCGCGATGAGTCGGACAGGGACGGTATGCGGGTGGTTATCGAGCTGCAACGGGGGGCTGCCCCCGAGCAGGTGCTGAACAACCTTCACAAGCACACCACCATGCAGACGGCCTTCCACTACAACATGCTGGCGCTGGTGGACGGTCAGCCTCGGGTGTTGAATTTGAAGGCCTCCCTTGGTCATTACATCGAGTTTCGTAGGAATGTGATTCGGCGCCGGGCCGAGCATGAACTGGGGCGGGCCCGAGAGCGTGCGCACATTCTGGAAGGTTTGCGTACAGCCTTGGAGAACTTGGACCAGGTCATCGTCCTGATCCGTGCTTCCGATGACGCGGAGTCGGCCCGGGCGGGGTTGGTCACGCAGCTCAGCCTGACGGAGACCCAGGCCCAGGCGATTTTGGATATGCAGCTTCGCCGGCTGGCGGCCCTGGAGCGGGAGCGTATCGAGAACGAGTTCCAGCAGCTCATCGTGCGCATTCGCGAGCTTGAGGCGCTCTTAGCTGACCCGGCCAAGGTAACCGGAGTGGTCATCAAGGAGACGGAGGAATTGCGTAAGGAGTTTGGCGATGTACGCCGAACGGAGATATGGGACCAGGAGGCGCTGGACTTTACCAAAGAGGAGCTGACCCCCCACGCGGATGTGGTCATCACACTGAGCGATCGCGGCTACATCAAGCGACTGCCTATTGAGGCGTACCGACTGCAACACCGTGGTGGCAAGGGCGTGCGCGGCCAGGAGACCCGGGAGGGCGACGCCATTCAACAGTTGGTGGTTGCGGATACCCATGATTGGCTTCTGTTCTTCACCAACCGGGGCAGGGTGTATCGAGAGCGGGTGTTCAATGTGCGCGCCGATGCGACCCGCCAGACGCGCGGGACGCCGATTCAGAACCTAATCAACATTCCCTCCGATGAACGGGTTAACGCACTGGTGAAGGTTACCGACCTGGGTACGGAGCAGTACATCGCTATGGCCACGCGCAACGGCGAGATCAAGCGGATGCACCTGAGTCAGTTCGCTAATATCCGCAGTAACGGCCTTGCTGCCTTCGACTTGGACAAGGGCGACCAGATGCTGGTGGCCCGGCTCGCCGACCCGGACATGAGTGTCATCATGGTCACGCGTAATGGGAAGGGAGTCCAGTTTGGCCTGGAAGAAGTGACGGTTCGCCAGACGCGGGGTGCTGGTGGAGTGCGGGGTATCCGGCTGGTGGGCGACGACGAAGTCATTGGCATGGACGTCGCCAAGCCCGATGCCTTTTTGCTGGTGCTCACGGAGCGCGGTTATGGAAAGCGCACCGCTGTGAGCCAGTTCAGGATAACCGGACGAAACGTCCAAGGCGTCATCGCGCTGAAGATTAACGATAAGACAGGCCTTTTGGCAGCGGCGGTGGTCACCAGCCCCGACGTGGAGGAGATGATGGTGGGTTCGGCTATGGCCATGGTCTATCGGACTCGGATCGACGAAATTAGGCGGCTGGGCCGTGCCACTCAGGGGGTGATGGTTATGACCAAGCTTGGCCCGAAGGACCAGGTCATCTCTATGAGTGCCTTCAAGGAGCGTGCCTTCGAGGATGTGCCTGAACTTCCGAAGCTCTCGGCGCCACGCCGCGCTACCGGCACCAATGGCCGTGCCAAGGGCGGCGCTAGCGGCAACCAGTCGGGTCAGCTTGCGATGGACGTGCCTGCCTCCGATGAGGCTGAGGATGTCGAGGGCGCAGACCTTGACGACGATCTCGAAGAGGACACTCAAAACGACGCTATCGAGTAGGCCGCGGCGCTAAGAGCGCCCAAGACGCCATCGAGTTGCACTCTGGGGAAAATCTGCGTCCCACCATACGTAGAACATATGCGGTTGGAGTGAGTATGTGGGTGCGGCAGGATCGGGCTCCAGATGGACGCCGTACTCGACTTCAAAAGCGTTTCTGAACAGAGTGAGGTCATCAGCATTGGTGACCTGCTTGGAGGTGCCTTCATGGATTACCACCGCGGGGTGGTACCCCCATTGAGTCCTTTACGCGAAGCTCAGTCGGTCGCGAAAAAGAAACCTTCGTGGAGCCAAAGATCCCAGAAGGGGAGGGTATGCGGCTTGCCTAGGGGATGGAGCGCCACGACCTAAGAATTGAGGGCAGTCGTTAGCTGCTCTCTCACCGAGTCTAATGGGATCATTCCATCTTCTGCTTTGTGGATTCTGTAGCTGGTCGGGTATTTTGGGATGCTCGCGAGATGGGTCCGGAACGGGGCGTGCGCCTGAGGGAGAGATGGTGATGCTAGCATAGTACCTTGGGGTCAGGGGTTAGCGAGCACCCGCTCGTTGACACGCAGCGGGCCGTGGCCTAGAATTACCTGGTTATGACTATGACGTATGCAGTTGTTGAAACAGGCGGAAAGCAGTACAGGGTTCAGCCCGGTGACACCATTCAAGTGGAGTTGCTCAAGGCCGAGCCTGGGAGCACCGTTGAGCTGAACAAGGTGCTGGTCTTAGGCCAGGAGGATACCGTGACAGTGGGCCGTCCAACCGTGGACGGAGCCCGGGTGCTCGCCGAGGTACAGGAGCACGGGCGCGGCAAGAAGATTATTATTTTCAAATACAAGCCTAAAGTGCGCTACCAGCGCAAGACGGGCCATCGTCAGTCATTCACCCTTCTTGCAATCAAGGACATTGTGACGGACAAAAGCCCTGCGAAGGTGGCAGCCACGAAGGCCGAAGGGTAGAGAGTATGGCACACAAGAAGGCGGGAGGTAGCTCCCGGAACGGACGCGACAGCAATTCAAAGCGATTGGGTGTCAAGCGCTTTGGTGGGCAGGCTGTGCTCGCAGGCACCATCATCGTTCGTCAGCGCGGGACCAAGATTCACCCAGGCCGCAACATTGGTATGGGACGCGATCACACGCTCTACGCCCTGGTAGAGGGTACGGTGATGTTTGATCACGCCTCCCGGACAAACAAGCGGGCCAATATTGAACCGGTAGCCCTTTAACCGCATCCAAGAAAAGGTGAGGGCCGTCGGGTTTTGGTCTCAGGCGGTCGTGAGAAGCGGAGAGGCTAATCATGAAAACAGATACACACCCCATATACTATCCAGAAGCAAAGGTGACCTGCTCATGCGGGAACACCTTCACTTTGGGAGCGGCCAGGGCCGAAATTCGAGTTGAGGTGTGCAGCGCCTGTCACCCCTTCTTTACGGGAGAGCAGCGCATCGTGGACACCGAGGGCCGGGTGGAGCGTCTCCGGCGCCGCTTCAAGCTGGACTAGCTAGCCGCGCGGTTCCCTCAGCTTTGCGTTAAAGCCCCCATGAGGGCCGGGAGTCTTCTGTGGCCGAACAGCCACCTTTTGTTTACGGTGGGCAAGCCGTCATTGAGGGCGTAATGATTCGTGGCCGCCAGGGTTACTCCGTGGCGGCTCGGCGTCCTGATGGTGAGATTTGCGCTGTTACCCACACCGTTCCTGGTTGGGGCAATAATCGACTGCGACGAATTCCGCTCGTCCGAGGCACGCTGGTGCTGGCTGAGAGCATGGTGATTGGGATGAAGGCCCTGACCTACTCTGCTCAGGTCGCAGCGGGCGAGGAGGACGACGAGAAGCCCATTCCACCCTGGGCCATTGCCTTGACCCTTTTGTTTTCCCTAGGCATAGCGATAAGCCTTTTCTTCGTTCTGCCCCTGGTGCTGGTGCATAGTGGTGTCGACCGCTTCACTGATTCCTCCATTGTGAGCAACGTAGCGGAAGGCGTGATCAGACTTACTATTTTCGTGGCATACCTCTTGCTGGTGGGGTCCATGCCCAGCATCCGAAGGGTGTTTGGGTATCATGCTGCCGAGCATATGGCGGTGCATGCTAATGAGCACGAGCTTCCCTTGAATATTGCCAATGTGCGGCGATTCCCTGCGGCCCACCCTAGGTGTGGCACGGCCTTCCTGCTCACCGTTATGGTGGTCTCGATTCTGGTCTTCGCGCTGCTAGGCAAGCCCGACCTGCCTCTTCGCCTGGCCTCGCGCATCGTGCTTATTCCCGTCATCGCGGGGGTAAGTTACGAATTCCTGCGCTTCAGCGCCGCCCACAGCGGCAACGTCCTGGTCAGGGCGCTTATGAGCCCCAACCTCTGGTTGCAGAAGCTCACCACCCGAGCGCCAGACGATGGCCAGGTGGAGGTGGCTATCTCTGCCATGGAGCGTGCACTGGAAGACGACCTTCATCACCGCGAGGGTGCTGCTGACGCTTCATCGCATCTCTTATCCCCGAGTTGAGACGGTGGGTGGGGTGAGGTTCTGGCAGCGGTGACCGTCCACAGTCTCGACCGAATGATTGATCTGGTGACCAACGCTCGTCATGGGCTGCCTGCGGCGTTGGACACCTTCGCGGTGATGACTTCGACGAGACGACGGAGGGCTATGTTGATGTCATTCGCCTCGATATCGTGGTTACGGGGTCTCTCACCGCAGAGCAGCAAGAGCGGTTTCGGGAGATCGCCGATAAGTGCCCTGTCCACAAAACCCTTATGAATGACCGTGCTGCACATCGTGGGCGGGCTGATGGTGGCGCCTGCCACTTAAAGGGTTGCTGAGAAGACCTGCGCTGCCCAGTGTATTTCCCTGTCATTCCGAGCCCCGATGAAATCGGGGGAGGAATCGGGTACCAGACCCTTCGGTAAGCTGAGGGTGCGGTAGATTGCTGTCCCGAGTTGGTAAAGTGCTCCGGTTGTGGGCTTCACGGGGGCTTGATGAGAGCAGCCTCCGTGCCCTTGTACACGGGTCTGGGGCGCGACCTTGTGGTGGTCATTCTGGCGACGTGCTCCTTATGCATTTGGGCTCGGTGGAGGAGCTCCTGGGCGGCCTTATCGAGATGAAGGCTCTCGGCGCCACCCAGCATGGCGGCTAACTCCTCAACTCGTTCCTCCGATTCAATCTCCTTGATGTTGGTGAAGGTCCGTTGATCTAGCACCTCCTTGCCGGCCCTGAAGTGGTGGTCGGCGTAGGCGGCGATTTGGGGTAGGTGGCTGATACACAATACCTGATGGTGCTGCGCCAAGGCCCAAAGCTTTTGTCCGACGGTGTCGCTGGCGCGGGCGCCAATGCCGCTGTCGATTTCGTCGAATACAAGGGTCGAGCCAGGCCTGTCGGATCCCAATGCGCTGGTAATGGCCAGCATGAGCCGGGAGGTCTCGCCGCCAGAGGCCACCTTGGCCAAGGCTCTCAAGCCCTCTCCGGGGTTAGTGGCCACCAGGAACTCGATTTGGTCGATTCCCGATTCCGTGGCGGCGTAGTGTTGTGCGTTGGGAACGGGCAGCCCTTCCAGTGTTGATTGCTGGCTGATGGCCACCTCAAATCCCACCCTCTCCAGACCCACGTCCTTGAGTTCACGGGCAACAGCTTCGGCCAGGCCGAGCGCTGCTTCGTGGCGCTGTTCGGAGAGAGACCATGCCAGAGATTCTGCAGTATCGAGGGCTTCTCTGTTGGCCTGTTCTAGTCCGGCGCGTCGGCTATCAACGCCCTCCATCGCTTCGAGCTCTATTTGGGCGTTCTGCGCGAAGGTGAGCACGGCGTCGGTGGTGTCGCCATACTTGCGGATGAGCTTCCGGACTAGGTCGAGCCGCTCCTCTGTGACCTCCAGCTCGCGCGGGTCGTTGTCTATCCTCTCGGCGTGTGTACGTAGTTCTCTCACGGTCTCCTCCACGTTGGCCATGGTGGTATCCAGTGAGGCAATCTGGGCCTGGAGCACGTCGGTGGGGTCTGGCGAACGGGCGATGGCGTTTCTCGCGACGCCCAGGAGGTCCGCGGCGTTGGGTGAGCCGGTTGAGAGGGCGTCCCGGGCTGCCTCGCAGGCCTCTTGGATGTTCTGGACATTCGACAAGAGCTTATGCCGTTGGACGAGAGACTCTTCTTCGCCAGCCTGCAACTCCGCGGCTTCAATCTCTTGAACCTGATAGGCCAGGAGGTCGCGGCGTTGTTCGGCCTCGCGTGTGTTCGTCGATAGCTCGGCGAGTTCGCGTTCCAACCCCCGTGCTGAGGCGACGGCCTCGGCCACTTGGTTGCGGGCGTCGGTCAGGTCGCCGAACGTATCCAGGAGCCGGAGTTGGAAGGCGGGGTTGAGAAGGGAGAGTTGGGTGCCCTGGCTGTGGATGTCGGTGAGCAATCGCCCCGTCTCACGAAGGAGAGCCTGGGGGACTGTCCGGCCATTGAGGCGGCTGAGGCTCCGTCCTTCCGTTTGAACTTCCCGGGCTAGGATGAGGAGGCCGTCCTCCTCCGGTACGATGCCGTACTCTTCGGCAAGGAAATGCCATACAGGGTGGCCGGCCGGCACTTGAAACACCGCTTCTACGGTGGAGCCAGCAGTGTCGGCGCGAATGATATCCCTGCCTGTGCGGGCGCCCAAGGCCATCTCCAAGGCATCCACTAAGAGTGACTTTCCAGCGCCGGTCTCACCGGTCACCACATGAAGCCCCGGGCCTAGCGAGAGCCGGGTCTCTTGGATAACGGCGAAATTGCGAAGGGTGAGCTCGATAAGCATCGTATCCATTATCAGGGGTATCCCCCGTCCGCGAGAGTGGTTTTTGTCTTCTTGGTAGGCTCTTTCACACAGCGCTTGACTGGGATGGATACGGCTTTACCGTTTCGGAACGAATGGCAAGGTAGACGCCTGCCAAGACCATGCCGCCACCTGGTCCCACAGTCCACGAGGGTATTTCATCTAAAACAACGATAGCCAGCAATGTGGCGATGATAGGTTCTGCCCTAACCCCCAGAGAAACGGTGGTCGCGGTCAGGTGGGCGAGAGCCCAGTTGAGGCCAGAGTGGCCGATGACCTGGGAGATGAGCGCCACCATGGCCATCCAGAAGTAGGCTGACCCTGAGAGGCCGGTGAGGGGTGAGCCAGCAGTTACTGCCCCGCTCAGCAGCAGGACGGCCGATGCGGCGTACACAACGCTGATATAAGGCATGAGGGGTACCCGGGCGCGGACGTTGCGACCTATCAAGTAGTAGCCGGTTACCGCGATGGCTGCGACCACGGCCAGCAGGTTGCCGGTGACGTCGATGTTGTCGTCGCGCAGGTCACCCGTAGTCAAGATGATACCGCCGCCAACACTGAGAAGTATCGCGAGGAGCATGGTAGTGGAGACCCGGTCTCTGAGCCCCCAGTGGGAGCCGATGGCGACGAAAAGGGGCGCAGAGGTGGTGATGAGGACGGTATTGGCCACTGAGGTGAGGCTGAGGGCGGTGATGAAAGCGGCGAAGTGGGCTGCCAGGAAGCCACCGCTCAAGAGCAACCAAAGGAGGTCGCTCCTGGTAATGGTTTGAAATTGGCTCCTGGCGCGGACTAAGGCTATGCCGCTCACTACGACGGAGGCGATGCCCATGCGGTAGGCGGCGACGGTGAGCGGTTCGGTGTCGGCGAGACGGATAAGGATTGCGGCAACCGAGACCCCGGCGACACCCAGGCCGAGACCTCCGTATTTTGAAGCGGTCCGTGGCGAAGTCGTAGTTAGTCCCACGGCCCTCACTTGATAGCGATGCGGATGCTGCCGGCCTCGCGGGGGTTGGCCCTGACGACGCCGTTATTGGCGGTGAGCGTCGCCTTCGACGCTTTAAGGGAAGTATCGGTGTAGAAGAGTTCCTCGGCCACGGGCACGCTCCACCTGGCTGGGTACCTGGAGGGGAGTATAGCAGGGGTGCTTTTAACAGGTCACACCAGGCCAGGATTGCGATTTGGGGTGCAGGACTAGAGGTGCCCCTCACCCTGGCCTAGGACGCTGGGGCCGTGGCCGCCTCTTCTGCCTTGGGAGCGGGGGATTGAACCACGGGCGTGGGGTTCAGAATGCTGAGGCCCCGGCGGACCGACTCGAGCACGGTACTGAGGTCTTGCTCAAGGCTGGAGAGCACCTCGTTGGCATACTGGTCTGCTCCAGTACGGCGGCTTTCCAATTCCACCTGGACACGCTGCATGAGGGTACGGGCTCGCTCTTCAGCCGCGGTGATGATCTCCTCGCTTTGGTGTTTGGCGATCTTGACCAGTTCACCCTCGGAAACGCGCAGCCGCGACTCCTGCTCAGCAGCGGCCTTCACTCGGTTGGCGTTGGTCAGCGCCTGGGTGATAATCTCCTCACGCTTTTCTGCGAGTTCCTGCGCTTGCAGGACGTCATTGGGGATAGCCTGGCGCATCTGGTCGACCAGTCCCAAGAGTCTATCGGCTTGTACCATGCGCTTGCCGGTCAGTGGGACCTTCTTCGAGGAGGTAGCGAGCTGCTCTAGCTGTTCAATGAGTTCGAGAATTTCCATACGTTTCTTCTCCTGCACATACGATAAGTGGCAAATGGGATGGGGTTCACGCTCGGGTGCTCAGGCGTCTACTCAATGCGGTAATCACGTTTGAGGGCGCGAGGCCAGAGATGTCTCCGCCCAGCTCCGCGACCTCTTTTAGAAGGCTGGAGCGGACGAACTGGTATTCGATACTGGTAATCAAGCAGACCACGTCGATTCCAGGGGCCAGCTTGCGGTTCATCAGAGCCATCTCAAACTCATATTCGAAATCGGAGCCCAGCCGTAGTCCGCGGAGCATGGCCTGAGCGCCCTTGGCATGAACGTAGTCCACGAGGAGCCCGCTGAAGCTGTCTACTTCCACCCCTGACATACCGGTTAGGGTCGCGCTGATCAGGTCTTTGCGCTCATCGGTGCTGAACAGAGTGGGACGGCTCGGCGTTTCGTAGACGGCAACGACCACCCGGTCGAACAGTTGATTGGCGCGTTTGATGATGTCCAGGTGGCCCATGGAGATGGGGTCGAACTTGCCGGGGAAGACAACGGTGGTCATAGGGTCTTCTCCGGAGATTCCGGATGGTAAAAGGCCAAGGAGGAGTCACCGTACCGCCGGTCTTGCCAGCGCTCCAGGGAACCGCACCGCTCGGGCGAGGGCACTCGGCTGGCGTGGCCGACCACCAATACGGCGTCCGGTGCGAGAAGGCCCGTACCAGCGATTTCCTCCAGAACTGAGACGGGAAAAGGTTGCGTGTAGGGTGGGTCCATAAGAATAAAGTCGTAGGAACCGCTCAGTATGCGCAGCGAATGTTCAACCGTCGTCTCATGCACGGTGGCCAGCTCCAGGAACTTGGTCGCTTGGAGGCTAGCGCGGATGTCGGCACATTGACGGGTGTTGGACTCAACGAAGTCAGCGTGGGCGGCGCCGCGGCTCAACGCCTCAATACCAAGCGAGCCAGTCCCGGCGAATAGGTCTGCCACCACTGCGTTCTCCATGCCCATGGGGGCGAGGATGCTGAAAAGGGCGCTGCGTACCCTGTCCATGGTAGGGCGCACCCCAGGACGCGACGGGGTTCGGATGGGTACTCCACGGGCCGTCCCGCCCGTCACTCGCATGGCTGGCATTCACGCAGCCCGTAGGCCGTGAGGCCATGTAAGCTCATTTGGAGCATAGTACACAGGCGTGTATTTCTGGTCAATAGTTTAAGTGTTGTTCTAAACGAAGTTTAACCATTCGTTCAAGGGCCGGATTCAGGTTTAGGAGGGCGGGAGATGTGGCATGCGAATGCGCGCGGGCAAGTTCCAGGTCGGCCGGGCTGGTTTACGCGTTCGGGATACCCGGTGTACAATGGATACGGCTGAGTGCCGCCGGTCTCGAAGGAGAGAATTGTTAACCGCCGCTCAGTTTTTTCTTGTTCAGGCGCCAACCGAGCTCTTGCCCGTGACACCTGCATATTTGTGCCCGCCACTGAGGTGACCATATGGTAGAGGAAGCAACGTACCTGACGATTGACGGGTTGCATCAGTTGGAGGAGGAGCTATCTAAGCTCCGGAGGGTTCGCCGGCAAGAGGTAGCCAACCGGATTCAGCAGGCTAAGGAGATGGGCGGCACGGTGGATAACGCCGCTTACGAAGAGGCGAAGAACGAATTGGCATACGTGGAAGGCCGTATTCAGGAAATTGACGGGATGGTCCAGAATGCGGTCATTATTCCCACCCACAAGCGTAGTTCAAAGGCCTCTTCGGTGGTGGAGATGGGTTCCACCGTCCGAGTCGAGACGGGTCCCCCAAAAAAGACGCACACCTACACCATCGTTGGCAGCATTGAGGCCGACCCGGCAGGGGGGCTGATTTCCAACGAATCACCCGTGGGCAAGGCCCTGCTCGGCAGGAAAGCAGGAGACGAGGTTGGGGTTTCCACGCCTGCCGGCACCCAGCAGATTAAGTTACTGAAAGTCCAGTAGACCCTTCGGGATATGGTTGTTCGGCCCAGCGCTGGCCTTTCCCCCGGGCCTTGCGGGATTTTAGGCGAAGATGACGCAACGCGGCGACAGGCTCATTCACGACCGGCAGGCGAAGCTGGACCGACTCATTCAGCAGGGGGTCGATCCTTTTCCGCCTCGATTTCATCGCACCCACGACACCCAGGAGGCTGGCCGGTCGTTCTTGGAGCGTGAGCAGGCAGGCCAGGAAGGCCAATTCGTCACGGTGGCTGGCCGCATGGTTCGTTTGCGCCGGATGGGCAAGGCCTCCTTCGCTGATATTCAAGACGGGCAGGGTACCATGCAGCTCTTTCTTCAGAAGAGCGCGATGGAAGCGTCCTACGGGTTGCTTGAAAGCCTAGACCTCGGCGACTTCGTCGGCGCCAGCGGTCAGGTTTTCCGCACCAAAGCTGGGGAGGTCTCGGTGCGTGTGGGGGAGCTGACGATGCTGGCAAAGGCCATGCGTCCGCCACCTGAGAAGTTTCACGGCTTGCAGGACCAGGAGCAACGTTACCGTCAGCGGTACCTGGATATGATTGCCAACCGGGGGGTGGTGGAGCTGATGCGGCTGCGCAGCCGCATGATTACAGCCATGCGCTCGTTCCTCGACAGCCGGGGTTTTCTGGAAGTGGAGACGCCCATCCTGGTCCCGGTGCCTGCGGGTGCCATGGCCAACCCCTTTGTCACCAGGCACCATGCCTTGGACAGGGAGCTGTATCTCCGGGTGGCCACCGAACTCTATCTAAAGCGACTCATCGTGGGGGGGATAGATAAGGTCTACGAGTTGGGCCGGGTCTTTCGGAACGAAGGTATCGACTTGAACCACAACCCAGAGTTCACGCTCCTGGAGACCTACGAGGCCTATGCCGACTACAACGATGTGATGACGATGGTCGAGGAGATGGTCTGCGCCATTGCCGAATCGACGCTGGGTACGCTCCAGGTCTCCTTCGAAGGCCAAAAGATCGATCTGAGCCCACCGTGGCGTCGGAAGTCGCTCCACGCCGCTGTGAAAGAGCACGCCGGAATAGACCTGAACGACTATCCCGATGCGCAGTCGCTGGCGGAACGGATGCGCGCCGATAACATCACGGTGACCTATGCGGAAAGCCGTGGCCTTTTGATTGATAAGCTGGTGGGCACCGTGGTGGAGCCGCACTTGGTTCAACCTACCTTCCTGCTGGACTACCCTGTTGAGATGTCACCTCTGGCCAAGGCACGGACCGACGACCCTCGGTATGTGGAGCGGTTTGAAGCTTTTGTCGCAGGGATGGAGGTTGCCAACTCCTTTACCGAGCTGAACGACCCAGTCGTCCAGAGGCGGCGGCTGGAGGAGCAGGAGGAGCTTCGCAAGAGGTACCAAGGCGAGGAGCTGGACCGGACAGATGAAGATTTCCTTCTGGCCTTGGAGCATGGCATGCCGCCCACTGGCGGGTTGGGAATGGGAGTGGACCGTCTGGTGATGCTCCTGACCGGCCAGAAGAGTATCCGGGATGTCGTCCTCTTCCCTCAGGTAAGGAGCATTGGCTGATGCTGAGCATTGAGCTGCTTCGCCGTCAGCCTGACCTGGTTCGAGGGTCCCTGGCCCGCCGGGGTGAAGAGGACGTGGTGGACGGCATCCTCGAAACGGACGCGCACCACCGTCGTCTTACCGCTGAGGTGGATGAGCTGCGGGCCGAACGGAACGCCGCCAGCAAGGCCATCGGGGAATTGATGAAGCAGGGCGGGCCGGATGCGGCGGAGGTCCGCCGGGGCGAGGTTCGCCAGATTGGCGAAGCTATCAGCAGGTCAGAGGAGGAGGGACGGACCGTTGGCGACCGTCTTCGCAATGCGTTGCTGACTATTCCCAACCTGCCGCTGGATGATGTGCCCGATGGCGAGGATGAGACGGGCAATCGGGTGGTCCGCACTGAAGGTGCTCTTCGCACCTATGACTTTCCCCTGCGGCCCCATTGGGAGTTGACTGAAAGCCTGGGGATAGCTGATATGGAGCGAGGCGCGAAGCTCGCCGGTTCCCGCTTCTATGTGTTTGGCGAGCCAGGTGCCCGCTTACAGCGGGCGTTGGTGAATTGGATGCTGGATATGCACCGTCTAAGGCATGGTTACACCGAGATGGGTGTGCCCTACCTGGTCCGCCGCGAGGTGCAGGTGGCCAGCGGAAACCTGCCGAAGTTTGGCGATAACCTCTATCATGACGACCAGGATGACCTGTGGCTTATACCCACGGCGGAGGTGCCACTGACCAGCCTCCACAGCGACGAGATACTCGACCCAGGCACTGTTCCCATTAAATACATGGCTCATTCACCCTGCTTTCGCCGGGAGAAAGCCGCAGGCGGTCGCGATGTTCGTGGCATCAAGCGGGTCCACCAGTTCGAGAAGGTGGAAATGTTTCAAGTAGTGGAGCCGGAACGCTCAGATGCCGCGTTGCAAGAGCTTATCGGCCATGCGGAAGAGGTGTGTGGCGCTTTGGATATACCATATAGGGTGCTCCAGCTCTGCGCCGGGGATTTGGGATTTCAGTCGGCCATGAGTTTCGATTTGGAGATGTGGGCGCCGGCGTCGGAGGAGTGGCTGGAGGTAAGCTCCTGCTCCAATTGCACCGACTTCCAGGCGCGCCGGGCCAACATCCGGTTCCGGAGGGAGATGGGGTCGCGGCCAGAGTTTGTCCACACGCTGAACGGGTCGGGGCTTGCGGTGCCCCGGGTGATAGTTGCCATCTTGGAGACCTACCAGCAGCGGGACGGCAGTGTGACCATCCCCGATGTCCTTCAGCCCTACATGGGCCAGACCGTTCTGGAGCCAGTGTAATTAGGAATCGCCCAGAGCGAGCCCAGACGTGCCTCAGATGGTTGAATCCTACGCAGCCCTGTACGCCATGTTTGCCAGCCGTCGCACCGCAGGCGTTCTTTTCGCTCCCTGATCTGTTATGAGGTAAGCTTACAGGGATGAACAAGTATCCGTCCGTTGACAGCGGCCCCGGCCGAGCGGTCAAATACCATATCAATATGGGGACTAACCGTCCGTCCCCCTTGGCACGGGGAATCAAGCGGCTGTTTTTGATCGTGCTGGTGGTGGCTGTCGTGCCCTTCCTTTCGGTATCAATATTGGCTGCTTTCAATTCCCCACGGGAGCCCTTCAGCCCCTACTCCACGGAGTACTTCATGCATGGCGACGCTGCCGTAGCAATGCATTGGATGGGATCCCGGCCCTGGGCGCCCTGGCTCGGTGAACTTGCTGAATGCAGCATCGAGGAGAAAGAACTGGAGCGGCGATTCTTTGACAACAACGCGGCCTCCGTTATCTCCGAGAAGCTCTCCCCATTAACCATCCTGGGCCTTGAGATTGTGTGTGCTCCCCGATCCGCCAGCGGTGGGATCACGTAACGTATGGTTTGGGTGGCCCGTAACCGCGCCTAGCTCGGCCTTTTCCAGCTACTCCCGCCCATTGAAGCTCCTAAACATTGTTTCGCGTGAGGAGGTCCTGTGTATCAGAGCGCAGTTTTGTCCAACGGAGTCCGCGTATGGACGGCTAACATGCCGGATACCCGCTCAGTGTCCGTCGGCATCTTCGTCGGGGCCGGGTCCCGCTACGAGGTGGATGGCCTGGCGGGCGCATCCCATTTCTTAGAGCACATGCTGTTCAAGGGCACAACGCGGCGTCCGGAGCCTGCCATGATCAGCGGCGCCATCGAATCGGTGGGCGGCATTATGAACGCCGCTACGGACCGCGAGCTAACGGTGTATTGGACAAAGGTGGCCCATGACCAGTTTGATCTAGCCATCGATCTTCTTTCCGACATGGCACTCTCCTCCACCTTGCAACCGAAGGAAGTGGAGAAAGAGCGAATGGTCATTCTCGAAGAGTTGGCGATGACCAACGACCATCCCGACGCCAAGGCGGATCAGCTGATGGATGAGACGATCTGGCCCAGCCAGCCGATGGGCAGAGACATCGGTGGAAGCAAGGAATCGGTCAGCGGTATCAGTAAGGCGGACTTGGACGTCTACTACCGTCAGCAGTATGTGGCCAACAACATTGTGGTGGCGGTGGCGGGCAACGTTTCGCATCAAACGGTGGTGGATGCGGTGCAGGAGCATATGGGCGCTCTCCACCCGGGTTCACCTCTCGACTGGTTTCGCGTGAAGGAGGCTTCTGGCCCGAAGATCTCCTTGGAATGGCGCAAGACGGACCAGGCCCACCTGTGTCTGGCCTTTCCAGGCGTATCGAACAACGATGAGAGGCGATATGCCCTGGATCTATTGAATACAATTTTGGGCGAGGGCATGACCTCACGCCTGTTCATGGAGGTGCGGGAACGGCAGGGACTTGCCTATGACGTGCACAGCTCGTCCATGCACTACCGAGACACCGGTGCGGTGGTGCTCTACTGTGGAACAGACCCCACAAAAGTGGACAACGCCCTTTCAGCAATTCTCGGCGAGCTGGACCGGCTCCGGAGGAAGGGTGTGGTGGAAGAGGAGCTTCGTCGCGCAGCCCAGTTCGCCACGGGCCGGTTGCTGCTTCGCATGGAGGATACGAGAGCGGTGATGTCCTCTATGGGCGCTCAAGAGATGCTGCTGGATCGGGTAAAGACCCCCGATGAGGTGGCCGAAGGGGTGAGGAGCGTGACGGTGGAACAGGTGAGGCAAGCGGCGGAGCGGTTCCTGGTGCCCGATGCGTTCAGGATGGCGGTGGTGGGGCCCTATCGCTCTACCCGGCGGTTCGAAAAGCAATTAGCATCTGTGTAGGGGGCAGGGTTAGCTACTCATAAAAAAAGGGGGGCCCGGCTAGTCGGACCCCCCCTTTTTATGAGTAGCTAGCTGGGCTACATGTGGTCGTGCATGTCACCCATGGGTGGCATCATCGGTGAGTTTTTCTCCGGAACGTCGGTCACCACCGATTCGGTCGTGAGGACCATGGCGGCGACGCTGGCCGCGTTTTCGAGGGCGGCTCGGGTTACCTTTGCCGGGTCCACGATGCCCCGTTCAAGCATGTGGCCCCATTCGTTTGCGTCGGCGTCGAAACCCCAGTCAGCCTTCGACTTCTTTGCTGTGTCCACGATGACATCGGCCGGCTGCCCCGAGTTGTAGGCGATAAGCCGGACAGGCTCTTCCATGGCGCGTTTCATAATGTTGGCGCCGGTTCTAGCGTCGCCTTCCAGGTGGGCCAGAGCCTTATCGGTGAGCTTTTCCGCGGCGCGAATGAGCACTACCCCACCGCCAGGGACAATCCCCTCTTCGATGGCTGCTCGTGTCGCGGAAAGAGCGTCTTCCACCCGGGACTTCTTTTCTTTGAGTTCCACCTCCGTGGCGGCGCCGACCTTGACGATGGCAACGCCTCCGGCCAGCTTGGCGAGCCGCTCCTGGAGCTTCTCGCGGTCGAAGTCGGATGTGGTCTCATCGATGCGGATCCGAATCTGCTTGATACGGTCTTGGATTTCACTGTCTTCGCCACGGCCTTCCACGAAGGTGGTCTCCTCCTTGGTGGCGACCACCTTGCGGCAGCGGCCGAAGTCTTCCACCGTTATGGAATCAAGCTTCCGGCCAATCTCTTCGCTGATCACAGTGCCGCCGGTGAGAGTGGCCATATCCTGAAGCATTTCTTTGCGGCGGTCGCCAAAGCCTGGCGCCTTTACGGCGAGGCCATTGAGGGTGCCGCGCAACTTGTTGACCACCAGGGTGGCTAGGGCCTCGCCGTCGACGTCCTCGGCGATGATTACCACGTTCTTGGTCAGCTGCAGCACCTTCTCCAGGGCGGGAAGCAGGTCGGAGACGGCGCCGATCTTCTTGTCGGTGATGAGTATGTAAGGGTCCTCGAGGTCCGCCTCCATCCGTTCGGCATTGGTCACGAAGTAGGGTGAAATGTAGCCCCGGTCGATCTGCATTCCTTCCACGTAGTCGACTTCGTAACCCAAGCCCTTGCCCTCCTCGACGGTGATGACGCCGTCCTTGCCGACCTTTTCCATTACCTCGGCAATGAGGTTGCCCATCTCAGTATCGTGGGCGGAAAGGGAGGCTACTTGGGAAATCTGCTCTTTGCCCTCCACAGGGGTGGACTGGGTCTTGATGCTTTCTCTGATAATGGAGACGGCCGCCTCAATGCCGCGCTTGAGCACCATGGGGTCGGCCCCAGCGGCGATGTTGCGGAAGCCCTCGTTAATGATTGCCTGGGCCAAGACTGTCGCGGTGGTGGTACCGTCACCGGCCACGTCGTTGGTCCTAGTGGCTGCCTCTTTGAGGAGCTGGGCGCCAATATTCTCGTAGTTGTCTTCCAGCTCGATTTCCTTGGCGATGGTAACGCCATCGCTGCAGACGGAGGGAGGGCCAAACTTCTTGTCTAGAATCACGTTTCGGCCGCGGGGGCCGAGGGTGACTTTGACGGTGTTGGCCAGGATGTCCATGCCTGACTTCAGCGATTTCCGGGCCTCATCGCTGAAAAGTATCTGCTTTGCCATGTAAGCCTCCTTAAAAAGTTACGTCCTGCGTGCCGAACGGTGTGCCGATGGGTTAGCCAATCTTGGCCAGGATGTCCCGGTCAGCCGACAGGATCAGATAGTCTTCTCCGTCTTCGGTGTATTCCACGCCGGAGAACTTGGAGTAGATGACGGTGTCGCCTACTTTGATGTCCAGGGGAAGGAGCTTTCCTTCGGGTGTCGTGCGGCCGGGCCCCACGGCGATGATGGTCCCCTCATTGGGTTTCTCTTTGGCCGTGTCGGGAATGTAAATGCCGCTTTTGGTCTGCTCCTCTCCCTCGGCGGCCTTGAGGATTACTCGGTCGCCCATGGGGTGGAATTTTCGTGCCATACGTACCTCCTAATTCGTCGTATTCGTCTGTCTAACGTTGGTAGAGAGGGGGGTGAAAACACCGGCGGACGATTAGCACTCACCGCGCCAGACTGCTAATCTCATAGAGATGTTATTAACCAGGGGTAAGGCTGTCAAGGGGGCGGTGGCGCTGGCCGCTGTGTAAAGAGAAGAGGGAGCAGCCTAGGCTGTCTGGGTGGTCTCACCGGTTTCTTTGGAGGTGGTTTTCGAGCTATGTGTGGGTTCATGGGGTTGTTGACCGCTCTCCTCCCACTCTAACCCGCCCCGTCGCCACTCGTAGGCAAATCCGACGGTGAGGATGAAGAGAAAGACGGCCACGGCGCCGAAGCCGCCCCAGCCCAAGGCGTTGACCCGGGTGGCCCATGGAAAGAGGAAGACCACCTCCACGTCGAACACGACGAAGAGCAGCGCGTATTTGTAGTAGCGGACGTTGAAGCGCTCCCAGCGGCCGCCGATGGTCTCCATGCCGCTCTCGTAGGTGTCGTACTTGATGGGGTTGGGCTTCCGAGGGCGGACGCGTATCTTAGAAAAAAGCCACGATGTAAACAGGAGGGTGGCGGGGATGGTTACCGCCACGAGGGCGAGTAGAAGGATAAGACCGTATTGCCGAGAATAGTCGTCCATAATCAGGAGGTTATGCTAGGCGTCGTCTTGCTTTGGGTCAAGGCTCTCGGATAAGAGTTCCGGGGAATCCTTGGGCCGAGTGCTTTGGGTCCCCTTGGTGCTGATGCCATCTTCCATCATTTGGAGGCAGAAGGGACAGGTATTGGAATTCACATGGTTGGACGGCAGGCTCCAGTACCATCTTTGATTGGGCGTGGGCCAATTCCACCCGGACACGGAGTTTTACACCGGCGAGTAGGGCTTGAGGGCTCGTGGGGCGCTTATGCCCTTGCTGCCAACTGCTTCTGGAGCGTGGTGCCGATCTCGCCGGGACTGGGGGCGATGGCGCAGCCTGCTTCCAGGAGCACTCTGCTCTTCTCCGAGGCCAAAGCCGCCGTTCCCGTGATGACGGCTCCGGCGTGGCCCATGCGGCGTCCAGAGGGCGCCGTCTGGCCCACCACCAACGCCGTCACCGGCTTGCGAACGTGCTCTTTGATGTAGGCGGCCGCCTCCTGCTCTTTGGTCCCGCCGATTTCGCCGATGAGTACGATGGCGTCGGTGTCGGGGTCGTCGTTGAATAGTTTCAGCACGTCGGTGAAAGTAGTGCCGGAGACGGGATCGCCGCCGATGCCCACGCAGGTGGACTGGCCGATGCCCAGCTCGGTGAGCTGGTTCACTGCCTCGTAGGTCAGGGTGCCGCTGCGGGAGACCACGCCTACCTTGCCGGAGGCATGGATATTGCCGGGCATTATGCCCACTTTGCAGTCGTCACCCGGTGAGATGAGCCCCGGACAGTTGGGGCCCAAGAGGCGCGTTTGCTTGTCCTCTAGGTAGCGCATGACGAACAGCGTGTCGCGGACGGGGATGCCCTCGGTGATGCAGACCACCAGAGAGATACCGGCGTCGGCAGACTCTAGGATGGCGTCAGCGGCGAAGGGCGGAGGCACGAAGATGAGTGAAACATTGGCCTGAGTCTCGGTGGCAGCCTGGCTTACTGAATCGTAGACCGGGACCTTGTCCATGAACATCTCGCCGCCCTTGCCGGGAGTGACGCCAGCCACGATATTCGTGCCGTAGGCCATGCACCGCTCCGCGTGGAAGCTGCCCTCCCGGCCGGTGATGCCCTGGACTAGGATGCGCGAATCTTTGTTAATGAGGATGCTCATGTAGTCTCCGTGCGGGGTTTATTTACTACTTCCGGAACTAGCTTCATTGAGGTTGACTACTAACTTATCTTGTAACTCAGCAGAGAGGGGACATACTTCCTTTCGGACGTCAGTGTTTCCCAGCCTCTTGGTGCGTTCCATCATCGAGTCTCGGAATTTCTAATCCGTGAAGGCTAGT
The DNA here is from genome assembly GCA_963579845.1 of Dehalococcoidia bacterium. Lineage (GTDB taxonomy): Bacteria > Chloroflexota > Dehalococcoidia > Lucifugimonadales > Australimonadaceae > CAUZHS01. The sequence goes on along the minus strand of CAUZHS010000001.1, from coordinate 99,878 downwards.
ATCCTGGTCAGGTCTCCGGGGAGTTCACGAAGTCACATGCTGCCCAATAGAGCTTTCCTGACGCTGCCTGTGTTCTCCTTCCCTAGTTCCTGTCTTCAGTCGATTTGACAGGATCGCCTCGATGATTGACCAGTCTTCGGAAACCGCTTCGGAGGCATATGCGAACCCGGAGCGGAGCGGAACTTAACTTCAGAGGAAGTGTGGCCAAAGAACAAAGGTGAAAGGCCCGTACTCATAAAGGGGTACACCTTTGTTCTTATGTAGGTTGTGTCGGCGATAGGCCTTCCCTTATGCTAAGTGGCCTTAATCGCCTGGGCAGCCTCGGGCAAAGTGTTGGCTAGGGTGATGGGAAGCCCCGACGCGCTTAGGACGGCCTTGCCCTCTTCGGCGTTGGTGCCTAGCATGCGGATCACCAGCGGCGGCTTGCGGGTGGCGCTACCATAGGCATCGGCGATACCCCGGGCGGCAATGTCGCAGCGTAAAATGCCTCCGAAGATGTTCACCAGCACGCGCTCGACCTTGGGATCGGAGAGCATGATACTGATGGCCTTGGAGACCTTCTCCTCGGTGGCTCCGCCGCCCACGTCCAGAAAGTTGGCGGGTTCCGCGCCGGCGGACTTGACGGTGTCCATGGTGGCCATCGCTAGGCCCGCGCCGTTGACCATGCACCCCACATTCCCGTCCAGCTTTACATAGGCAATGTCGTGCTTGGTCGCCTCCACCTCTAAGGGATCGTCCTGCCTGGGGTCGGCCAGCTTCGCTTCCTCCCGGTGGCGGAACAGGGCATCATCGTCGATGGCCACTTTGGCGTCCAGGGCCATAAGTTGCCCGTCCTTTGTCACCACCAGCGGGTTGATTTCGATGAGCGAGCAGTCGGTGTCCATATAGGCCCTGTAGCAGTTGTTGACCAAAGTAATGAAAGGGCGAACCAATTCCGGCGGCATGCTCAGGCCCTGGGCTAGACGCCGGCCCTGAAAGGGCTGGAAGCCAATGGCAGGGTCAACCGCTTCCTGGAGGATCTTCTCCGGTTGATTGACCGCAACCTCCTCGATCTCCATGCCACCTTCCGTGGAGGCGATGATTACCGGGCGGCGCTGTCCTCCGTCGGTGGTGATGCTCAGATAAATCTCACGCTCCAAGTCCACGGTCTGCTCAACCAGCACCTGGTTGACCGGCACGCCCTGGGGTCCGGTCTGAACGGTGACGAGCATGGTGCCCAGCAACGACGTGGCGATGGCGCCGACATCCTCGGAGGTGTTGCCGACCTTCACGCCGCCAGCCTTGCCTCGACCACCGGCATGCACTTGGGCTTTGACGACGGCCCGGCCACCCCACTGGGAGGCCTTCGCGTGAGCCTCCTCTGGAGACTCGGCCACAGCGCTTTCGGGTATGGGCACGCCGAAGCTTGCGAGGAGCGCTTTCGCCTGAAATTCATGGAGCTTCATGGAACACCTCGAATGGTTGGAGGGATAGGCCAGGAGACCGGATGCCAGTCTGGGCAACCTACGCATGATAGTGAAGGCATCGGGGCCGTGTCCACCCACTAAGGGCATGCTCTGTCTGAACGTGGTAGGGTTTTGGAGGGTATCTAGGGTATGAAGAAAGTAAAGAGGAGGGGCTCAGTGCGACAACTGACCAATACATGGCAGGAGACGGTGGGGCTCATGACCAATTGCACCATCACCGGAGCGGGCGTGGACACTGAACATGCCCAGTTGACCCTGTCCCTTGAGGATGCAGAAGGCCAGCCCTTCATGGTTGTGGTGGAAGGGCATTCCAAGATCACCCAGAAGCAGCAGTTTCTGGCGTTGCAAGATGGTCTGGAGATCAGCGCTTTCGACCCCGCAGCCGACTAAGCCTCTCTAAACATCCGTGATGAGAGTGCATCGCCTTGTCCACGCGCGAACCCAATCTAGCGTTAGGGCGACGGGACTGGAGAGGCACTGCACTCCCAGCGTTGCGTAACGCGCTCGGTTACTCGATTATCTGAGCGGGCTGCTCGCGGGTCAAGGGAGCCGGTTCCGCCAGCCACCGGGTGATACGCTGGTCGCCCATGACCTGAGCGTAGGCATCCAGGTCGTCGCTGGTTAAATAAATTTTGTAAAACCCTTATTCCACCAAATGGAGTCCCTAATGGGGTCCCCGCAAAACAATGGTCAACAGGTGGTGATTAACCGAGGATGGTGTTTACCAGTCTATAGACTGGCTGGTGGCGGAGGGAGTGGGATTCGAACCCACGATGCCCTTGCGGGCATAACGGTTTTCAAGACCGTCGCATTCGTCCACTCTGCCATCCCTCCGCGCTTGGGCAGGGGGTGCCCTGTACATTCTACCGGAATTGCCTGGCACCGCGACGCAAGCCTCGTGCAGGATAGGCCCTGTTTGCGGTAGCATTTTGACGTGAGCACCACCGCTGAAACACGCCTGCGCTCCTTCCATGGCATCCTGGTTTTGGAGACCAAGAACGGCTTTCAGGATAAGGCCGTTTCCGGCGGCCTCGACCTCTTCCTCCAGCGGCTGCTCCAAGATCGCACCGACAACCCCGGCCTGCTTGCATTGGTCGAAACGGGTATGCTGAACGTCGCCTACCGCGACCTCAGCGTTACTCGCCGCGAGCGCTGGGTGTGCGAGACCCAACGGCTGCTGGCCGAGGGAGTGCCGGCCCAATCCGGAACACGGCGGCCCAGGGTGGCCAAGCCCAAGTCCGAGGTGCCGATGCCCAGCGTCAGCCTCGACGCGCCGGTAGACGCCCTGCGGTCGGTTACTCGTCCCAATGCCGACAAGCTCAAGCGCCTGGGCGTGACCACCGTCCGTTCTCTCGTTTACCTTTTCCCCCATCGGCACCTGGACTACAGTCGCCTCCGCACGGTAGACCATCTCCGGCCCGGTGAAGAACAGACCGCGGTGGTGAGCCTCTGGGAGGCGCACGAGTTGCGCCTGGGTCCTCGAGGAAGGCTGCGGGCCACCGAGGCTATTGTGGGCGACGCGACGGGCAACATCCGGGTCATCTGGTTTCGCCAGCCCTACCTCGCCCAGACCTTTCAGCGTGCGCTGCTCCGTGCCAGCCCCGGCACGGGTGTGATGCTGATGCTCAGCGGCAAGGTCACCGCCTTCGGAGGTAAGCAGCAGATGGAGTCGCCGGACTGGGAGGTGCTGGAGGATCAGGAAATGACTGACCTAGTGCATACGGGGCGTCTCGTGCCGGTCTATCCCGCCACGGAAGGGCTGAAGGCCCAGCGCACGTTGCGTCGAATGGTCCGCGAAGCCTTGGATCTCGTCTTCGGTCGCCCGGGCAGCCCGACTTCTGCGATGCTGGACGACCCGGTGCCCGCCGCTGTCGTGAAGAGTCATGGCCTCATGCCCCTAGAGCAGGCCATCGCCCAGACCCACTACCCCGACACGCTTGAGGCCAAGGAGCACGCGCGCCAGCGTCTTGCTTTCGACGAGCTCTTGGTGCTGCAACTGGCCATGGCGTCGCGGCGTGCTCAAGAGCCTGTCGAGGCCGGTATCCCCCTGCCCGCCAAGGCGGAGGTGCTTCGAGGGTTTGTGAAGTCGCTCCCCTTCCAGCTTACTGAGGGCCAGCGTACGGCGATACGCCAGGTCCTGGCCGACGTTAAGGACGGTCTGCACCCCATGAACCGGCTACTTCAGGGCGACGTGGGCAGCGGCAAGACGGTGGTGGCCCTGGCGGTGCTGCTGACGGCGGTGTCTAATGGATATCAGGGCGTGCTCATGGCGCCCACAGAGATATTGGCGGAGCAGCACTACCTGAGCGTGCGGCAGCTTCTCAGCGGCCTGGCCCAGCCCGCCTATCATACGGACTGGTTCTCTTTCTATGTGGATGGTCACCCCAGTCCGGTGAGCGTCGGACTGCTGACTGGCAGCACCAAAGCGGCGCCGCGGCGCGAGCTGACCCAACGGGCTGCGGAGGGTACGCTGGACATCCTCATCGGCACCCATGCCGTCATTCAGGATCAGGTAGAGCTCTCCCGGGTGGCCGTGGGCGTGGTGGATGAGCAGCACCGCTTTGGAGTGATGCAGCGCGCGCGACTGCGCGGCAAGGGTCGGCAGCCGCACCTGATGGCCATGTCGGCCACGCCTATACCCCGCACCCTGGCCGCCACCCTCTACGGTAATATGGAGGTCTCTACGATGCCGGAACTTCCCTCAGGTCGTCAGCCCGTGGTTACGAGGTTTATCTCACCAGCCCGCCGCGCCAGAGCCGAACAATTTGTGGTCGAGCAGGTGGGGAAGGGCCGTCAGGCGTTCGTGGTTTGTCCGTTTATCGACGAGTCGGAATCGGTCCAGACCAAGGCGGCTACCGAGGAGTTCGATCGGCTCCAGCGCACATCTATGGCCGGTGTGCGCTTGGGCCTCCTCCATGGGCGTCTCCCGCTCAAGGATAAGCAGGAGGCTATGGAACGCTTCCGGTCGGGGGAGGTGGATGTGCTGGTGGCCACGCCAATGGTTGAGGTGGGCATCGACGTGCCCAACGCGAGCGTCATGCTCATCGAGGGGGCGGACCGCTTCGGCTTGGCCCAGCTCCACCAACTCCGGGGCCGGGTGGGCCGGGGTGCTCATAAAAGCTATTGCCTGCTTTTGGCCGAGTCGCCGTCAGAGGATGCGCAACGACGATTGGAGACCCTGGTTAAGAGCAACGATGGATTCGAGATAGCCGAGGCCGATCTGCAGTTTCGGGGTCCGGGCGATTTCTTCGGCACTCGCCAGTCGGGGCTGCCCAGTCTGCGCATGGCGCGCCTGTCCGATGGTGAGCTGCTGGCCAGTACCCGTGACGAGGCCCGGAGGATGGTTGCCAAGGACGCCCGCGTGCTGGAGAAGGGCCCGTTGGCCGCTGCCGTCCGTCGCTATACAGAGCAGGTTGTCAACGAGGTGGGATAGCGGAAACCCTTTCTGGCCAGAAAGGGTTTCCTAGACCTAACTGCCTTGGCCGACGTGGTAACGGCCTGGTATCATGCCATTCCTATGCTTGTGCGCGACGTTATCGTCCAGCAGTTGACCGAGGCCGTTGCAATGGCCCAGCGGCTGGAAATGCTGCCCGCCACGATACCGCCAGGCATCGTGGTGGAACGTCCCCATGATCCTGAGCACGGCGACTTCGCCAGCAACCTGCCCCTGCGCCTCGCCAGGGCCGCCCGCATGAGTCCACTAGAGATCGCCGAGAAGCTCGCATCGCTCATGCAGAGTGCCATTATCCCCCAGGACGAGGTCATCGAGAGGGTCTGGGCGGCCCCACCGGGATTCCTGAACCTTGCCCTCAAGCCACAGTGGTTTCAGGCCCAGGTGGAGGCCATTAACGAAGCGGGCGCGAGTTATGGCAACGTCGATACCGGCGCGGGCCAGAGACTGAATGTGGAATTCGTAAGTGTGAACCCCACGGGCCCCCTGCACGTCGGCCACGCCCGGGGAGCCGTCCTGGGCAGCGGTCTGGCCAGCGTGTTGGCGGCTGCGGGCTTCGACGTCACCCGAGAGTATTACGTTAACGACGCCGGCACACAGATGGAGATCTTCTACGCCTCGCTTTACGCGCGTTACGCGCAAGCCTTAGGCCGCGAGGAGGCGCTGCCCGAAGGGGGCTACCGAGGCCAGTATATGACGGACATGGGCCAGGCGATGGCCGCCGAATTCGGTGATGCTTACCTGGAAATGCCCCAGGAGCAGGCTGTCGCTGAGCTTGGAGCCATTGGTTTGGAGCGCATGCTGGGGCTGATTCGCCAGGAGTTGGACCGCCTGGGTGTGAGCTTCGATGTGTGGTTCAGCGAGCGCGACCTGTTCGCCAACAACCAGTACGCAACGGCGATGAAGCTACTGGAGGACCAAGGCTTCACTGCCGAGCGTGAGGGTGCCGTCTGGTTCACCTCTTCGGCGCTGGGCGAGGACAACGAAGATAACGTCATTGTGCGCAGGACCGGCCAGCCCACCTATTTCGCCTCCGATGTGGCCTACCACTACGACAAGCTGGTGGAGCGCGAGTTCGACGGGGTCATTGATGTGTGGGGGGCTGACCATCAGGGCCACGTGCCCAGAATGAAGGCGGTGCTGAAAGCTCTCGACATCGACCCGGAGCGCCTTACCATCATCATCGCACAGTTGGTGACGCTCAAGCGAGCGGGTGCAACGGTTCGGGCCTCCAAGCGCACCGGTGAGATGGTGACTTTGGAGGAATTGGTGGATGAAGTGGGTCCCGACGCCTGTCGCTACTTCTTCCTGGCCCGCGCCGCCGAGAGTCAGATGGAGTTCGACCTGGAGCTGGCGGTGAGGGAGTCGGCCGATAACCCGGTCTACTATGTGCAATACGCCCACGCCCGCATCGCTGGCATTCTGCGTCTGGCTCGTGAGCGCGGTATAACCTGGGACGACGGCGACGTGTCGCTGCTTGGGCACGAGGCGGAGCTGGCGCTCGTAAAAAAGATGATCATGCTGCCGGAGCTGGTGGACACTATCGCCCGAACGCTGGCGCCCCACCACCTGCCCCACTACGCCACGGACCTAGCCACGGCCTTTCATGTGTTCTATGACAACTGTCGGGTCATTTCTAAGGAACCTGATGACGAGGCACTGACCAAGTCGCGGCTGAAGCTGTGCCAGGCCGCGAAGAACGTCCTCGCCCGCACCCTCACGCTCATGGGCATGTCCATTCCCGAATCTATGTAAGCAGGCAGGGCTCGGCTCGGCATCCACGGCAGGGTGGTACCCTGCATCCACATGTCCAGAAGGCGAGTATGTGAAACCCCATGAACAAATCGTCTGAGCAGGCCTTTCCGGGTCACTACTTCCAGCGTGTTGACGAGGGGCCCGACCCGTGGTTCTATGTCCAGCCGCGCCTGCTCGTGCATATCGATGACAAGGCCATCGCGGCCATCGGATGCTACTTCGGCAAGCACCTGCCGAAGCACGGCGTTATCCTCGATGTGATGTCCAGCTGGCGCTCGCATCTGCCCGACGGCTTTCCGAAGGCGAAGCTGGTTGGCCTGGGCCTGAACGATGTCGAGATGGCGGAGAACCCCCAGCTTGACGAGCACGTGGTGCAGGATGTGAACGCCAGCCCCACTCTGCCCTTCGCTGACGCCTCCTTCGATGCCGCCATTATCATCGTATCGGTGCAGTACCTGACCAAGCCTCTGGAGGTTTTCCGGGAGGTGTGTCGGGTGCTCAAGCTGGGTGGTACCTTCCACGTGGTCTTCTCCAACCGCATGTTTCCCACTAAAGCCGTGGCCGTCTGGCAGATGCGTGACGATCATGGGCACGGCGAATTGGTGCGGGAATACTTCGGGATGGCGGGTGGGTGGGAGGGCGTGGAGCACGTGGATATCAGCCCCAATCGGGACTTCTCATCCGACCCCGTCTACATAGTTCGGGCCACGAGGGTGGAGTAAGAGGCCCTCACCCCAGCTCTCTCGCGTATTGTCACCGCGTTCCTGCCGCAGGACATCTTCGATGTCTAGACGTTCTCATGGTGCAAGCACAGGTTAGGAACGTGGAGCACCCACCAACGGCGAAGCCACGGCGCACGAAGAAGAAGACGTTGGCAACGGCCAGCACGACGGTGGCTACGAGCGAAACGTCGAGATAGACCCACGACACGTCACTATTGAGCGCCTCGGCTCCCCTGGAAGTACGAGGTGAGGTACACCGGGCGCAGGTCCTCGAGAGGCTGGCTGACGCCATCGCACTGAACCAGGTCACCGTGCAGGGTTCACGCCTCGTTGGACCTGCGGTTGTCGTCCCCGCGCTGTTACTCGTGGGGACGGAAGCGGCATTCCTCGCCAGTAGGACCTTCTACCTGGCGGATATTTAACGTTCCAAGTCGAAGCATAACCAACCTACGTTCTGAAACTACAATCCGCCTAATAGCATCGCGAACATCATTGGAATTAAGGAAGCATCCGGTGATGTTGATCAAATAGGTCGAATCATTTCCGGATCCAACGATGGCTTTCGCGTCTGGAGTGGTAATGATAGTGACACTTACGGATGTATATCGTTAAGAGGTTACGGGGTTGTTAGCGTCGCCTCCCACCTCATAGGTGAATAGATCAAGGAGTTAATCAGCCTGGTAATAGTAGGGAAAACCCAGACCGCCGCGAAAGAGCATTTGCGTCAGATGCCATTGGCTAATGGCATTTTCATTGAATCAAACCCGAGTCCGATAAAATATTGCCTGAACCATCTTGGTTTTTCCGTAGGTGGCTTGCGATTGCCATTGACTGCCGCACATAGTGAAACAGTTCCATTCCTGGAAAAGTTGTTGTCCTCTTACGATATGGATCTCCAAATTGGGCGGTAACATGGGCGGTTGCAAGCCTGTCTCATAAAACCGGCGGTTCCCAATCCAGGTTGAGTTGGGGTCTACCTTCTCCCCGTCCGAAACTCCAAGATACCTGACCGTTCCCCGCGGCGGCGTTTTTCGAAAATGCCTGAGATAGGAGCTGCCACGGCTTGGCACCTAGCCATTGAGAGCCGAACTCCATTAGTAGCGACGTTGGGGCAACTGTGGTTGTGTCCCACGCAGCACTCCAGGCCGATTGATTAGATATTGGCAGCCGTAGGGGAACAATGGACCCTGAATCAATGGCGCCGAGATATGCATTTTCATATTTGCCTCCTCGCCAAGGAGCATAGCTAAGGTGGGCCCGGAGATCATCATAATCCAAAGCAGTTTCAGTGTATTGAGCAACTAATTGCCTCGTAAGGAAGCGCTCTGCAATGTAAATCACGTCTAACCAATTACCGGGAAAATCTCGCGCAAGAAGCATCATTTGCCACCAACGCAGCCGTCGGATAGTCACTCCGACGAAAATCTCAGATGGGAACGCTATTCTTAACTCGCGTTCAACTTCGCGGAGTTGCCCATACAACTCCATCTCTATACCTTCTTCTTTTAGAATCCCAGGACTTAACCAATGGACAGTTGACTCCGCCCTCCCCGCAATTCTGACCCTAGTCTGCCATTTGCTCTTCCAATTTTCCAGGACCGATTCAGAGTAAACCTTCCCAAATCTGTCCCCAAGATTCTTCGCCAATAAGGTGAGGTCAATGGAGGTATCCCATTGGCCATCCTTTTTCGAAGATCCTCGATCAAAGGCCTCCATGACATACACAATTTCTAATTCTGCTAAATTCTCGTCAGGCATCAATTTATGTGTCAACCTATTCCTCGGTAGAAGGTCCCTGCCGATGAGATTCTTTACCTGCCTCGATCTTTAAATCCACCCCTGCGTCGATTTGAGTCCCGGTCTGAACTACCGTTGCCATCACTGCGATCTCTCTGGGGACGCCGAGGCGGCCGCAGCTTGAACTTTTTCTAACGATTTCCCCTTCAAAATAGCTTTGCTCGACAAGTTAACCCTTCCCAAAGGGAAGGGGAGTGACGGCTGGGCTAGTCCTCTGCAGAACGCTTCCGGGGAACCAGAGCGTAGACGGCGCGCCACGTCACCAGTAGCGCTCCGGTGACGCCCAGCGCCACTAGGGAGAAGGCCAGATCGAAAGGGCGGTCGAAGAGCAGGATGCGGGTGGTGAGGGCGATGGGCCCGGCGATGGCCCAGGCCAGCAGGGTGCGCGGCATGACGCGGCGGATGCTGTGGGTGATGCGATTGGCATAGAGGCCGATGAAGGTGGCCACGATGTACCAGCTCACGGCCAGAGTCAGCGTGGTGCGCACAAATGTCTCGGTGGTGAGGGCTGACTCGTGATTGCTCGCTCCCAGGACGGGGAATAGGATAAAAACGAGTAAATCGCCTATCAGGAGGACGTTGGAGCGGGGTGGCCGTTCGGCCTTAATTTTCATCAGCCCCTCACAATCCGCATATAGCGCCGCCTGCCAACTTTGAGAATGCTTCCCGACACGACTTCGGTTTCCTGTTCCTTTATTCGTTGACCATTTAATTCTACTGCGCCTTGGTCGAGAAGCCTGCGCGCTTCACTGCGGCTAGGTACAAGCCCAATCCCAGCAAGAAACCGCACGGCGTCAATCATTATCTTTTCGCCGGAAATCTGGTTTACTCCGTCAGTGGCCACGGTTACTCTAACCTCCGACACGTCGGAGGGCGCTTCGCCGTGCTGGACGACCCGCGCAAATTCAGTCTCGGCCTCCCGGGCGGCCTGGGCCGAATGGAACTCCGTGACCATCTCGCCTGCCAGCCGCTTCTTCAGGTCCATGAGGTTGCCGCCAGTAGCTATCACGGCCTCGCGCACCTCCACCAGTTCCTTCTCCGGCATGTCGGTGAGCACCTCGAAGTAGAGCGGCAGCACGCTGTCGGGTAACGCCATGATCTTGCCGAATATGGCGTTGGGTGGGTCCTCGATGGCAATGTGATTGTCCAACGACTTGCTCATCTTACGTACGCCGTCGGTGCCGGGTATCAAGGGCATGATAAAGCACTGCTGCGGACGCTGCCCCATCTTCTGTTGGAGTTCCCTGCCCACCAGCAAATTGAAGAGCTGGTCGTTGCCGCCGAACTCCACGTCGGCGCGAATCTTCACGGAGTCATAGGCCTGAAGCAGAGGGTAGAGAAGCTCCGTGACGGCGAGGGGTTGGCCGGCTTCATAGCGTCGTCCGAAGTCCTCCCGGTGCAGGAACTGGTTGACGGTGAACAGCGAGGTGAGTTCGATGACGTTGGCAAGCGTGAACTCGTTGAACCACTCGCTCTGGTAGACGGCCTCGGTGCGCTCGCGGTCGATGACCCGGAAGAACTGACGCATGTAGGTTTCGGCATTGGCCTTGACCTCGCTGGCACTCAGCATGGTGCGCGTATCGGACTGGCCCGAGGGGTCGCCGATTTGGGCGGTCCAATCGCCGACGATGAGGACCACTTGGTGGCCAAGCTCCTGGAGCGCTCGCAGCTTGCGGAGGCCGACCACGTGGCCTAGATGTAGGTCAGGCCGGGAGGGGTCGAAGCCCATTTTAAGACGCAGGGGCTTGCCCTCTTCCAGACGCTGGATGAATTCTGACTCGACGATGATATTAGCGACGCCTCGCTTGGTGATCTGGTGCAGCAGGGCCGGGTCGATTTTTAGCATTGTCTTGGATGTCCTTACGGCTTCTGAGTGAGCCGGGCCGAATCCAGCAGGCGCCGGACTTGGGCCACGTCCTGATGCATCTGGGCCACTAGGGCGTCGATATTGTCGAATCGGGCCTGTTCGCGGATGCGTTGGGTAAGCTCTAGCCGGACGGGATGGCCGTAGAGGTCGCCGTCGAAGTCTAGGACGTGGGCCTCGACCTCCCGAACGCCATCGTCGTGGAACGTTGGTTTGGTGCCAATGCTTGCAGCGGTCTGGCAGCGCCGGCTACCTATCTGGAGCCAGCCAGCGTAGATGCCGTCGGCGGGGACGGCCATACCAGGCACTACGCCGATGTTGGCGGTGGGAAATCCCAGCGCCGCGCCGCGCCCTTCGCCACGCTGGACGGTGCCGTTCAAAGCGAATGATCGGTCTAAGCAGGCGGCGGCTTTGCTTACTTCTCCGGCGGCCAGGGCTTCCCGGATGCGTGTGCTGTTTACGGGCGCGCCGTCCAGCGTGAACGGGTCTGCCACCTCGACGGGGAACCCATGCGTTTCACCGAGGGTTTGCAGCACGGGAATGGTCCCGGAGCGCTGATGGCCCAAGGCAAAGTCAGGGCCGACCACCAGGTGGGTCATGCCCAACGACTCTTTCAAAGCGAGGATGAAATCCTTGGCGGACAGCAATGAGAGGTCCCGGTCAAAAGTGATGGCGGCCACGTGTTCGACGCCTGCGCCGTGCAACAGGTCGAGCCGTTCCTCCAAGGTGGAGAGCATGGCCAGCTTAATATCAGGCCGGAGCACGGTGAGCGGGTGGTTACGGAATGTGATGACGACCGGGGTGGCCCCTTCCCGGATGGCGGTGGCATGGAGGTGGCTGATGAGATGGCGATGGCCGAGGTGGACGCCGTCGAACACACCCATGGTTACCGCCGCTGGGCCGCTGGGCCGCTCTTGGGCTAGCTCCTGTGGCAGATTGGACACGGCTCTCCCTTAGGTGACGGCCAATGCGCCAAGCTGTTCGTGGGCCTCGCCCAGAAGCATCTCAGTCTCCTCCCACCCGATGCAGGCATCGGTGATGGAGACGCCGTATTCGAGTTTGGAAGGGTCGCTGCCGAGCTTCTGGTTTCCGGGATGGATGTGGCTTTCCACCATGCAGCCGATGATGTCGGTATTGCCTGCCAGACGTTGCTTGATCACATCGCGGAAGACGATGTACTGCCGGGTGTGGTCCTTGTCGGAGTTGGCATGGCTACAGTCCACCATGATTTGGGACGGAAGGTTGGCGGACTGGAGTAGGGTCTGGATTTCGGCCACAGTGGAGGCGTCGAAATTCGCGCCCCCCTTGCCTCCGCGCAAGACGAGGTGCGTGTTGGGATTGCCCTTGGTGAGCACTACGGCGGTGTTGCCGTCGCGGTCTATGCCGAGAAAAGCGTGGGGGGAGCGTGCAGTGACGATGGCGTCCACGGCGTTCTGAGGGCTGCCGTCTGTGCTGTTCTTGAAGCCCACCGGCATGCTCAGACCGCTGGCCATCTGGCGATGGGTCTGGCTCTCCACAGTGCGGGCGCCCACGGCCGCCCAGGAAATCAGATCCGCTAGGTACTGTGGCACGATGGGGTCCAGGAATTCCGTCGCCGCAGGCAGGCCAATTTCGCCGAGGCTCAGTAGGAACCCGCGAGCGCGATGCAACCCCGATTCGATGTCGAAGCTGCCGTCGAGCATGGGGTCGTAGATGAGTCCCTTCCAGCCCAGAGTCGTTCGGGGCTTTTCGAAGTAAACCCGCATGACCACCAGTATCCGGTCGCTGAGCCGGTGAGCGAGGTCCGCCAGGCGCTGGGCGTATTCCAGGCCGGCCTTCTCATCGTGGATAGAGCAGGGGCCGACGATGACGAGGGCACGAGGGTCAGCGCCTTGCAGGATGCTCGTGATTGCCTGACGGCCTTGGTGGACCGTTTCGGTGGCCTTCTGGGTAATGGGCAGGTCCTCCATCAGCTGATGGGGTGTGATGAGGGAGAGGGTTTTCTTAATGTTTACGTCAAATATGGATTGCGTCATGGCGCAGTCCTTTCTAGCTGAGATTTGGGAAACGGAATGGTTGGGTTTGGTGCCAACGCGGACGTTAAATGCCTACGCTAACGTTGGCGGGGAGGAGTGGGCAACTCAGCGCGTGTCCCTCCTGCCATCGGCGTATCCGCGTAGAGTCGGTATCCCCGCATCGTAAAGAGGGGTGAGAGGCGGGCGTGGTTGAAGGCCCAGACTCCGGTGGCCTGGCGGTTCATCGCCCAATGCGGTTGGTAGTTACGCTTCATCGCTACCGTTCCGTTCCGCGGGAGCGCAGATTTGAGGCTCCCTTTAAGTACACGTGGACTAGATTCTCTTTCGTCCTGTCCGTGTTGGCCAGGATGAGCACTCTGACCACCGACGGTGTCGCGTCCGGCACGTCCATCTCGTGACTGTTAATGAGCGCCGTCTGCACCCAGCCCAGCCGCACTCGGGCTGCCACCGCGGGAAACTCAGCGTTCACGTCTCGCGTTGTAGTAAAGAATATCGCAGCAACGTCGTTTTCCGCAATACCATTGGCGTGGGTCATCTCCAGCAGTAATTCGGCCGTTGCGTCCACAATGGCCTCTTTGGTGTTGGCATCCACCGTGGTGGCGCCGCGGATGCCAAGGCAGATGGTGGGCATCAGACTGGGGTGTCCTCGCTGCGAGCGATAGGGGCTTTGCCGGTGAGCTCGGCGATAAATTCTCTTGCCCTGCTGACCCGCTGATCCGGCGGCGCCGAGTCTACCACGGTGATGAGCCTGCTGCCCACTATGGCGGCCTCGGCGACGGCGCCGACCGTCTCCACATGGCGGCGTTCTGAGATGCCGAACCCCACGGCGATGGGCAGCGTGGTGTGCTTGCGGACGCGGGCGAGGTAGTCGCCGAGACTTGTCGAGATTTCCTGCCGCGCGCCGGTGACACCAGCGACGCTGACGCAGTAGATGAAGCCCTCGGCGTCCTTGCACGCTAGCGCGATGCGCTCGTCGGTGCTGGTGGGGGCAAGCAGGGTAATGAGCGAGAGGTCGTTGGCTCTGAGGGCCTTCCGCAAAGGTCCAGCCTCTTGGGGCGGTAGGTCTGGGATGATAGCGCCGTCGGCGCCTGCCTGGGCGGCGTCATGGGCGAAGCGCTCGACGCCATGGGCCAAGACGTTGTTGTAATAACCCATGAACAGTAGGGGAACTTGCACGGCCCGTTCTCGAAGGGTCGTGCATACCTCCAGACAGGTCGAGAGTGTGACCCCCTGCTGGAGAGCTCGGAAACTGGAGGCTTGGATGGTAGGGCCTTCGGCCATGGGGTCGCTGAAAGGTACGCCCAGCTCGATGATGACGGCGCCGGCCTCCTCCAGAGCGGGGACCAAGGCGAGGGTATCGTCTACGGTGGGAAAGCCCACGGTGAGGTAGGGAATAACCCCGGTGTTTTGTCCTGCTTTGAGAGGGGCGAGGGCGTCTTGTAGGCGTTTGGTCATTACTTATGCCGGTGCGCTGAGGGCCAGGAAGTTTTGGGCGGCGTGGGCCAGTACCACGGGCCAGAGTGAACCTGTTTTGGAAAAGACCCAGACGAAGAGCAACCCACTGAAGAAGGAGGGGACCAGCAGTCCCAGCTCCAAGTGTCCGCCGGAGAAAATGGCGGAACTGACCAGCGCGGCGGGCCAAAAGCCCCACGCCGGGGCTAGCCCTCCGAGCAGGAATCCCCGGAAGAAGGTCTCTTCGGCCAAAGGTCCCAGACCGGCGACAAGAAGGTAACTAGCTATCCGGGCATTTCCTAGAGGGACTTCGCCTGAGATGGGCTGCGGCAGGAGGTGGTCAGAACCAATAAACTGGGCGATATTAAGGTAAATAACGCTGACACTGAGGCTGCCTACAAGGGTGAGCAGTCCGTAACCTACAAGTTTGGAGGCGGGTATTTGGGTGAAGCCCAAACTGGACAGCGGCCCATGGGCCGCGCGAGGCCCAAACAACCAACTCACCGCCAGGAGCAATCCGCTGGTGATGAGAGAGCCGACTAGAATGGCCGTGGCGCTCAGCCCAGCAGTCGAGCTTGACTCATCGAACAGGTCGCCGAGAAGGATTCCGCCGGCTATCACGGCACCGGTGAGCGCTACGAGGGCAGTGCCGACTTGCCGCGGTCCCCAGAGGGGTGGCGCGTATGCTTGAGCAGAGTGTGGAACGGTTCGTAAATCGTGCATGCTGTCCTGGCCCAGTTTGGTGGGCGAATGCTAACAGGTGACGAGGAGGGAGAACAAGCGATACGATGGCTACATGAATTCGTTGACGTCTTTTTTGAATCCGTGCTAAAATTATGTACTGTTGATAAGGTTGCGGGAGTTACCAGTGGTAGCTTCCATCTGAATAAGAAATCCGCGTGGATGGGAAGTAGTAGGGGATACTCCACCCCAGCGAGCCGGCGAATGGTGAGAGGCCGGCGGTGGCAAGCGCCTCGAACTCGTCCCGGAGCGGCCTGCCTGAACGAGTAGTAGGGCGGCGGAGCGCACCGATATGGCGCACATCGAGTTGTCTCCTGGCAAGGCCGGGGGGAATGAGGGTGGTACCGCGGGAATCTTGTCCCGTCCCTTTCTGTAGGGGACGGGATTTTTTGTTTCCCGGAAGGTCCAGGGCACGCCTCTGACAAGTCGCGAGTCTGCGACCTAGACCGAACAGTAAGGGAGCCGAGGGTGGGTAGGGGGGTGATTGGTTGGGGTGTCCCTAGGGAGTGTCGAAGAGGGGCAGAGTGTTTCCGGCGGTGGGGCTTACCAAGGTTTGATGAAGGATGGCGTCCGATCCCCCGCGAGTGGGTACAGGGGGAACCTAGGTGGGAGAGATACGATGCGGTTGACCGGTGGACAGATGGTGTGTGAAAGCTTGCTTCGCGAAGGGGTCGACGTGATGTTTGGGCTGCCCGGTGGGGCCATCCTGCCGCTGTACCAGACCTTTCCTGAGTACCCTCAGATACGGCATGTGTTGGTGCGGCATGAGCAAGGCGCTGGCCATGCTGCCGACGGCTATGCCCGTGCTTCGGGCAAGGTGGGCGTGTGCGTGGCAACATCGGGTCCGGGAGCCACGAACCTGGTCACCGCTTTGGCCACGGCCATGATGGACTCGGTGCCCGTAGTGGCCATCACCGGGCAGGTGTCCAGGGCGGCCATCGGTCGCGACGCTTTTCAGGAGACGGACATTACAGGGATAACCCTGCCCATCACTAAGCACAACTACCTGGTGATGCATGCCAAGGACCTCCCCTACGTTATGAAGGAGGCCTTTCACATCGCCCGGACTGGGAGGCCCGGCCCGGTGCTCATCGATATTCCACGGGACGTGCTGACGGAATGGGACGAGTTTAACTACCCGGAACAGCCAATCAGACTGCGGGGCTACAACCCCACTCTGGAGGGCCATTCTCAGATGGTGAAGAAGGCCGCCAGGGTCATTAGAGAGGCCCATCAGCCCCTGATACTGGCGGGTCATGGTGTGCTTATCTCAGGGGCTCATTCCGAGTTGCAGGAGCTGGCAGAGAAGGCCCAGCTTCCGGTGATCACGACGCTCCTGGGCATTGGCGGATTCAATGAAGAGCACGTCTTGAGCTTGGGTATGCCCGGTATGCACGGCATGGCTTACGTGAATCACGCCATCGACCGTGCAGACCTGCTTATCGCCGTGGGCATGCGGTTCGATGACCGAGTGACTGGACGGCTGAGTACCTTCGCCCCCCACGCTAAGGTGATACACATCGACGTGGACCCCGCCGAGGTGGGAAAAAACGTCCACGTTGAAGTACCCATCGTTGGCGATGCCAAACGGGTGCTGCACGCCTTAGTACAGGAGGTTGAGCCCGCGACTCGGCCGAAGTGGATTGCCGAGATTGACCAACTTCGTCGAGAGCACCCATCGGACAGGCTGCCTCAGAGCGAGAAGCTGCTGCCGCAGTACGTTGTGCAACAGCTCTCCGAGGTGACGGACGGCAATGCCATCGTGGTGACAGGGGTGGGCCAGCATCAGATGTGGGCCGCTCAATACTACACTTTCAAGGAGCCCAACAGCTTTATTTCGTCGGGGGGGTTGGGCACCATGGGTTTTGAGGTCCCCGCTGCCATGGGCGCTCAGATGGCCCGGCCTGAGAAGACGGTTTGGAGCGTTGCTGGTGACGGCGGGTTCCAGATGACCATGTCGGAGCTGGCCACAATCGTAGAGAATAAAATGCCGGTGAAATTTGCCCTTTTAAATAACAATGTGCTGGGCATGGTGCGGCAGCTGCAGGACCTGTTCTTCGATGGGGTGCGGGTGGCGGTGGAATACAGCGGCAACCCGGACTTCGTAAAGCTGGCGGAGGCCTTTGGCATCTGGGCTGTGAAGGTGGCAGATAAACACCAGGTTCGCGGCGCCATCGAAGCGGCCATGGCCCACCCGGGCCCAGCGCTCATCGATTTCAGTGTCGAGCCGGAGGAAAACGTCTTTCCACACATACCCGCGGGGGAGAGCGTTGCGGAGATGCTGGAAGGGCCGGTCGAGGAGAGGGTATGGTAAAAGCAGTAAAGGGCCGCACCATATCGGCGTTGGTGGAGGATAAGCCTGGCGTGCTCACTAGGGTATCGGGCATGTTCCGGCGGCGGGGCTTCAACATTTCCAGCCTGGCCGTAGGGCACAGCGAGATTCCCAACCTATCGCGGATGACCTTTGTGGTTCAAGGGGATGATGGCGTGGTGGAGCAGGTGACCAAGCAACTCTACAAGCTGGTGGACGTGGTGAGGGTCAATGACATCTCCGAAGATGCGATTATCTCGAGGGAGTTGGCGCTTATTAAGATTAAGGCCACGCCTGAAAACCGCGCCGAGATCATTCAGGTGGTGGATATTTTCCGCGCCAACATCGTGGATGTTGCCTCGGATACCGTGGTTATCGAGGTGACGGGAGACGAAGAGAAAATCGATGCGCTCATTCAGATGCTGAAGCCCTTTGGCATTAGAGAGATGATGCGGACGGGAAGGGTTGCAATGGTACGGGGTTCCGTGGCCACGGAGGGCAAGTCGTTGCCCACGGATCTAGCGACACCCGAAAGCGCGCCTGACGTGGAGGCGGTGCCCTAACGTAGAGGAGCGGCGTGTGCGGTACGTTTTTCGGGCCGCGCGTGATGCTACGCAGCATGCGGTTACTGTCCGAAAACTTGAAAAGATTTAGTCAGGGGAGGGAACACTATGGCGACGGTGTACTACGAGAAGGACACTGACTTTGGGCGGTTGGACGGTAAGCGTATCGGGATTATCGGCTTTGGAAGTCAGGGGCACGCCCACGCTCAAAACCTGAAGGATAGCGGGTGCGATGTGATGGTGGGGTTGCATGCGGGAAGCCAAAGCCGTGCTCGGGCCGAAGCTGTGGGACTCCGGGTGGGGACTCCCGACCAAGTGACCAAGGAGAGTGATGTCATCATGATGCTGGTGCCGGACCACATCCAGCGTCAGGTCTATGAGGAGTCCATCGCGCCGCACTTGGACAGTAGCAAGACGCTGATGTTCGCCCACGGGTTCAACATCCACTTCCAGGAGATTGCGCCGCCCGAGGATGTGGATGTGACGATGATTGCGCCCAAAGGCCCCGGCCACCGGCTGCGGGAGATCTTCGTGGAAGGCTCGGGTATACCGGCGCTGGTCGCCATCGAGCAGGACGCTTCGGGTGAAGCGCTGCAGAACGCGCTGGCCTATGGCATGGGTATCGGCTGCTTGAGGGCCGGCATCGTGGAGACCACCTTCAAGGAAGAGACTGAGACGGATCTTTTCGGAGAGCAGGCCGTCCTCTGTGGTGGGACGTCGTCACTTATCAAGGCTGCCTTCGAGACGCTGGTGGGGGCGGGTTACCAGCCGGAGATCGCCTATTTCGAGGTATTGCATGAGTTGAAGCTCATCGTGGACCTGATCTACGAGGGGGGCTTACAGTACATGCGCTACTCCATCAGCGACACGGCTGAGTACGGCGACTACACCCGGGGGCCGTCCATCGTGGACGACCACGTCCGGCAGAACATGAAGAAGATTCTGACCGAAATTCAGGATGGTACCTTCGCCCGGGAGTGGATTGCGGAAAACCACGAGGGCGCCCATAACTTCAAGACCATGCGTGAGCGCGATGCCAACCACCAGGTGGAGCAGGTCGGCGCTCAATTGCGTGGGATGATGAGCTTTTTGAAGAAGAAGTGAGTTGTGATTCGTCTAGGCGTGTAAACTGGATGGACATTCGTGCCTGGCAGGTTTGTGAGGCGGAATTATGAGTGATAACAGAGTACTGATTTTCGATACGACGCTCCGCGATGGTGAGCAGGCTGCGGGCACCGCCATGACAGTGGAGGAAAAGCTGGAGATCGCCAAGCAGCTCGAACGGCTTGGGGTTGATGTCATCGAGGCAGGCTTTCCCATCAGCTCTAACGGCGACTTCGAGGCGGTTCGGACCATCGCGCGGGAGGTGCGGGGCGCCTCAATCTGTGCGCTGTCCCATGCCAATGAAAAAGGTATCGACAGGGCTTGGGAAGCGTTGAAGGACGCCGCCGACCCGCGCATCCATATCTTCCTCTCCACTTCCGACATCCACATAGAGCACCAGTTGAAGAAGAATAGGGAAGAGGTGGTGGAGATGGCGGTGAACGCGATTAGCAGCGCCAAGAAGCACTTGGACAACATCGAGTTTTCGCCCATGGACGCCACTAGGACTGACCGGGAGTTCTTGTGCCACATCGTCGAGGCTGCGGTGGAGGCCGGTGCAACCACCATTAACATTCCTGACACGGTGGGATATGCCGTTCCCGATGAGTTCACCGACCTGATCGCCTACTTGCAGGAAAAAGTTCCCGCCCTGGGCGATACGGTGCGGCTGTCCGTCCACTGTCATGATGACCTGGGCATGGCTGTCTCCAACAGTCTTGCGGGGGTGAAGGCTGGCGCCAGACAGGTGGAGGGGTGTATTAACGGGGTCGGAGAACGGGCTGGCAACTGCGCATTGGAGGAGGTCATCATGGCCCTCCGCACGCGCCAAGATTACTTCGGCGCGGATACGCGCGTGGACGCCGCCCAGCTCCAGGCCACCAGCCAATTGGTTCGGCAGATCACCGGGTTCGACGTTCCGCCGAATAAGGCTATCGTCGGACGGAACGCCTTTCGGCACGCCTCCGGCATCCATCAGGACGGGATGATTAAGCAGAGCAACACCTACGAGATCATGGACCCCATTTCGGTAGGAGTGCCCCGAAGCGAGCTGGTGCTGGGGAAGCTGAGCGGTCGCGCTGGATTGAAGGCGAGGCTCAATGAGTTGGGATACGATCCCAGTGGCCAGGAGATGGACCGCATTTACGAGGCGTTCAAGGAGTTGGCCGATAAGAAGAGAGAGGTCATGGACCGAGACCTGGTGGCACTGATGGGTGATGCCCGTCCTGGTTTCGATGCCGCCTATTCTTTAGACCACGTGCAGGTGACCTGCGGTGACCATGAGGTGGCCACGGCCACGGTCAGACTTATCGACACTGAGGGCGCCACCTTCACCGACGCGTCCATAGGGACTGGGCCGGTGGATGCGGTCTACAAAGCTATCAACCAGATTGTCCAGGTGCCCAACAACCTTACCGAGTTCACAGTTACCTCCGTGACGGAGGGTATCGACGCGGTGGGCCAGGTGGGTATCCGCATTGAGCAGAACGGGCGGACGTATATCGGCCGGGGCGCCCACACCGATATCATCGTGGCCGCGGCCAAGGCGTACATGAATGCGCTGAACCGGCTCCTGGCTATGGGCGATACCACTAAGGCGCCTGCCGCATCCATGACGCCCTAGGAGTTTGCTGAAAGAGGGGTGTGCAGAAGGCTAAGGCCCTTTTGTCGGGAGCCTGCGGGTGTCCGCATCTGTACTTTCCTCCCCTTCCTGTCCAGGCGGTGTCCTGACCCCGATGCAATCGGGGCGCAGGGAGGGAAGGAGGCGCAGGAGGTTGGTCGGAAGGGATTTTCACAATCTTGCTAGAGGTGGCAACGGAATCCCCCCCATGCTGGCGTGGGCCAAGGGGCTCTGGCGCCTTCGCCGCCCATCGCCTATCATCGCCGTGCTGAAAAAATGTGGAGGGAAGAGTCTATGGCCCCAAAGACCATGTTCCAGAAGATATGGGATGCCCACGTGGTCCATGAAGAGGCGGGCAAGCCAGCCATCCTGTACGTGGACCTGCATTTGGTTCATGAGGTGACGTCGCCCCAGGCGTTTGAGGGCCTGCGTATGGCTGGGCGCGGTGTGCGTCGTCCAGACCTGACCGTGGCCACCGTCGATCACAATGTGCCAACTTCGGACCGGTCATTGCCGATTTCCGACGAAATCTCCGCTAGACAGCTCCAAGCGTTGAAACAAAATGCGGAGCAGTTCGGAGTCACATTTTTCGATATGAATAGTCCCGACCAGGGAATCGTGCATATCATTGGTCCTGAGCAGGGGTACACCCAGCCGGGAATGATCATCGTTTGCGGCGATAGCCACACCTCCACCCACGGTGCCTTCGGGGCCATTGCCATGCCCATCGGGACCTCGCAGGTGGAGCATGTCCTTGCGACCCAAAGCCTCGTTCAGGCGCCGCTGAAGACCATGGAAATCCAGGTGAACGGTAAGCTGCCTTTGGGCGTGACGGCCAAGGACCTTATTCTGGGGATTATCGGGAAAATCGGTGTAGACGGCGCCCAGGGCTACGCCGTGGAATACACGGGTGAGGCCATTCGTGATTTGTCCATGGATGGGCGGATGACCGTGTGCAATATGTCCATTGAGGCGGGAGCCAGGGTGGGCATGGTGGCGCCGGACGAGACAACCTTCGACTACGTTCGGGGTCGTCCTCAAGCACCTCGAGGGGATGCGTTTGACGAGGCAGTGGCCAGGTGGAGAGAGTTGCCGTCGGATCCCGGAGCTGCCTACGACAATGTGGTGGAGTTCGATGCCAGCCAGTTGGCGCCCCACGTGACCTGGGGGACCAACCCCGGCATGGTGGTGCCGGTGACGGAGCGGGTGCCGGACCCGGCCTCGTTTGACTCCGAGGGGGAACGGACGGCCGCGGAACGGGCCTTGAGCTACATGGGCCTGGAGGCCAATGCGCCCATGGAATCGGTCACCATCGACCGCGTTTTCCTGGGCTCTTGCACCAATTCGCGTTTGGAGGATCTGCGCTCGGCGGCCTCGGTGGTTAAGGGGCACAAGGTGCATCCAAACGTGTCCGCTATGGTGGTCCCTGGCTCAGCGTTGGTGAAGCGCCAGGCTGAGGCAGAGGGGCTGGACCAGGTGTTCAGAGACGCCGGTTTCGACTGGCGGGAGGCGGGCTGTTCCATGTGCTTGGGGATGAACCCAGATATCCTCAAGCCGGGGGAACGCAGCGCCTCAACCTCCAACCGGAACTTCGAAGGCAGACAGGGACCCGGTGGACGCACCCACCTGGTGAGTCCGGCCATGGCAGCGGCAGCGGCTATAGCGGGCCACTTTGTGGACGTCCGGAGCTGGAACGGGGACTAGCGCCGTCATCAAAGGACCAGCGTGGAAATCGCCATTTTCATCGCCGTTAGCGTGCTCATTCTTCTGGTAGCAGCCCTGTTGCTGCGTAGCCGCCAGGGTGATGTGTCGGGGCTCCAGGCGGTGCTCCGGCAGGAGTTTCTGGGGTTCCAGTCTACCGTCCATACGGAGATGGACACCGCTCGGCGGAGTGTGGAGGGGGCAAAGGATGTCATCTCCGGCCATGCGCTTCAGACCGTTGGCCAGATGAAGGAGATGGGCCAAACGGTCCAGAAGCTCATCCAGCAGCAGGAGGAGGCCCAACGCCTGGGCCACTCGCTAAAAGACTTGCTCCAGTCCCCGAAGCTCCGGGGCAACTACGGCGAGGTGGTCTTGGAGGAAATGTTAGACAAGGTGCTTCCTCGGGGTGTTTGGCAGCGCCAATACGCCATAGAGGGCGATGAGAAGGTTGACTGCGTGGTGCGTTTGCGCGAAACGGTGGTGCCTATCGACGCCAAGTTCCCGCGTGACGATTATGGGAGGTATCTCAGCGCTGAATCGGAGGACCAGAAATTGCTTCACTGGAAGGCTTTCGAGCAAGCGGTGAAGCGCCAGGTCTTGAGCATCAAGAAAAAATATGTGAAGCCGGAGCACGGTACCACAGATTTTGCGTTGATGTTCATTCCCTCGGAGGCCATCTACTATGAGACCATCGCCGAGCGCAACCAATGGGGGGAGACATCGTCCATTTGGGAATTCGCACAGGATAACCATGTCATTCCCGTTGGTCCCAATGTTTTCTATGCCTTCTTACAGGTGGTTATCCTGAGCATCCGGAGCGTGGAGGTTGTGCGGAACGCGAAGCAACTTCAAGAGGCACTCAGTTCCTTGGAGCGCTCCTTCGGGGGCTTCTATAAGAAGTATGATGATATTGGGCGGGCCATTGAGCGGGCGTCCAGTGCGTATGGTGTTGGCAGGGGGCATATCGACCGCTTCAAGCGGAGATTGGACGGAGCCTTGCAGTTGGAGGCTCTGGAGCAACCAGCTATGGGCGTGCTGGCCGATGGACGACTTGAAGCTGATGAAGAAGCATTCTAGGAAGGTAGGACTATGGAACCATTTAAGATGATAACCGGCGTGGTGGCGGCCCTCGACCGGGTCAACGTGGACACCGATCAGATCATTCCGGCGGAGTACCTCAAGCGGATCGAGAAGACGGGCTTCGGCCCCTTCCTCTTTGATAGCTGGCGTTACCTTCCTGGCCGCAAGCTCAACCCAGATTTCGAGCTGAACAATCCCGCCTACGCAAAGGCTGAGGTGCTGGTCACAGGGCGCAACTTCGGCAGTGGCTCGTCGCGGGAGCATGCGGTCTGGGCGCTCACCGATCACGGGTTCCGGGCCGTTATCGCTCCCAGCTTCGCGGATATCTTCCACAAGAATTGTTTTGAGAACGGGCTGGTGCCGGTGCTGCTGCCCCAGGAGACGGTGGACCAGGTCATGGCCAAAGCCCAGGCGTCGCCCGGTTATCAGATCACTGTGGACTTAGAGGAGTGCCTGCTCAGCGGAGCGGATGGATTTAGCGTTTCCTTCGTGATGCACGCTGACCCGGAGACCCATGAGTTCCGTCGCTATTGCCTGCTGAACGGTCTGGACGAAATTGGGCTGACGCTTGAGCAGGAGGACGCCATCGCGGCCTTTGAAGCGAAGATGGGGGTGTAAGCTCGTGGGTCAATTCAACATATTGGTTCTGCCGGGAGACGGGATTGGGCCGGAGGTGACGGGGGCAGCGCGCCGGGTGCTGGACACCGTCGGCTCGAAGTACGGCCACACATTTAGCTTCTCCGAGGACATCGTCGGAGGTATTGCCATCGACAGGTACGGCCACCCGCTACGGGTGGAGACTGTTCAGGCTGCCAAGCGCAGCGACGCGGTGCTCTTCGGGGCCGTGGGCGGGCCCAAGTGGGATAACGCTCCGATACGCCCCGAGGCTGCCATCTTGGGCCTGCGCAAGGCCCTTGGCCTCTTCGCCAACCTGCGCCCCATCACAGTGCTGCCGGGGATGGAAGGGTCCAGTCCACTCAAAGACGAGCGGGTCAAGGGCACGGATATCATTATCATCCGTGAGCTGACCGGCGGGCTCTACTTCGCCAAGCCCAAGCGCCGATGGACCACGTCTCAGGGCCGACGAGGAGTGGATACGCTGCGCTACACCGAGCGAGAGGTGGAGCGGGTCGTTCGGGTGGCCTTCGAGCTGGCTCAGGGCCGGCGGAAGAAAGTGACCTCGGTAGACAAGGCAAACGTGTTGGAGTCCAGCAAGCTGTGGCGGGAGGTCGCCACGGAGGTGGGAATGGACTATCCGGAGGTGGAGTTGGAACACGCGTTGGTGGATTCCTGCGCCATGCAGCTGATTGCCAACCCCACGCGGTTCGACGTGATGGTGATGGAGAACATGTTCGGGGATATCCTTTCGGACGAGGCCGCTGTGGTGGTAGCGTCGTTGGGGATGCTGCCGTCGGCCAGTTTGGCGGGCCTGCCCCGCTTTGGCGGTGGCCGAGTTCGCACGGTCATGGGTCTTTACGAGCCCATTCACGGGACCGCTCCCGACATCGCGGGGCAAGGCAAGGCGAATCCCATCGGCACCATCCTTAGCGCCTCCTTGATGCTGCGCTACTCCCTGGGCCTGGAAATTGAAGCTGAGGCTATGAGTCAGGCCGTGGAACAGGTGCTGAAGGCTGGCCTTCGCACCCCCGATATCGCGGCGGGCGGCGTGGTGGTTTCGACGGAGCAGATGACAGAGGGTATCATCCAACGCTTGGTGTGAGGGTGGAGGCATGGCTTTCAGGGCAATGACTCCGCACTTCGCATCCCGCGCGTGTTGCTGTGCGACTTAAAACTGGTGGGAGTGTTGTAGCAGTTTACACACTACAGAAAAAGGGGAGGGAGCCACAGGGCTCCCTCCCCTTTTTCTTATCGGGGACGGTCGTGACAGACGCCTTGTTAGTGGTGGCCATTTTGGGCGCGTTGGCATTCGCTAACACACCCACCGCTGTGATGGTGCGCCTGCTGGGCGTGCTGCTGGCGGTGTTCTGGGTTATTGTTCCTCGTCCGAGGCTAGGCCCATTGTTTGCCGTTACATGAATGACTCGCCGTTCCATAAGAGGATGTCATAGCCAGCTAGCATAGCTAGGGCAATTCCACCACCAGGATTCGGGGACGTCCCGAGAGGTCGGGCTTGCTGTGAATGGCGGAGTTGGGCAGGGCTATTTTTGCAGAGGTTGAGGCCGTTTCTATTTGTCGCGGATCCATCTCCAACACCAGCGAGCCGTGCGGTTTGAGGTGGGCTGAGGCGTTCTCCAGCAGTCTGCGGATGAGGTCCAGCCCGTCATTGCCGCCGTCCAGGGCCTCACGGGGTTCGTGCAGCGTGATTTCTGGCTGGAGGGTGGGAATTTCAGTTGACATCACGTAGGGCAAATTGGCGGCTATGAGGTCAACGGGCTCTTTCAGCGCTTCGAGCAGGTTACTGGTGGAAAAACGTACCCGCGCCTCCACACCGTGGCGTCGGGCGTTAAGCGCCGCCACCTCCAGCGCGCGCGAGGAGATGTCCAGGGCGTAGACGATTGCGTTGGGGATATGTGCTGCGATACTCACGGCGATAACCCCGCTGCCGGTGCCCACATCCGCGACTGCTGGCGTCGCTTTGCCAGGGTGCAGGCTCAGAAGCCGAAGCGCTTCTTCCACGAGAGTTTCCGTTTCGGGTCGGGGAATCAGCACGCCAGGAGCCACCTGGAACCGGAGGCTGTAAAACTCGCGATACCCCATGAGATAGGCGGTGGGCTCATGGTGAAGGCGGCGGCGGATGAGGGCATCTGCCTCTTCAAGTGCCGAAGCTGGAACAGAGAACTGGAGCGTGGCGTAGAGGTGGGTGCGGTCCAGGCCGAGCGCGGTCATCCAGATCATCTCAGCCTCCAACCGGGCGTCGCCGATTCCCGCCTTGACCAGTTGCTGTTCAGTCTGGCGGAGGAGCTGGTCGATGCTGTTCACGCCACGGCTTCTTGAAGCAACTGGGCCTGTTCCTCCTCCATGAGCGCGTCGATGAGCGTATCGAGCCCGCCCGCGAGGATAACCTCAAGACCGTGGGTATTGAGGTTGATGCGGTGGTCCGTGAGGCGGTCCTGGGGGAAGTTGTAAGTGCGTACCTTCTCTGAGCGCTCCCCCGTGCCGACCTGGGAGCGTCGGGCGGCGCTTGTCTCGGCGTGTTGTGCTTGCAGTTCCCGCTCCAGAAGGCGGGATCGAAGGACGGTCATCGCCTTCTGCCGGTTCTTATGCTGAGAGCGCTCGTCTTGACAGACCGACATGATGCCCGTGGGTAGGTGGACGATACGGACGGCGGTGGCCACTTTGTTGACGTTCTGGCCTCCCGCGCCTCCCGCGTGGAAGATGTCGATACGCAGCTCTTCCGGCTTGATCTGGAGGTCGACCTCCTCTGCCTCTGGGAGCACGACCACGGTGGCTGTGGATGTGTGGATTCGTCCTTGGGCTTCGGTGACAGGGACGCGCTGTACCCGGTGGACACCGCTCTCATGCTTCAGGTGCCGGTATGCTCCGCGCCCTTCCACCTGGAAGGTAACCTCTTTGATGCCCCCCAACTCGGCCTCGCTGGTATTGACGAGCTCCACCTTCCAGCCCTTGCGTTGAGCGTAGCGCAGGTACATGCGATAGAGGTCGGCGGCGAAGAGAGCGGCTTCGTTGCCGCCGGTGCCTGCCCGCACCTCCATGATCACATTGTGTTCGGCGTTGGGGTCCTGAGGAATGAGCGCCCGTTTTACCTCAAGTTCCAAGCCTTCCATTTGCTGGATAAGGCTGGGGATCTCCTCCTTGGCCAAGGAGGCCAGTTCAGGGTCCTCGTCCTCCGTCATAGCCTGGGCATCTTCCAACGCCTGTTTGATGAGTTCGTACTCCTGGATTGCCCGCACCACTGGCTCCAGCGACGACCGTTCCTTGGCGAGCTTGCGCATACGATCGGGGTTCGAGGCGATTTCAGATTGCGAGAGCAGTTCGTCGATCGCGGCGTAGCGGACAGTGAGGGTGTGGAGCTTGTCAATCATGAGTATCCATTAAAGGGGGGGGGTGGCCCCCGCTGATGCGGAGAGTCATCGAAGTATAGCAAAGAGATGCCTTAAAATGCCTTGTTTCGGATCGTGCCACGTTAGTGCAACCGGTGTTGAGGAGACACTTTGGTAGTATTCCGATATTTCGTTTGATAATTGTTTGCGTTTTTGTGCGTTAATCGGTACTATGTATGAAGCGTACACATGTGGCCTGGACGGATAATTTTGCTTATGGCCATTCGGGTTGAGAACACATGAATCGGGCAGCTCTTCTCCCTTGGTTTACGGTTTTATTTGTGCTGGTTGGCCTTGTGGCAGCGGCGTGCTCTTCGGCGTCAACGCCAACCCCAACTCCAGCGCCTCCTACTCCCACACCCTTCCCGACGGCCACCCCAACGCCGCTTCCCCTTCCCACACCCACTCCACTGCCCACGGCAACGCCCACTCCACTGCCTCCGCCCTCGCTCAATGAGGCTATTGGCATTGTCGAGTCGGCGATGGTGAGGATGAGCCGGGGCAACGTCAATTGGACGGGAGTGATGATTGAGTCCTCGGGCCTGATATTGACCACAGCCCGCAACTTAGGTCCCGCACCCGTCGCCGACTTCCTGACGGCTGAAGGACTCAGCGGTGAAGCCTGGGTGGTTGGTAGAGACGATACCAACGACGTGGCGTTGCTCAGGGTAATCACCCCTACTGGTGGCATCTACGCCACGGTTGCGCTTGCGCTTACGGGTGCACCCCAAATTGATGACGAGCTTGCGGCGTTGTCCTTTCTGGCCGTACCGGGTGCGGTCTTGGATAAGCGGCTTGCCCGGGTCAGTGGCGTTCGCGAAGACCCCAATACCGGCATACGGTATTTCCAGATCCAGGCGGTGCCGCAGGCTGGGGCTGAAGGTGGCGCTGTCGTCGACAATACGGCTTCTCTTCGGGGACTGCGCATGACCCAGGCGCAGATGGTCGAGATGGGTATGAGTCAGCACGGCGAAGTCTACGCTATGGCGGTTGATGCTCTGGTCAACATCGTGGTTCCGCAACTCCAGGCCGGCCTTCAGAATATTCTTCCGGAGGCTTCGACGGAGGTCAACGGCGAGCCTGGTGCCCCACCGGATCTTCCTGCGGTGTATTCGGGGTCGGTGTCGGTGGGTGGTGCAGTGCCGGATTCAAGTCTCCGGGTCTATGCGAAGGTGTCCAAGGCAGGAAAACCCGACCTCTGGTTCTCCCAGCCGCTGATCTCGGCGACCTCATACATTATGCCGCTGCCCATCGCGATTCCAGGCTACGATAGTGCCACGGTGGAGTTCTGGTTCGATGTGCGTAAGGCGAATCAGGTGACGACCTACCTACCCGGCATCATCACAGAGGTCGACCTGACCTTCCCTGCCAATTAGCACCCGACAGAGTTGCCCATGAGGGCCGTAGACTGGAACGTCTAGCCCCCTGGGGTGAAGTCGGCTAGTGGCAATTGCTGCTGCGTTCCGGAGGCCATCTCTCGCACAGTCACCGCTCCCTGGGCCATTTCGGCATCGCCCAGGATAAACACACGAGGCGCGTCCAGGCTTGAGGCGTAGCGCATTTGGGCCTTCAGGCTGCGCTCCGGGGCTAGGACAACTGCATTACCCTGGGTGCGTAGGTTCCTTACGAGCCGGACGGCCTCCATCTTCGCTTGAGCACCGCGAAAGGCAACCACCAGCGGCCCACTCTCCTCCATTGGGACCTCGACGCGTTGGGCTTGGAGATTCAAGATTATCCGCTCGATACCCGCGGCGAATCCGATGCCAGCCGTGGACTTGCCTCCCAATTGCTTGATGAGACCGTCGTAGCGCCCCCCCGCACAAATCGCGCTTTGGGAGCCATCCTTCTCAGGTATGATTTCGAAGACCGTACGAGTGTAGTAGTCGAGACCACGGACCAGCCGGTGATCGAGCCGGTGAGGAATGCCCAGGTCGTTCAGGTACCCCAACAGTTCCTCCCAATGGGTCTTCGCGCCGCCGCCTAGGTAGTCGGTGCTGCGAGGAGCGTCAGCGAGGAAGGGCTGGCACGACTGTTGTTTGCAATCCAGCAGCCGCAGCGGGTTGGCATGATAACGGTGTCGACAAGCGGTGCAGAGCTTGTCGGTGTGGAGTTCGTAGTAGGCCTGAAGGGCGGCGAGGTAGCGGGGCCGGTCCTCGACGTCGCCGATGTTGTTCAGGACCATCGTGGTCTTTCCCAATCCCAAGGCTTCGACGACGCCCAAAGCCAGTTGGATAACCTCCAAGTCTACCGCAGCGTCGGCGTCGCCGATAGCCTCAATGCCGTATTGGTTGAATTGCCGATAGCGTCCTGCCTGCGGACGGTCGTAGCGGAACATGGAAGCGACGTAGGACAGCCGTACCGGCTGAGGCAGGTTCTGCATCCCTTTCTCGAGATAGGCCCTGCACACGGCGGCGGTACCCTCTGGTCGGAGGGTCAGCGATTGCTCCCCCCGGTCCACGAAGGAATACATCTCCTTTTGGACGATGTCCGTCTCCTCGCCCACCGTCCGCTGGAAGAGGCCCGTGTCCTCGAAGATTGGGGTATCGATGCGCCGGTACCCGAAGGAGCGGGCGGTCTGCTGGAAGGTGGACTCCACGTAGCGCCAGTAGGGCTGGTCTTCGGGGAGAATGTCAGTGGTGCCACGCGGGGCCTGGTACATGGGTCGCTCCTCATGGGGGTGTAGCAGTAACGCCCGAGGCGGCCGTGCCGGGGTGGGTATGCCGTAGGATTATTGTACATGGTAGCGACACGAGTGACTTCGTCTCGGTGTGGACGATATACTGGGAAGGTGAGCGGTCTGTAAAGGCGCGGGAGCGGAAGATGGACCATCTGCTGGAACAAGTGCGCACCTACCTTCCCGAGGAGAAGGCCCAGGTGGTGGAAGATGCCCTGCGTTTCGCCGAAAAGGCCCACCTGGGACAGAGCCGCCGCTCCGGCGAGCCGTACATCAGCCATCCGGTGAACGCGGCAAAATACCTGGCCGATTTGCACTTGGACCACACCACTCTGGCGGCGGCGCTCCTCCACGATGTGGTGGAAGATGCGGATGTTTCGCTCGGTGACCTGCGCGGCCGTTTTGGTGAGGAGGTCGCGCAGTTGGTGGACGGTGTCACCAAGCTGACCCGCCTGGATATGGTGTCTGACGAGCACGGCGAACACGCCGGCCGTCAGACGGGGGGCCCCCAGGCCGAGAGCCTTCGCAAGATGTTGGTGGCCATGGCTAAGGACATCCGCGTGGTGCTCATCAAGCTGGCCGACCGGTTGCACAATATGCAGACCTTAAGTCACCTGCCACCGGCAAAGAGGGCGTCCATCGCCCAGGAGACGTTGGATATCTACGCACCGCTTGCCCACCGCTTGGGTATGGGCGAGGTGAAGTGGCAGTTGGAGGATCTGGCGTTTGGCTACCTCCAGCCCAACCAGTACAGGGCAATCGCGAAGTTGTTGTCCAGCAAACGGCGGGAGCGTGAGGCCTATGTGGGGCAGGTCACGGAGGTATTGAACCGCGAGCTGGCTAAAGCCGGGATCCAAGCTGATGTTACTGGCCGCCCCAAGCACATCTACAGCATCTACTGCAAGGCGGAGAGCTACGCTCAACAGGGGAAGCAAATCGGCGAAATCTACGATCTGTTCGCGGTTCGAGTTTTGGTGGAAACCCTCCAAGACTGCTATGCAGCGCTGGGTACCGTCCACTCCTTGTGGCGTCCGGTACCGGGGCAGTTCGACGATTACATTGCCAGTCCCAAAGAGAACATGTACCAGTCCCTCCACACCTCGGTCCGCTCGATCGGTTCGGTGCCCATAGAAGTGCAGGTGCGGACCCACCTGATGCATGAGGTTGCGGAATACGGCGTGGCCTCACACTGGGCATACAAAGAAGGTAATGCGCCTCCGAAGAATGGGCGTTTCGACGAGAAGATGACGTGGATGCGCCAACTTTTGGAGTGGCAACGGGACTTGAGCGAGACTGACGAGTTCCTGGACTCGGTGAAGACGGACATCTTCAACGACCAGGTTTTCGTCTATACCCCCAAAGGCGATATCAAGGAGCTTCCCAGCGGGTCGACGCCCATCGACTTTGCCTATCGGATTCACACCGACTTGGGCCACCGGTGCATCGGCGGCAAGGTCAACGGCAGACTGGTCTCGCTGGATTGCGATCTCAAGAATGGTGACACCGTTGAGATCATGACCTCGAAGGTGGCGCGGGGCCCCAGCTTGGACTGGCTGAACCCCCATTTGGGGTATGCGAAGACAGCCAACGCCCGGCAGAGTATTCGTTCGTGGTTCCGCCGCCAGGAGCGGGAGGCCAACGTCCAGCGCGGAAAGGAACTGCTGAAGAAGGAATTCCGCCGCTTCAACGTCCTGATGGACGAAGAGGAGCTGGCACACCTCCTTAAGCAGGAGAGCGTCGAAGATCTCCACGCAGCCCTGGGCAGCGGCCTCATTAGCATCACACAAGTGGGCGGACGGCTGAACACCAGGCAGGACGACCACCAGGCGGCAGGCCCTCTTGTCGGTGAAGATCTCATTGCTCCCATCGGAGGGATCCAGGTCTTGGGCGTGGGCGATCTGCTTACCAGGATTGGCATCTGCTGCCAGCCCGTTCCAGTTGACGATATCGTGGGTTTTGTCACGCGCACCCGAGGAGTGACTGTCCACCGTCGCGACTGTCCCAACCTTGGTCAGGAGCACGAGGAGGACCGGCTCATTCCGGTGTCATGGGGAGCGACCCGGAACCTCTACCCGGTTCGTTTGAGTATCGAGGCCTGGGACAGGGTGGGGCTGCTCCGGGACATTACCGCCGCCGTTTCCGTCGAGTCGCTTAACATCTCCTCGACGCAGACCGATATTCGACCAGATGGCGCGGTCATCACAGCCCTCACAGTTCAGGTAGCCTCTATGGCGCAGTTGAGCAGGCTGTTTTCGCGGTTGGAGGGCGTGCGGGGCGTTTCCAACGTCGAGCGAGTCATCGGAGGGCGCCAAGCTATCCCAGCAAATCAGGAAGTACCTAGACGGGGAATCCAGCGCTAAACCCATAGGTGGTATAGGCGGCCTAATATCCCGGTTGAGAGCGCCTGGATTGCTGTAGATCGTCGCAGCGGCTAAAATACATGCAATTCCATAGGAATCAGGAGGTTTTGATTGCCTGCCGAGAAATCAGCTCGAGCCCAGGAACGACGTAGAAAGTCCAACCGGTTGGTCCGCTCAAGCACACGGACCATCGTGAAGAAGGCCGAACGGTTGGTTGACCAGGGTGATGCAACCGGTGGTGCTCTGGAGGTGGCCCGGGCGACCAGCGCGCTGGACCGAGCCGCCCACAAGGGTGTTATTCACCCCAATAACGCCGCGCGGCGCAAATCGCGTCTCGCCCGTAAGCTAAACGGCCTCTAAGCCTCCCTGCCGAACTTAGCTCTCCGCATAGGTCAACAGGCTCCATGCCTGCTGAGAGCGCCCGCGTGGATATGACAACGGCGTCATTCGGTTCTTGACACCTTTCTTGGGGGAAAGTACCCTCTCTTAAAGAACACCTGTTCCTATTTTCTAAGTACCGCCTTCACCGGCCCATCGTTGTGGGAGGACGCATGCCCCAACTTTCGAACCGCCAGCAGCAGATGCTCGACTTTATCCGTTCCTATCAGCGCGAGTACACCTTCTCTCCCTCCATTCGGGATATTCAATCGGGTTGCTCCATAAGCTCGACCTCGGTGGTGGACTATAACCTCCGTATCCTTCAGCGTGAGGGCTACATCCGCCGGGCCGCCGACATTGCTCGTGGGCTGGAGCTGGTAGGAGAAAAGGCCAGGGGCAGCATTAGCGAATCGCTGGTAGTGCCCGTGGTGGGCAGTATCGCAGCCGGGATACCCGTGCCTGTACTCACCGACGAGATGGAGCCCAGTGAAACCATTGCGCTACCTCCGGAGCTCACGCCAAGAAGAACCGAGGGGCTCTTTGCGCTCCGTGTCCGCGGCCTCTCCATGTTGGACGCGCTGGTTGACGACGGTGACCTGGTGGTGCTGCGTCAGGGAGCGGATGTGCGCAATGGCGATATGGTGGCCGCCTGGCTCAAGATGGAAGAGGAGGCGACGCTGAAGCGATTTTACCACGAGGGCAGTACTATACGCTTGGAGCCGGCGAATCCCCAATTCAAGCCCATCGTCGTAGCCGCCGAGAACGTGGAGGTGGCCGGCAAGGTTGTGGCGGTCATTCGTAATTTGGAGTAGGCCGTCGCCTAGCAGTGTTGCCCAGGCCTAGATGGGTATACCCCACAGGGGGTACCACTGTTTGACGCTCCGTGCGGTGGGAATTGTCTTGCGCAGAGCCTTTTCCATTCGGATCTCCAGCGGGTGGTCCCGTTCTTCGTCCTCCATCTGTCCCACTGGTACGAAGGGCGTGAACCGTCCTGTTGAAATGCGCAGGAGCCAGTACAGAGGCTTGTTCTGCCAGGTGAAGGGGAAGACCGCAGCAAGCAGCCGGTCTTCCATTCCCCGTTCCTTGAGAGATTCGGCGACCTTCCAGAGCGACTCGGTCAGGTCTTCTAGAGGCTTTGATTCGAGGATGACCCACGCATGAAGGTGTTTGTCCGGCTGAATGCGGTAACGGACGCTGCTGAGCGTCTCGTCGTTCTCCAGTAGGCGAGTCACTTTGGCGGAGGCATCTTCGTGAGACGCATCGTCGTCGGGCTGAACGATGAGGCCTGCCTGTCCCTGAGGCAGGGTTTCCAGGTCGTTTTGGATGAATGTGGCTGCTTGAGAGAGCGCGCCCAGAGCCTCGGCCCAGTTGCTGTGCGCTGAGCCCCCGCGCCCGAAGAGTGCCCCGAGAAGTCCCACTACAGGCCCAGGTTAGCTTCCATTGTCTGGAGACGCTCAATACGTTTCGTCACCTTGGGGTGGGTCGAAAAGAGCCCTGATATGCCGCCGCCCATGGCGGGTAGGATAAAGAAGGCGTTCATGCTCGCGGCCTTGCGCAGGTCGTCTTTGGGCACTTCATGAATGGTGCCGTTGATGCGGGTGAGTGCGCTGATGAGGTCGGCAGGCCTCCCGGTCAACTGAGCGGCAGCCCGGTCGGCGGAGAACTCCCGATAGCGGGAGAGGGTCGCCAGTAATAGCTGGCTCAAGAGCCAGACGAGGATGGTGACCACGTAGGCGATTATGATGGCATTCCCGCCACCACCTCGTCCACGGCGCGAGAAGCCACCGAAGAGCCCCATCCAGAAAAATAGGCTCATGAGGGTGGAGGCGACGACCGCGAAAAAGCTGGCGTAGGTCATGACTATCATGTCGCGGTGTTTGATGTGGCTTATCTCGTGGGCGAGGACGGCCTCCATCTCCCGATCGTTCAGCAGATCCTTGAGTCCTTGGGTCACTGCGACGACGGCGCTTTTGGTGCTGCGCCCCGTGGCAAAGGCGTTGGGGATGGTCATCTGGGAGACCGCGATCCTCGGTTTGGGTACGCCGGCAGCAAAGGCCAGCCGCTCCACCATCTTGTAAAGTCCTGGCTCCTCCTTTGCGGAAACGAGCTTGGCGTGCATAGAGAGCAGCACCATACGGCCGGAGAATGTGAACTGGATTCCAACCATCACGACAGCCAATATCACGATGAAGAAGATGCCGGCTCCGAGGCTCCATAGCGTGAGGATGAACCCGGCGTAGAGCAACCCGAGCAAGAAGATGGTGATCATCATGCGGATTTGGAGCTGCGGGTCTTTTCCGACGTTTCTTTGCATCATGTCGGTACCTCCCTGCCAAGCACGCCCTCGAGCGCCGAACCAATTGTTGCGTTTACGCAGCTACTCCATCGTACGCGATGCGGCGGCCTTCTAAGCGGTGGACCTCCGCCACGTCCAAAGTTTATCTCATGCGACGCCCAACTCCTGGGCGACGGCCTGGAAACCTTCGATGGCCCCTTCCAGAGTCTTATCCTCTACACAGAATGAGATGCGGAAGTAGCCCGGAAGGCCAAACCCTTTGCCCGGTACCACCAGTACGCCATGCTGCTGCAAAGCGTCCACCAAAACCATCTCATCGTCGACGGGAGACTTGGGGAACATGTAGAAAGCGCCTTGCGGCTTGAAGACCTGGTAGCCCATGCCGGTGAGCTGGCCGTGGAGAAAGTCGCGCTTGCGCTGGTACGCTGCCACGTCCACCGTCACGCCCTGGAGTGCCTGAACGACCCGCTGCATCAGTGCAGGTGCGTTGACGAATCCAAGGACCCGGTTGCAGAAGATGAAGGCGTCCATGAGCACGGCGCCGTCTGCATAGGCTGGATGGATGGCGACATAACCGATACGCTCGCCCGGCAGCGCCAGGTCCTTGGAGTGGGAGCTGACGGTGATGGTGCGCTCGTAGACAATTTGGGGGAAGGGGTAGCTGTGGTTGTCGAAAATGATCTTGCGGTAGGGCTCGTCGCTGATGATGAAGACCTCGGTGCCCAACTCGCGCCCCTTGCGCTCAAGAAGCTGGGCCAGATCTTGTAGCAACTCGGGACTGAAGATGGCGCCTGAGGGATTGTTGGGCACATTGAGCAACATCGCTTTGGTGCGGGAGGTGAGTTTTGACTCCAGCTCTTGCAGGTCAGGGTTGAACGCATCGTCGCAGCCAACTATTACCGGTATCCCCTGGTGGTTGGTGACGTAGAAGAGGTATTCGGCGAAGTAGGGAGTAAGGATGATGACCTCGTCGCCGGGGTCAAGTAGCGCGTGGAGCGCCACGTTGATCCCGCCACCAGCCCCTACGCTCATCATGACCTGGGCCGCGGTGTATGGCAGGCCCGTTTCCGAGCCCAGTTCGTCGGCCACCGCTTTGCGGGTATCGGTGAAGCCTGCGTTGGGCATGTAGCGGTGGGCACCGGGCACTGGTTCGTTCACCAGTCGTTGGAGTTCCTGGGTGAATTGGGGTGGCGGTTCCACGACTGGGTTGCCTAAGGAGAGGTCGAAGACATGCTCCTCGCCCCGCTCCTGTTTCAGGGCGATTCCAATCTCAAACATGCGACGTATCCAGGAACTTTCCGCCATGT
The DNA here is from genome assembly GCA_963579845.1 of Dehalococcoidia bacterium. Classification (GTDB taxonomy): domain Bacteria; phylum Chloroflexota; class Dehalococcoidia; order Lucifugimonadales; family Australimonadaceae; genus CAUZHS01. The sequence continues at coordinate 63,201 of CAUZHS010000001.1, read as the reverse complement.
TCTGCCGGACGCTGTCGGCGATGGCCATGCGATGCACCTATTCGAGGGGTGAGATAAACGACAGGATAGAGGTCAGCCGCTCGGCCTGCAAGCAGGGCGTGCCGGGACGTGTCCTAGACCGACAACTATGGGATTGACGGTGGGCACGATTTGCCGTCGTGATTCTGACTTACGCCCGAATCCATTTACTCCTTCGAGAGTGTCAGGGTGCGCCCTAGCGGACCAATGCCAAAGACCGGCGGACGACCACGAACCCTCCAACGATGATCGAAATATCCACTATCGCCAGGCCGAGCAGGCCGAGCCATGCTGGGGTGGGTGTGAGGAGCACCAGCAGGACTGTTAAGGCTGCGAATGCAGGGAGGGCGATGACGATGGAGGCGACCAGCCAAATGGTGGAGGTGGGCATCAAGAGGCTCCTGGGAGGGTGTTAGCGAACGTAAGTATAATGGGCGCGTCTTGACTCTGTCGTCTCGAGGGCATACAGTGGGTTAAACCCCCTCCAAGGGGGTAGGGTATTAGAGGCGCGGCTCAACGGAGGGTCATCATGCTGGAAGATGTGAAAAGAGACGCACTCAAGCGGTTGAACTATATCGTCGGCCATGTGGAGGGCATAAAGCGTATGGTCGAGTCGGATACCTATTGCGTGGACGTGCTCAAGCAGACCCATGCGGTGCGCCGTTCCTTTGAGAAGCTGGAGGGGGTGCTCCTTAACGGGCATCTGCGGACCTGCGTGCCCGATGGCATTAGTGAGGGTAGGGATGACGAGCTCATTGGCGAATTGATCGAGCTGTACGAGGTAGCGCACCGCTAGAGCGAGGACGAAACCATGACTGGTGAACCTTCCGGAGGAAAAAGACTGGTGACCCTTCGCATTGAGGGGATGACTTGTGCGGCGTGTGTGCATACGGTGCAGACGGCGATTAAGAGTGTTGGCGGTGTGAGCCTTGCTGAGATTAACTTGGCCACGGAGACGGCCAACGTTGCCTACGAGATGGATTCGGCGTCGATTACCCAGATGGCGGCGGCCGTACGATCGGTGGGCTACAGGATTGGCGCCGACCTGGTAGGGATCAACGTTCCCGGCCTTAGTGACGCCTCCAGTGCCAAGCGCATCGAGGAGCGGCTGCTGCGATTGGAGGGGGTGGTCAAGGCTTCGGTGAACCCCGCTGCCGAACGGGTGGAGGTCTATTACGTACCGGGATCGGTGCCCTTGGAGGCCATTCAGGACGCCGTTGAGGCTTCGGGCTACAAGGTGGAGAGCATCGAGTCGGCTGACGAGTTGGCCGCCGACATAGAGCGGCTCTCCAAGCGAGCCGACGCGCGGCTGCTGCGAGACAAGTTCCTGGTGAGCGCTGTCGGGGCTGTGGTAATCATGGTGCTGATGGTCACTCCCGTCGTGGAGGATGCCCTGGGCAGCTTCTGGGTGAACTGTACCGCCTTTGCTATTGCCACGCCGGTGCAGTTCTGGATGGGGCGTCAGTTTTATATTGGCGCCTGGGGCGCGCTGAAGCACCGCACGTCCAACATGAATACTCTTGTAGCCCTAGGCACCTCGGTGGCCTACGCCTATAGCGTCGTGGTGACCTTCTTCGGCGGGCTCTTTTCCGAGTCTACTGGCACTTACTTTGATACAGGTGTCACCATCATCGCCCTCATCCTCTTTGGTCGTTACCTGGAGGCCAGGGCAAAAGGCCAGACATCCGAGTCCATCCGGGCTCTCATGGGTATGCAGCCGCGCACGGCTAGGGTTCTCCGCGATGGTACAGAGCAGGATATTCCCATCACCGACGTGGTCGTGGCCGATCTGGTCCTAGTCAGGCCTGGTGAGCGTCTTCCCGTGGACGGAAAGATTACCGAGGGCGCTTCCACCGTTGACGAGAGCATGCTAACGGGCGAGAGCATTCCGGTGGACAAGGCCGCTGGCGACGAGATTTTCGGCGGTACGATCAACGTGGTGGGCGGCTTCACCTATCGGGCCACCAAGGTGGGGAAGGATACAGCCTTGGCGCAAATTGTGCAGATGGTCCGCCAGGCCCAGGGTTCCAAGGCGCCGATCCAGCGTCTGGCGGATTCGGTCGCTGCCTACTTTGTCCCTGCGGTACTGGGCATTGCTGCGATCACCTTCGTGACTTGGCTGGTTGCGGGCCCATCGCCCGTGTATGAGTTCGCGCTCCTGAACATGAGCGCAGTCCTCATCATCGCCTGCCCATGTGCACTGGGGTTGGCCACGCCCACTGCCATCATGGTCGGTACCGGGAAGGGCGCCGAGCATGGGATCCTCATCCGTGATGCCATGGCCTTGGAGTATGCCTACAAAATCACCACTGTGGTGATGGACAAGACGGGCACTCTTACCCAGGGCAAACCGCAGTTGACTGATGTGCTGCCGCTGGGCGGTATCAGTGAGGACGATCTTTTGTACCTGGCCGCTTCGGTGGAGCGAGGGAGCGAACACCCCATCGCAACCGCTATTGTGGACGGAACGCGGGAGCGCGGTGTAACGCCCTCAGTGGCACAGCAGTTCCAGGCGGCCCCCGGCTTGGGCGTCCGGGCCCAGGTGGATGGCGACTGGATAACGGTGGGGAGTGTGAAACTTGCTCGCCAGGCGGGTGTTTCGCTGGAAGCGGCCCAGGATTTCCCCAGCCTCTGGGCGTCAGAGGGCAAGACTGCCATGGTGGTTCTCAGAGATAACGACCTTCGCGGCCTCATTGCTGTGGCTGACACCGTGCGCCCGGAGTCCAGAGAGGCGGTCCAGCTTCTGGAGTCCCAGGGGTTGGATGTGATGATGCTGACGGGGGATAGCGAGGCGACGGCGCAGGCTATCGCTGCAGAGTTGGGAATCCGTAACGTGGTTGCCGAGGTGATGCCAGACGAGAAGGTGGAAGCGGTGAAGCGGCTCCAGGCCCAGGGCGAGCGAGTTGCCATGGTGGGCGACGGAGTGAACGATGCTCCGGCCCTAGCCCAGGCCGACGTGGGTATCGCCATTGGAACCGGCACTGATGTGGCGTTGGAGACGGCGGATATCGCACTGATGCGTGGTGACGTTCGGGCTGTCGCTCAGGCGATACAGCTTTCCCGTGCCACCATCGTGACCATCAAACAGAACCTTTTTTGGGCCTTCTTCTATAACATGGCGCTGATTCCCGTCGCGGCTGGGATCTTGTATCTCGTCTTTCAAGAAGGAGTCCCCCAGGGGCTCAGTTGGGCCCTCGGCGACTTCGGGTTCCTGAATCCTATGATGGCCGCCTTGGCCATGGCATTCAGCTCCGTTTCAGTGGTGTCGAACAGCCTGCGTCTGCGAAGGTGGAAGCCCGCATAATCTAGACCAAGCGAGGGTAACTCATGACAACGTTGGACAGGATTTTTTCAGGCCCCGACAAGGCGACCGACCCCGTCTGTGGGATGGAGGTCAATATGACAAACCCACCCGGTGGCACGGCGGAACACGAAGGTGGGACCTACTACTTCTGCGCCTCAGGGTGTCGGGAGGCCTTTACGGCCAACCCGAAGGACTTCGTGCAGGCTTAGCCGCTAGGGAGTGATCTCAGGGAGTACGTCTGTCAGCCCTATCACCCTTTGACGAGAGAGGAGAAATGGTCAAAGTCGGCCAGCGGTGTCATCCTGAAGGAGCGGGGCACCAGACCCCTCGTCTATGGACTCGGGGTGACAAAACCCGCCTGCAAGTTATCTTCGCACTCTGTTGTAGATACCAACGCTAGGGCTATGCGCTAAATCGCGCACTCGCCTTCACCGCGCTCCAGCTTGTAGAGGACGGGCTTCCCCCAGTCCATTGAGAGGGTCAAGAAGTAGAGTAGTGCGTTTTGGGTGGAGGCTTCGATACTGAAGCGCCTTGCTTGCGTGATAAACTGCCGCGTAAGGCACGTGCTGGAGAGGAGCAGCAAGGGATGATGACTTCTGAAGTACCTCGCCAATTCGTGAAGTACACCTTCTACACCGTGGCGCCTGAGTGGCGTCGCCTTCCGGATGACGTGCGGCAGGAGGGCAAGCGGCAGTTCGCCAGCGTGGTCGCGGAGTACGCCGAACACCTGACCATCCGCTCATACAGCCTCATGGGCATGCGCGCCGATGCGGAGATGATGCTCTGGTGTGTGAGCCCGGACTTGGAGCACATTCAGCGTTTGAACACCCATCTGGCCCAGACGGGGCTCGGCACCTACCTGGAAATACAACATTCCTATTTGGCTATGACCCGGCGCTCTCTCTACATCGACGACCACGAGCACCAGGAGTCGGAGAGCCGGACACGTATCCGTCCGATGAACAAGCCGTACCTCTTCGTGTACCCCTTCGTGAAGACCCATGAGTGGTATCAGCTCGGCATGGAGGAGCGGCAGCGGATGATGGAGGAGCATTTCCGGGTGGGGCACAAGTACTCCCAGGTGAAAATCCACACCGCTTATTCCTACGGTATGGACGACCAGGAATTCGTTTTGGGGTTCGAGACGGACAGCCCTTCCGAATTCCTGGAGCTGGTCATGGAATTGCGGCCTGCGGAGCAGCGGCCTTACACCGAGCGGGATGTCCCTATCTTCACCTGTCTACTGCAGCCAGTGGATGAGGTGTTGGATAATCTGGGCGGTTGAGGGTATGCAGAGCGCCGGAACGGAAAGGGCCGGCCCTTGGGGGCCGGCCCTTTCTGCCTATTTAGACGCACATTAAGAGTGCTTCATTTCCCTGCATTGGCGTAGTCGAAGTCGTAGTTCAGCTTGATGAAGTCCTTCCACTCTTCGGGGACGGAATCTTCAGTGAAAATGGCCTGTACGGGGCAGACCGGCTCGCAGGCAGCGCAGTCGATGCACTCTTCAGGATTGATGTAGTACATCGTTTCGCCCTCATAGATGCAGTCCACGGGACAGACATCCACACAGGCGGCATCCTTCAGGTCGACACAGGGTTCAACAATGATATAGGTCACGTTTGAGTCTCCTCCTAGCTCCTCTTCGGTGAGTAACCGGCCACTGCCAGGGACATAGTTTACCAGAACAAAGGGCTATTTCAACAGGGATTTGCCGTCTTTTGGTATGGTCCGGCTATCGGGCGGGTGGGCTTCCTCCTGGGCTCTTCTTCACGGCGAGGTTGACGAACGTCTCGGTTCGCCGTACGCCAGGAATGCCGCCGACCCTAGAGCGCAGGAAGATGGCTAGTTCCTCCGGAGAAGGCAGGGACACCCAAATAAATATGTCGTAAGCGCCCGTTGTGATGGTGGCGTATTGCACCTCGTCGAAGCGTGCCAGCTCGCTGGCAACTGGGTCGACGTGAGCTGGGTCCACCTGGAGCCCAACGAGGGCAGTTGTCAACTTGCCCAGCTTGGAGGGGTCTGGTACGGCAACGACTCGGATGACCTGGTCGTCGATCAGATTGCGGAAACGGCGGCGCACGGTGCCTTCGCTGACGTCCAATGCGCTGGCCAATTCGATATTGGAGGCCCGCCCGTTCCTTTGGAGCAGGGCGATAAGCTGGTGGTCGAGGTTATCCATGAAACTCCCTTACAATATGTTCCGAATGTTGCTTATACAATAGATGCTATCAGCGGAATGTGTCAAATGATGGCGTGAAGCGATTAGTTCTTCACAAATTCTATCGAAATAAGGAATAAAGTGGAATTCGTCCGTTTGGTGGGAACCGGCCCTTCGTCCCCTTGACGCTCTTCCGTCCCTCTGGTACGATTTTCGTGTCTGGCACTAACCTTGCTAAAGTAGGGGTTCTAATAATGATGAACGTGACAGTTGCCGCCGCGGTCAAGCTAAAGGAAATTTTGGCTGAAGAGGGCCAGCCTGAGGGTGCTCTTCGGGTTATCGTAGTGCCGAATGGTAGCGGTGCCCAGTACATGCTTTCCATCGAGGACGAGGTTCAGACGGACGACATTGTCCTTCACGAGAATGGGGTTCGCGTGTTGGTTGATGCTGACAGTGCGCCGCTGTTGACTGGTGCGGAAATTGACTACACGGTGGGGCTGATGAAAAGCGGGTTCGTCATCCAGAACCCTAACATCGCCGCTTCGACGGGTGGTTGCGCCTGTGGCGGTGGCAGCTGCGGGTGTGGCTAGCACTAAGCTCGATAGGCTTTTTATTGAGGGAAAGAGGGGGCGCCCGTAAGGGAGCACCCCTCTTTTTTATAAGCGGCCCCACGTCACCCGAGAAGAACCATGCGTCCGGTGGTGGCCGATTCGACCATGGCCAAGGTGACCTCCGCGACTTTTAGTCCATCCCATCCTGAACCAACCGGCTCGGTGCCTGAAACAACGGCCTGGTTGAAGGCTTCCACTTGGCTTGTGTACATCGCGAGCGGGTCGGATGGCGCATACGTTTCCTTGCGGGCTGTCCCTTCGGCGTTGATTTCCAGCGTCCCTTCCAGGTCGGTAAACAGGCTTTGGCGGAATTCACCGCGGCCAAGACTGCCGTAGACGACTACGTCGTTGCGGGATTCGGGGACTCGACGGCCCGCAGTGGCCGTGGCGATGGTGCCGTCTTCGAAGCGCAGAAGCACTGCCGCTAGATGCTCCAGAGGTGCGCTTTGGGTGGCGTCGGTCATGGCGCGAACCTCCACTACCTCCTTGCCTAAAACAAATCGCAGCAGATCGACGCAGTGAACGCCGGAGCCCATCCATGACCCCGCTCCCACCTGATGAGGATCTTCCCACCACTGGGAAATCGGTGGCCGGGGGTTCGGCTTCACCAACCCGCGCACCCCGTAGGCCTATTGGGCCTGGGCGAAGGCGATGGTGCCGAGAACGCCGGCTTGCGCTGCTTCTCGCAGCGCTTGGTGTCCAGGGTGGAACCGCAGGTGAAACCCCACGCCCAGGCGGAAGTCGTGCTTTTTGCAGGCGTCCACCATGCGGTGTGCCTCTTCCATGGTCAAGGCCATGGGCTTCTCCCACAGCACGTGCTTACCGGCCTGGGCAGCTTTCACCGCCTGCTGGGCGTGCAAGAAATTGGGTGAGGCCAGATAGACCACGTCTACTGCCGGATCGCAGAGCATTTCGTCGAAGTCGACATACGCCGTACGGGCGTGGTGCTTGGATGCGAAGGACTCGGCCCGGTCCCGGTCCCGACTGACCACACCCACTATCTCTGAATCCGCTGCGGCGTTGATGGCGGGCGCCATTTTCTGGTACGGATGCCGCCCCGTGCTTACTACTGCCCAGCCTATGGTCATTTGCTCACCTCCGTAACGGTGGAATGGACAGCAACTTTAGGGAACAGGGCCGTCTGTGTCAAAGGCCTGGCGTCGGCTGGACGCGGCGATAAAGAAAGCCCTTGGTTATTTCACCAAGGGCTTTCTTTATCGCCGCGTATGGTCTGGAGGCGCTAGCCGCCGTGCTCTTGGATGTAGCGGAAGGAGGAGAGGGCCGCGGCGATACCATCGCCTACTGCGTTACCCAGCTGACGGTCCGAGAACTGGCGGACGTCACCCGCGACGAACAGGCCAGGCATGCTGGTCTCCATCTGGATATTCGCCAACACGTGGCCTCCATTATCCAGCTCCACTACGTCCTTGAGATAGTCGCTGACGGGGTGAAACCCGATGTAGATGAAGAGGCCCTCCGTGGGTTTAACGGTGGTGGAACCGTCCTTGATATTTTTCAGTGTCAGCTTGTCCACCGCACCGTTTCCTTGGATATCCTGGACCTCCGTGTCCCAGATGAAGCTCATGTTGGGGTTGGCGAAGGCCCGTTCCTGTAGGATCTTGCTTGCCCGCAGCTGGTCGCGACGGTGCACCAACGTGACACTCTTAACCATGCGGGTTAGGTAGAGACCTTCGTCGAGGGCAGCGTCGCCGCCGCCGACCACGGTAACGTCCATGTCCCGGAAGAAGTTGCCGTCGCAGGTCGCGCAGTAGGAGACGCCTCGTCCCGAGAACTCCTCTTCGCCCGGCACCCCCAGCTTGTTGTGCTCGCCACCGGTGGCGATGATGACCGTTTTGCTGGTGTACTCGGCATCCTCGCCAATCACGCGCTTGACCGCCCCATCCAGTTCCAGCCGTATCACCGTGTCATATTTGATGATGGTGCCGAAGCGCACGGCCTGCTTCGCGTACATTTCGGCGAGGTCGACGCCGTTGACGGCTTCGGGAAAGCCGGGGTAGTTTTCGATCTCCCCGGTGTTCAGGATTTGGCCGCCCAGGCCCTGCTTCTCGATGACCAGTGTCTTTAACATGGCCCGGGTTGAGTAGATGGCGGCACTCAGGCCAGCGGCGCCCCCGCCGATAATGATAACGTCGTAGTGGTTGTCGGTTGTCATCTGCCTTCTTTCCTTAAGCCCTTTTTCAGCCTTTTGCCCATGGGTGCCAGCTTGCTGGGTACTCTCTAGTCCCTGCCAACTTAGATGTAAGCTGCGTTAGCAGAGGGGTTCAGCTCCCTAGCTGTGGTACCAGTAGCCGCTTTCACGAAGTTGGCGGAGGGTGATTTCGCAGGTTTCGAGCTTCGCCATTGTAGAGTTATTCTACTCAGCAGTTCTGGGAAATCAAACCAAAAGGCCCCTGTCTGTCAGGGGTTTTGAGGCAGATTAGGAGGCGTTGGTTAGCGGATGTACTAGTAGATTTCGACCACGAGATGTCCTTGGCAGATTAGGGACTTATTTGGTGAAATCCTGTAATGCACTGTCACGATCTTTGCAGTGCTGATAAGTGCTATTGATAATCGGGCTAAAATGGACTAATCCCTTTGGGTGAGCGCATCGTACCTTCAGGCGGTGAGGGAGACGCGGGTAGCGGCGCTGAAATCCCCGGATGGTGGTCGTTGCCATTTGCGCGCGGGCTGGTTGTGCGATAATCCGCCGCACAGTTCAGCCCGCGCGTGCAACGCGCTTCGTGATGTCTGTCGTTCCGAGTCCAGGTTTTAGGCGACGAGGAATCCCGATGGGAATCGGGACCCCGTTCATCCTGAGCTTGTCGAAGGATAATTGTAATTAGGGTGACCGCAGCTGGTCACCAGCCTTTAATCTGTTCCGTAGGGCGTTTATTCATGGATTGGTTCATCATCGGGTTGGCGAGCGCGATGCTCTTCGGCGGCGTAATGGTGGTCGACAAGCGGATGCTGGACCGCCATTTCCCCTCGGTGTCCAGCTTCATCTTCGTGGCGGGGGTGGTTCAGATCGTTATTGGGCTCGTTGCCCTGGCTGTGGCCGTTCCGCTGCTGGGCCTGGCCGATGTCGACGGCTTGGTCATTGGTTTCTGGTCGGGGGTGGTCTGGGCCTTGGGCTTGACTTTCTTCTTCTACGGTTTACGGCTGGAGGAGGTCTCGCGGGCGACGCCCATCTATGGGACCAATCCCCTTTTCGCATCGCTCCTGGCGGTGGTATTCTTGGGTGAGCGCTTGAGCGGACTACAGGTGGGCGCGGTGGCGGCCATCGTAATTGGCGCTGGTCTGGCTTCCTATCGGCCGACACCCGGACGCCGGGGGTTTATATCACCGCGCGCGCTCGCTATTCTGCTGGTGGGTTCAGCGTTGACTGGGATTGCCTTTGTGGTGAACAAAGAAGCTACGACGTTGAGCTCGTTCTGGCTGGTGTTTGGTGGACGTTCCTTGGGTCTGGGTGTGGGGATGGCTGCCTTCGCCTACCGTCGGAGCCTTTTTGCCAACGTGGCGGCAGCGCTGAGCAACCCGACGGCGCGGCGTCTGTATTTCGGCGGTGAAATAGTGATGGCGAGTGCCGCTGTTACGCTCTTGCAGCTTGCCATCACGTTGGGCCCCATATCGCTGGTCAGCGCTTTGAACTCCACCCGTTCCCTCTTTGTACTGGCTATTACGCTGGGGTTGAGCACACGTTTCTGGAATGTGCTGGATGAGCCTATGGATAGGAATACGGTAACGTTGAAACTTGCCTCCACGGCCCTCATAGTAGCGGGAGTTATTGGGCTGGTGCTTTAGCGTGCGGGATTGTCTCGTCTCTCACCTGGTCAGCGAGGCGCTTTAGGACCCGGCATGTAGGTCCAGATCTTGTCCTGGTGATTTAGCCGCCGCCCACAGGCCGGACAATCTCCACGCGGTCGCCGTCGGCCAACCCGATCTGGGCGAATTGGCTGCGGTCTAACACCACGCCGTTGTGCGCCACGGCCACATGCTGGCTGTCCAGGCCCAGGGAGCCCAGGTACTCGGCCACCGATACGGGCGCCTGCAGCTCGCGGGCCTGCCCATTGATAACCAGGGAAATCATAGACGTGACACAGCCCAACCCGTGGTGCTGGGCACGACTCGGAACCCGGTCCTTTGCTGGGCTAGGTGCTGGCAGATCTCCATAAGCTCGTCCAGCTTGTCTGTCCACGTCCGTCCCTGGGTCTGAAATTCCGTCTGCATTGTTGTCATGCAATTTCCTCGTGTTGGCTCAGCCTCCGGCGGTGGGCTCAGCCTATATTGGATCTCTTTCTGCGTTCGAGCCCCTGCGTACGGGTCGATGCAGGGCGTGCCCTGCATCCATAACCAGGAGCAAGCGGCGCGCAGCCTGCTTAGGGTCGGGCGCCGCTAGCACCGCGCGGACCACAGCGACGCCCGAAGCGCCAGCCTCCAGCACTTGGGCCGCGTTCTCCGCCGTTATACCACCGATACCGTAGACAGGAGTGGCGACGTGCTCTGTAACCGTGCGCACCAGTTCGACTCCCACCGTCGTCCCTTCAGGGTGCGTGGCCGATGGGAACACCGTGCCCAGGATTAGCAGGTCCGCCTCGCTCTCTGCCGCAGCCAAGGCCCCTTCTAGGTTGTGGACTGAGCGCCCGATGAGCATTTCGTCGCCAACAAGCTGGCGGGCCCACTCCACCGGAAGCGCCGCCTCAGCTAGTTGGAGACCATCGGCACCGCAGGCTTGAGCGATTTCGACCCCGGCTGCATCGTGGACGTTCACGAATAACAGCGCCCTGTCTTTGGTGACGGAGCGCAGGCTTTGCGCCAGGGCCAGCAGTTCCTGGGGCGGCAGATCCTTCTCTCGGAGCTGGACCATGTGGATGCCACCGACAACGGAGGCATCCACAGCCTTAACAAGAGGCGCGATTCCTCCGCAGAGGTGCCGATCGGTAACCACCAGGGTGTCCCCTATGCCCTTAGTCGGGAGTCCGACACGTTGGTCATTTTTACGGACGTTGCTCACGAGCTAAACCCTTCTTGGTGGCGGTAAGCATGTGCTTCCTAGACATACGCCCTGGGTGGTAATCCTTTTTCTCCGTTCATGGTGAACTGGTCGAACCCCGAGCCTGTGCAAGTGAATCAAGGGCACACCCTACGGCGGTGGTCTCAACCGGCCGTGGGCCTTCTTCAAGGTTGGAGATCCCGTTTATGGGTCTAGGGTAACCCCTGGACCTGGCACCCCTTCTTTCGGACTGCTGGCTTGAGCGTAGGGCTTGCGCTGGATGCGTCCGGCGATGAAGGCTTTGCGTCCAGCCTCTACGCCTTGGCGGAAGGCATCGGCCATCAGCGCCGGGTCTTGGGCCTGGGCGATGGCCGTGTTCACCAGTACCGCATCCGCGCCCATCTCCATTGCCTGGGCCGCGTCGGACGGAACACCCAACCCTGCATCCACGACCACAGGGACTGTGGCCTGTTCGATGATGATGCGAATTTCCTCGGCTGTGTGGATGCCTTGGCCCGAGCCGATAGCCGAGCCGAGGGGCATCACCGTGGCGCAGCCCATTTCCGCCAGCCGCTGGGCCAGCACCGGGTCGGCGTGGATATAGGGCAGCACCGTAAAGCCGTCGTCCAAGAGTTGGCGGGCCGCCTCCACGGTACCGATGGGGTCGGGCAGCAGATAGGTGGCGTCGGGAATGACCTCTAGCTTCACCCAGTTGGGCAGACCCAAAGCGCGCGCGAGCCGCGCCACCAGTAGCGCCTCTTCAGGTGTGCGGCAGCCCGCAGTGTTAGGCAGCACCATAAATCGATTGGGGTCGATGAAGTCCAGGATGGTCCGCTGCCCAGGCGTATTTAGATCCAGCCGGCGAATGGCCACCGTCACCACTTCGGCGCCCGAGGCCTCTAGCGATGCCACCAAGTCCTCATCACTGCGGTGCCGTCCCGTGCCCAGGATGAGCCGGGATCGGAAGGCCCACTCGCCGATATGCAGTAGGTCTTCGGTCATAGATATGCCTCTTGGAGTAATGCCGCCCTATAAAAAAGACCACCGCGCCATTGCAGGACAGGTGGTCGTCCGCCTCCCTGCGCTGGCATTACCCAGGTCAGGTCTTGCCGGTCGCCCCGAGCGGTCGGGGCCTCTCAGCCTGGCTTTCCCAAGCTCCCGGTGGCCTTATCGTACCTCGGCCAGCGTAGCACGGAGGACAAGGTGCGTCAACGCGCTCCCGGGTACATTCGCGCATTGGAGCGGTCACCTGGCCATCGGCTACGACTACATCGACCAATCGCTCCTGCGGATGAATATCAGCGGGCTAACGGGGATTATCGAAGATGCCTGCCGGGCATGCCAGGGGACGTATGGGATGAAACCCCCCTCTTCAGACCCGGCGAGCATCGGCGCTGCTGATGGGTTGGTGAAGCTGCACCGCTCGGGGGTCTTCAATGTGGCGAGTAAGCGTCTGCCTTACGACATAGCGCTCAAGAACAGAGACAGCAATGTGCTGGCTGTAGCGCTGGTGCAGCTTCAGGACGACGGTACTCTGCAGTTCGAGGTGGTGGCCGGGAAGACGCCACCCAGGTCTCGGGTTTCTCCAGCGCCGCGCTCATCTACCGGCGTTAGTCCTACCGAAACAGGTCCTTGGCCGCCTCCCGGATCAGAGGCTTGACGCCCTCAGCTCCCCCCGGCTGGTAGGGGTAGCCCCGAACGATCGCCACGGGTACCCGAGTCAGTTTGTTGGTCACTAGCTCCGCGGCCGCCGCTAGCTCGTCAGCCACGGCGATGGTCGTCGATTGCAGTTCCCGTCCGTAGTTGTCCTGCTCTCCCTTGTAGTCCCGCAGAGCCTTCATGCCCGCTACACCCACCGCCACGTTCTCTGCGCCCTCGCGCCACGGACGTCCGAAGGTGTCGGAGATAATCACCGCCACGTCCGCGCCCGCAACGTTGCTGATATCCTGACGAAACGCCCTGGCCGAACTGTCGGGGTCTAGGGGCAAGAGCGCCACCGTCTCCTCGCCCTCCGGCCCGACGTTGGAGGCGTCCACGCCGGAGTTGGCGCACCGGAATCCGTGACGTGTCTCGGTGATGAGCACTCCGTTATCCATGCGGATCACCCGTTTTGCTTCACGCAAGGCCAACTCAACCACGCGCGCGTCTTTGTCCCAAGCCTCGGCGAACTCCCGGGCCAGGGCCGACGGCTCCACCGTGGTGAGCTTGACCAGCCGGGCTTCGGCCTTGGACACCACCTTTTGCGTGACCACCAGCACATCGCCGTCGGCGAGGGGTGTGCCCTGGGCCTGGGCCGCCTGGACCGTTAGCCTGGCCAGGTCGTCTCCTGGCCGGATGTCTGGCAGTCCTTCGATTCCAATTAGGGTGACCGTTGCTGGCATGGCTCCTCCCGTGTGCGGTTGGTGTGGCCCTCATCCTACGCCAAGCGGCACTCCCGTGGGCGGCTGGTGTGGCCCTTGAAGTGGCTCGTGGGCAGTAGTAAGCGGCCTTCAGGTTAGTTGGGTACGGACGAAGGAAGTGCGAGATGGCAGAGCAGTTGGCTGGGCAGATACATGCGGCAAGCCGGTGCTGAAAGGGCTGAGGGTCCCTCCCCATTATCGTCTGGACGGCGCGCGAACTGAATAGAGAGGTTGCCGGTGACTTACGGGGTTCTATCACGTCTGTGATCGGGGGCCGATTTGAGATGTTACCTGGATGGCGAGTTGGCCTACGACAATCAGGCGAAGGATGCCAGCGGCATCTCCATCGACGACATTCGCGAGCTGAAGATGACCATCCATGAGAAGCTGGAGGCCTTGGCGCCAGATAGATAAAGCGCCTCGGATTAGGAGATATTCGCTTCGCTTTTGATTGACTGGTGCTCCTTTGGCTGATATTCTGAGGAGTGGTATGAATCGATGTTCTGTTGTGTATTTTAACCCCTTCCTTTAGACCCTTCCTTTAACAGGAAGGGGTTTTTTTTGTGTTGAAAAAACAGTGTAGTTATGGAGCGGGACGCTTCACAGGAGGTGAAATATGAGATTGCCAAAATTCCTTCCCCAAGCGCTTATGCCTCGGGAGGATCGGTTCTTCGGTCTTATACGCAGCAGCACGCGGAATTTGCACGAGGTGACCGACAAGCTGGTCGACTTCATGGAGCACTATGAGGACTCCGAAGCGAAAGCGGCGGAGATTAAAGAGTTGGAGGAGGTGGGCGACCACATCATCCACCAGATCATGACCAACCTTCACCGCACCTTCGTGACCCCCTTCGACCGGGAGGATATCGCGCAGCTGGGAGACCGGCTCGACGACGTCGTGGACGGTGCGGAAGAGGTGTCGCGGACGATGATTGAGTACGGGATCACTGCGCCTACCCCCAGGGCTATCGAACTGGCGAAGATCATCGCCCAGGCGGGGGCTTGCCTTGAGCAGGCAGGTGTCATGCTTCAAGGAAAAGGGCCGAAACTCAGAGAGATACTGCCCTTGGCTGTGGAGCTGAACCGTCTGGAAAACGAAGCAGACCAGGTGACCTCCAAGGCCATTGGGGAGCTCTTCGCTCAAGAGAAGGATCCCATAGAAATCATTAAGTGGAAGGATATATACGGCCTGCTGGAGTTCTCCGCCGACCGTTGTGAAGACGCCGCTAATGTCTTAGAGGCCATCGTGCTTAAGCATGCTTGAAATCGTTATCCTGTCCATCAGTATTGGCCTGGCCCTGGCATACGCCTATGGCAACGGTATGAACGATGCCGCTAATGCCATCGCCACGGTCATCTCAACCCGGGTGCTGACCCCCGCGGTTGCCGTGCTTATGGCAGGTGTCCTCAACCTCTTGGGCGCGCTCACTGGCACCGCTGTGGCCAAGACGCTGGGTAAAGGGATTATTGATCCCTCCAACATGACTCAATATGCTGTAATCTCTGCGATCGGTGCCTCCGTTATTTGGGTCACGATCGCTACCCGCCAGGGTTGGCCCGTGAGCGTCAGTCATTCCCTAATCGCCGGCGTTATGGGCGCTGGCATTGCTGTTGCTGGCGTTGGCGCACTGGACGGCAGTATTGTCATCAAGGTACTTTTGGCCCTGGCCCTCTCCCCCATCCTCGGCATCTTGGGGGGGTTCCTTTTCATGCTGCTGCTGTACTGGTTTTTCAGGAGACGCTCCCCCACCGCTGTCAACGCAGTGGGAAGCAAACTTCAGTTGGTCGCAGCCGCCTTCCTCTCCTACAGCCACGGCAAGAACGACGGCCAAAACGCCATGGGGATGATCGCCCTTTCGTGGGCCGTCTACCAAGTGCAGCCCCTGAGCATAGAGCTGTGGATGGTGCTTGCGTCGGCTCTGGCCATCGGTCTGGGAACCGCCCTAGGCGGCATGCGAGTCATCCGCACGCTGGGTATGCGCGTGACACGCCTGGAGCCCATCAACGGGTTTGCCGCCAACGCTATGGCCGCTGCCATCATCGAGGGCGCATCCAACATGGGCCTGCCTGTCAGCACCACGCACACCTCCACCGCCACCATCCTGGGCGTGGGGGCCACCCGACGTCTTTCTGCCGTCCGCTGGGGCGTAACGCGCAACATCATGTTGGCCTGGCTTATTACGTACCCTACTTGTTTCGCCCTGGGCTGGACTCTGGCGAAGCTCACCGGCTTTCTCCCCTAGCCGGGGTAGATGTGCTGTGCGTTGAATAATGAAGGAACCGTCAGTGGGCCAGAGCGGTAGACGCAGTCAACCTGGGACATATTTCACATTCGTGTCTCCGTATAAATGCCCAGGGGATACCTTGGAGGCGAGGAGTTGTATGCACTATGTTGAGGTGGACGTTTCATCAGGCCCCAATACCGATTGGGCCGTGGTGAAGATGTTCGAGTCGATTGAGGAGCCCTGGGACGTGACCACCGAGTCCCAGTGGGGCGAGCCCTGCTTGCTGTTGCCCCACGACGCACGGGCGGTGTAGGGGCTCCATTACCCTCCCAGTAAACGCAGACTCTCCGCTAGCGTCCAAGCCCCGCCGTGAGCACCACGCTCCTGCGAACGATACCAAAGTCGCGTCGCGAGACGCGTCGATAGCCTTTTCCGCCGTTGACCATCGTGTGCAACGCCTTTTCTATGCTGGCTACACCCTGACTCCGTAGACCCGCTCCGGGCTGATCATGACCACAGCCCGGTGGTAGGTCTGGGGAAAGGTTAGGGCATCGTCGAAGTTCATGGTGTTGTTTCCTTCTTGGTAGCCTAGGCCAAGAATACGGCCTGGGCGTGCCTCCGACAGGTTGTGAGTCTTCGACCTGGACCCATAAGCAGTGAAAAATTCATGTAGGTTTAAACTCTAATAAGGCGGCAAGTTAGGCCTACCACCGGATAGTTGACTGCTAGGGTCGTTCGCGCTCTGCCCGGCCGGTCGGTCGGGTTGCGAGGTGGGCAGCCCCCTCCGCTATCCTCCTAGGACAAGAAAGGAATGGGAGGATGATTTCACTGACTGATGAGATGCGTGAGCATATCGACAACGCTCTACCCAACCGGAAGCCGTGCCTGTTGGTAACGGCTTCGGCGCAGGGCTATCCAGGCGTGGGCTACCGGGGCAGCATGATGGTGTTCGACGATGAGCACTTGGCCTACTGGAAACGGCCCTCGGGCGGTGCCAGAGAACACGTGTTGGAGAACCCCCATGTGGCGGTCTTCTTCCGTGACCCGGAGACTAGAGTTGGATGGCGTTTCTTCGGTGACGTGCAGGTCTTCGAGGATGGTCCGACCCGGGAGGGGATTTGGGAGCGGACGGTGCAGCCGGAACGGGACCGCGACCCGGAGAAGCAGGGTTCGGCTGTGCTTATTAGAGTGGACCGAATCTTGGCCATCAATCAGGACGTGGTACAGGATCGGGAAGTCGCAGGAGCCTAGCAAGCGCGAAGCCCGTGGCTCCTATGCGGGGCTAATTAGATTCCGGCTCACGCTGGAATGACGACGGCAAGGCAAGGCCCACCGCAGCGACGTTAGTTATGGGCGCAGTGCACACCCGCTGGGGCCAGGGGGGAGCTTCGTAGAGCTGGTGCAGTGGCGGCGCCCCCCCCTGAACGCGTCAAGGTGCTCTGCATTATGCTTACGACCGATACGCTGAAGCGGCGCTCCGTAGGATTTACGGCGGCAGTTTAGCTAAACATGGCACGGATATTTGCTGCGTGTAGCGAGGCCTCATCAAGGGACCGTGGAAGTTGTGAGTTGGCACTCGCCTTCGTTTAGCACTGATGGGGGCTGGTGCAACGACTTGCCATGACTCGAAAAGGCAACGATTTGGAGGCCAGTGACATCGAGCGACCACCTGTGACTTTGCCGCCGGTGATTCGATGTCCCGTGCCACACGTACAGCGGTTTGGTGTACCAGGAATGGGGGTTCCACGGTGATAAACAGGCGAAGGGATCGGCCTTCTTCAGCCATTCCGTTGTATCTTGGTACGGTCCCGGTATTCGCCAAGCCGGACGTACCAGTCGGCGAGAACTTCTAGCGAATAGGCGGCGTTGGCCGGACTGGAGCTGGGCACCACGAAGATGCGGCTGGTACCGATGCGGCGCTCCTGGGCACCGAGGGCTGGCGACACCTTCGTGCCCTCAGCGTATCGCAGGTAATTCTTATAGGCGGTAAGACCATTGAAACACACCACCAGGGGTTGGTACTTCAAGAGGTTGGCTTTGAGGGTCGGCGCGTCCTGTCGGTAATCGGCAGCGCGCAGGCTTGAGGCGCTAGAGCTGGGACGCTTGACGACATCGGTGAAGCCGACGCCAACTCTGTTCATACGCGCCTCATCTCCGGGTCCGAGGTCGTGCCCGGAGAGGATAATGCCGGAATGGTTGAGCGCCGGCCAGAACCGGTTACGGGCCGTGGCGAAGTAGAGGCCAAGCTTGGCCGAGTAGGCACCGGGGTTGATGCCGACGAACACGATGTCCAAGTCTGACTGGAGGTAGTCGGGCAGTGTTTGCATGGACGTTAGGCCCCAATCATCAAAAGGCGGGCGGCGTTGTCGTGTAGGATGGCCTGCTGCAAGCTGTCATCAAGACCCGCTTCCTGTAAGGCTGCCTTCGCTTCGTTCACGACCCGCCGGGCGCTGAGCAACGGATAATCGGACCCGAAGAGTAGCTTCTCGGCACCGGCCGCCTGGATGGCGGTCGGGAATACTTGGCGCCGGTAGAGGAACGAGGTGGCGGCAGTGTCGAAGTAGACGTTGACTAACGCCTTGCGGACTTCGGGCATCAACTCGTAGAAGAGAAGCCCGCCGCCCCAGTGGGCGCAGACGATGGTGGCGCCGGGATAGCGGTTGATGAAGGACAGCAGCTTATCCGGCGTGACGTCGCCCTTGCCGTCGTAGGTGTGCCCCACGGGTTCTGAGCCGTGGACCACCACAGGCAGGCCGTGCTGTTGCGCTAGTGTCATGACGGGGTCCAGGTACGGCTCATTGGCCAGGTCCAGGCCCTGGGTCGTGGGGTGGAGTTCGCCGATGCCTCGTGCGCCATGTGCAACGCAGCGTTCGACCTCAATAGCGGCGTCATCGCCCCAGACAGGATTGACGCTGCAAAAGGGCACCAAGCGTCCGGGAAAGCGAACGGCGGCCTCGAGTAAGTAGTCGTTGGACTCCCGCGCTATCGTTTGGTCGCTCCAACCGTAACCCTGCACTACGGAGGTCGCCACGCCGTCCTTATCCATGGCCGCCACCAACTCTTCTGCGGTGGCCACGGGCGCATTATCGCGCTTGAAAAGCCCAGCGAAAGTGGCGTCCCGTTCCCGGAGAACGCGGCGTTGGTCGCGGAAAGAGGGAGGAAGGATGTGAGTGTGGAAGTCGATGACCACTATATGACTTGGGGAGGGGGACTACTCGGCCTCCTGGCCGTCTTCGCTGTACTCTTGGTTGCTGAACACACCCACATCACGTCCCTGGTGGACATGAACGATGAAGTCCTCCCGCGAGAGCCCGATGGCATCCAGCATCTGATGATCCATGTCTTCGATGAGGTCTTGGATCTCGTCCTGGGTGAAACGCTCGCTGACGCAGAGGGTGGCGTGGATCAGATTGCCGGCGAAATGGATATCCAGCCGGCCTTGGGGCTCGTCTTCGTCCAGGATGGTGTACACCTCGGAGTAGGGGGTGCGGCACTCGCGTTCAAATCGAAGTTCCATGGCAAGCTCCTTCCTGGAACGAGTCTGGTGACATTGGGCAAAGACATCTAGCGAGGAGGGGATTACCCCCGAACCTGGCCGTTGCCCAAAGCCACCCACTTGTAGGTGGTGAGTTCCTGCAGCCCCATGGGGCCGCGGGCATGCAGCTTATTGGTGCTGATGGCCACCTCGGCGCCCAGACCGAATTGGCCTCCATCGTTGAAACGAGTGCTGGCGTTGACCAATACGACGCCTGCGTCCACCTCATCGACAAACCGCATGGCGTTGGCGTAATCGGAGGTGAGAATCGCTTCAGTGTGGCCGGAGCCGTGGGTTTCGATGTGCTCAATGGCCTCGTCCATGGAGTCGACCACCTTTACAGAGAGCACTAGGGCCAGGAACTCGGTGCCCCAGTCGTTAGTGGTCGCCGCGCTGACCAGGCCATTGCCGGGCCCGATTAGGGCCAACGCTCGGTGGTCGCAATGCAACTCCACGTTAGCTGACGCTAGTTTCGCTGCCATCTTCGGTAGCACTGCGGGCGCCGCCAATGGATGCACCAGAACGGTGTCGAGGGCATTGCATTTGGCGGGGGCCTGGACCTTGGCGTTAAAGATGACGTCGGCGGCCATGTCCGCGTCCGCAGTGGCATCCACGTAGGTATGACACACGCCGATGCCACCGGTGATGGACGGCATGGTCGCCTCGGCATTAACGAAGTGGACCAGGTCGGGACCGCCTCGGGGGATTAGCAGGTCGATATACGCATCAAGCTTTACCATTTGCTGTACCAGAGCCCGATCGGTGGACTCTATGATCTGGACGGCGTCGGCAGGCACACCTGAACCCTCCAGCGCGGCCCTGATCACCTTACCCAGAGCCCTGTTGGTGTTGATGGCGTCGCTGCCACCCCGGAGGATGACGGCGTTGCCCGACTTGAGGCACAGGGAGGAGATGTCGGCTGGTACCTCCGGGCGCGCTTCGAAGATGGTGCCGATGACACCCAGAGGCACTCGGCGCCGGGCCAGGCGAATACCATTGGCCAGTACCTTGGCGTCGAACTCCTCCCCCACGGGGTCGGGAAGGGTGGCCACGGTACGGACACCGTTGGCCATTGACTTGAGCCCCTCGGCGGTGAGCTCGAGCCTGGCAAGGAACGCCGCCGCAAGTCCGGTCTTCCGGCCAGCGTCCATGTCCAATGTGTTGGCTGCTAGGAGCGTGTTAGCCTCGCGTTCCAAGGCATCGGAGATGGCAAGGATCGCCTCGTTCTTCGCTCCGGTGGAGAGGCTGCGCACATGCCGTGACGCAGCCCGTGCGGCCTGGGCTTTGCTGAGCAGCTCCGATGCGACGGTGGTCACGGCAGCCTCCCTACAGAACGGCCATGTTGTTCCGGTGGACGACTTCATCCCCGAAATGGTGGCCTAGTTTGCTTAAAATCTTGTCCGATTTCTCTCCCATGATGACACGGAGCTCGTCATCCGCATAGTTGACGATACCGCATGCGACCTGCTGGTCGCTCGGCCCATGGATAATGACGAAGTCGCCCCGTTCGAAGTGGCCGCTCACCTGCCGAACGCCTGCGGGGAGCAGGCTGGTGTGATTGTCGAGCAGGGCGCTGACGGCGCCTCCGTCAACCATGATGGTGCCGCGGTTTTGGGCCAGCCCACTTAGCATCCAACGTTTGCGGCTTTCCATGCGGGAGACAGTAGTTGGGAAGAGGGTGCCCACACGCTCGCCGCGTGCCGCCCGACAGATGACGTCTCGCTCGGTACCTCCGGCGATGACGACCGTCACGCCGAAGGAGGTGGCAAGTTTGGCAGCCATGAGTTTGGCATGCATACCACCGCGGCTCACCTTGCTCACGTGGGATGCGGCCATGGCCATCACCTGCTCGTCAATAACTTTCACCTCAGGAACTAAGGTTGCGGAGTGATCGCTTTTGGGGTCACCGCTAAAAAGACCGGCCGTGTCGGTCAGCAACAGGAGGAGGTCTGCGTCGATAAGATTAGCCACGAGGGCGGATAGGTGGTCATTATCGCCGAAACCCGCTGAAATCTCCTCAGCATTGACCACGTCGTTCTCATTCACCACCGGCATGACACCGCGGTCCAGAAGACCCTCCAGCGTATTGCGGACGTTCAGATAGCCTTGACGGTCTTCTAGGTCATGACGAGTGAGCAGCGCCTGGGCAACCAAGGTGCCCGATGCCGAGAAGCACTCTTCGTACCGGTGCATGAGCCTGCTTTGCCCGACTGCGGCCAGGAGCTGATTGCCCGAGACCGTGTGGTTATCCACGCTCTTGCCCAGCGATTCGCGGCCAGCCGCGATGGCGCCGGAACTGACCAGGAGGGGCTGTGCTCCCAAACCCCGCAGGGCCACCAGCTGGTCAGCCAAAGAGGCCAATACCGTCATGTCCAGCGAATGCCCTCGGTTGGCCAGCACATTTGTCCCAGCCTTAATGACCACACGGCGGTATACGAGAGGTGGTGAAGCCTGGTTCGGCAGTAGTAAAGATGTGGGGAGCGCCATTTTGTGTGCCACCGTCATTATGGGGATGTTCGCGCATGCAAGGAATAGGTGTGCGTTTGCTGTCGGCCAATTATACCCCCCTTTTTATCCCCCTGTTGAAGGGGCCAGTAAAAGAGCACCCCGGTAGCACCGGGGTGCTCTTTTACTGGAAACCACGCAGGCCTATCTAAAAGAAGACGCTTAGGTTCTTGGCATTATGATGTTGGCATCGAGAACGATGGTGCGCTTAGCCACCTTCCACTGACCATCCTCCCTACGCAGCACGTCGTCACGGCATCCCACGAAGAAGTCCTGGTCGGTTTCCAAGTGTGTCCTGTAATGTATGAAGTCGGTTCGGGCTCGCACTTCGTTGTTACCCAGCTCCGCTACTTTTAAATTGGACACAATGCGGCGTGTCCGCGACGGCGGATCCTCCGCCCAGCCCATGCCCGTTTCTAGCCGGGCGATCCGCATCTTTATGCTCTCCGTGTCCTCTTCTAAGAGCGCCAAGTCGCCCAGCGGGGTGACCTCCCGCGCCATGAAGTAGAAGAGGTAGTCGGCCAGGATATTTAGCCTGTCGTGGAACTTCCTATCGTCCAGCAGCTTAGCCTAGTAGAGCATTAACTCGTTGCTCTCAAACCGTAGGTCTTAAGTGACAGCCATGCGCCTACCGCTCTCGTCTTTGTGCCTTAGTCGTATAAACGGGTTGCGAGAATCTTATGAGACATAGATCCGCAGGGGCCCCAAGGGTAGTCGGAGGAAATGAACAAACCGTGAATCAGACGAAAATAGATGAGAACAAGTCGTGCGTGAATGATCTCCCACTTTGTAACGGAGAGTGGTCGGGTGTATGTTAAAATATCCCTAGGGCCGCTCGGTGCGGTCCTTCGCGGCGTTATACGAGCATGCTAGCTAGTTACAGCATGGTTGGAGATCCATATTCATGAAGGAGTGGGTGTGAGCCTGGGAGGACTCTTCGATGTTCTGCGCGAGGTCCCAGCGTACCAGCGCGTTGCTGATGGTCTGGTCCGCGGAAGCCGTCTGGAAGTCTCGGTACCAGATGCGGCCAAGCCCGTTGTCTTGGGTGCGCTGTGGCAACAGCTTAACGCACCGGTTTTAGTGGTCTGTGCGCGTCCGGAAGATGCCCGGCGGTTAGTGGAGCAGCTGGAGGTCTATTGCGGCGAAAGCGTGCAAGTCCACCATTTTGTGGAATCGGAAGTCCTACCCTATGAGCGTATGGCCGTGGACATTTCCACGGTACACCAGCGGCTTAGCGTCCTGGGGGCAGTCCGTGACCCTGACACTGCTCCCTTGGTGGTGGCCTCGACCATGGCGCTAATGCAGCGGACCCTGGCGCCCCAACTGCTCGACGAGTTGGTACATACCATCACTGTGGGCGATGCAATCTCTACTGAATCACTCCTCCAGCGGTGGGTGCGCATGGGCTATGAGGTGGTCCCCATGGTCGAAGCGCCAGGGAGCGTCAGCCGGAGGGGGGGCATCATCGATATTTTTACGCCAGGGCAGGCCTTGCCGGTTCGCATCGATTTGTGGGGTGACCGGGTCGATTCGCTGAGGTTGTTTGACCCTGGCACCCAGCGTTCTCTGGAGCCGGTAGAGTCGGTGTCCATCCTTCCGGCTCTTGAAATACTGCCCAGCCTGGCCTCCAACGACCAGATTGATCGGCTGATGAGTGGGCTGGATTACTCCAACACTAAGACAGCGGAGCGTGACCGGATGAATGAGGGCCTGGCCGAGTTGATGGCTGGCACAAACATGGGAACTGCCGGTTTTTTCTCTGGCTTCTTCCACGGTCATACACTCCTCGATCACATCGACAACACCTCTTCCGGTCAGCGGATGGTGCTGGTCCTCAATGAGCCCTCGGAGCAGCGGGAATCAGCCCAGGGCTGGGAGGGGAGGACGGAGAAGCTCCGGCTCACCAAGGAGGAACGGGGCGATATTCCCCTTCATTTCCCCCCCAGCTTGGAAGCCTGGGAGCCGTTGTCCAACCGTCTGGAAGCGTGGCCAACCCGGCTAAAGATTAGCCGTTACCACCAAGGCCCAGGCGCTTCGGCCCTCGTGCTCCCCTTTGGCCCTTGCACCTCCTATCACAGCCAGATGGAACGGCTGAACGAAGACCTTCTGGGGATGCGGATAGGCTCGGTGGTCATCGCAAGCCAGCACTCGCAACGCATCACTGAAGTGCTCCAGGAGGGTGACGTGGGCGCCCGCGAAGTGCGTGAGCTCACGGAGGCGCCAACTAACTCAGCGGTCACCGTTGTGCACGCGGCGCTCACCGAGGGCTGGACGCTTCGCGCTCATGAGGAGGATGAGGCCCCTCTGTTGACCGTGTTCACCGACACCGAGGTCTTTGGAAATCAAAAGCGCCAGCCCCTGCGGCGCCGGACATCGTCGCGGCGGCGATTGGACGTGGAGGAGCTGGTACCCGGACAAATGGTGGTACACACCGATCATGGTATCGGTCGCTACACGGGCATCACGGAGATGGGTGGGGAGGGCACCGAGCGGGAATACCTGATGCTTGAGTACGCTCAGGGCGACAAGCTCTATGTGCCCATGGACCAGCTGGACCGCGTCGGGCCATATGTGGGCGGCGCCGACCAGCCACCAACCCCCAGCCGGCTTGGAACTCAGGAATGGGGCCGTACGGTGGCCCGGGCCAGGGAGGCCACCCGTCGTCTGGCTGTGGACCTGCTGGCCCTGTATGCTCGCCGCGAGACCGCTGAGGGGCATGCCTTTGCGCCTGATTCGCCATGGCAGCGGGAGATGGAGGACGCCTTCCCCTTTGTGGAAACTCCGGATCAGGCAGAGGCAATCCACCAGGTAAAGGTGGACATGGAGGGCATTCGGCCCATGGACCGGCTGGTGTGCGGCGACGTGGGTTATGGCAAGACGGAAGTTGCCCTCCGCGCTGCGTTCAAGGCGGTCACCGAGGGCAAGCAGGTGGCGGTGCTGGTGCCCACCACAGTCCTCGCCCAACAGCATTACGTGACCTTCACCGAGCGCTTCGATATGTACGCGATTCGGACCGAGGTGCTAAGCCGGTTCCGGACAGGCCGTGAGCAGGATGAGGTTGTCGCCGCACTCAAGCAGGGCCAGGTGGATATCGTCATCGGCACGCACCGCCTACTCCAGAAGGATGTGGGTTTCAAAGACCTGGGTCTGGTGATCATCGACGAGGAACACCGATTTGGGGTGGGCCACAAGGAGCGGCTCAAGGAGATGCGAAGCGAGGTGGATGTGCTGACTATGACGGCCACGCCTATCCCACGCACATTGCACATGGCTGTGGCGGGTATTCGCGATATCTCCACAATGGAGACCCCGCCGGAGCAGCGCCTGCCCATCAAGACCCATCTGGGTGAGTCTTCCGACGAGGTGGTGCGTGAGGCGGTACTCCGGGAGTTAGACCGGGGCGGCCAGGTTTTCTATCTCCACAACCGAGTTAAGAGCATCGACCTCGCTGCCAATCAGCTCCGTGAGCTGCTCCCCGAGGCCAGGGTTATGGTCGCCCACGGCCAGATGAGGGAAGGTGAACTGGCGCGGGCGATGTCCGAATTCGCGGCTGGCGAGGCCGATGTGCTCCTCTGCACCACCATCATCGAATCGGGCCTCGACTTACCTGCAGTCAACACGCTCATCATCGAACGGGCAGATCGCTTCGGGCTCTCCCAGCTCTATCAGCTTCGGGGCCGGATAGGCCGGAGGGCGCATCGGGGATACGCCTATCTCTTGGTGCCGAGAGGACGGAGGATTACGGAGACGGCCCAGCGGCGTCTGCAGACGGTTATTGCGGCTACAGAGCTGGGAGCCGGTTTTCGCATTGCGATGAAAGACTTGGAAATCAGAGGCGCCGGGAACCTCTTAGGCGCGGAGCAGAGTGGGTACATCCATGCGGTGGGTTTTGACCTTTACTCACGGTTGCTCTCCGAGGCGGTGGCAGCGCTGCGGGCGGCCCGAGACGGGGAGGAACCGTCCGCGCCCGTCGATAGGCCTGAGCCCCAAATCGACCTCGGCCTGCCGGCGTTCATCCCCGAAGACCTTGTGGAGCATGTGCCGACCCGGATGATGATCTACCAACAGATGGGCGGAGTCCGGGAGGACCAGGAGGTGGATGAGCTTGTCCAGAGCTTGCGGGACCGGTTTGGCGGACTACCTGACGAAGTACATCACCTGTTCTACGGTCTGCGAGTCAAGGTCTTGGCAAGGCGTGCCAGGGTCGAATCGGTTTCCAGGCGTGGCGACCAAATAATCCTGAAACTGGTGGACCCCGTTGGGGGCGCGCGCGTTCCTTTGGAGCGGGCTCTGGGCCATGGCGTGCGCGCCGGCAATCAGCAGTTGCACCTCCCGTTGAACTCAGGAGAGACGGGCGGTGACGAACTGCCCTGGGGGCAGGTGCTCATCGAGATTCTCTCGCGCTTGGAGAGCTTCCAACAGCAACTGCCCGAGGCACTTGATGGGGTGATGGGCCGTCAGGCCTGAGACTCTTTCAGGTGCCCTCTGGAGGGAGTGTGGTCCTGCCGTTGGGGCGGCGGCCGCCATTGGAGGGGCGCCGCCTGGTGGAAGAAGAGTTCCTCCTCGGCCTGCCGCCGAACGATGAAGACTCGCGATCGGTGAGGCGTGGTTGACTCTCAGTCACCTCGACTCCTCCGGGGAGGAAGGGTGGTGCCGCCGAGCCGCGCAGCTCTACCAGCAGATCCGTCTCCTTCGAATCAAGCGTCCCCGCCTCCGACTTCAAACGGAGCAACGTAAAGACGAGAGCCTTGATTTCCTCGGTGAGGTCGGCGAAATAAATCTGATATGACATGGGGGATTCTCATGGTGACGGGCTGGTATGTCGAAAGGGCCGTCATTCCTATCTTATACCCGTTGAGCCGAGAGGGGAAAGCCGCTTCCGTGCACATAAGGGAGCACTTCCCGGAGGGTTGAGATGATGGGAGCATCTTTTACTGGAGGGGATGCCCCTTGGCGCAGCAAGAAAAGCGCGTGCATACCGGCGTTGCGTGCGCCCACCACGTCACCCTCGTAGCTGTCGCCCACGTGGAGCGCTTCATCGGGTTCGCCCTGGAGCTTGCTGAGGGCGTTCTGAAAGATAGCTAGGTGCGGCTTTGCCAAATCTACGTCGGAGTTGGCCGACCATTTCTGAACCAGGCCGCGAAGTCCCAGTTGGTCGATGAAGCCAGCTAGCCGGTGGGAGCGCATCGTCGTAGAACGCCAGATCCGGTGACGCCTTTTTGACCCGTTCCCAGATGCACAGGGCCTGTTCAACCGTCACGGACGCTCCCGCTGTGTCCAGTAAACGGCGCGCATATTGGGCGAATAAGACCCATTGTTCGGCGAACGCTGGTCACACGGGGTCGTCGAGCCTGGGGTCGTGGGGTTGTGTCAGCGCTGCACCGAGCAGCCGTTGGGTTTGGAAAATGACACGGCCTCGTTTCGCTTCGAAGATGTCGCCAGGAAAACGGGGGGCCACCTAAAATGGCGTAACGTATGGGCCCTGGCGCTTCGCATGGCGCTCCGCCCAAGTGTAGAGTTCCGCGGTGCGGTGAACATAGCCGGGCACCATGTTTTCTTGACGGGCACGCCGCGGTTCCCCTAGACTGAGGCGCGCGATGGCTCTTCAGTCATCGTCAATTCTTACCTGTACTGGAGCGTGCTTGCATGCGCTCCTTTTTTTGTTCTTACCACGGACAGTGAACCAACGTAGAGCGAATGGAGGGACCCCATGAGTGTGCTTGCCCAGCAGGATCCGGTAATAGCCAACGCCATAGCCCAAGAGGTCCAGCGCCAACAGAACAGCGTGGTGCTCATAGCATCCGAAAACTACACCAGCCCAGCGGTCTTGGAGGCCCAGGGCTCGGTGCTAACCAACAAGTACGCCGAGGGGTATCCGGGCCGACGTTACTATGGCGGTTGTGAATTCGTGGACATCGCTGAGCAGACAGCCATCGACCGCGCCCTGGAGCTCTTTGGCGTGGAGCACGCCAACGTCCAGCCTCACGCGGGTGCCCAGGCTAATATGGCGGCCTACGCCGCGTTGCTGGAGCCCGGTGATACGGTAATGGGCCTGCGGTTGGATCAAGGGGGGCACCTGACCCACGGGAGTCCTGTGAACTTCTCCAGCAAGACCTACAACTTTGTGGCTTACGGGTTGGACCCGGAAACGGAGCAGCTCGATTACGACAACATAGCGCTCCTAGCCAGAGAGCACCGGCCTAAGGTCATCGTCGCGGGGTATACCGCATACTCACGTACCATTGACTTCGAGCGGTTTGGTGAGATAGCCAAAGAGGTTGGCGCCGTGCTCATGGTGGATATGGCCCACATCGCTGGCCTGATTGCTGCCGGCGTCCACCCATCGCCCGCGGGTCATGCCGCGGTCATCACCAGCACCACTCATAAGACGCTTCGGGGTCCCCGGGGCGCCCTCATCCTCTCCACGGAGGAGCTTCGACGGAAGGTAGACCGCGCCGTATTCCCGTTTACGCAGGGCGGTCCCATGATGCATGCCATTGCTGCCAAGGCCGTCTGTTTTGCCGAGGCTCTCGATCCCTCCTTCCAGGTGTACGGCCAACGGGTCGTCGACAATGCCCAAGCCCTGGCAGCAACCTTAGAGGCGGAGGGTGCGCGCATCGTTTCCGGAGGGACCGACAATCATCTGCTGCTGGTGGACCTCACCCCCTTGAAATGCACGGGCCAGGAAGCCGAAGAGGCCCTGGGCCGGGTGGGTATCACCGTGAACAAGAATGCCATCCCCAACGATCCGCTGCCACCTCGTGTCACCAGCGGCCTTCGGCTGGGTACACCGGCGGTCAGCACCCGGGGCTTCGGGGTGGAAGAACTTCAAAGCGTGGCCCATCTCATCATGAAGACGATTAACCACCGAGGCGACGGCCAAGTGGAGCAGGCAGTTCGCGAAGAGGTACTCGCGCTCACCGGCAAGTTCCCGGTGCCGGGGCTGGAACAGGACTCTTAGCGGTCTGCTAAGTGCCCATTGGTTGAGCCGGTGTATGACGCATAACATTCGCCGAATCGGGCTGGGATGCTTATGGGGCTGGTCGTCGGCTCGTTGAGCGTGGGCGGGCCCCATGCTATAATTCGTAGTCGTGTAGCCGATTGGAGAGTGGAGGAGACGTGCGTCAATACGAACTACTGCTGGTCATTGACCCTCAGATTGATGACGAGCAGGTGGAGAGTGTGAAAGAGCGGGTGAAGAAATTCGTCACCGACAATGGCGGCGAGGTCGCTGAGGAGGACCATTGGGGGCGTAAAAAGTTGGCCTACAAGATTGGCCAGCACGCCGAAGGGAACTATTACCTGGCGCAACTCAGCTTAGATCCTGCTCCTGCTAAGGCCTTCGAGGGGACACTCAATCTCTCGGAGGAGATCATTCGGCACATGCTGGTGCTCCAAGAGAAGTAGTACTGGCTCTCGCGGGAGCAATTAGGGAGAGGTGTGCGATGGTTGGTCTCAATAAGATGATGATTATTGGCAACGTTGGCACAGACCCAGAGATGCGCTACACCCCCAACGGGAACCCGGTCACTTCGTTTCGCATCGCTGCCAGCCGGAGCTATACCACGCAAGACGGCGAGCGGCGTCAGGAAACAGAATGGTTTACTGTGGTCACCTGGAACCAGTTGGCGGAGCAATGTAATCAGTATCTGTCTAAGGGCCGGAAGGCCTACGTCGAAGGACGACTGCAGTCGCACCAGTGGGAAGGAAATGACGGTCAAACCCGCTTTAGGAACGAGATTGTTGCCGACAGGGTGATGTTCTTGGACCGCCCTGGAGCTGAAAGATCTGAAGATGCGGGCAGCGCGGTCCTCGCGACTGAGGACACGCTAACTACGGACGAGCTGCCCATATAGGAGTAGGAAGGAGAACGATTCATGGTCCAAAGTGGCGTCCGGCGTCGTCGTCCTGGCGGGCGACGGTTTCCCCCCCGGCGAAAGGTCTGCGCTTTCTGCGTGGACAAAGTTGAGCAGATTAGCTACAAAGACGTATCGCGTATTCGCCGGTTTATTTCTGATTGGGGCAAGATTGAGCCTCGCCGGAAGACCGGTACGTGCGCACCTCATCAGCGGGCGCTGACCCGTGCCATAAAACGGGCCAGGTATGTGGCGCTGATACCCTTCACGGGTTCTCACACGATGATGGACATCAGTCCGCTCGAAGGGCCCCGCAGCGAGCGCTTCCGTGCCGATAGGCGGGATCGTGCCGCCCGGGCACCGCAGTTTGGAGAGCGACCTCCTGTGAGCAGTCCACCCAGTGAAACTGTGGAGGCTGGGGATGGGACAGGAGCCCCGGAGGCGACAGCAGTGACGAATGGAGCGGCAACGTCCCCAGAAGCCGAAGTCGCCCCGGAAAGTGTCGTGGTTGTCGCTGAGAAATCGGATGAAGCAGGGGCCGGTGAAACAGAGCCCCAGGAGCCGGTTGCCGAGACCAGCGACTCCAGTCATGATGAGCAGGCCCCCACGTCCTGACTTGAGAGGGTTGGTTTCTGCCAGCCTTTAGTTTCACTTCCTGTGGGCGGGCTTGGGCATGACGAGCGGAGGAACTGATGCGACAACGCAGACGGGCTCAGCGGGGGCATTTCGGTCCCCCCGTCGTAGCGGGCACGCAACGAGGCCGGTTCGAACCGGAAAAGCGACAGCAGCGGTTTCTCTACGGAGGGGCCGCGGTAGTCGTTGTATTTCTTGTCGTGCTCCTGGTGGGCGGATTCTACCTCACCAGCTTCGCTCCCCCTCGTAAAACAGTGGCCAAAATTGGCGACGAAACGGTGCAACTCCGTGATGTGGCGGCCCACACGCGGCTCATAAACGGCTTCACTGGCCAGGTTGATCCTGAGAATGCACTGAACTTGATGGTTCGTAACGAAGTGCTGCGCCAGTTTTCTGGGCCCTCCTTACAGATCGCCTTACCGTCCAACGACGTGGACGAAGCGATGATTAGGCGGTTCGAGACTCCTAACGAAGAGGGTGTGTTCCCCCCCTTGATGACCGCCATTGGCCAGGAGCGGTTCCAAGATTTTAAGGACGCTTTTAGCGTGGACAGCGAGGAGTTGCGAGGCTTTGAGGAGGGCGAATTACTTATCCGAACGGTGGAAAATGTAATGGCCCTCCTGGTGCCGAGTCCCCAGTCGCAGGTGTTTCTCCATTGGATTGTGGTGGGTACTCCGGCGGAAGGCGATACCGTCTTGGCGCGCTTGACGGGAGGCGAGGTGTTCGAGGAGGTGGCTGCTGAGGTCAACCAAGAGTTGTTCCTTGCCGATGCCAACGGGGAGGTCGGCTGGATGCCAGCGAAGGTTTTCCCTGAGTTCGATGCGGTTTTCTTCAACGCCGAGCTGGAAGAGTTTATCGGACCGTTGAATACTAGTATTGGCACTATGATAGCCAAGATCACTCAGGGGCCAGAGGTACAAGACCTGTCGGACGAGATGATTGATCTCCTCGCAGCCGCTAACCGAGACATGTGGGTACAGTCGCGGATTGACGAAGCTGTGACTGACTTCAATTTCGACCGCGATGATTTGATTTGGGTACTGGATCACCTGAACTAAGCACGAAGTCTCAGGGAGTGCGCTTGGCAAACAACCGCGAGATTGGCATTGGCCTGATGGGCCTGGGTGTTGTGGGAACGGAAGTGGCTCGCACCCTCCTAGAGAAGGAGCACTCCATCTCTTCTAAGCTGGGCTGCACGGTGCGCATCAAGCGTATCCTCGTGCGAGCACCAGAGAAGGAGCGTCGTTACGTGCCCGCCGATGTCGTCCTCACTGATGGAGCGGAAGGCCTGATAGATGACCCTGCCATCGATATCATTGTCGAGGTTATGGGTGGTGAATATCCCGCTTTGGAGTACGTGCAGCGTGCCCTTCGGGCGGGGAAACACGTCGTGACCGCGAACAAAGAGATGATGGCTAAGCACGGGCCTGAAATCCTCACCCTGGCCCACGAGCACAGCGTTAGCATCAGGTTTGAGGCAGGCGTTGGCGGGGGCATTCCCATCATCGGCCCGTTGCTCAAGGACCTTCTGGCCAACGATATCTATGGTATCAGTGCCATCATCAACGGCACGACTAATTACGTGCTGACCAAGATGGGGATGGAAGGACTGGAGTTCAACGATGCCGTCCGTCAGGCCCAGGCACTAGGGTACGCAGAGGCTGATCCCGCTGCCGATGTGGAAGGGCTCGATGCGGCCTATAAGCTTGCAATCCTTGCCAGTTTGGCGTTCCACACAAAGATACATGCCTCCGATGTTTACTACGAGGGCATCACCAAGCTCGGCCCTGCCGACTTCAAATATGCCGCAGAGCTTGGGTACGCAATCAAACTCTTGGCCATTGGCCGGATGGAAGGAACATCCATCCAGGTGCGGGTGCATCCAACTCTGGTTCCGGTGGAGCATCCCCTGGCCAGCGTTTGCGGGGTTTTCAACGCGGTGGAACTCGAAGGTGACTTGGTGGGCCAGGTGATGTTTTCTGGACAAGGAGCGGGAGGCCAACCGACCGCCAGTGCGGTGGTTGGCGATGTCTTGGACATTGCTCGGAACATTGTCTCCGGTTCAAACCCTCCGGCTCCGCTGCTGCTCGACGGCGCGTGCACTATCCAGCCCATGGCGGATCTAGAGACCCAGTACTATATTCGTCTCTTGGCAGTGGACGAGCCTGGGGTCATGGCGCAGATTACGACGGTGCTGGGAGACCTTAAAGTGAGTCTCGCCTCGGTCATTCAAAAGGAAATCGTTCAGCCGGAGGGATTTTCGGAAATTGTCATCACCACCCACACAGCGAAGGAATCCGCCGTTCAGGAGGCGGTTCAGCGCATGCGTAGCCTTGGATCAGTCCAAGAAGTCTCAAACCTGGTGAGGATGCTCGACGGAGAGGGCTGAGGTCCTCTCCGGGGACCCACTATTCGGGGGAAAGGATGCGGAAATGGGCGACGGGGTCCTCCTCCGTTACAAAGACTACTTACCAGTAACGGCCAATACGCCACTCCTCTCCATGGGAGAGGGTGATACACCCTTGGTCCGTTCCCGCTGGCTGGCATCGGAACTCGGCTGTGCAGCGCTGTACTTCAAATTGGAAGGATGCAATCCCACGGGCTCGTTTAAGGACAGGGGGATGGTGGTGGCGGTGGCCAAAGCCCTTGAGGCTGGCAACGACACCATCCTTTGCGCCTCTACCGGCAACACCAGCGCGTCGGCTGCGGCCTACGGTGCCTATGCCGGTCTCCAAACGGTGGTATTGGTCCCGAAAGGCAGCGTTGCAGAGGGGAAGCTCGCGCAGGCCACCGCCTTCGGTGCGCGGATTATCCTGGTTCGCGGCAACTTCGACCGCTCGTTGGGTTTAGCCAGAGAGTTGGCCCAGCGCTTTCCTGTCAGCCTGGTAAACTCAGTGAATCCCCATCGGCTTGAAGGACAAAAAACAGCCGCTTTCGAGATTGTTGACGCTCTGGGCGACGTCCCCGATTATCTCTACATCCCAGTGGGGAACGCGGGCAATATCACCGCGTACTGGATGGGGTTTCAGGAGTACCAACGAATAAAAAGCGCTCGCCGGCTGCCGATGATGATGGGGTTTCAGGCGGCGGGTGCCGCGCCGATTGTTGCCGGGAAGCCAGTCGATTCGCCGGAAACGGTGGCCTCGGCCATTCGTATAGGTAATCCCGCCAGTTGGGAGGGCGCCATCCGTGCCCGGGACGAGTCCGGCGGGGCTATCGATAGTGTGACGGACGAAGAAATCATGGATGCCTATAAGGCCCTGGCCCGCAAGGAGGGAATCTTCTGCGAGCCTGCGTCCGCAGCTTCCGTCGCCGGGTTGATAAAGTCGGTACGGTATGGCGGTCTGGACATGCGGGAGAAGTCGGTGGTGTGCGTCATCACGGGCTCCGGTCTCAAGGACCCGGCTGCCGCCGTTCATCTGGCCGACGTGCCAACCCACGAAAGCGATGCAGAGATTGAAGCCGTGGCCCGGCTTATGGATATGGGCACACCAGCAGGACCTCGAGAGGTATAGATGGCCATAGAAACGAGTCGTATTGAGCACGCGGTTAGCGAATTGCTGAGTGCCATCGGTGAACATCCCGAGCGTGAGGGATTGGTGGAGACGCCTCGAAGAGTCGCTCAAATGTATTTGGAGATTTTCGGTGGGCTGGAACAAGACCCCGTCGACGTTCTCCAGACCCAGTTTGAAGAGGACCACCAAGAGATGGTCATTATGCGGGACACTCCGTTCTATTCCATGTGCGAGCACCACCTCCTCCCTTTCTTTGGAGTGGCGCATATCGGCTATATACCCAGCGGGAAGGTGGTTGGAATTTCTAAGCTGGCCCGGGCCACCGACATCCTCGCCCGGAGGCCACAGGTCCAAGAGCGCCTTACCTCTCAACTGGCGGATGCCATCATGCAGGCCATGGACCCGGTCGGCGTTGCGGTGGTCATCGAGGCCCAGCATCTCTGCATGGCAATGCGGGGCGTCCGCAAGCCGGGTGCCTCGATCGTCACCTCCGCTACCAGGGGGGGGTTCCGCAATGCTCCCATCACACGCCAGGAGTTCATGAGCCTCGTCCGAGGGAGGGCCTAATGACCTCCTGCACTAGTCTCCAGTTCGACTCGGCGGCCCTGGGCCACGTCTGGAAGCAACTCTTGGACTCGCGTAACCAGGGCTCCGTTTTTCTTACACCGCAATGGCAACAGACATGGTGGGAGCAGTTTGGGGATTCATCCAAAGACCTCATGCTCTTCCTCATCGGCGAAGAGGCGGAGCCTTTGGGGCTTGCTCCCATGATGCGGGAGGACTCTACTATCAGCTTTCTCGGAAGCACCGACCTTTTCGACTACCACGACGTCATCTTGGGTCGAGGGGAACCGGGCGCCTTCTACCACGGGCTGGTCGCCTGCCTAAAGAGTGAAACGTGGCAGACATTGTCCTTGGAGTCCGTCCCGGGTGACTCTCCCACCCTGCAGTACTTGCCGGACATATTTCGCCAGGACGGATACGCGGTCAGCGTCGAGCAGGAGGACGTGGTCCCCGGTCTGCACCTTCCACCGACCTGGGACGACTACCTTGCAGGGTTGCGAAAGAAGGACCGCCACGAGCTTCGTCGCAAGATGAGGCGCCTTGATGAGTCCGCCGCCGCCCGTATGGTGAGGTCCTCTGGCGAGACCCTTTCTGACGATATCGACCTCTTCCTGGACATGATGAGGGAGAGCCGGGAGGAGAAGCGCGATTTTTTGATTCCGGAACGGGAAACCTTCTTCCGGGCTACCGTTCAACGCATGTACGACGAGGGGTTTCTGAGGCTACTTTTTCTGGAGGTCGATGGTGAGCGGGTGGCGGGGGTTGTCTGTTTCGACTATGCCGGACGCAGATTCCTGTACAATAGTGGCTTCCGATCAGCTTACGGAAACCTTAGCGTTGGTCTCATGCTGAAGACTTTCTGCTTGAGGGAGGCGATTGAAGAGGGACTCGAATACTTTGATTTCCTCAGAGGCCCAGAGGCTTATAAATACCACCTTGGCGCCAAGGACGCGGATATCTACCGCGTGATTGTCCACCGGTGACCGGGACGTGTGCTGGAACGGGGAGTAGAGATGTTCCTGGCTGCTAACGAGAGGCCCATTCGAAGGGTTGCCATGATTTCGGTGCATGGATGCCCTGTGGCACTTCCAGGCATGCGCACCGCAGGTGGCATGAACGTGTACCTGAGGCAGCTTGCGCCTATGCTGGCGGAAGAAGGTGTCTGTATCGATATTTTTACTCGGAGCCACGAGGTCGGAGGCCCCGAGATTGTGGAGCTTGGTCCCCGGGCTCGGATCGTGCATATCCCCGCCGGTGCCCCCTACGTCGAGAAAGACGAGATTTTCGGCTACTTGCCTGAGTTTACCGAACGGCTTGCCCGGTTTGTGGCTGAAGAGGGCGTGGGCTACGATTTGATCCACAGCCACTACTGGTTTTCAGGATGGGTTGGCCAGCGCTTGGCGTCCGAGTGGGCCGTGCCGCATATCGTAACGTTCCACACCCTCTCGCTGGTGAAGCAACGGGCGAGCGGTTCGCAGGAGCCTCCTGAGCGGGAGGTGGTTGAACAGGAAGTGGCGACGAGTGCTGATTGTGTCGTGGCGTTCACAACCGACGAGGTGGATGCCTTGGCGGACATGTATGGCGTCGCGCCGGAGCGCATTCAGGTCGTTCCCGGAGGGGTCGATTTAGACCGTTTCCAACAGCGGGATAAAACCACGGCTCGCCAGCGGCTGGGGTTCCAACCCCATGATCAGATCATGCTGTACGTGGGGCGGCTCGACCCGTTCAAGGGGCCGGAGGTGCTCCTTCGTACGCTGCACGCCATGCGTGGCACACCGGGAGCGTTCTTGGAGTTTGTTGGCGGAGAGGGAGATGCTGACCCGGAGGCTAAGCGCCTCAATCGGCTTGCCCAGGAGCTGGGTATTGCCGATCGGGTCCGCTGGCAGAGTGCCGTCCCCCAGGACGAATTGGTGGACTACTACAACGCCGCTGATGTGTGTGTCGTTCCGTCCTACCACGAAAGCTTTGGACTGGCAGCGCTGGAGGCTATGGCCTGCGGAAGCCCTGTGGTGGCCTCGCGGGTTGGCGCGCTCAAGTCGCTCGTGGTCGAGGGGCAGACAGGATGCCTTGTCTTTCCGGTGGCTCCTGAGGCCTTCGCTCCCTGTCTGGAAGAATTGCTCACGAACGAGGAACTACGGCATCGCCTCGGAGAGGGTGCCAGAAAGCGAGCAACGGAGTTTCCGTGGGACCAGGTGGTGGCCCGTCAGTTGGGCATCTACGGCCGTTTGGCCTCCCAAGTCGAGCGCAGGCCCGAGGTGGTGCCCTATTTGAGCTAGCTCCTCGCGCCGAGCTGTAGCTCGTACCAGTAGGTCGACCCGACTCGCTGAAACCCCAGGCCTTCATAAATCCGAATGGCCGCGCCGTTCTCGCTGTCTACGGTTATGTTGATACGGTGGGCGCCGAGGCCCAAGAGGTGGTCGATACCTGCGCCAGTGACGGCCCTTCCCAGACCTTGGCCTTGAGCGCTTGGTCGCGTCCCCACCATTCCGATAAAACTTGCCTCGTCAGGGCCTGTACTGGCCCTGACCAGACAATAGGCAGTGATGGTTCCCTTCGCTTCTAGCACCAGTGCGTCGAAGGGCTGTGGCCCGGATTCGTACATGTCATAATGTAATTCTCCCGGTGTGTTGGGACTGTAGCCCCAACTCCCTTCAAATGCTTGGTTCTGCAAGGCGGCTAGCACGGGGACCTCTCCGGGTTGGGCCCGCCTCAAAGCGTACCCCATCGGAATAGCAAGTTCCGTGGGCGTTGAGAATTCTCGCCGTAGTTGCCAGTGGGTACGGACATGCTCAAACCCCCTTCGCGCCAGGAGCGCCTCGGCTGGTCCGGTCTCCGGAGGTAACTCCACGTGGAGCACCAGAAACCCCAGGTCTGTGGCGTGACCAAGCACCGTGTCCAGAAGAAGGCTGCCGATGCCCCATTGACGGTGGCTGGGCAGCACGCCGCCAGAAGCGATGGCTCGCGCGATATCCGGTTCCCTGCCCATAATGACATAGCCCACCAAGGCCGCGCCTTCCTGGGCGAGAAATACGTCCTCCTCAGGTTGAGCCCTGGGGTGTGAGAGTTGGTGGCGGAGTTGCGTGGTATTGACACTCCCGTTGCGGCCCGGTTCTTCCGTGATCGCGGCAATGAGCCCCGCAAGCGAGGGTAACGCGTCCCAGGTGAATTTTCGGATACGAATGTTGGTGGGGTTCGAGGGAGTAGCGTCAGCGATGGAGTCACCTTTATGGAGTGGATCAGTCTCTTCTAGTATGATACCAGAGAGATTTCTCCAGGCATGGCCTGGTCCCAGGAGGCTGAATGGAAACCATCGACACGCCAGAGCGTGCAATGTTTGTGATTCCCCATCCGGATGACGGTGAATCCGGGTGTGGCGGCACCGTGGCCAAATGGGTTGCGGAGGGTTGCAAAGTTCTCTACGTCGTTTGTACTAACGGTAACAAGGGCACCTCCGACCCGGAGATGACCATGGAGCGGCTCGCGGCTACCCGCAACGAAGAGCAACGCAAAGCGGCTGAAATCCTCGGTGTGGCAGAGGTGAAGTTCCTTGACTATGGAGATGGAGAGCTCGAAGACACCCGAGATTTTCGAGGCCAAGTCGTGCGGGAAATTCGCCGTTTCAAGCCCGACGTGCTCTTCGCTATGGACCCGTACCGCTCCCTCTCCCATTCCCATCGCGACCATCGCATCTCAGGCCAAGTCGCCATGGATGCTGCCTTTCCCTATGCCAGGGATACCCTCCATTTTGAAGAGCACCTGAAAGTGGAAGGCCTGGGCACGCACAAGGTGGAGACAATCCTCCTGTGGGGCACGGAAAATCCAGACATTGCTATCGATATCAGCACGACTCTGCGAATCAAGTTGGAGGCATTGGCCGCCCACGCCAGTCAGCTCAGCGTTGGCGTCGATGAAATGGAGGAGTTCGTGAAGCGTTGGGCCCAGCGGGCCGCCGAGCGGGCGGAGGGAACGGGCTTCGAATACGCGGAAACGTTCCGTCACGTGAGCTTCCGTCGCGGTGGAGGCCCAAGTCAGCCCCGGAGACCGTAAGCGCTGGCCTACGCCAGATAGAAGGCACGGGGTACGCGCAGCACTAGCCGGAGCAAGGGCGATAGTAACTGGGTTAATCCCAACCCCAGTCCGGCCGCGGCAATGCCGATGGCACCTCCTGCCAGGACATCACTGGGGTAGTGAATACCGGAGTAGACCCGGGCGAAACCCCAGAGGAACGCCAGCCCGAACAAGGCAAGCCCCAGGCGGCGGCGCCGAATGAATACTGCAGCCGCCATGGCAAAGCCCACCGCAGTGGTGTTGGCCGGAAAAGAAGAGTCCGTTGGCTGGTAGAACAGCAGATCAAGGTCCAAGTCAATAAAGGGTCTCGTTCGGAAGTAAAAACCGTTGATAATCCCAACGGCCCCGCTGGCGAATCCTACGCTCATGGTCCCGCAGATGGTAACGAATTGGTTCCGGAGACGAGTCTCCCCGGTTCCCATGAACCACATGCCCATCAGCACCAAGGAGCCCATTACGGGGGCCAAGTAGTCGCTGATGAGTACTTCGATAGTGGTATCCCACCATGGCACGCGTCCTATTCCGCTATTGAGCCATTCGACTATTGCGGTGTCGATATGTGTGCTTTCCTGAAAGTCTTACGCAGTGAAGATCGCATAGCTTGGAAGTAGGTCGTCTGGGCGAGAATGTCCAAACCCGGTGGTCCATCCAGATGAGTCTGGCCCCACCTGTGGTTGAGCAAAGAGGTGAGCAGGAGGGTGGCGGCTACTGCCGCCGCAGCGGATAGTGCAAACCAAAGGCTCTGTTCGTTTCCGTCTAGGCCCGTTGTGGTATCGGGGACGTTGCGAGAGTCACCGAAGAAGAACCAGACGATGGCTCCGATGACCAGCGCAGCGCCCAATAGGGCTGATGCGCGGCGGGAAGGGCGGATAAATAGCAAGCCGCGTATGCCGTTTGTGGCGAAGACAACTTGTAACACGCCAAGCGTGCTGAGGAAAACGAAGACCGCGTATTCAATCGTGAACTGACTAGGCATTTCGGTGCGATGCTAGTGCCTTCCGGAGGATGGCGGCTCCCTGAGTACCGATGGAGTTTTGCACTAGTCAGCGGTCACTTGGGGCGTTGCCGGCGTACAGAAGTGGATATAGTCCGGGTTGTTGCCGCGAACTAGGGAGGAATAGATTTTTTGCAACTGCAGGGTCAATGGCCCCATGTTGCCATCGCCTACCAGGCGTTGGTCAACACGGCCAACTCCCTGGATATGGGCGGCTGTACCGGTGAGGAAAACTTCATCAGCAGTGTAAAGCTCACTGCGGTCCACCACGCGCTCCTCCACGGCGATTCCCAACTCTTTCGTCGCCAGGTGGATGATGGTTGCCCTGGTTATTCCTGGCAGGACATTACTCTCCAAAGAGGGGGTCACCAACCGGTCCCCATGGGCCAGGAATATATTCTCGCCGGTACCCTCACAGACGTGGCCGTCCTGATTGAGCATGATCGCTTCGTCGAAGCCGTCTGCCAGCGCATCGGTCTTGGCGAGAATACTGTTGAGGTATAGCCCACTCATCTTGAAACGCGGCGGCACCATGGTGTCGTCGATACGTCTCCAAGACGAGATGCAGCAGCTGATGGCGCCATCTGAATCGATGTAGTTGCCGAAGGGAATGGCTAGGCAGAAGAACCCGTCCTGCAAGGAACGGAGGTTGAGGTTCGCAACACGCTCTTCGGACTTGAAGGCCATGGGCCGGATATAAATGTCCTCTTGAAAGCCGCTGCGCTCGACCACCTCCACGGTGATGGCGCAGAGCTCATCCGCCGAGTAAGGCAGGTCAATCCACAGCATTTTGCACCCTTGGAGCATTCTCTCGTAGTGCTCGCGGAGCTTGAAGATATACATCTTCCCGGCGTCGGCGTTCCAGTTGCCCCGAATACCCTCAAAGGCGGCGGTGCCGTAATGCAGCGCATGGGTCATAATGCCGACTTTCGCCTCCGACAGCGGCATATACTCTCCGTTCAAGAAGGCCACTGACGTCATAGGTGCATACTCCTGGAGGCAGATGATTACGGGGCTTCGGACGATTATCCGATGTCCCGCAACTGAGTGTCAATCGTCTCACGAGATGTTGGCACCCTTCTCCTAGAGGGATGCCTCTGTACAATAAGCTCGGCTACGTAGCGATCGGCGGCCGGCAAAGGCAAGGAGTCGCATGGTGCAACGTTCCGTACCAGGTCGCGCTGGTTATCCTGACGCTGCTAACCGCAGCAGGTGGCCTGTGGCTCGTCGCAAAGCCGCCTTCAATACCCGAACCCGACCTTGCGATGACCGTCCCTGATCGCTCCTCAATGCCCCTCTCCGGAGACATCGTCTCTAACGAAAGCGACCCCCAAGACCCGGCTTTGGTCAACATCAATACGGCGACGGGTTTGGAGGGGCTTCAGCGTTCCCTTGCATCAGGTTCGGCCCTAGCCCCGCGGATAGGGGCCTACAGGGATGAATCCGGACCCTTCCCCCGCAGCGTTTGGACCGCATCATGGCGGTGGAGCGGATCGGCAGTGCCATCCATGAGGGGTTCCGTTGCCTCATCAGGCTTGGTGATTGAAGTATGCCTGTAACCTTGGCAACTACGGGGAAGGCGTTATTCTTAAGGATGTCATCGAAAAGTCCGAGCGGTAGGTCTCTGACGGCGGGGCTCCGTAAGACTAATCCTCGCCTGGAAGCGGCGGCGGCGGTCGTCTTTTGTGGGCGTGGTGCCGTGTATACTAGAAGCCCACTATGTAAGGAGGAGGAACCATTGCCACGGACAGATGGCCGGGCCAATAACCAGTTGCGCCCCATCAGTATCACCCCCGGTATCCAGGAATTCGCTGAAGGGTCAGTCCTCGTTGAGGCGGGCAAGACGCGAATCATCTGCTCTGCGTCTGTTGAGGAGCGGGTGCCCGCTTTCCTCCGGGGCCAAGGCAAGGGTTGGGTCACCGCCGAATACAACATGCTGCCACGCGCAACGCTGACCCGCACGTCTCGGGACCGCAACAGTGGCAGGGGAGTCGAGATTCAGCGGCTCATCGGCCGCTCCCTTCGCTCTATTGCCGACCTCCCGAAGTTTGGCGAGCGCACGATTACGGTGGATTGCGACGTGCTGCAGGCTGACGGGGGCACCCGGACCGCGGCTATTACTGGCGCCTACGTGGCGCTCTACCAGGCGCTGCTCGGTCTGGTGCGCCAGCGGGTGCTCCATTCCGTTCCTCTTCTGAGTGCAGTTGCCGCCACCAGCGTTGGACTTGTGAATGAAGAGGTGTTGTTGGACCTGGCCTATGAGGAAGACTTCCGCGCCCACGTGGACTTCAACGTCGTCATGTCAGACAAGAGTGAGTTAATAGAGGTCCAGGGGACCGGGGAGGAGCGGCCCTTTTCCCGGCAGGCTATGGACCAGATGCTGGAGATGGCCGAGTATGGTATCCATGAGTTGGTCGCCATCCAGCGGGCGGTGGTACAGTCTCTATGACGCTGAAAAAGGCATATCCGAAACGATTGGCCTCCATGCGCAGCGAATCTCTTGGAACGATGCCGGACATTTCACGCCATTGGACGGTATACCGTAATCAGTACAGTGGCCATTTCTTGCCATCGAAGCGATGACACAAGGCGGTTACCATCACGATTAACGCCCTTCAGGAGATTCCGGCCATTGTCCATGACCTACTGCGTTCCAGGCGGTGGCTGCTGAGCGCTGCCGTGTTCCTGTCTTTGGCCACGGCCGCCGCGTGTAATTTCTCTTCCTCTGTGCCTGCGGCCCCAGCGGGATTTCCCGACGTGGTCAGCTTGGTGGAGCGGGTTGCGCCAAGTGTGGTCACGGTTATCACTACCAGCGAGCGGACGGATCACTTGGGCAGGTCGCGCCAAGGAACATCCAATGGCTCGGGAGTGCTGTTCGATGGCAAAGGCTACATTCTCACCAACAATCACGTGATAGAGGGTGGGACCTTAGTTGAGGTAGTCCTGTCTGAGGATCCATTCCGACGGTGGGCGGTGGAGGTGCTGGGCACCGACCCGATCACCGACCTGGCCGTCCTGAAGCTGGAGCTCGATGGGTTTCCCTATGACTT
Source organism: Dehalococcoidia bacterium (assembly GCA_963579845.1). Taxonomy (GTDB): domain Bacteria; phylum Chloroflexota; class Dehalococcoidia; order Lucifugimonadales; family Australimonadaceae; genus CAUZHS01. Next base: position 20,776 of record CAUZHS010000001.1, on the reverse strand, counting down.
GGTACCCGTTCCTCTGGGAGACGCGGATAAACTCCGTGTTGGTGAGTGGGTCGTCGCCATCGGGAGCCCTTTAGGTGAGGGTTTTGCTGGCACCGTCACCGTGGGTATTGTCAGCGGGAAGGACCGTTCCTTGCGCTTGGCAAACGGATGGCTGCATAACCTTATTCAGACCGATGCGGTCATCAATCCGGGTAATAGCGGAGGTCCGTTGTTCAATCTGAACGGGGAGATAGTGGGCATCAATACGGCGATTATCCGGGGACAGCTCGCCAGCGGGCAGGAGGCTGAGGGCATAGGTTTTGCCGTGAGCGCATCCACCGCCATGCCCGTGGCTGCGCAGCTGATCGAGAACGGAGAGGTAATCTGGCCGTGGCTGGGCGTTGCCGTGCGGAATCTCACCCCGGCGATTGCGATTGAAGAGGAACTCAGCGTGGAGCAAGGCATCGTGATCCTAGCAACTGTCCCTGGAGGGCCGGCGGACAAAGCCGGCATCGAGGCACTGGACGTTATCGTAGCCATGGATGGTGTGGACGTGGAGTCGGTCACCGCTCTTCAACGAACCCTTCGTTCGGGTTACCAGATTGGTGACGAGGTGGATGTGGCCGTCGTTCGCGGCGACGAAACAAGGGTCTTTTCGATAGATCTCGAGCGCCAGCCGCGGTAGGAACTGTTGAGGTAAGGAGGGCGGATGTTTACCCAGGCAGAGCGGGACTACATCACCGGCCAGAGATTGGTCCGGCTGGCGACTGCTACCCCCTCGGGGCGGCCCCATGTGGTCCCCCTGGCCTTTCGCTTGGAAGGCGATAAGGTGCTCCTCTTCGGTTGGAACATGCAACGTTCACTGAAATTCCGCCAGATAGGACGTAACCCGTGGGTGGCGTTGGTTTGGGACAGCACAGATTCCGTCATCGGCATCGAGGTGCGGGGCGAGGCTACTCAACGAACGCAGCAGGACGTGGAAGACCCCCGGCGTCAGGCATACATCGAGGTTAGCCCCACCAAGGTCTTTAGCTGGGGGATCAACGAAGACTTCGTGGAATCCTTTCACCAGAAGATGGGCTACGAGATGGATCACCCCGCCAGAGGCAGGCGGTAGCCAGGTCGACTTAACAGCGCGATGGAACCCTTTTCTCTACGCGCTATGGCGTTAGTAAGTTATAGGTAGTGCGCGTTCATCTTGAGCCCGTCGAATGAAGGTGCGGGATTTTCCGTTCGCCCGCTTACGGCACGTTGCGCCCGAACAGTCTGCCCGGCTTAAGCAACACGACGAGTCGCCGCTGCTCTTCCATGGCTCGGTCGTATTCCTCCCAGTTCGGGTGTTCGCCTTTAATTGAGCGGTACACCTGCCGTAGATCCATTCGGAGATTCGCTGGCTCGGTGTTCTCCCGGCTGCGAACGTCGGCATCCCCGTCCAGCACCGCGTATCCGCGATAGTCCGGTTTCAATACCATGATGGAGCAGCGCGGGTCGCGCCCCAGATTGTTCACTTTGGCGCGCCCCTCCGTGGTCGTAAAGGCTAGCCCACCCTCCATGCTGCCCACCGTCACCAGGCTCTGCTGAGGACGCCCGTCCTTCCGGTAGGTGGTGAACACCACCTCCCGCTGCGTCCTGACGAATTCTTCGAGGTCGTGAAAGTCCATGGTCGCTCCATCAGCCTATTTGAGTCTACGTGAGCAGCGTAGTGGGGAGGAGCGAGTCCGTCAACCGGCCGTGGCTCTCACGACGCCCACCGTTAGCTGTACGCCTTCCAGTATTTCCTCTTGGATGAAGGCTCCTTGAGCCGGCCCCTCCAACTCCAGAGAGACGCTGAGGGTCTCGCGGCCAATATAGTCGCGGTGATGCTCGATAACCCGTCGTATGTGTTCGTCTGTTCCTGAAACGTAGGTCACGATGCGGTCTTCGATGTTCAATCCGGCGTCCTTGCGCATGTTTTGGACACGGTGGACCAGCTCCCGTGCGATGCCCTCCTCCGCTAGCTCAGGTGTCAGGGTCGCATCAACCGCCACCACCAGACCCCCGCCATTCTCGATAGCCACCGCCAGCCCGGGTATTTCCTCCACGTTGATGAGCACCTCACCGGGCTCCAACGTGAAGCCGTCTAGGGTCACAGGCTGGCCGTCGCGCACCTGCTCCGCCACCGTGGAAGCATTCGCCGCCTTGAGCGCCGCGCGGATGGCGCCTATCTGCTTGCCGTACTTGGGGCCGAGTAGCGGGAGGTTCGGCAAGAGACTGTAACTGGCTAGAGATCCCCCTGCCGCAGCTTCAACGAACTTTACATTAAGCTCGTCCAAGACTTGAGCCTCGATAAGCGGCAACAGCTGCTGCTCGTCGGGACGGGCCTGAACTAGCACTTTGGTCAGAGGCTGGCGGACCTTAATTCCAGCCTTGCTCCGGGCCGCACGCCCCAGACTGGCCACGCGCATCGCCAGCCGCACCGCTTTGTCCAGCCGCTCGTCGATGAGCGAAGGGTCGGCCACGGGGAAATCGGTGAGGTGGAGGCTGCCCAGGGGGTCATCGGGGGCCAGGGTGTTATAGACCTCATCCGCCACGAAGGGCGCTAGCGGGGCCATCAGCTTGCTCACGGTCAGGAGGCATGAGTAGAGGGTGACATAGCCCCACGTCTTGTCCTCGTCATTCTCGCTCTTCCAGAACCGTCGCCGACTCCGCCGCACGTACCAGTTGGACAGCAGGTCAACGAACTCCTCGATACGCCTGCCGGCCTCGGTGGGGTTGTAGGCGTCCATCTCCGTGGTCACCACAGCAATGAGGTCATTGAGTTCCGAGATGATCCATCGGTCCAGCTCATTGGCTGGCGCCGAGGCAAGGGATGGGCCTCCCAGCGCACCCTTCCAGTGTGCGGCGTGTTCCTGTGGTCGAAAACCGTCCAGATTGGCGTAGGTCACGAAAAAACTGAAGGTGTTCCACAGTGTCAGGAGGAAGCGACGAAGCGTTTCTTGGACCAGCCTAGCAGAGAATCTGCGGTTGCCGCCGGCGGGAGCCGAGGTGAACAGATACCACCGCAGCGCGTCCGCACCCTGGGCCTGCAGCACCGTCCACGGGTCCACTATGTTGCCTTTGGATTTTGACATTTTTTCGCCCGCCTCGTCCAGAATAAGCCCCAGGCTGATGACGTTCTTGTAGGAAGGCTTCCCTGCGATAAGTGTCGAAAGGGCTAGTAGACTGTAGAACCACCCACGGGTCTGGTCGATGCCCTCGGTGATGTAGTCGGCGGGGAAGTAGGCGCTCTGCAAGAGGTCGTGCACGTTGCGCAGTGTCACTGGCGGCTCACTGCCTGAACCAGAGAGCGTGACCGGGTAGGCCCATTGGGCGAAGGGCATGGCGCCTGAGTCATACCAGGCATCAGCCACCTCCGGGACCCGCCGCATCACCCCTCCGCACTGAGGGCAGGTGACGTCAATACGGTCGATGTAAGGACGGTGCAGGTCCAGACCATCCACCCCAGCTCTGCTCTCGGGCGTGGACATCTCTCGCAGCTCGTCCACTCCGCCGATGCAATGGACATGCGCGCAGGTCTGGCAGCGCCAGAGCGGGAGGGGTGTTCCCCAGTATCGCTCCCGGGAGATGGCCCAGTCGACGTTGTTGCGGAGCCATTCGCCGAAGCGCCCCTCTTGGATGTGTTCCGGGTACCAGTTGATACCGGCGTTGCCCATCACCATCAGGTCCTTCTCCGCCGTGGTCCTGATGTACCAGGAGGTCTTGGCGTAGTAGAGGAGCGGCGTGCCGCAGCGCCAGCAGAAGGGATAGGTGTGGCGGATAGTTTCGCTTCTGAACAGGAGCCCGCGCTTGTCCAAGTCGGCGATGAGGTCGGCGTCGGCTTCCTTCACAAACTTGCCTGCGCCTGGGAAGCCGTCTTCCACGAGGCCGTGGCGGTTAACGGTATGTACCGTGGGCAGGCCATGCATCCGTCCCAGCTCTTGGTCTTCAGCGCCGAAGGCTGGCGCCGTATGCACCAATCCAGTGCCGTCGTCGGTGGTCACATAATCTGCCGCATAGGTCCGGTGGGTATAACCTTCAGGAAGCTGCGTGCTCCGATAGGGCGGCTCGTAGGCGAGTCCGGCCAAGTCCTCGCCCGGAAAGGTAGCAAGAACCTGCCAGTCTGCACCCAGCGCCTGCAGTAGGAGCCCCTGCGCCACGATGACGCGTTCTTGGCTCTCATGGTCGGGTGATTTCGCTAGCACGTAGGTCTCTTGAGGAGCGATGGCCACGGCGGTGTTGGCCGTAAGCGTCCAGGGGGTGGTGGTCCAGACCATCAGCGAAGGACGCTCAGACGTCCAGAGTTGAGCGTCTCTGTCATAGCCAAGCGTGGCCAGGGTCTCGTTAGAAGTGCCGTCCGTGGAGTCTTGGCCAGCCGAGAGGGGAAAGCGAACGTAGACGGACGGGTCGGGCGTATTCTCCTCGTATCCTTGGGCCACCTCGTGGGAGCTCAGGCTCGTCACACACCGTGGACAGTGGGGCGTCACTTTGTAGCCCTCGTACACCAACCCCCTCTCCCAGAGCTGTTTGAGTACCCACCAACCGGTTTCAACGTAGCTGTTGTCGTAGGTGATGTAGGCGTCCTTCATGTCCAGCCAGACGCCGGAGCGCTCCGTAACGGCCTCCCACTCCTTGACGTAGCGGAAGACGCTCTCTCGGCACCGGCGGTTGAACTCCTCAATGCCAAACCGCTCGATGTCGGCCTTCGAATTCAGTCCCAGCTCCTTTTCCACCTCCAGCTCCACCGGCAGCCCATGGGTGTCCCAGCCGCCCCGGCGCAACGGACGGAACCCTCGCATGGTCTTGTAACGAAGAATGACATCTTTGTACGCACGAGATAGAACGTGATGGATGCCGGGGTTCCCGTTGGCCGTGGGCGGCCCTTCGTAGAACACGAAGAGAGGTGCGCCTCGACGTACCTCTTCAACTCGGTGGAAGGTGTCATCCAATCCCCAGCGCTGTAGTACCACCTCTTCGAGATCAGGGAAATTCACCTTGTTCGAGACGGGTTCAAACCCCTGCTTTATATCGGCCATAATGCACCCTTTCGCATGGTCTCATTCCCTTGGTTTCAAAGACTTCACCACCACAACAAAAAACCCGTCTCCTAAAAAGGGACGGGCTAATAAACCCGCGGTACCACCCTTGTTTCCCGATTTTGTCGGGACACTTGTTGAAGACGTCAACACGTCCGCGCCCTTGATAACGGAAGGCGGCCCCGGCCGAGTCTACTTGTCCCCTTGCAAGCTGTATTCGTTCGTCCCGCGACAAGTTCAGGACGACCGGACACAGGCGAAACGGGACGTTCGGTCGACGGCTCAGGAGGGATATTCAGTCGGATTCTGCCCGCCGGCTTTCACCATACCCGGCTCGCTGAGGGCCTCTGCCCGCCTACTCGTTTCCGTCAACGCCGTTTGATTGAAGCTACCACGCCCGAGCCGGAAGCGTCAACCAGACGGTGTGGGAATGCCGCTATCGCCGATAGAGACTAGTGTTTACGGCGCCGGTTGCGGGGTGTGGGTCGCCCGGATTTGGAGTAGGTCGTCTCCCGGGCTGATGGCTCATCGATTGACATGGCCTCTGCCTCTGGACCGGCCCCTTCCCTTGGGTCCGGCTCCAAGGCTGTGGGTCTGGCCTCCTCCACGGCGGCGATCCGGTTGAAGCCCAGCCGCAACCGGACGATGATCATCACAACCCCGAGGTGCATCATCGCGAGCTGCACCCACTGAAGAGCTTCTGGAAAGTAGTTGCCCAGGGTGAGGGACTCTCCGGCCCGCAGTGGTTCCTGCCATGCTGCTAGCGGTCCATGGGCCAGAAGAAGCGCAGCCATGGCCCCTGCGATGTGGGCAGGGGAGGTATCTATCCGAAGCACCAAACGCTCCACCAGCCAGAGAAGGACGGCGATCTCGACCACAGCTCGCAACGCGGATAGCGCAGTGAGCAGTGTTGCGGGGACCGCTAGTTCAGGAGCTTCCGTCTCGAATATAGGGAAACGGACGATGAAGACGGCCATCAGAAAGAGGATCAAGAGAATGACTGAATAGGACATTCCATGGGCGGAGAGGGCGATGCTGATTACAATGGCGAAACCCAGCACCGCAATATAGGCCAAGATGACCAGGAGCTCTCCTTCAGATCCTAAGTCTCCCGTGGCGAAACCACCCACCAAGAAGAACAGCGCTCCCAGGCCCGCTGGTGGCCAGGTGATCAAGCCCATAGGGAGCCTGCGGGACATGGAGAATGCTCCCGCGACTACCACAGCCATGAGCATGATTATCGAGGGAGGCGCGAGGTCGCCAATCACTCCGGGCAGATTGAGAGCGCGCCAAGGCCATGAGACGAAGGCCGCGCCCAAGAGCAGGAGAAATGGCGCCGCGAGGGTGAAGCCTTCTCGTGTAAATAGCGCGTTGTCTCGCATCAGCGCTCCGGTCTCTCGTTACTTGCCCTCGGCAGCGGTCCCATTCGCCGGCCGGATGGTCACCTTCCGTTCAGGGCCTTCTCCGGAGCTCTCGGTACTGACGCCATTGTCGGTCGAGAGGGTCATGTGGATAATGCGCCGGTCGGCTGCGGACATGGGTTCAAGGGTGATGGGGCTGTTGGAGCTTTCCACGCGGCTGGCTGTCCGTTGGGCCAGCGCTTCTAAAACCTGCTGACGTCGCGCTCGGTAGCCTTCAACGTCAACCACCACGTGGGAGGGTTCATCGGACTGGCTGGACACCACCAGGTTTACGACGAACTGCATGGCTCGCAGGGTCTCGCCCCTGCGGCCGATGAGGAGTGCTGCGTCCGCACCCTGCACGTCGATGACTGCTGGATCGTCGGGGCCAGAGCCGGAACTGCGAATGGTGGGCAGGGCATCAACTCCCATACCGCGGAGCACACGGGCGACTGCCGTGAGCGCGGCGCCAGCGTTTCCGGAATCCTGGTGAATGGGCCGAACGCGGACCTTTGCAGGCTCGGCGCCGATGCCGAGGATGCCTGCGCGGCCCTTGCTAATGACGTCTACCTCGACCCCGGCGCGTTCGACGTCGAGTTCGAGAAGTGCGATCTCTATCGCCTCCTCCACCGTCTTCCCCGTCATCTCCAGGCTCTCGTTCAAGTTCGCCATATTCCTTACTCTCCTTCTCAGGTGAGGCAACCGCCTGTACAGGCAGCAGACCCCCCCAGCCCATTACAAAATACTGAATGATGATGCCAATGACATTGGTCGCCACCCAGTACAGCACAAGCCCGCTGAAAAAGGTGATGCTTATGAACACGAAGAAGATGGGCATCATCCACTGCATCATGCGCTGCGTGCTCTGCTGCGCTGGGTCAGCCGTGGGCCGCATGGTCATCTTTTGCTGAATCCACATAGTGACGCCAGAGAGGATCGGGAGCACCATAGTGGGGTCTCGCTCCCCCAGGTCCAACCAGAGGAAAGCTCTATTCACCGGGACCACTGTATCTAGCATAGGCAGCCAGGAATAGAGGTTCCCCGCCAGACCGGCCAGTCCCTCCGGATTAGAGCCTATGGTCTTCCGGATGGTCCAGAACAGGCCAATCATGATGGGGATTTGCAAGGCGAAGGGTCCCAAGCAGCCCAGAGGGTTCACACCGGTCTCTTTGTAGAGTTTCATCACCTCTTGGGATCGTCGCTTGGGGTCATTCTTGAAACGGTCTTGGACAGCTTTAACTTGGATCTGCATGCCCTGCATCTTTTGGGTCTGCCTGAGCGACTTTAATGTGAGCGGGTAGGTGAGACCCTTGATAACAAAGGTCAGCGCGATAATGGCTAGGCCGAAGTTGCTGAACAGGAGGACATACAACAGCAACAGGCTGTTGATGAGCGGACGGACGATAGCTTCATTCCACAGAAGGGCAATAAATTCCATAATTTACTTCCGCGACCTACCTGTTCGCCTTGGTATCGAAAGGCTCCCGCCAGAACGTGCGCCGAGCGTCGATATCCACCGCATAAATCTTGTGGTCCAGCGAGCTTACGTATACAACACTGCCCTTCGCCATGAGAGGGGCCCGTACATCGGCGTTCACTAGGAACTCCCACAACCGCGCACCGGAGTTCGCTTGAAGCACGTAGACCACCTTCGAATCAGAGGCCACAACCACCCGGTCGTCCACAATCACCGGCGCCGATAGGGCGGCGCCTTCGGTGTCGAACTCCCACGCAACCGTGCCTGAGGCGATATCCACCGCATACAGCTTGCCATCCATGTTCGGCACGAAGAGCATGCGGCCGTCGGTGGCAATACCGCTCCAGAACCATCCGCCCGCCTGGAAAACGACCTCCGCTGTGCCATCGTCGATGTCTACGCGGTAAAATCTCCGGTCGAAGGTGCCCACATAGAGGTCGCCGTCCACCACCAGGGGAGTCGATGCAATACCCCCATTGAGGTCCGCCGTCCATTGCAGTGAGCAATCGTCGAGAGAGATGGCATAGAGGCGGTGGGAGAGGTCCCCGACGAAGGCCATCGAGTCGTCGACCACCGGGCCAGACCAGACCCTTCCAATGGAATCATCTAATGAGGCCGGGTACCGGCAGGACTCATTGAAGCTCTCTGCGTTCAACACGTAGATTCGCCCGGTTTCGGCGCTCTCTGATGCGCCCACAACGATTTTGTCTCCCGATACCGCGACGGTGCCAACGATGCCCTTGCTGAGCTCGTCGCCGTTTACCTCGAAGGAGGGGGTCCGCGGAAGCAACCCATCGGCGCCGATGTTGTAGACCTTGCCGTTGAATCCGCCCAAATAGATAAGGCCGTTACGGAGGACTGGAGTTGCATAGATGGCGCCGAATACCTCTTCATCTTCATCGAGCACGCTGGGGAATGCAGCGCGGAAGAGGCCCGTCTCGGCATCCAGCGCTAACAGCTGGCCCTCCATGGAGCCCACGTATACTACGTGGCCGCCGTCGACCACTCCCGACCAGCCTGCGTTTGGGTTCAGGTCATTGCCGACACATCCGGCAAGCACGAGCAGTCCGAGGGCGGCAACGGCGAGATAGCCAGCCCAATTACGGCTGCCTCCATGCTGCGCTCCTACAGCCTCGCCGGCTTGGTGGGTTGGAGTTAAAGTATCGTTCACGGGATGGTAATTAGCGTACACAGCTTAGGGCACCGGGTCGTATCCGGCTGTGCCCAGCGGCCGACACCGGCTCAAGCGTTTGATACCCAACCAAGAGCCGCGTAATGCGCCGTAGCGCTCGATAGCCTCCTTGGTGTACACAGAGCAGGTGGGCTCATGCCGACACGTGCCGGGAGTGTACGGCGAGAGTGTTCGTTGATAGAAAGTAACCAATGCAATTGCTGCACACCGCATTTATCCCCCCTCGCTTCTACGTATCCTTGCCCGCCGCTCCACGTTCCATACCGCGTCTCTAAGCGCCTGAAAATCGGCCTCTGCAGATTGGGCCCGCGCGATGAAGACCAAGTCCCATCCCGGTTGGATCGGGTCCTGCCGGACAACTTCGCGGATTCTGCGGCGAATTTTATTGCGTACCACCGCCTTCCGTGATACCCGCTTCCCCACCACAAAGGCGAAACGCGAGTAAGGAAGGTGGTTGGGGGCCATCCGAAGGACAACCAGTGCGTGGGCTCTTGCGACACCGCGCTTCCTGACTGCATCAAAATCGCGTTGGCGTCGGAGGTGTTGCTCGGAACGCAAGGAATACAGGGCATTCCGGCCACCGGACGGAGAGGGGCTCACACGGTCAGCTGGTGTCTGCCCTTCAAGCGCCGCCTGCTGAGCAAGGCCCTGCCGTCGGATGTCCTCATCCTGGCCATAAAGCCGTGTCGGCGTAGTCGACGCCTTTTTTTGGGTTGCCACGTTCGCTTAGGCACTGAATCTACTTAGAGTGAATTGGGGTTTACGCTAGTCGAAAGTATAATGGTCGGGATTGGGAGTGTCAAACCTCTCCACCAGACATTGAAGCCGCCGCGACTATGGAAATGACCCCCCTCAAACCACGCACCAAAGTGAAAAAAACTGAGGCTGTACGTGCCGACAGGCTTCTGGTTGTCTGTGGGCTTGCAGCGACCCAGCACCAGGCGCGCGCACTTGTGCTCGCTGGTCGTGTCTATGCTGGTCAGCGGCGGATCGAAAAGCCCGGCATCCGGCTTCCTGGCGACACCTTCCTCCGGTTGACCGAGACGCCCCGGTACGTTGGCCGCGGTGGCGATAAATTGGAGCACGCCCTGCGCAGCTTTGCCCTGGACGTTCACGGACTCACGGCGTTGGACGTGGGCGCCTCCACCGGCGGCTTTACCGACTGCCTCCTTCAGCACGGGACGGAGCAGGTGTATGCCGTGGACGTGGGCTACGGCCAGATGGCCACGCGTCTGCGTCAAGATCCGCGGGTGGCGGTGTATGAGCGCACCAATGCGAGGATGCCCCTCTCCCTGCCGGAGCCGGTGGACCTGGTTGTGGCCGATGTCTCCTTTATATCCCTGCGTCTCGTCATGCCTTCTGCCCTGGAACACCTGAAGCTCGAGGGGCTGGTCTTGGTGCTCGTGAAGCCGCAGTTTGAGGTCGGTAAAGGACGTGTTGGAAAGGGAGGTGTCATCCGGGACCCTGCATTACATGCGGAAGTTGTGGGTGGCTTTTGCCGCTGGGCTATCGAGCGGGGCCTACGTCTCCTGGGAGTGCGGCCTTCGGCCCTGACCGGCGATGCCGGGAACCAGGAATTTTTCGTTCTCCTCTGCAAGTCTCGGTGAAAGCGCAAGTATCCGCTCGTGCATTGGGAGCCTGCCCCAAGTATGCTTTTACCCCAAGCGGTTAGAATAGGGTTATAATTTATAATTGCGGAGTACGGTTTGGAGGAGGCCCCAGTGACTTCACAGAGCCATCCCCTTATCCAGATGGATGATGTACCGCATGACCATTGTGGCGTGATTGGGGTATTCGCACCCGGCGACCAGGCGTCCCGGATCGCTTTTTTTGGCCTCTTCGCGCTCCAGCACCGCGGTCAAGAAAGCGCTGGCATTGCCGCCGGTGACGACAGGACGCTGCGCAACTTCACCAACATGGGACTGGTATCCCAGGCCTTCCGGCAGGAAGACTTGGACCGTTTGCCTGGCCATATTGCTATTGGGCACAACCGTTATTCCACCACGGGTTCCAACAACCTCCTCAACGCTCAACCCATCGTCGCCAAAGGTCCCAACGTGGAGCTGGCGTTGGCCCACAATGGAAATTTGACCAACGCCCTGGAGTTGCGGGACCGGCTTAAGGAAGAGGGGATTACCACCGCGACCAGCACCGACACCGAGGTGATTGCCCACCTCCTGGCCTGGGCGCCGGGTGAGTCCTGGGCGGAGAAGACGGCCTACCTGATGCGCTTATTGGAAGGCGCCTACACACTTACCGTTGCCACTAAGGACACCCTTCTGGGGATTCGCGACCCCTTGGGTGTGAGGCCCCTGTGTTTGGGAAAATACGACGGGGGGGGGTGGATACTCGCTTCCGAAAGCTGTGCGCTGGACCACGTGGGCGCCCAGTTCGTTCGCGAAATCGACCCGGGAGAGACCATCGTTATCACCCGGGAAGGGGTCACCAGTATCCCCTCGCCGGTGGAGACGGCAAAATCCGCTCACTGCATCTTTGAGCACATCTACTTCGCCCGGCCTGATTCCATCCTCGAAGGCCAGTTGGCTTTCGTCTCACGTAAGCGCATGGGCGCTCAGTTGGCCAAGGAACATCCGGTAGAGGCAGACCTAGCCATTGCGGTCCCCGACTCCGCCAACGCCGCCGCCGTGGGTTATGCCGAAGAATCAGGGTTGCCCTATTCCTACGGCCTGGTTAAGAACCGTTACGTGGGCCGCACCTTTATTCAGCCAGACCAACGGTACCGGGAAGTGGGGGTTCGTAACAAATTCAACCCATTGCCGGAGGTGCTCGCGGGAAAGAGGGTCGTGGTAATCGACGATAGCATCGTTCGCGGCACCACTACTCCGCATGTCGTCTCGCTTCTGCGCAAAGCGGGGGCAGTCGAAGTGCATATGCGCATCTGCGCTCCCCCCATCATCAGTCCCTGCTACTTTGGCGTCGACATGGCCCACAAGAGCGAGCTTCTGGCTGCCGATCGGTCGATAGAGGAGATCCGGAAATTCGTTGGCGCCGACACCCTGGGCTACTTGAGCATTGAGGGCCTTCATCAGGTCGTGAACGAGGAAGTGAGTGAACGGCGGGGATTTTGTGATGCCTGCTTCACCGGGGCCTATCCGATCCCCGTGCAGTTGGAGATGGACAAGCTGGCATTGGAGCGCAGCCCCCAAATCAAAGATGCCTCGTCCGCAGCCGATTAGCATCGCTCGCCTAGACCGGGCCATCCGGTCGTTGCCTGCGCCAGACCAAGACCGTTTCAACCGCATCTTTTTCTCCGCCGCTGGCGCAGCTCCGCTACGGCTTCCCGAAGCCATGAAACCGTGGGTCGCGCAGCAATTCGGGAGCGTCGCAGCGGTGGAATCCCAAGAGGTGGTAAGGGTAGTCAACCGGGTCACAGGCGAAGGTGCCCTCTTCAACAGCCTCCGAAGCCAACGGCCGATCCAAACGGAGGAGGCTGCGTCGGTAGTAGCCGCTATGTCCGAAGATGTGCTGGCCGACCCTTGGCAGGGCACGCCGGAGGACACCTTCGGACGTATCGCAAATGAGCACGGGGTTACCGCCGCCAACGTCGCGAAGTATGACCGGTTACACAGCCTCGTCGTCTTTGCTGAACCGGCCCCTTTGGCCTTCACCAGGGAGTCTTTGGCAGGCCACCTGGACTTGGCGCGCCAGTGGATGGAGCGGGCGTATCACTCGGACTCCAGCGCCATGTACCCATACGTGCTCTGGAACTGTCTGTGGCGAGCCGGAGGCTCCTTGGTTCACGGTCATCTCCAAGTGGCCATGGCTCGGGATATGCACTACGTGAAGATCGAGCGTCTTCGCCACGATGCGGAGAATTATCGGCGTGAGCACGACGTTAACTACTTTGACGACCTGCTGGCAACACACCATTCCCTTGGGCTGAGCCATAAAGTCGGCGGCTCGCATCTTCTCGCCCACCTCACGCCGGCTCGGGACAAGGAGGTGCTCGTGTTCGCCCAAGGTTTCTCGGAGGCCGTGGATGGTGTTTTCCACGTTCTACGAGTCTTCCGTGACATGCTGGGTGTCCGATCCTTTAACATGGGTGTCCTTATGCCACCGCTTGCCCCGGCCCAAGAATCGTGGGACGGTTTTCCCGTCATCTTCCGATTGGTGGACAGGGGAAGCCTGGAGAGCCGTACCAGCGACGTGGGGGGCATGGAGCTTTTCGCTGAGAGCGTCGTATCGTCGGACCCCTTCGCCATCGCCCAGGCCCTGCGAGAGAGCAGGGAAGGAGCCGGAGCATGACGTCGGTAGAGATCGTGATACCCGTACTCAATGAGGAGCGCGCGTTGCCTGCGTGCATCGCCACGCTTCGGGAGTTTCTGGCCGAGCACCTCTCCCCGCACTCGTGGCGCATCACTGTGGCCGACAATGGCTCCACCGACGATACTCTGGCCATTGCTCAACACTTGGCAACCGAGCACCCCAGCCAGGTCGGCGTGATCCATCTGGACAGACGGGGGAGAGGGCGGGCGCTCCGCCGCGCTTGGACCGAGAGCAACTGCGATATTGTCAGCTATATGGATGTTGACCTCTCCACGGGACTGGAAGCATTTCCCCTGATGGTGAAGGCCATCGCCGAAGAGGGCTACCACATTGGAAACGGCAGTCGTCTCATGCGCGGGGCCCAGATCGAGCGCTCATTCAAACGGGATACCATTTCCCGTGCGTATAATTTGATTATCAAGTTGGGTTTCTGGACGAAATTCAGCGATGCGCAGTGTGGTTTCAAGGCGATGAGCAGGTCCGCGGCACAAGTCCTGCTTCCCGCCGTGGTCAACAACCACTGGTTTTTCGATACGGAGCTGCTCATCATTGCCGAAAAACGAGGCTTTAAAATCAAGGATATTCCGGTGCGGTGGAGTGAAGACCCCGACTCCCGAGTCAAGGTAGTCGGCACGGCCATGGAGGACCTTCGGGGACTCGCCCGGCTCCGGTTTGGTGGCATACCATCCGTTAAACCTCCATCCCAATGACATTGCATCCACACATCCCCAGAAGTAGCATATTTTCGCTACGTACAGTTTATACGTCCTAATCTCCAGTAAAGACGGTCACATGCGTCCTCAGAACCCTCACTTTGAAGTCCGCCCTTCCCTCATCATCGGGGATACTGCAGATGTCTATCTGCACCGCACCCAGCGCATCCTCCGCAACGAGGGCATCAACCCCACGGTGACCATGGAGTTCTCCAGTACCCAGGCTGCCATACTGTGCGGCACCGAAGAGGTCCGGGCGGTCTTGGAGCGCGTTACCTCAGTGGGCAACCGGGAGGTCTGGGCGGTTGAAGAAGGAAGGGAGGTTGCTGATGGTGAGGTGTGCCTGTCCGTTCGAGCTCCCTACTCTTCCTTCGGTCTCTACGAGACCGCCATCTGCGGAATTCTGGCCGACTCCACGGGCTGGGCTACCGCGGCAAACGACTTGGTACGCGCGGCCAATGGCATACCCATGGTCTCTGTGGGGGCGCACAACGTACACCCCTCCGTGGCACCCATCATGGATTACTCTGCGGTGGTCGGAGGGTGTGAGAGCGTCTCGACGGTCCTGGGAAACAAGCTTTCCAATACCGTACCCATTGCCACCGTTTCAGGAGCGCTGCTCCAGCTGATGGGTGACCCCGGAAAAGCTGCCGCAGCCTTCGACCGCTCGGTGGCCCCAGACATTCCCCGGGTGGCCTACGTTGATCCGCGCGGTGACGTGGTGGCGCAAACGGTGGCTATCGCTCATCTCATGAAGGACCGGCTCGACGCCGTCCGGTTGGCGCGAACCCCCGGTGCAACGCCCATTCCCTTGGAGGCCATCAAGCAGGTCCGCGAGCAACTCGACGCCATAGGGGCCAACAGGGTGGAGATCATCTTGAGCGGCCCCATGACGCCTCAGCGGATCAAAGACCTGGTCGATGCCAAAGCGCCCGTGGACGTGTTCCACGACTCTGGTTATATCGCAGCTGCGGCTTCGGTCCCGTTCCGGCCCAATATTAGGAATATCAACGATCTGCCTGTCCAGCAGGAGTCGGAGCCACCTCCGCCAAACCCGCATCTGATGCGGCTGTTGTAAGCCTAAAATACCGTCTATTCGACGCTGGCAGTTCCCAGGTTGAACCCCGTGTCGTCCGCCAAGGCCGCCGCGCTGGTTACCGGCTTTTCAAGCTGAGCGAAGTGGCCACCCTCTAGGAGAAACCGGGCTGCCTCGTCCGCAGTAATGGCGTCGAAGGCGCTACGTTGGGTCTCGCGAACATCGTCTGCCTCGTAGGTGGCCAGGTAAAGGGCCTGCCCCACCACAAGGTCCACTTCCTTAACCACGAGAGCATTCTTGCGAACGATGCCCAACCAGCCTTTGTCTCCGCGAAGGGGTACTGCCGCCGCAATGCGCGGGGTATTGTAGTCGTCCTTCTCGTAGTCCAAGGCCAGCAGTGATTGGACCAGCGCGTCGCGTACGGGTATGCCCTCGGCCACCTTTTCGGCGATGGGGTCGGTATGGGACCCGTTGCTTGCCACAGCCCAGTCTCCCGCGAGTCGCAGGGCGTTATAGGCGATGTAGGGGTTCTTGCTCAGGTCGCCTTCGTGCCCGCTCCGGGGAATTATCGCCAGTCCCGTTGAAGTTTCCACCGCCTGTCGATTGGGAAACGATCGGCTGGAAACTCGGTACAGCACAGCATTTGAGCCGGCGTTGGTCTTTCCGATGGCTACAATTCGTCCGACGTACATGCTCACTCCTTGAGCGCGGCGTTTGCGGGGACGCGCTCAGTTGGGAATCGGCGCTGGGGCCAGGGCCAGTCCAGGCACCGGGTCGAGCTCCAGGCCATGGCTGCTCCCGTTCCGCGAACGGAAGTAAGCCGCAGCTCCGATCATTGCCCCATTATCCGTGCAGAGATGGGGCGAGGGTATCAAGACCGGTACCGGTGAGCGGCGCTGTACCTCCTGGCGCAGTAGTGCATTGGCCGAGACCCCCCCACCGAGGATGAGCCCCTTCGCTTGGTGCCGTGTCACCGCCTCCACCGCTTTGGCCGCCAGCACATCCACCACCGCCTCTTGGAACGCCGACGCCAACTCGGCGACGCGTTTGGAGTCCGCCCCTCCTTCCGGGGTAGGGTAGATGTCCTGCTCCTGGGCGCGGTGGAGCAGGGCCGTCTTCAGCCCGCTGAAGCTGAAATCCAAGCTATGATTCAGCCACGCTCGAGGGAGCTGCGCTGTGGCCTGCACTCCCATTGCCGCCTTCTGGACTGCCGGCCCCCCGGGAAAGCCCAGGCCCAGGACCCGTGCCGTTTTATCGAATGCCTCGCCCGCCGCATCGTCCCGGGTACGACCTAGAACGCGGTAGCGGCAATGGTCCTCCATCAAAATGAGATCGGTATGAGCCCCCGAGGCCAACAGCACCACCAGGGGAAAGCCCGGAGAGGTTGCAGGGTCTTCATACTCCAGCCACGCGGCGTAGATGTGTCCCTCCAGATGATGCACTCCGATGAGGGGCAGCCCGCGGGCGTAGGCCAGGGCCTTGGCCGTATTGACCCCCACCATGAGGGATCCCATTAGGCCGGGCCCATAGGTGACAGCGATGGCATCCAGGTCATCCAACCCCACTGCAGCCTCAGCCAGAGCCTGTTCCAAGACGGGGACAATCTGAAGCAGATGCTGACGCGAAGCCACCTCGGGCACCACGCCTCCATAGCGGGCGTGGAGTTGGACCTGAGAGGAGACGACGTCGGAGAGGATACGCTGTCCGTCCTCCACCACGGCTGCGGCGGTCTCGTCGCACGAGCTTTCGATACCCAGAATACGCACTTAATAACCTCGGTTGTCCGCGGAAAGGACTAGGGTCTTCAGCCTAACACGGGAGCCCAACGTCGGGCCATGACGCGGGAGAAGACCCTATGCTAACATCGCCCACTACAAGGGAGCGCTTTCAACAGCACTAAACGGAGGCGCCTATGAGGGGAGAGGGTCATGTTCGGTGAAGTTAATCCCCTAATGTTGGTACTGCTGGGGATCAGCCTTGTGCTCTCCGCCTTCTTTTCAGGGTCTGAAGCTGCGCTTCTCTCAGTCCAACGGCTGCGGATTCGGCATCTGGCGAACGTGGGAGTGGCGGGGGCTGCCCGCGTAGTCCGGCTGGTCGAGCGGCCTGAAAAACTTCTCCCCCCCATCCTGCTGGGAAACAACCTAGTGAACACCGCAGCAGCGGCTCTGGCCACCGGGGTTGCCTTCGAGATCTTTGAGGACGAAAGCCGGGCCATGCTGGTGGCCACCGCCAGTGTCACCCTGCTGCTCCTTGTTTTTGGGGAGACAATTCCCAAGACTATTGCCACACGCCATTCCGAGCGATTCTCTATCATCATCGCGCTTCCCGTGCAGGGCCTCCATTGGGTGTTTCGTCCCTTTTCCATCCTTCTGGAATGGGTTAGCGGCGCCGTGGCGGGACTCTTCGGCGGGGGGAGGTCCACCAGCATGCAGGTGACCGAAGAGGAGATTAGAATGATGGTCTCCTTGGGCAGCCAGATGGGAGCGGTGGAGACGGCCGAGGCCGATATGATGCGCCGGGTCTTGGACTTCGGCGACCGCATGGTTAGAGAGGTCATGACACCAAGGACAGAGATTGTCTGGGTATCTATGAACACGAGCCTTCGAGCGTTCCTCTCCATCTATGACGAGCACTATCACACGCGGTTCCCTGTTTACGACGGCGATGTGGACAATGTGGTGGGGCTGCTCTCGGTCAAAGACGTCCTTCGGGCCCAGTCCAAGGGTGCCGTGGCGGCTGAGAGCTCGGTGACCACGGCCATGCGCCATGTCTACTATGCTCCGGAGACCAAGCCTGTGCTCGAGCTCTTTGACAATATGCGGAGCGAGGGACACCAGATGGCCATGGTCGTCGATGAGTTCGGGGGCATATCTGGCTTGGTAACCCTGAAGCGGCTCATCGAAGGAGTGGTCGGTCCGGTGGGCGAAGAAGGCGCGGCTCCTCCCGACGAGGTGCTGGTCGTGGGCGAGGATACCTTTGAATTGGAAGCAGACCTCCACGTGATCGAAGCAAATGAGCGTATGGGGCTGGATTTGCCCGAAGGCGAGTACGACACGCTGGCCGGATTTCTTCTGGAGCACTTGGGCCGATTGCCAGAGCAGGGGGAACATATCTCCATTGGCAATGTCCAATTCAGAGTGCTGGAGATGAAGGGTCTGAAGATCGAACGGGTCCTGGTGACCCGCGTGCGGCCGGCTGAAGCGTAGCGCCGTGCCTCCCCGCCAAGGCGCCGCCCTGCGAGTGGCCCAAGCTCTGAGGGAGGCTGTTGACCGACATCGGGGCGCTTTGACGACCGGCCAAAAGCTGCTGGTGGCAGTATCCGGTGGTCAGGACTCTATGGCCCTGTTACACGCCCTGAGGTGGCTGCCCGACTCGCACAGGATGCCCCTCGCCGTTGCCTTCTACGCCCATGGTTTGCAGCCCGAAACCGATGATCGCTCGCAGAAGCTCGTGGCAGCGGCTGCGGCGCAGCTGGGTGTACCACTGGTGGTGGGACGAGCCTCACCTCGCAAGCAGTTGCCCAAGCGCGCTGATTTGGGAGAGAAGGCCGCCCGGGATGCTCGCTACGCCTTCCTGGCCGAGACCGCTAAGAGAGTGAGTGCCGTGGCCGTGGCCGTGGGCCATACGCTGGATGATCAGGCGGAGACGCTGTTGTTCCGCCTTGCTAGGGGAACAGGGCTCCGTGGTGCCGGCGCCATGTCGGAGTGGTCCCATCGCTCAGGACAGGAGATGGATACCTCTATTGACCTCTTCAGGCCGCTTCTTACTGTGACGCGGGAGGATACGGGGGCGGCCTGCGCGGAGATGGGGACCGCTATTTCTCAAGACCCGTCCAATAGCTCTTTGCGGGTTGCCCGCAATCGTTTGCGGCACAGGGTCTTGCCGGAACTTCGCCTGATCAATTCCCAGGCGGCAGCCCACCTGGCCCGGTTCGCGTCGAGCGTCCAGGCCGACGCCGCGTTCCTCGACTCCCTGGCCCAGGAAGCAATTCAACCGCATGAGCGCCGCTCTCCAGGGACTGTTATCTGGTCAAGACAGGCCCTGCAGGCCACGCCGAGGATTCTCAGGGCCCGCGTTTTCCAATCGGCATGGGAGTGGCTGTGCGGCGCCGGTGCGGCATTGTCCCAGAGGCATTTAGCGAGTATGGACACACTTCTTTCGGGGCCATCCGGCAAGGCGATGACCCTGCCCCATGGCATGGTCTTTTCCCTCAGTCACCAGCGTTGCGTATTGGGTGTCCCATCGGTAACCGAGTCCCTTTCGGAGGGCGATGTGGTCGTCCAGGTGCCGGGACGTTTCCTCGTGGGCGCTTGGACGGTGGACGTTGGAGAGAATGTGATTGGCCCCTCAGTCGTTGGAGGAGCCCAGGATTCGCTGTGCGCGGTGCTCGATGCCGACGCTCTGGGAAGTGAGTTACGCGTGCGCCGCCGGAAGCCTGGCGACCGGTTCCACCCCCTGGGCCTGTCCGGCCCCAAGCGCCTCCAAGACTTCTTCGTGGATGCCAAAATCGCCAGAGAAGAAAGAGACGCCATCCCATTGCTGCTGGGGCGTTTGGGTATCGCTTGGGTCGTCGGCCACAGGGTGGCGGCTTGGGCCGCGGTGGTCCCGTCCACCCAACGGTTCCTTACCATAGCCTTTCGGAAAGAGGAGAAGCCCCCCTAGGCTCCGGAGGTCTGCTCTGGCGGGATGGGTGGTTCGGTATCGGCGAGGGGTGCTGCTGCTACGTCCACTTGCTCGGCGCCTGCATTGTCGCGGGTGCCCCCATCTGGGCCTGCGCTTTCGCCCTGTCCCTTAAGACCGCTGTCAGTCGATATGGCTGGGTCGGTGTCTGTTGAATCCGGCTCCTCGCGCTGGCCAGCGGCGGCTATCAATTCCGAGACGCGGTGGGCGACTAGATAGGCGTCGCGGCGGGCGTTGGCGCTCAGGAGTGGCGTTCGTATGCTGTATCCCGTGGAGTGGAGCAGCAGCTCTCCCTGTTCGTCGGGAAAGGCGTAGCCTGCCAGCAGGTACACACTAAGTATGGTTGGTAGGCCACCAGCGATGAGAATCAAAAGCAACGGCCCCAGTACCAGCCAGACCAGGAGTCCCAAGACGACGCCAATACCTAGGGACAGGCCGCCCTGCACCAAACGGGAGGTAGGCCGGGTGATCTCGATGACCTCCACTGCGCTCAATTGGCCCATGGGGACCAGGCAGGTGGTGCGCTTGCCCGGCTGTTGGCTTTGAAGTATTGCCCGGTGGGAGGTCACTGTCAGGACGTGGTCGCCGACCTTGGGGTGCGTGAGGACGCCTTCGTTGGAGTCGAAGGAAAGCTCAAACTGCTCGCCGGGGAGCCAGGGGAGCTGCGCGGAATTGTTGTCGTCGGGCATCCGGCCCAAGTGCTTTGTCTCCTCCCTTATCTACTAGTGGAACAATTGCTTGCGTGGTGCCGTGGTTCGTAGGGACAGCCGGGCGACACATGGCAGTGTGGAGGATAGACCTCCGTTCCTTTCCAAGTCAAAGTGCCGAATCAGCTCGAATCAGCTCGAATCAGCTAAGGAGGCAGCCAGGACGTTTTCTAGATGCCGGTCTAGCAGGAGGCGAGTCCTTGGAGCCGGCGACGGGGGAGGGTTCTGAGGCCGGACCCCTTTGGTGGTCAACG